>CALXUM010000001.1 GCA_944391685.1 uncultured Alphaproteobacteria bacterium
TTATCCTTGCAAAGCACCCAGAGTTTAATGGATAGGACGCAAGAGCGTTTATCAACAGGAAAGAAAGTAAATTCGGCGATAGATAACCCGTCATCATATTACACGGCCCGTTCATTAACGAACCGAGCCAGTGATTTGAGTGCGTTGTTAGATTCAATGGGGCAGGGTATTCAGACCATTCAAGCTGCCAACGAAGGTATTGAGGCGGTAACATCGTTTGTTGAACAGGCAAAAGCGTTGATTAACACTGCTCGTGATACATCAGCCGGTACTGATGGCGGTATGACGACAAGCGGCACATTCGCTGCTGATGCGGGAGCTAAAGGCGATGTTACTTTTAACATTTCCATAAACGGAGCTGCTGCTGAGGAATTGACTATTGAAAAAGTTGGAAACGGCAGTACGGCTCAAACCATTGAACAATTGCGTGAAAATGTTGAAAACGGTCTTAAAGGTTTAACCGCTCCTGAGGCTGCTGGCTTTACGGTAGAGGTTTCTACCGATGGTAAAGAGTTGGTGATTAAAAACTCTGATCCGACAGTGTCGTTTACTATTTCCAAAGATGATGATGGAAGCAATGTAGATGCCATAAATGGTTTGACCATAACCGGAACCAAGCCGTCAAATACTAACGACAGGATTTCTTCTCAAAATCAATATAATGAGATTTTGAATCAAATTAACCAACTGGCTAAAGATTCCGGATATAAGGGCGTTAACTTGTTGCAAGGTGAGGAATTAACCGTAACTTTCAACGAGGGTCGTACTTCTAAATTATTAATTACCGGTCATATGGCCGATGTCGAAGGTCTTGGTTTGGCTGAAGGGGTAGATTGGAATAATGCTGATAATGTAGCCTTGGACAACGCTCTTGATGCAGTTGACAATGCCATCAATACACTTCGTAACTGGTCGGCAGAATTTGGTAACAATTATGCTATTTTGCAAAGCCGCGAAGACTTTACCGAAAAATTGATTAATGTTTTGACCGAAGGTTCAGATAAATTGACCTTGGCAGACATGAATGAAGAGTCAGCAAACATGTTGGCTTTGCAAACACGTCAACAATTGGCAATTAACTCATTGTCTCTTGCCTCACAAGCAGCACAATCTGTATTGCAATTGTTCTAAGCCAAATAAAAAAAATAAAAAAAGCCTCTCTTGAAAAAGAGGGGCTTTTTTTACAAATTAAATATATATTTACCAATAGCATATACACTCAGTAGATGAAAAAAGTTCTTGTAAGGGGACTTATTTTATGCTAAAATAATACCTGTAGCGTCAGAAGACGCCGCAGGTAAATGGTGTCCACAGTATATGGAGAAAAGACATGTCAGATATATCATTAACAGCAAGTATGCGTTCAAACCTGCTATCCTTGCAAAGCACACAAAGCCTGATGGATCAGACGCAAGAGCGTTTGTCCACAGGAAAGAAAGTAAACTCAGCGATAGACAATCCGTCATCATATTATACGGCCCAGTCATTAACGAACCGAGCCAGTGACTTGAGTTCATTGTTAGACTCTATGGGTCAGGCAGTACAAACGATTCAGGCAGCGAACGAAGGTATTGAGGCCATAACGTCATTTGCTCAACAAGCAAAGGCGATAGCGAACTCAGCACTTGATACTAGTGATACGGAAGAGCGAGCCAGCTACATGGCACAGTTTAATGCCATATTGGATCAAATAGACGGTATAGCAAAAGACTCAGGTTATAAGGGAGTAAACTTGTTGGCGGAAGGCGAGTTGAAAGTAAAATTCAACGAGACCGGAGATTCATCATTGACCATTACCGGTGAAGATGCGTCTGCCAATGGCTTGGGGCTGACCGATGCTGCCGATTGGGCCAAAGTTGAAACTGCTACAACTACGGCAAAAGGACAACTTGATACTGCTAAAGGAAAATTAGTAGCAGCACAAAACGGCGTTGTTGATGCCGGAGGTAGCGGTGATTATACGTCGGAAGAAGAAAAACAACAGGCAATTGCTACAGCCCAGCAAGACGTCGATGCCAAACAAGCCGCTTATGATGCTTTGGTTAAAACCGATACGGCTGCTCAGAAAACCAAAATTGAAGGATCAATAACTTTGGTAGACGCAGCCATCAGCAAATTACGTACGATGGCCAGCAACTTTGGTAACAACTACTCAATTGTTCAAAGTAGAGAAGACTTTACCGAGAACTTGATTAACGTTTTGACCGAAGGTGCCGATAAATTGACCTTGGCAGACATGAACGAAGAGTCAGCCAACATGTTGGCATTACAAACTCGTCAACAATTGGCAATTAACTCCTTGTCGTTGGCTTCACAGGCTGCACAGTCAGTATTGCAATTGTTCTAAGCCAAAGAATAAAATTAATAAAAAAGCCTCTCTTGAAAAAGAGGGGCTTTTTTTGATATAGAAAATAAAATACTTGCAAATTGTTGTTTGAACATTAATATGTATAAAAAATAACCAAAAGGGTCTGCCGATTATGCGAAAAATTTTTCTGCTCTTATTAACGTTGTCATTAATGTCGCCAACTGTTTTTGCAGCTGATGAAAGTGCTGTGATTTCACTTTTTGAGGGGACATCTGAGGCCGCAGGAGCCAATAAGGAAGATAATTTGCCGAAAGAAGAAAGCGAAAGCAATGGTATTTTATCATTTTTAAATTTTAAACCGTTTAAAAAGGAAGAGCCTAAATTAAATATTGCCGATAAAGAACGTCTTTCAGCTTTTGAGCAAAGTGTAAAATTAGCCGATAAAGGAGATGTTAATGCTCAACTCTTGCTCGGATACTCTTATCTATATGGTGAAAACGGAGTTCCTGTTAATTATGACAAAGCCTTTGAGTATTATGCCAAAGCAGCTTTGCAAAATAACAGTGTAGGCTTAAACAACCTTGGCAGTCTTTATTATAGTGGAGTTGGTGTTGAAAAAAGCACTGGCAAGGCCGCCATACTTTTTGAAAAGGCAGCTGATTTAGGAAATAACGAAGCCAGGGTTAATCTTGCATTTATTTTAATCAGCGGTAACGGAGTACCTGCTGATCCGTATAAAGCCATGGATTTGTTTGAAAAAGCAGCATCAGATAATAATCTAGTTGCCAAATTTATGCTTGGTTATGCTTATTATACGGGAAAATTACGTCCTCAAGATTATAAAAAAGCGGCAGAACTAATACGTTTGGCTGCAGCCGAATTTGATGAAGCACAATATGTGCTGGCTGTAATGTACATGAGTGGTTTAGGTATGCCGCAAAATTATGGAAATGCGGTAAAATATCTGGAAAAAGCCGTTGCTCAAGGTAATGTTGAGTCTATGACCGCTTTGGGAGATATATTAGCTCAAGGAGAAAAATATAATAAAGATTTATTCACTGCTCACATAATGTTTAATCTTGCAGCGGTTCGCGGTGCACCGGGAGCGGCAGAGAAACGCAAATTTTTAGAAGAAAAAATGAAAATAGATGAAGTCCTGCAAGCTCAAACAAATGCTGAAAATTATAAAGAAAAACCGACACCATTAACGACATATGTTCGTCAAACTTTCGGAAATGGTATACGTCGTTACATAGATCAAGTTAAATAAAATAAAAACCCCGCTTTTGAGTTTAAGCGGGGTTTTTATTAATCCTTCTTTTTGGTTTCCATAAAATGTTCCAACCAGTGAATATTATATTGTCCGTCAATAAATTCAGCTTGTGATATAATTTCCTGTTGTAATGGAATAGTTGTTTGAACGCCGTCAATAACAAATTCTTCCAAAGCACGACGCAAACGCATCAAAGCAGCATTTCTGGTTTTTCCGCTTACAATCAACTTAGCAATCATGCTATCATAAAAAGGAGGAATAGTATATCCCGAATATATTTCAGAATCTACACGTACACCAAGCCCTCCCGGAGCATGCCACTCGGTAATTTTTCCCGGACAAGGAGCAAATGTTTTAGGGTCTTCAGCATTAATACGGCACTCAATTGCATGTCCGCTAAAAGTAATGTCATCTTGTGTATATCCAAGAGTTGCTCCGCTGGCAATCCTTAATTGTTCACGAACAATATCAATACCTGTAACAGCCTCGGTAATAGGATGTTCAACTTGTAAACGAGTGTTCATTTCCAAAAAATAGAATTTACCATCTTCATATAAAAACTCTAATGTTCCGGCACTGGTATAGCCTATTTTTTCAATAGCCTTGCGTACGATTTCACCGATTTCGGCTCTTTGTTGTTGGTTAAGAGCCGGAGAGGGAGTTTCTTCAATAACTTTCTGATTGTTACGTTGAATTGAACAATCGCGTTCACCCAAATGAACCACATTTCCGTATTTATCGGCCAAAATTTGCATTTCTATATGACGAGGTTTTTGCAAATATTTTTCCATATACACCACATCACTGGTAAAAGCTGCTTTTGCCTCTGCTCTAGCCATGGTATAGGCTTCTTTCATTTCCTCATCATTAAAGGCAATTTTCATACCCTTACCGCCACCGCCTGCCGTAGCTTTTACAATTACCGGATACCCGATTTTATTTGCCCATTCAATGGCATGTTCAACGCTTTCAAGAGCAGGAGATCCCGGAGTAACCGGAAGCCCGGCTTCAATAGCAGCCTTTCTGGCAGTAATTTTATCACCCATAAGACGCATTTGTGCCGCTGTCGGACCGATAAAAGTTATTCCATGTTCTTCAACCATTTCAGCAAAGTCGGCATTTTCTGATAAAAATCCATATCCGGGATGAATTGCATCAGCTCCGGTTATAAGAGCTGCAGATATAATTGCTGACTTGTTAAGGTAAGAGTCTGTTGAACGAGCAGGCCCTATACAAACAGCCTCATCGGCAAGACGAACATGCATAGCCGTAGCATCTGCTTCTGAGTGTACGGCCACGGTTTTAATACCCATTTCACGACATGCTCTGTGAATGCGTAAGGCAACTTCTCCACGATTGGCAATCAAGACTTTTTCAAACATATCTTAATCCTAAAAACTTTATGTTATTCAATAACAACCAGTGGTTCACCATATTCAACAGGATCACCGGCTTCTACCAAGATTTTTGTAACGGTACCGTTTTTATGAGCCTTAACCGGGTTAAATGTTTTCATAGCCTCAATCAAACAAACAATATCACCCTCTTTAACACTGTCTCCGGGTTTAACATAATTTGGAGAATTAGGATCGGCAGAAAGATAAACTACGCCAACCATTGGAGATTTAACAGCATTTGGGCTGTTGCTATAGTCTTCTTCTTCTTTTATGGTAGTCTCTGCAACAGGAGTATTGGGAACAGACTGAGTGGCAACCGGCGCTGAAACGGGTATCTGAGTCATCTGAGTCGGAGCAACAGAAACCTGATTGTTGCGACTAAGGCAAATGCGGCAATCTTCAGATTCATATTCAATTTCTGTTAAATTGTTTTTATCTAAAATTTCGGCAAGCTTGCCTATAATTTTTGTATCCAAAGGTGTTGACATAAAGTTTTTCTCTCTTTCATAAATTATAATTAAACGTAACACAAATTCTATTTATTGATATCTCATTTTTACAAAAAAACAACAAAAATATTCAAATTTTGCCGATTTTTGCCGCTATTTTATCATAAATACAACAAAAAACAGTATTTTTTTATAAAATCAAAAAATGGATTTTATACCTATATTTTTATGTCTCAAAAATTGGCACGCATTTTGCATCTAATTATTCAGGTTAAAATTTTTTTGAGGGCTTTTGCCATGGAAATTAAAGAATTAAATAATGTAGTAAGCCAGTTCTTATCCTTACGCTCAAACGGCAGTTCTGTTATTGGAGGTGTTTTAGGTGAGGGGTTTGCTGATTTAATGGAACAAACATCTGCAACTTTGGTTTCTAAGGATAGTGAGGTAAAAGTTGCCGATGTGAGTCAGAAAGAAAAAGCTCCGGCGGCTCAAAAAAATGAAGATGTTAAAGACAGCAAGAAAACAAAGGCAGACAAAAAAGAATATTCTGATAATGATAAGAAAGATGTTGCTGCCGATGTTGATGATAAAGAAATTCCAGATCCTCAATCAGATGTTGCTGCAGTACAAAATGAGGTTAAAGCAAAACCGCAAAACAATAAATCTGAAAATAAGTCGGAAGTTTCCTCTGTTGATGCTGTTGCAAAAACATCTGACATGCCCGAAGATGTGGCACTGCCAACTGAAAAGGTTGTAAAAACAAATCCGGTGTTGCAAAACGTCGTTTCTAAAGCACTTGAAACATCTGCGGTTGCTATATTAAACGGTGATTCTTTAACATTGTTGTCATCAGATATAAACCTACAAGCTTTGTCTGCAATGGGCGATGTTAAGGTTTTGGATGCTTCCAGTGGAGAGGTTATATCTTTAACGGGTAAAGATTTGGCCGTTAAAATACAACAAACATCAGAAGCGGGAGAGCTTTTTGCTTTGGGAGAAAATATATCCGAAGGATTTGTTGAGTTGCTGCCGGCAGAAGTTGTTGCTGCTTCATCTAAAGAAAAAACAGATTCTTCAGTAGCCTCATCGATTTTATCTAAAGATGTATCATATAATGATACAAATCTTGCTGAACAAGCATTGGCTTTGGATGATAAAATAGGCCAAGAACAAAAAGTTAAAATAGAAGTTTCTGTTAAGGAAGATAAGAGTTTTGTCTCTGTTGAACAAGGGCTCGTTCAAGATAAAGTTTCTCTTCACAAAGCTTTAGAAGCTTCTATGGCGCAAGATGAAAAAACAGATACCGGCAATATAAAGAATAAAACTTCTCAAATTATTGCCCCGTCTCAGCAGCAAACTAATCAATCAGTTCCGTCTTCTTCTGCGGCAATTCAGGGGATATCAAGCGTTTCGGCAGCTAACGGATTTGTTGCGGCTGAAAATATAAGTTCATCGGCTTCTTCTGTTAAGGTTGCGTCTGTTGGCGAAATAAGCGGAAACACTTCGTCTCAAGCATTGATGAGCGGCAGTGAGCTATTGTCTGGTACAAGAGGTGAAAATACAGAAAAAACTAACGGGACATCTTTTAGAGATATTTATAAAGGAATGTCTAAAGAAGTTATTGAGCAGGTAAAAGTTAATATAACCAAGTCAGCCGTTCGTGGTGTTGATAAAATAGATGTTAGCCTAAAACCTGAAGATTTGGGGCATATTGAAATCAAAATGCAAATTTCCAAAGATGGTAAATTACATGCCCATATAATTTCAAGCCGTCCTGAAACCATGGATATTTTGCAAAGAGAAGCTCAAAGTCTTGAAAAGGCGTTTAATGATGCCGGCTTCCAAACAGATGACACCTCTTTGAGTTTCAGTTTTCGTAATGACGGCCAAGCCGGCACGGATCAAGAACGCAATGCCGAGCTTCGCAGCTTTATAGGTAATGTTCTTGAAAGTGAGCAAAACGAAGAACTCGTAAGTAATGACAACCTTTTATATTGGGATCCTGCTCAAGGTCTCAATATTAGGGTTTAGCTTTAGAGGAGAACCGCTATGGCAGTAGATGTAAGTTCAATCACGGGTGCAGTTCAGACCGGAGTAAGCACCACCAATTCCAGCAGTCAAACTTTGTCTGCGGATATGAATACTTTTCTTACTCTGTTAACTACCCAATTAAAATATCAAGATCCGCTTGATCCGATGGATACTGCTGAGTTTACCAACCAGTTAGTCCAATATTCAAGTGTTGAACAAGCTATTCAAACCAATGAAAAACTAGATAACTTACTAACTTTAACTATTTCAAATTTGGGAGCTCAGGCTATCTCTTATATTGGTAAAACAGCCCAGGTTTTAGGTGATGTTATGCCGCTCAATGGTGGTAAAGCAAAAGCCACTTATACCTTAAGCAAAGATGTAGTTTCAACTACAATTACTGTCAAAGATATGAATGGTAAAGTTGTTTATACAGAAGAAGGTTTGAGTACGGCAGGAACTCATGATTTTGTCTGGAACGGTAAAGACAGTAACGGAAATCAACTTGAAGACGGAGCTTATCAAATCATTGTATCCCCAAAAGTTGCCAGTGGTGAAGCCTCTGCATCCGTTACTACGACCGTTTTTGGAAAAGTTACTGGAGTTGCCAGTGATAGCAATGGAGTTTACATCGGTCTGGGTAACTTTGTTACCGCAGGGCTTGGCGATATCCTCACCATGCGAGATGATAATTATTTTGATAATATTGACACCGGCGGAGATTCTTCTGGCAGCGAAGAAACGCCAGAAGCCGGAGATTCCGGTTCAGAAGAAGAAACCGCATAATTATTAAAGTTTTAGGAGAAAAAAAATGAGTATATTTGGTGCAATGCAATCGGGAATTTCAGGAATGGCGGCTCAATCTACCGCGATGGGAGCCATATCTGATAATATTTCCAATATTAATACCATAGGTTACAAAAACACCAGTGTTGCTTTTGAAACCTTGGTTACAAAACAAACGTCAAGCAGCCACTATTCCCCCGGAGGTGTTCAACCTGTATCAAAACAAGGGGTGAATGTTCAAGGTTTGCTGGCTTCATCTTCTTCCAGCACGGCATTGGCAGTTAGCGGTAACGGATTCTTCGTTGTTAGCTCTGCCGCCAATCCTGATGAGAATGATGTTTGGGCATATACCCGTGCCGGCGATTTTGATATTGATAATAACGGCTATCTCAAAAACACAGGCGGATTCTATTTGCAGGGTTGGTCTTTGTTACCATGGGACGGTAGTGCCAATGCTACGGTAGTAAATATTAACGGCATTAATTATATGAAGGCTTACTATGATGCCAATGGCAACACCGTATATATTAATGATAACATAGTCGATTCCAGAAACCTTCAGCCGATTAACCTTTCAACAATCGGCGGCTCGGCAACTCCGACCCAACAAATTAGCTTTGGAGCTAACCTTCCGTCAGGAGATCCGGTGTTCAGCACCAGTAACCCGACAGCAGGAGGACGTCATTCCGTAAATGCCTTGATTTATGACAGTTTAGGCAATGCCAGCAACATGAATATTACTTATACTAAGACCAGTTCTAACACCTGGGGAATGTCAGCCTCTATTCCATCCGGAGCTGCATCTGTAACTCTAACCGGTAACAGAGAATCAGGAGCCGATGCGTCAAGTGATGTTTATTATGCGGCCGGTCAGTTAGAGTTTTCATCAATTCCTGAAAATGGTTCAACCATAACCATTACGGACACTCAAACTAACCAGACTTTTACTTTTGAATTTTTGGCAACTCAAGGAGCTGTGGCAACAGGTGATAATATAGGTGTAGATATTTCCACCGGTGTTGTTTCAACCAGTGATGTAGCTAACCAACTTCTTGCCGCTATTCAGGCCAATATGCCGGGCGCAAACAGATTCTCAGCAAATGCCAATGTAGTTGAAATTGTGCAATCTGTTGGCGGCGGAGCATTGCAAATTAATGCCGGCAGCTGCTTAGCTTGCTTGCAATCAGCCGTAAACCCTGATGAAAAAGGTGTTAATAGTGGTCAATTTACCATTCAGGCAATCGATCCTGAGTTGACTAATACAGCAACAATAAGCTTTACCGGAGCAAATGCTGCCGCTTATAATGGGCTTACCTTTGAGGTTGGTAGAGTTGAATTTAAGTTTGTTGATGCCGATCCGGGAGCAGATACAACTAAAATTAATGTAAACAATGCCATGGTTGGTGGTGAGTTCAGCAATGTTGAACTGGCTAAATTGGTAGCATCAGCCATTAAAAATAACATTACTGAACCAGGACGCGTTTCAGCCAGTGGTACATCAATAGAATTTATTCCGACTGCTACAGGTCCGGATTTGGCAATTGATGTTACCAATCTTAATGCTGTTATGATTGGTGTCGGCCGTAACGGAAAAGACCCTGATTCCAACCTTGGTCAAAATGCCATAACATTATCTAATCAGTTTGAAGTTAATAATACTGAAATTGAATCAGGATCTATGGTTCCCGGCGTTAAATTCAACGCTGACGGTACACCGCAATACTACTATGTAGATTCAATGCAAATTGAATGGGCTAACGGTGCCGAAAATATGAATGGTAAAGAGGGGCAAGGTACTCCGATAGCTATTAATATGGGAAACACTGGTACCAACGATGGTTTAACCAGTTTGTCCGGTAACTTTACCACCAACTATATCAAACAAGACGGGGCAACATTTGGTAGCTATGCCGGTGTAAGCATAGATGAACAAGGTGTTGTAACTGCTTTGTATGATAATGGACAAACTCGCCCCATAGCCATTTTACCGTTGGCAACATTCTCTAATCCGAATGGAATGAGTGCATTAACCGGTAACGCTTGGATTGAAACAGATTATTCTGGTCAAGCGTTGCTTAAAATGCCAAACAGCAACGGAGCAGGTACTGTTGAATCTAATTCATTGGAGCAGTCAACCGTTGATTTGGCAACCGAGTTTTCAAATATGATTATAACTCAAAGAGCATACTCTGCCGCCACCAAGATTATTACTACGGCAGATGAGATGCTTGATGAACTTACCAGAATGACCTAGTTCGTAAATTAAAAAGCTCCTAAAACACCCGGTCCAGTAAGGACCGGGATTTTTTTAATGAAAAATATATATAAACTTGTGAATATCTCAAATTATCGTTCACTAAAGAGGTTTTTTAAGTTAAAGAATAAATAAATGGGGAAAATTTTGCCTATTTAGGCATTTTATAAAAATACTTAGATTGGGGAATCTTAGTGAATAATATATTACAAGCACTTAAAAATATGTCGCCAGGACGTTTGGCGTCAATAGCGGCAATAATAATATTTCTGATTAGTTTTTTTGTTTATATAGCTGTTCAAATGAACTCCAGCGAATATGCTGTTTTGTATACTGATTTAGAGTTGGAAGATGCCAAGCAAATAGTCTCTAGGCTTGAAAGCGGCGGTATAAAATATAAACTTACCAAAAACGGAACCGAGATTTTAGTCCCTGTTGAGGATGTTAATCGTATGCGTATAGATACGGCTGAACTGGCCATGGCTTCCAGTGGTTCTAATGTTGGTTATGAAGTTTTTGATAATACAGATGCTCTTGGTTCAACTAATTTTGTGCAAAATGTAAACCTGATTCGTGCTCTTGAAGGAGAACTGGCTAGAACGATTCGTTCTGTCGATAATATTCGTTCAGCAAGAGTGCACCTTGTTTTGCCTAAAAGAGAGATGTTTTCTAAGGAAGAACAAACCCCGACGGCATCGGTCGTAATTAGAACCAAAAAGGGAAAACTCGACATCCAAAACATACAATCTATCCAAAAATTGGTTGCAGCCGCAGTTCCTAAGTTGGACGTTAAAAATGTTGCCATCGTTGATAGTGCAGGTAATTTATTAACAAATAACTTTGATGAAAACGAGAGTTATAATACTAAAAATGTCAACAATGAATTATTACGCTTAGAGCAAGAACGTAAGTTGGCAGCCAAAGTTGAAGACCTTCTTCAAAAAACCGTTGGGGCAGGAAGAGCTCAGGCTGAAGTTAACATAGAAATGGATTTTGATGAGGTTGTTACCAATGAAGAAGTTTATGATCCAGAAGGTCAGGTTATTCGTTCACAGGCAACCGTTACCGAGGAAGGAACGTCAGGACAAAAGATCCAACCGGTAACAGTGGCTCAAAATATTCCTAACGGAGATAATGCCACTTCAAATTCAGGAGTATATGATCAAAAATCTAAAGTTGAAGAAACAATCAATTACGAAATTTCAAAAGTCGTTCGTAATAAAGTCAAAAATACCGGAACGATTAAAAGGTTAACCGTTGCAGTAATGGTAGACGGCGTTTATGAAAAAGCGGCAGACGGTAAAGAAACTTACCGTCCACGCACAGATGAAGAAATGGAGCAGATTTCTGCACTTGTTAAGTCAGCAGTAGGCTATGACGCTAACCGCGGAGATATGGTTGAAGTCGAAAATATGCGTTTTGCTTCTATAGATACCGGTATAGAAGATGCTGCAGAGCCTTTGTATTTTGGCTTTACTAAAGAAGAATTGCTTCGCATAGCTGAAGGTTTAGGGGTTGCAATTGTTGCCATACTTGTTATTTTGTTGGTAATCAGACCATTAATTAACAATGCTTTTGAACCGGCCCCAAATGTAGGAGATAAGCTTTTGTCAGGCAATCCAGATGATGATAATTTACTACTTTCTAATTTTCTTAATGAAGATGAAAGTAATGATGAGCTGGTTAACTTAAATAAGGTTGACGGGCGAGTAAAGGTTTCTTCACTCAAAAAACTTAATTCTATTATTGAAAAGAATCCGGAACAAGCAGTTAATGTTATTCGTTCTTGGTTATATAATAATGACAACTAAGGTAAAAAGCAATGAAGCAGAATGTTATAGATGATTACAATATATTATCGGGTCAACAAAAAGCGGCAATTTTAATGTTGTCGCTTGATGAAGAACGTTCAGCCGCACTTTTTTCCTTAATGGATGATGAAGAAATAAAAGAACTTTCGGTTATTATGGCCAGTTTAGGAAAAATAAATTCTAACGTTGTTGAACAACTTATGGTCGAGTTTAACGATAAAATATCAAATACCGGCAGTCTTATAGGAACATATGAAAGTACGGAAAGGTTATTGTCAAAAGCTCTTGATAAAGATCGTGTTTCCGTAATTATGGAAGAGATCAGGGGACCGGCAGGTCGTACCATGTGGGACAAGCTTGGTAACGTAAATGAACATGTTTTAGCTAACTATCTTAAGAATGAATACCCACAAACAATTGCCGTTATTCTTTCCAAAATTAAAGCTGAGCATGCGGCTAAAGTTTTGGCTTTATTTCCCGAAAACTTTGCTATGGAAATAGTTTTACGTATGCTAAGGATGGATTCGGTACAAAAAGAAGTTCTTGATGGATTGGAAAAAACCTTACGTAAAGAGTTTATGAGCAATCTTTCCAAATCTACTCGTCGTGATTCCCACGAATTGATTGCTGATATTTTCAACTCACTTGACCGCAATACAGAGGCTCGTTTTATGGAAGCTTTGGAAGAGCGTAACCGCGAGAGTGCAGATCGTGTTAAATCTTTGATGTTTACGTTTGAAGATTTAATTCGCATCGATTCGCAAGGCATTCAGGTATTGTTGCGTAATATTGATAAAGACAAACTTGCAATTGCCTTAAAAGGAGCCTCGGAAACCATTAAGGAATTGTTCTTTAATAACATGTCTTCGCGTGCCGGAAAAATTATTAAAGAAGATATGGATGCAATGGGTCCTGTAAGGGTGCGTGATGTTGAAGAAGCTCAACAATATGTAGTTACGGCGGCCAAAGACCTTGCTAACAGCGGTGAAATTGTTGTCAGTGAGGGTAAAGAAAGCGATGAGCTTATTTATTAGTATGGAGAATAATTTCAGTGGCAGAGTATCAAAAATTTATGTTTGATAATTTTGTGATTTCTTGTGAAGATGACAAATGTACTTCGCAAACACTAGAAGATGCCGAAACAGAAGAGCTTGAAACTCAAGAAGTAGAAACACAGGAAGAAGAACCGATAGAAGCAGTTACGGAAACCGTTGACGAAGAGGATAAGACACCAAGTTACACTCAGGAAGAGCTGAATTCGGCAGTAACCTCGGCAGAAGAGCGAGGATATGAAAAAGGATTTAAAACCGCACTTGATGATAAAGAAAAGCAGCAAACAGAATTATTGGAAAACATAAATAATAGACTAATAACTCTTTTGGCGGAAGTTGGCAAACAAAGTCAAGAGGTTGAGCAAGAAGCTTTGCATTTTGCTGTTGAGCTGGTAAAAAAATTGTTTCCGTCATTGGAAAAACAACAAGCGACAAGCGAGATTCAAAAGTTTCTGCAAGATAATTTTTCTTCTTTTAGGCATGAAGAAAGTTTATCTTTTAGCTTTAATTCTCAAGTAATTGAAGATGTGGCACAAAAAATTGGTAAATTGGCTGAAAAGAATGATTTTGAAGGTAAAATATCGATTCATAAGGACGACAATTTAGGCCTTAGCGAATGTAGGGTTGAATGGAAAAACGGAGGAGTTGAGCGTTCAGCTAAAAATGTTTTAAACAAGGTAGAAGCCTTGCTTGACAAACAAGATAACACAAATAAAGAGAGGGACAATGGAGAATAAAAACCTTGAATTAGATGAAATGAACGAGAGCACGTTAAGTGATGACGAGCCGGTTTTGCGTAAAGATAGTGTTGATGATGATTTTGATATACCAACATCAACAAGTGACTTGGAAGCTGTTTATAATATTCCTGTAAAAGTTTCGGCTATACTTGGTAAAACCCACATGAAGGTAAGCCAGTTAATGAAGCTTAATAAAGGAGCTATTATTGAGCTTGATCGTAAGGTCGGTGAAGCAATAGATATTTATGTTAACAACAATTTGGTAGCAAGGGGCGAAGTTGTTGTTGTTGATGACAAACTTGGTATAACCATGACAGAGATTGTAAAATCGGCAACCAAATAACGGAGATTAAGTCATAATGGAATTGCTGATCATCGGAACCCTAAACGGACAAATCGGAGCTGCCAGTAAAATTGCTGTAGAGCAAGGCGGTCATGTATCATTAGCAGACAGCATTGAAAGCGGTTTAAATATTTTACGTTCCGGCAAGACCGTAGAGTTGGTGATGATAGATGTTAAATTAGACATTCATAAATTTATTTCTTCCTTATCTCAAGAGAGAATAAATGTATTGGTTGTTGCCTGTGGTGTTGCTAATGACACATCATTAGCGGTTAAAGCTATCAAAGCCGGAGCCAAAGAATATATCCCTCTGCCACCTGATCCGGAATTGATAGGAGCTGTTTTGGCAGCGGCCACCAGAGAAAACCACGCCCTTATTTATGGTGATAAAAAGACTGAAAATATTTTAAAAATAGCCAAACAAATAGCTCCTTCCGAGGCAAGTGTTTTAATTACAGGTTCATCAGGAACAGGTAAAGAAATATTTTCTCGTTTTATCCATGATAATTCTAAAAGAGCCAATAAAAAATTTGTTGCTGTAAATTGTGCTGCCATACCTGAAACATTATTAGAATCAGAGCTTTTTGGCTATGAAAAAGGAGCTTTTACGGGAGCAGTTGCCCGTCGTATAGGGAAGTTTGAAGAAGCCTCAGACGGCACCCTGCTTTTAGATGAAATTTCCGAAATGGATATAGGTATTCAAGCTAAATTGTTGCGAGCAATTCAGGAGAAAGAAATTGACCGTATAGGCGGTAAAGCTCCGATAAAGGTAAATACCAGAATTATTGCCACATCTAACCGCAATTTGGAAGAAGCTGTAAAGAATGGAACTTTCCGTCAAGATTTGTATTATCGCTTGAACGTTATTAATTTAAATATTCCTGATTTAAAGGATCGTCCCGGAGATATTATTGTTTTGGCTAAACACTTCATCAAAAAATATTCTGAGCTAAATGAACTTCCGATGAAAGATTTATCTGCTGATGCTGAAAAAGCATTATTAAGTTATTTGTGGCCGGGTAATGTTCGTGAGCTTGAAAATACAATGCATAGGGCAGTATTGTTAAGTTCGGGAGATGAGATAGATGCCTCAGCCGTTATGTTGAGTGATCCAACAGCAGTTAAGGAAGAAAACACAGGTGTTGAAGTAGGACAAACAGTTGCCGGTATGGAAAGAAAACTAATTATTGATACTCTAAAACACACTATGGGTAATCGTACTACTGCTGCTAATATTTTAGGTATCTCAATTCGCACCCTGCGTAATAAATTAAAACAATATCAAGAAGAGGGGTTTGATTTACCCCCGTCATTATAAGTAAAAAGACAGGAATATAAATGGCAACGCAACCGCATAATATGTTTGGCAAATCTTTTAAGGATATGTTACTCGGCTCCACAAAAAGGGGCGATATTTTCTTTGCCTTTACCATCATTTTGATGTTGGTAATTTTGATTATGCCGATGCCGGCATGGTTATTAGATATTTCTTTGGCTTTTTCGATCTCTCTGTCTTGTTTGGTTTTGATGATGGCAATTTTTATTGAGAAGCCGATAGAGTTTAGTGCTTTTCCGTTAGTCTTATTGATAACCACATTATATCGTTTGGCATTAAATCTAGCCTCAACCAGGCTTATCCTTTCTAAAGGTTACTTAGGTCCGGACGCTGCCGGTAAAGTTATTGAAGCTTTTGGCGGCTTTATCATGGGCAATAATTTTGTTATCGGTGTTATAGTTTTTGCTATTTTGGTATTGGTAAACTTTGTGGTAATCACCAAAGGTTCTGGGCGTATTGCTGAAGTTGCAGCTCGTTTTGCTTTGGATGCCATGCCTGGTAAACAAATGGCAATTGATGCAGATTTATCATCAGGTTTAATTAATGAGGATGAGGCTCGCAAACGTCGTGAAGATTTATCAAAAGAAAGCTCTTTTTACGGAGCCATGGATGGTGCTTCCAAGTTTGTTCGCGGTGATGCCATAGCCGGTTTGCTAATCACGTTTATTAACATCGTTGCCGGAATAATTATCGGTATGGTTCAAAATGATATGAGCTTTTCCGCTGCCGGAGAAACTTATACCAGATTAACCGTTGGTGATGGTTTGGTATCTCAGGTTCCGGCATTAATAGTTTCTGTTGCCGCCGGTATTTTGGTTTCCAAAGCAGGTATGACCGATTCCACGGACAAAGTTTTGTTTGATCAGGTGGCTAATTATCCCAAAGCTTTGGGTATGAGTGCATTTTTGGCGGTGGCATTAGGCATGATACCTGGAACACCCGCCATACCGTTTTTCTTGCTTGCCGCACTGACCGGAACAACCGCATATTATCTTGATAAACGCCAAAAAGAAGCTATTGCTAAAGCTCAAGAGGTTTTGGAACAAGAGCAAAAACAAGGCAAAATTTCCAAAGCCGCTGATGAGCCGATAGCCAATGCCTTAAGAGTTGATTTGATAAGGTTGGAAATCGGTTATGGTTTGTTGCCATTAATTAACGATGCCAGCAATCGCAAATTAACAGATCAGATAAAAGCTTTACGTCGAGCTCTGGCTTCAGAATTAGGTTTTGTTATGCCCTCAATCCGTATTCAGGATAATATGCAGTTGGAAGCTAATGAATATAATATTTATATCAAAGAAGTAAAATCTGGCAAAGGCGAGATTCGTCCGACACAGCTTTTGGTAATGGATCCCAGAGGTGAGCCGATAACTCTTCCCGGTGAGAGTACGTTTGAGCCGACATTTGGTCTAAAAGCAATGTGGGTTGATCCTTCATATCGTGAAGAGGCAATGTTCAGAGGTTATACGGTTGTTGATCCGGCCACGGTTGTCACCACCCATATTACAGAACTTGTCAAAGATAACATGCCGGAGCTTTTATCTTATGCCGAAACTCAAAAATTACTTGATGAATTGGATAAAGAAAATCAAAAACTTATCAAAGAACTTATTCCCGGCAAAATATCTCTCGGAGCATTGCAAAGAGTTTTGCAAAATCTATTGCAAGAAAGAGTTTCCATTCGCGATTTACCAACTATTATGGAAGGAATTTCCGAGGCGGTTACCACAACTCACAGCTTAATGCTGATAACCGAACATGTACGTACTCGTTTGGCCAGACAAATCTCCAATGCTTATGCTAATGAATTTGGTATAATACCTCTGGTAACGTTGTCTGCAGAATGGGAAAAGGCTTTTGCCGAGGCTATCGTTGGAGAGGGCGACGAAAGGCAGTTGGCCATGGCCCCATCCGTATTACAAGGATTTATTACTAAAGTTCGCAATGTTTTGGAGGAACTGGCAGCCAAAGGTGAAAGTGCGGTTTTGCTTACCAGCCCGGGAATACGACCTTTTGTAAGATCAATTATTGAGCGTTTTCGCCCGTTGACGGTTGTCATGTCGCAAAATGAAATTCACCCCAAAGCCAAAATAAAAACCGTAGGACAAATCTAAAGCATGAAAATCAAAAATTTCATTGCAGACAATATCAGTGATGCCATGTTTCAGGTCAAAGAAGCATTGGGAGCTGATGCTATTATTCTTTCAAGCCAAAATATAGAAGGAAAAATTCATTTAACAGCAGCCTTAGATGAAGATACCGACTTCGAATTTAAAGAAGATGAAACAACTCAAATTATAGACACCAAAGCTTATTTTGACGAGACAGCTTTACGTGAAGCCCTGCGTTATCACGGATCTTTGGATCTGGTGGAACAACATATTTTGGCATCTTGCAGAGAGGTAATGCGTTCTTCTTCCATAAAAAATGATATGGATATTTTAGCTGCTGCCTTAAAAAAATTATATAGGTTCACTCCGCTTCTACGCTTTGATCATCGGGTACAAATGTTTATGGGAACACCGGGCAGCGGCAAGTCTACGGCAATAGCCAAAGTTGCAACTCAGGCAAAGTTAAAAGGTATAAAAAGTGTGATTGTTAGTACGGATAATATCAGAGCCGGAGCCAATAAGCAATTGGAGGCCTTTGCCAATATTTTGAACACTGATTTTGTTTTTTTCAAAGAGGCAAAAGAGCTTTATCATTTTTTGCAAAACAGCAAAAATTATGAACTTGTGCTAATAGATACTCCGGGTATAAATCCGTTTATCTCAAAAGAGGCGGAAAAAGTAGCCCCCTTTGCCGATTGTGCCAAATGTGCCAAAATTTTAACGCTTGATGCCGGCAGAAATGTTTATGAAGCAGTTGAAGGGGCAGAAGTTTTTGCTGATTTTGGGGTTCGCTATTTATTGCCCACTCGGCTTGATTTAACCAGACGTATCGGTAGTATTTTATCGGTTATAGATTGTTGCGGGTTTAGTTTATGTGCCGCCAGTGTTAGTTCGTCAATTGCTTCAGGCGTGGTTGGAGTTGATTCAACATCTTTGGCAAAATTGATTTTAGGTTAGGAGAAGGTAAAAAGATGGAAAATACAGAAGAATTAAAAACTGCTCCTAGAGGAATTCCGCTTCGCAGTTCACGTAAAGGACGCAATATGATAGCGGTTGCTTCCGGCAAAGGCGGAGTTGGTAAAACTTGGTTTTCAATAACCTTGTCGCATGCTTTGAGCCTTTTACATCAAAAAACGCTTCTCTTTGACGGAGATTTAGGCTTAGCTAATGTTGATATTCAACTTGGACTGATGGTCAAATATGACTTAGGCAGTGTTGTTTCCGGTGCCAAGAGTTTGAATCAGGTAATTTACGGTTATGATAAAGGCCATTTTGATATTATTGCCGGACGTTCCGGCTCGGCAGGTTTAGCCTCAATGCCGGTTGGACGTTTACAAATTTTGGGAGAAGATTTAAGTATTATTGCCGGCAATTACAACAAAGTTATTTTGGACATGGGAGCCGGAGTTGAAAAACCGGTCAGAATATTATCAGGTCTGGCAGAAAAAATTATTGTCGTTTGTACTGATGAGCCGACATCATTAACTGATGCTTATGCTTTTATAAAAATCATGACCATGCAATATCCCAAAAGCGATATCAGTATAGTTATTAATCAAGCTAATTCCAAAAGAGAGGGACAACGTACTTATGAAACATTGCTAAAAGCTTGCAACAGTTTCTTGAAAATAAATCCGCCGTTATTAGGTATTATCAGAAGAGATGCCAGAGTAAGAGATTCTATTCGTAATCAGGCCACCGTCATCAGCCGTTATCCGGCATCAGAAGCGGCAGAAGATGTTATGGCCATAGCCAAGAGTTTGCTAAATAATGGATAATGTTGTTAATCCTTCCCAACTGCTGACTCCGCATATTAATGTGCAGAGCAAACCGATTATAATTCAAACGCCTGAGCTATCTCCGCAGTTATCGGTTGTCTTAAAACCAACGGAATCTGTTTTGCTTAACTTGTTGGTTAATTCCAATGAAGACGGCTTAATTCAAACCACGGTTGATATTAACGGTCAAAAAATTCCTCTTGATATAAAAATCGAACAACCGTTAAAACTTGAAGCCGGTACCAATTATCAGGTTGCTTTGAAAAATGTATCTAACGGAAATCTGCAGCTGTTAAGTATTAACGGTCAAAAAGCCGAAAATTTTATTTTGCGTCCTCAAAATCAACCGCTTGAAAATTTAAGCGGAAAAGAAAATATTGTTGCCAAGCCGTCAAATTCTTTGCTAGGTGTTTCACTCCAACCGATAAAAATAAATACTATGGTTGATAATATCATGCAGAAAATGAATATCCCTTCGCAGATAAGAGAACAAATATTAAGCAAACTTCCCGCAACCGAAATAAATGTTATTGCTACCGGGATAGATAAAATTCCACAATCGGCAAATAATATTTTAGAGCCGTTGCAAAACTCAATACAACAGCTTGTAAAAAGCAGTCCCGATTTATCGCTAAATGAAAAAATAATCAACAATATACAGCAAGATATTTCAGCCCTAAACGGTAAAGAATTTGCAGCAACGGTAGTTTCTCGTCCTTCGGCAATGGTTGCCGTTTTAGATTCTCCTTTTGGAACTTTGCTGGCTGACACTGCTTTGAAAATGCCGGAGCAAACCAAACTCCTGTTGGAGATTAAAGAGGTTTTATCTTCAGTCCGATCTGAAACAAAAGCTCCGATAAACCTTTTGCAAAATTTGGAAGATATAATCAAAAATGCCGGTCTGGAAAAAATATTTCCGCGGTTTGATTTCTCACACTTTAGTCAGGCTGTTAAAAATAATGAAACAAGCGTGATTAATCTGTTAAAAATTTTTGAACCATTAAAACAAGTTCCCAACGGAGCCGAAATCACCAATCAAGTTTTACAGCACCTTCCTTCTTTTAATAAAAATATGCTTTCCAACATGCATTCTTTTTTCAAAGCAGCTCAAGAGCAAGATAGTTCTGTTTGGTTGGGTAAAGAGGTATCATCACTTTTGCAAACGCAGGGAACAGTCGGTGCCGAAATTTTATCCCGACTTGATAACTATGTTTCCCTCTCGCTACGCGAAGGTCAGGTTTGGCGTATGGTAGAAATTCCTTTTTTTGACGGTAGCCAGATAATTCCGATAAAAATAGCAATAAAGAAAGATGCTCCCGAATCAAAAGAGAAAGACAGCAAGTCTAAAAGCGGAGTTAGATTCTTGGTCGATACCGATTTTTCCAAGCTTGGGCAATTCCAATTTGACGGTTTTTCTTTGGCTAAGGAGAGAAGGTTTGATTTGGTTATTCGCACATCAAAACTGCAAAGTGATGATTTTTGTTCGCATATTATCAATTTGTTTAAAAAATCGCTTTATGATGTAGATTATGTCGGCAACATCAAAATAAACCTCCGTGAGAGCTTTGTTAAAGTAGATGTTGATCAACCAGAGCCCATGAAAGAAGGAGTCTACATATGAGTGGTTTTGACGCTTTAGGCTATTATAAAATTTTACAAGCAGATCAAACAACCAATGAGAATGAACTTCGCCGTCATTATCGTGATTTGGCCAAACAATGGCACCCTGATCATAATACTTCAGAAGAGGCTCTGCAAAATTTTCAAAAAATATCCAATGCTTATGATATCTTAAAAGATGAAAAAAAACGTTTTGTTTATGATATGTTATCACTGGTTTACGGGGTAAATAATTATCCTGATATTGAAAATATCAAACCTTATGAAGACACTCCTCAAGACATCAATATTCGCTTTTTACCGTTATTAAAAGTTAGAGGATTTTTATTTAAATATTATGTTAATGAAACAGGAAAAGTTTGCAGTCGCGGTAATGCACTTAAAGAATTAGGATTAAACGCCGGTGCTAATTGGCTTTTGGGTTGGTGGCACCCCAAAGCTTTTATTAAAAACATCAAAGCTATTATCAGTAATTTTAAATATCCGGTTTCTTCAAAAGAGAGTTTCAGAGTTTTGGTTCATAATGCGGTTGCTTATTTTTTGCAGGAAAATAAGCAGTTAGCAGCCTCTTCGGCAATTATAGCTTTATCTTATTCCGACAATCAAGCCAAACGAGTTTTGGAAAAATTCATCGCTTTTCAAAACACCAAAGTTTCTCGTCCTAAGGCATGGACTGTTTTACCGCTGAAGTTGATTCAGCTTATTGTACCGTTTATTTTGATTGCTGCCGTATGTTTGTCTTTTTCAAGTCGTTATATTACTGATGCCGAACTTTGGGCATGGCTAAATTCCAAAGAAGAAATCAATTATTATCAAGAAGTTGAATTTGCCGGCCGCGGCAGCAGTGTAGATGATGTTGTTGTCGGTAAAATATTAAATATTCCGGTTGATAGTAGTGATATAAGCAAGCTATACCATGTTAAAACGGATGATGTTTTGATGCATGGTCCGTCAGATGATTTTGATGTTATGAAGAAAATTCCTGCTCAAACCACCGTTCGCCTTACCGGCTATTCTCCGGATAATGTTTGGGCCAGAGTAATGATAGACAATGGTGAGATGGGCTTTATCAGGCTGGAAAAATTACAAAAAGGGATTGGCAAACCGGTGCCTGATTTCAGCAAAGTTTACTCGGTTGATTAGAGTTTTATTTGCTCTATTTTTAAGGCTTTGCCGGATACGTCGTCAGTTTCTATAAATACCCCGAACAAAGTTCCCTTTCCGTTGCAAGGAGTTAACCTTCCTCCGCCGAATTTTCGACACAATCTATCAATTGGGACTTCCTTGTCAAAGCCGATAACTCCGCTGTAATCTCCGCACATTCCGGCATCGGTCAAATAAGCCGTTCCGTTAGGTAAAATGGTCGCATCAGCGGTTGGTACATGAGTATGCGATCCTATAACGGCAGAAACCCTTCCGTCCAAATAATGTCCGAAAGCAATTTTTTCTGAAGTTGCTTCGGCATGAAAATCAACAAAAATTGCGTTTATATTTTTCCCTAAAGTATAATTTTTCAGCAACTTATCAATAGCCTGCACCGGACAATCAACCGCTTCCATAAACAATCTTCCCACTACTTCTACAATCAGAATTTTTTTGCCGTTAGCCAATTCAATTTCACAAAAACCACGACCGGGAAGATTTTCCGGATGATTAAGCGGACGGGCAATTTGTTTACATTCATCCAAAAAAGGAACAATTTCTCGTTGATTCCACACATGGTCACCGCTGACAATTGCCGTAACTCCTTTTTCAAAAAAATCGCGACAAATTCCTGGCGTAACGCCAAAACCATGAGCTGCGTTATCAACATTAACAATTAACACATCATAATCGTAAATTTCTTTTAGTTTAGAAATATTGTTAAGTATGGCTTCTCGCCCTGGTCTGGCTACAACATCTCCACAATATACTATTTTCAAAATTATTCCTCTCGTAAAATGTTTTTTAGTATACATACAAAAAAACCCCATTGTAGTCAACGGGGTTTATAGTCTTAAAGTAAAGAAACCGTTTAGCCGTATGGATACATTCTTATCGAACCGCTTATGATCAGGTGGGCATTGTAATAAATAAACCACGATTTATTCAGTGACAATTCCCTAAATAATAATGTTGGCTCGGAAGATCTGCGGAAATACAAGCTACGCAGTTTCTCTTTATGCTTAAAGCCTACAACAAATTTATTTCAGATGCAAGCAAATTCAACTTTTTAGTCAAAGAATTTATCTGTTCAGCTAAGTTGTCGTCTAGTTTACGGATTCTTTGCATGCTATCTTCATCTAATGATGTGGATTTCGTAGCAGGATTCTTTTTGGATTCCGTTAGTTCGTCAGCTAATAATAATCCAACCATAGCTAAAAGCATGTTTTCATTTACCTGGGTACTTCCACCGGTAATCAACTTGGCTTTTTCATCTAATAAGGAAGCCAGTTGAATGATTCTGAGCTCCTGTCCATCTTCACAGGCAACCGCATATTCACGAGAATTAATTGTTATTGTTACTTGAGCCATTTTCTTGTAATACGTTATCTAATCTGTTTATAATGTTATCAATATTCTGTATCACATCACGAGAAGAATTTTTCAATATTTCCAATTGTTCTTCACGCTCTGTTATCAAAGATAAATTCTGTTTTCGTTGTTCTTGCAATTCGTTTTTCTTATTTTCAATATTTGCATTAAGTTTAGCCAAACAAGAGCTAAGCTCAGCTAAAGCTTGAGTCGTATTTGCAAAATCAAAATTTTTGCCGTCCATTGCAGATTTCTCTTTCTTAATATAAAATATTCGCTTATATTCAATGCATCATAAACAAGTATTAAACTTTTACAATAGCGAAAATAAAATTATGCCAAAGATAATCCTAAAAATAAATCATACCTCTGATAAAATTTATGATGATGAAAATATCTGTTGCTATGTGGCAGAAAGCGACTTACCTCTGGAATTTATAAGAAAAATTGCAGCTAAGGGTAAGATGGTTTTGTTAAGCGGTGGTAAGGCTGTGTCTTTATGCAAGGATTCGGATTTTGATGGAGTTTTGGTCGAAATCTCAACTTCACAACCGATAAAAGCTCAAATTAACAAGATTCGCTCACAATTAGGGCAAAACAAAGCATTAGGGGTCATTATTCCGGCTCGCCGTCATGAAGCAATGTTAGCATCTGAGGCCGAGCCTGAGTTTGTAGCTTTTCGTTTTTTAGCATCGGAAAAAGAAAAAGCCATTGATGTCATAAAATGGTATAACGAGCTTTTTTTAATTCAATCGGCCTTGGATTTAAGTTCTGGCATGCAGCAGGTTTCAGAGACGGATTGTGATTTTCTAATAATAAATTCGCAAGATTATAAAGATTTTGGTTGCTAAAAAACAAAGTTTATATTAGTTTGCCTATAATAAAAGATAAAAAAATTATAAGGAGAAAAATAAATGAAACAACAAGCAGTTGCAATCAGACCGGGTTGGGTAATTGAATTTAAAGGAAAAGCCTGGACAGTTTTGAAAGCTGTTCATATTAAACCCGGTAAAGGCGGTGCTTTTATGCAGGTTGAAATGAAATCGGTTGAAGAAGGAACCAAAACCAACGAGCGTTTCAGAAGTGAAGATACGATTGAAAAACTGATGGTTGAGGTTAAAGACGCCCAGTTTTTGTATGAAGATGCAACAGGTTTAACATTTATGGAAAATGAAACTTTTGAACAATTTGTTATGCCGTCAGATATATTAGGTGACAGTCGTCCGTTTTTAACAGACGGCATGGAAGTTCATATTGACTTTATTGATGGTAAACCGGTTAGTGTTGAGTTGCCGTTACAGGTTATTTGTGAAGTTGTTGAAACAGAACCGGTTATTAAAGGACAAACTGTTTCTTCGTCATATAAGCCGGCAATTTTGGATAATGGTGTTCGTACCACTGTTCCTCCGTTTGTTGGTACCGGAGATAAAATTGTTGTTTCCACGGCAGATGCCTCTTATGTTGAAAGAGCCAAATAATGTCTTATATTTCCGTAAGCTTAAATAATATAATCACCGCCGTTAAAAAAGCTACTTCGGCACTCAGCCGTGATTTTGGTGAAATAGAAAAGTTGCAATCATCAGTTCGCGGTCATAAAGAGTTTACGTCGGCAGCTTTAGAAAATTTGAAAAAAGCTCTAAGAGCCGAACTTCAGAAGATTCGTCCGGATTATGCCGTCGTTTTTGAAGGTGATGAAGATGTTTCCGCACCTCATTTTTTGGTTTCGCCGTTTGACGGAATGTTGAATTTTATGCACGGCATACCGTCTTTTGCGGTTTCAATAGCCACAATTGAGAAGAATGTAATAACATCGGCAGTCGTTTATAATCCGGCTACTACCGAGCTTTATTTTGCTGAAAAAGGTCAGGGAGCATTCAAAGAAGGTTTTCGCAATCATGAACGATTGCGTGTTTCTGCTCGCAAAGAATTATCAGATTGTTTAATAGGCTCAGATGACAGTGCTTTACAAACGCATGTGGCGGGATTAAGGGTTTCTGGCTGTGTTGCCTTAGATTTAGCGGCAGTTGCTTCAGGAAAAGAAGATGCTCTTGTCTCTCAGGACAAAACATCAGCTTCAATTGCTGCAGGCATTCTGTTAGTTAAAGAAGCCGGTGGTTTGGTATATGAACTCCACCAAAAAGACATTCGCACAGCCGATATACCATCTGTTTTGTTAAGTGGTAATGTGATTGCTGGCAATCAACAAATTGCTCCAAAGTTACATAAACTGCTTAATAAATAATTTTTATGAGTTAAAGGGAGAAAGATAATGCGTCAGAAAATGTTGTTTTGTTGTTTGTCGGCAGTTATGCTCGGTTACATTTCCAGTGTATCGGCACAAGATGTTTATGTCGATTTATCAGTATTAGACAGCCTAGATTCTTCCGTACAAACATATTCTCCCTCAGAGCCGTTGTTTCCGGTTTTGCCTCCGCAACCTAAATATAAACAGGCTCCCAAAAAGGTTGTAAAAAAAACAACATCTAAAAAAGAAGAACCAATAGTCAAAGTTGAGGTTAAAGAAAAAGTTGAAATTCCTGCTCCGGTAGAAGTAAAAACTCCGGCTGTTGAGCAACATCAACCAATTCCTTACGTTGAAAGTACGGAACAAGTCGTCGTCGTAGATGTTGAACCGGTTTCTCCACAGGCAAAAGCACAACAACCGATTACATCAGATGCTCAAGCTTCTCAACCAGCAGAAAAAGTTAATGATGTACAAGCTAAAGCAGATATTATAGCTCCGGCTCCGGTAACACCGGTTACTCAAAGTGAAAACATGCCTGCCTCTAATGAAAATGAATTGTTGGTTGATGGTGGCAGCGATAATAATGAACCGGTATTAGAAAGCATAACTTTTAGTGGTGAGGCAGTTGAATTAACCGATGCTCAAAAAGCTCAAGTGGACAAGGTTATTGCATCATTTAAGGATATTTCACAAAACAAAATAGCCATTTATTCTTACAATCTTGATGATGGGGTTGATTCTTTTAAGAAAAAACGTTTAAGCTTAAACCGAGCTTTGGAGGTTCGTAGTTATTTGATGCAAAAAGGTCATAAGAACTTTAGCATAAAGGTATTAAATGTCGATTCTTCTTCAGATAAAGCCAATACGGTAGAAATAGAAGAATTACAATAAAAATTAAAAAAATATTTAAATAATGCTTGCGTTATTAAAATGACTAATGTATAAGAGCATAAAAATTATGCGTTAATGAAAGTTTTCAGGAGTTTAGAAATGAAAAAAGGAATTCATCCCGACTATCATGAAATTACTTATGTAATGACAGACGGAGAGAAATTAAAAGTCCGCTCTACCTTAGGTAAAGCCGGTGATGTTATTAATTTGGAAGTAGATCCCAAATCTCATCCGGTATGGACAGGTGTTCGTCGTTTGGTAGATACTGGTGGACAATTATCTAAGTTTAAAAATAAATTTGGTGCTTTTGGTATTAAGACCGAAAACTAGTTTTTATAAGTAATAACTTACTATTTATTAACCTACGCTTGATATGCTATTCTAGCGTAGGTTTTTTTATAGATAAACAAGGTCTTGTTTAGATGATAAAGATTACACATTATGAAGTTTATACAGATACCGGCAGTGGTTGGCAATTAGAGGACAGATTTTCTTCGGATCAAAGGCAGGAAGCCTTCAATCTGGCCAAAGAATATGAAGAAGAAAAGAAAAAAGTAAAAATCATCAAAGAAATATTTGATGTACAGGATAATTCATATCAAGAAAGTGTTGAATATGTAAGTAATTTAAATAAAAAACGCAAACAAAACAAAAAAAGTAATAGTAAGTTTTTGAGTGGAGAGGATTATGATGGAAATGATAAGATTCATATAACCGAATCCATAAAAACTCAAAATACTGTTATTGGTGCTATTATTAAACTTGTCTCACTAATTGTTATAAGTTTAGTTTTTGCTAATTTATTTGTCAGCTTACTTTTCCCTCTGTTAGAAATTTTTGTTCAAGAAGAAAACAGTCGTTCGGTATTATTTGGGGTCTTCTTTGTTGTTTTTCTGGCAATGTCAATACCGCTTTTATTAAAAAGTGTCCCATGGTATGTATTTATGGGAAATCGCAATATAACCAAAGCGGTAGAAGAGAAAAAATTTTATGACAAAGCCGAAGATTTAGTCAGATTTTATAATCTAAATGATAATGTAGAACCAATAATGACACCGGCATATCCGGAAGCCCCGCTTGAATACAAGCAATATGTAATTTCATTTTTAAGCGAGTTGTTATCAAATATTCAATCACAAACCACCTTACAAAACAGTTATTCCCGTTTAGGTATAAAATTGTTAGTTTATGGAGGTTGCTTAGAGTTAGCTCGCTACAGTGGGTTGAGTATTTCTGAGGCAAATTCAATTTTATATGATTCATTTAAAATTATTGATGGTGACAAAGCTGATTTAGAGGCATTTTATGAAGCTAAAAGAACTTATAAAGATAATAAAATCGCCATATTTTTGACCGGAGTAGGAGCTTATTTAATGGCTCATATTATAGAAGGTCGTCCTATGCCTGTTAGCCTACTTAATATTACTTTTAACAAATGGGAAAAACAAAATAGCAATCCTGACGAAATTGAAGAAGAAAGAGAGACAGAAGAGCCTATTCCTTCAGAAGATATAATTCACTCTTCTTTAGTCAGTATAAAAAGTGATTTAAAATTTATGGATACTTCCGTTCCCAATAAAGAAGAAGTTGCATCCAAAACCAGTGGAGATATTCGTAACATTATATTTAACCTATTAAATAAATATCAGGGAGAGGATACAATAGAAGCAGACGGCATAACCAGTGTCAGATTTCGCAAGCTAAACAATGCTGTAAAATTTGCTCTGGAGTGTTTGAAAGATATCTCGACATATCAAGAAGAGACCAACAATGAAAACCTAATGTTACGTAATTGTTGTGCCATAACTTCATATGATTCTAAAAGCATGCCTAATTTGAGTAATTTTTTATCTGATATGTTTGAACATATCTATAACAATGAAATAGTTGTAACCAAAAAAATAGCCGATTATTTGGCAGAAAAAGATTATAAGCTTGATTTTTTAGGAGAAAAGAGCTTTCCGCATATGGAAAGTTCGGAAGAACTTTATAAACTAATTGATTGATTATTTTATAAAAAAGGTTGTTTTAATCCAAAGGATATGATATACTTATAAAGTGTGAAAAGGGAGGAAATCATGTCCAGTATAGATAGCCTTAAAAGCTCAAGTATAGGAGAAACCACAGCTAAAGCTTGGGAAAAAACGGTTACCGACGTCAATGATATTGATGAAAGCCTTGCCAATGCACGAGATTTAGGACAAACACGCTTGAACTATTCTCGCCTTACTGCCATTGGTCAGCTTTCTGGCTATGATAGTGTTGATATTTATAAAACTACGGTTGTCAGTCAACGTGGAAAATTAGCTATTTCCTTAAGAAACGCAAGTGGCAGTGATGAAAAAGTTTTAGATTTATCAAAATATGAAACCTATTTGAATGAACTAAAAAAACAAACAGATCCTGAGGGGTATGCTAAAGAGCAGGAAGAAAAACAAAAAGAACTTGAAAATCAAAATTCACTTGATTTAACTGCTCCAGGTATGAAAATAGAAGTTTATACCATCAATAAACAAGGGAAACAAGTTTTAATAGGTGATAGTTCAGCTGAAAAAGGAACTAAAACCAGAGATGATCTAGAGCAAATGCTCTCTGGTGAGTATATGGCTTCACAAGGTGAATATTATATTAAAGTTAGTCGTTCAGATGAAATAAGTAGTACTGAAGAAATTCCTTATGCACTCCAAATCAGAATGGGTGATACTTTTAAGCATGATTATATTGCAACAGAGGCAGCATCTAGCGATACCAAGAATAAAACCACCAGTAAAATTCCTTCGACCAGTAATAATGGCTTACTTTCAAGCGTCAATGCTTTAGAAATTCAAGCTACTCGTTATCAAGCCACGGCTCAAATGCTTGAAATCGGATATTTAAACATGGCAGATATTTATAATAAAAATAATAAATTGTTTTAATTTGTTCTCCTCATATAAAAAACTCTTGTATATTATGCAAAGAAAAACTATCCTAAGGGTAGTTTTTCTTTTTATATGATTAAGAAAGGATATATAATATGACAGCACCTCTCATGCCGCGTGCAACGGCAGTATGGTTGGTTGAGAACACTACTTTAACTTTCCGTCAGATTTCTGTTTTTTGTGAGCTTCACGAACTTGAAATTCAGGCCATTGCCGATGGCGATGTTTCTGGTAATATTCGAGGACTTTCTCCCATTGATAACGGCCAGTTGACAATGGAAGAAATTCGCCGTTGTGAAGCTGATAATAAAGCTAATTTGCAAATGAATGTAATGGAACGTAATGTTAAAGCCCGTAATCTTAAAGCTAAAAAAGTTCTTTCACCATCTCAGCGTCAGGATAAGCCTAATGCCATTGCTTGGTTGATTAAGAATTATCCTGAACTAAAGGATAGCCAAATTTGCAAACTAATAGGTACTACCAAACCTACAATTGAGGCTATTCGTAACGGAACACATAAAGATATTGCCAATATTCGTCCTAAAAATGCGGTTACAATCGGTTTATGTTCAGAACAAGATATAGAAAAAGCCCTGTTAGCTGCTCAACCAAAGCCTGAAAAGCCTGCTAAAGTTAAAAAAGCCAAGAAAGCTCCGGCTAAGAAGGCAGTCGCTAAGAAAGCTCCTACCAAGAAAGCTCCGGCTAAGAAGGTAGCCGCCAAGAAGGCTCCGGCTAAGAAGGCAGCCGCTAAGAAGGCTCCGGCTAAGAAGGCAGCCGCTAAGAAAGCTCCGGCTAAGAAAGCAGCCGCTAAGAAATAAAACTTTTAAAGGCCCCTCTGGTGAGGGGCTTTTTTCTACCCCTTGTAATCCTTTATGTATCAACGGCTTGCCGAGATTTTTCTGTGGAAAAGTTTTTCCTGTTTGTTGTTCTTTGTTCGGTAGATCATATATTCTAAAACAAAGTTAACAAAAGGGATAATCATGGATAAAGTAAGCCTGACTGCAAGCATGAGGAGCAATTTACTGAGCCTGCAGAATATCAGCAGACAGGTTGATTCTACTCAGAACAGATTGTCCACCGGTAAAAAGGTCAATTCGGCAATCGATAATCCTTCCTCTTATTACACCGCCCGCAGCTTAAGCAATCGTGCCAGCGACTTGGGTGCTTTGCTTGACAGTATGGGACAGGCGGTATCGACAATCAAGGCGGCGACCACGTCCTTGGAAACGGCGGCGGATTTTCTCGAACAAGCCTCTGCTGTCGCTACACAGGCGCTGGAAAGCGGCGGCGTAGCCGGTGCAACGCCGGACGATCCGATATACATTCCGCAGCCGAGCGGCATTAGCGATGACGCGGCCATTCGCGACACCAGCCTCTTTGACGGTGAAGCGAACACGCAGGCGATGATAGACCAAATCGGCGCTGATGCTCTGGCGGCGACGGCGGCTAATCAGTTTTATGCCCCTGGCACCTCTAAAAATGATGCTAACTTCGGTCAGGGCACCTGGTATCTTCCCGCCATCGGCGAGTTGATGGAAATGTACGGCATTGATGCGGCAAATATGACTGGCGGAAGCGGCACAACAGGAGCAAACGGTGAAAACAAAACAGCCATAAATGACGCGCTCACAACCTTAAAAGGTTTAGGAGTTGATTGTGCAGCTTTAGCGAATGGATATTATTGGTCTTCTTCTGAGTATAACAGTAACGACTCATGGTCGCTCAATATGAATAGTGGAGCCCGGGATAGCACCTTTAAGCGCGGCTACAACTACGTCAGGTGTTTCCAGCTTTTAGAAAATAAATTTAATCCGAAAGATGTTGCTTCGGCACCGCAAATCGGCGACGTGATGTACTCGGATTTAAGCTATGGTTCAGCCGATGATTATGACGGCAGCAAAACTGCGGTCGGAATTGTCACCTGGGTCTCGGAGGACGGCAAATCCGCTAAAATCGTCAACCTCAAAGATTTAAGATTTAGTTCTAGTAATACGGTCGGCAACTTCAATCCCGACGATCCGTATAACAGCAGTTCTAGCCATACTCAACACACCACCAGCGCCAAATATAATGAGGATGTCACCGGTATAGATAACTATGACAACAACCAGTTCCTAGCCGCCTTTCAGGAAGCCGTGGCGGAAAGCGCCGGCGAGGCAGCCGCCCTGGCCGACACAACCGATAAAACTTATGACGCTTCTCAATACCAGACAATTCTCAGCCAGTATGATTCATTAATTAAAGATGCTGGATATAAGGGAGTAAATTTGCTGCAAGAACAAGATTTGAAAGTAACCTTTAATGAGGGTAGGACGGCATGGCTTGACGTTTTGGGAAAAGATGCCTCATCAGCCGCACTCGGGTTAACCACCTTAGAGTGGAATTCTAAAGCAGATGTGGAAAAATCAATTGAAGAATTAACCAATGCCATGAATCAAATCCGCTCCATGTCATCAGAGTTGGGAAGTTATTATAACATTGTTTTATCTCGTCAAGATTTTACCGAGAACTTGATAAATGTATTGGAAGAAGGGGCAGATAAATTAACCTTAGCGGATATGAACGAAGAGAGCGCCAATATGCTGGCTTTGCAAACCAGACAACAGCTGGCAACCAATTCCCTCTCGCTCGCCTCCCAGGCCGCCCAATCGATTCTAAGACTGTTCTAGCGAAACGAACTTTGTGAGTTGAGCCTTTACGCCTCCGGGCGCTTGCCCGGCCTCACCAGCTTCGGTGTTAGTAGGAGGCTTCAATAATACGATTGCGACGCAATTCGTCAAGTTCGGGGTTGGCGGGTAGGTTGAGCTGAGGAGCAATAGCGGTAATAATTTTAGATGCTGTCGGCACGGTATTCCAGCCGGAGGTAACAAATCCCCAAGTTTCTTTAAGAGCCTTTGGCTCATCAAGCATAACGATTAAGCTATATTTGGGGTCAGATATCGGAAAAGCCGAAACAAAGGTTGTACGCACTTTTTTATCAACATATTTGCCACGTTCTGAGAGTTTATTGGCAGTTCCTGTCTTTCCGCCGACTTCGTACCCTTTAACATTGGCACGCTTGCCTGATCCGTCAGTTACAACCAAACGCATTAATTTACGCATTGCTTTAGATGTATTATAAGAAATAATCCGATGTCCTTCTTTGGTCTTTGGGCTGTCTTTTATCAAGGATGGACTGTGATAAATTCCGCCGTTAACCACGGCAGCATATCCGCTGATTACATGCAACGGAGAAACCGCAACCCCATAACCAAAAGCAACTGTTGCAATTGTGCTTTCGCTCCAACGCTTAGGAATAATGGGTTGCCCTTTTTCTGCCACTTCAATATCTAATTCTTCAAAAAAGCCTATTTTTTCAAGGAAGTTACGTTGTTCGTTGCCACCGACTTTAAGAGCCATCCTGGCTGACCCGATATTGGAAGAATAAACCAAAATTTCAGGCACCGATAGCCAACGATTTTCACCACGATAATCTTTAATTACGTTATATTTAAGTTTCAAAGGTTGAGTTGCATCAAAACTGTCAGAAACTTTAACTTTACCGCTTTCAAGCGACATTGCGGTATTAAAAATTTTCAAAACCGAACCCGGCTCATAAACTCCTTTGGTCGCCATATTAAATAAGGCTTTTTGATTTTTTACGCGGTTTATGTTGGGATCAAAATCTGGCAAAGAAACCATTGCAATGATTTCACCGCTGTTAACATCCATTAAAACGGCTGTGGCTCCCTCGGCATGGAATTTTTCCATTCCTTCTTTAAGAATTTCACGAATGGTATCCTGAATTCCGGTGTCAATGGAGAGCATCAAAGGAATATCAGATTGTGTTAAACGCTCGTTCATGGCTTTTTCTATACCGGAGATTCCCTCATTATCAATGTTTGTAGTGCCTATAATGTGGGCAAAAAGGTTTTTATGAGGATATACGCGTTTTTCTCCGTCTTCAAACTCAAGTCCTGGAATACCTAGGTAATTTATTTGATATTGTTGGGCAGGGGTTAGGTTGCGTTTCAGATAAACAAAGGTACCTTTGCGACGCAACTTTTTAACGGTATCATCAAAATCGAGTTCCGGCAAAACTTTTACGAGTTTACGAGCTGCTTTTTCCGGGTTTAGTACTTTTCGTGGATTGGCATACAGATTAACAGTTGGCAAAGATGTTGCTAGAATGGTACCGTTTCTGTCAATAATATCGGCACGACGAATAGGACTTGCGGCAAAAGATTTCTGGCTGCTTTCATCTTCTTCACTTAAGTTTGGAATAACACACAAATCAAACAAACGTAGGGCAATTACCAAATAAACCGATGCAAAGGCAACCATTCCTGCCCAAACTCTGTTTTTACAAATTGAGAGGGGGTCTTTTTCGCAAGAAAAACTTTTAAAAGTTGTACTCTTGTCAAGTTTTATTTCTTCACCCGGAAGATAAAAATTTTCTTTTCCTTTTTTGGAAAAATACTTCTCCCACATAATCCGCTTCTGCCCGTATTCTAAAAGTTTTTAACGCTGAGCTTTTGTAAGTTTTTTCAAACCTTTATTTTGCTCGGCATAGGTTGCAATATTTTTTCTGGCGGCCATCTTTCTCGATTCGCCGTTTTCATAATTAAATGGTAACGCAGAATAGTTAATAATTTGTTCAGCCTGAAGCGGATTCATAGAAATATGTTTTGCCACCAGATTACGCAAACGTGACGGATTGTTCAAATGAGACCATTCGGCCTTTAATACATGAATGGTTTTAATATCATCTTGAATATTGCGATTTATGGTACTTAGCTCTTTTTCCAGCTCTTGAACTTTGTTTTTCATGATCAGGGAGCTGAAACCGATAAGGCATGGCAGTGCAATCCATAAAGCAATAGTGGCAAATTTTGTACTATTCATTTTCCATACTCCTTCTAGAGATGTTTTTGACGGCATATCTAAGCTTTGCCGAACGCGAACGAGGGTTAATGTTGCACTCTTCCTGAGAGGGCATAATAGCTTTTGAGCAGGAAGAAAATATTGAATTATTTTCTTGCGGCTGTTGTTTTGCATAGCGGGAAACATGAATATTTTTTCCGCTGTTTTCTTTGAAAAAAGTTTTAACGATTCTGTCTTCCAAAGAATGGAAATCAACCACCACCAGTCTTCCGCCGGTTTTTAAGGCTTTGGCAGCACTTTTTAAGCCTTTTTGCAACTCGCCAAGTTCATCATTAACGGCAATACGCAAGGCTTGGAAAGTTCTGGTCGCAGGGTTAATTCCATTATGGTTGGGAGTTCCCAAAACATCATAAATTATTTCGGCTAATTCTTTGGTGGTGGAAATATTTTTGGTTTTGCGATATTCAACAATTTTTTTGGCAATTTGGCGTGATTTGCGTTCTTCGCCGAAGTTATAAATAATGTCAGCTAATTCTTCTTCTTTGAGGGAGTTTACAAGATCGGCGGCAGAAGTTCCGCTTTGTGACATCCTCATATCTAAGAGAGCATCTTTGGCAAAAGAGAATCCTCTCTCGGCCTCATCTAATTGCATTGAAGATACGCCGATATCAAAAACCGCACCGTCTATTTCTTCTTTAATTAAATCTGCAAAATCACCGAATTTACCGGCTCTGAATTCAAAACGCTTTCCAAACAGCTTTTTTAGTTCATTGGCACGTTCAACAACATTAGGGTCACGATCAATAGCAATAACCTTACAATTTGTTTTTTGCAAAATAGCTTCGCTGTATCCGCCGTTGCCGAAAGTTGCATCTACATAAGTTTCACCAGCTTGAGGATCAAGATATTGCAGAACCTCATTTAACATTACCGGAAAATGTTTTTGATAATTAGGATTCATTCCCGGCTCCTTTTAATGATGGTCTGTTTTTCAAAACTTCGGTCCGAATCCTTTGCTCTTCTTTTTCCCAGTTTTCAGGGTTCCAAATCTGAAATTTACGTCCTTTGCCAACAAAAACGGCACTGTCGGTAATTTGTGCATGCTTGAGCAGCTTTTCCGACAACATGATTCTTCCGGTGGAATCAAAAGGATAACGTTTGGCATCACCAAAAATTAAGTTTGTCAGGTCATCTTGTTTTTGGGAAAAGAAATCAAGCGAATCTTCCATCTCTGAGGCAAGCTTTTCCAGCAAGTCTTCCAGACATCCTTCAATACACGGAGCACAAAGACTGCGATAACAAACAATTTCACTTTCAGATTCTTTAACAATTGCACGGTAGTCAGAGGGCAGGGAGACGCGGCCCTTAGCATCTACCTTATTCAAAACAGTATCCATAAACAGAAATGTTTTGCGCAATTTGGTTCCCTCTCATAAAAGTAACTATGTTTATGGTATAACATGGGAAAACATGGGAATCAATGGGAATTTTTAGTAATTTGTTAACTGTTCTATGTTTGTTCTATCAAATAATTGTGGCGATTCTCTCAACATGGCTCTATGCCTTAGTTATTAAAAATAAAAAAATTGGGGATATTTTTTTGGCTGCGTTTATAAAATAATAAAGCACTTGCAAAAGTTGGCAGAAATGATTATCCTCAAGCTACTAAGGCAGCCGGATAGCCGCGTCGGGGTATTGCCCTCGATGAGGAAAGTCCGGGCTTCAGGAGAACAAGGTACCAGATAACGTCTGGCTGGAGCAATCCAAGGGAAAGTGCCACAGAGATATACCGCCGGGCATGCCCGGTAAGGCTGAAAAGGCGAGGTAAGAGCTCACCGCATTTCTGGTAACAGAGATGGCAAGGTAAACCCTACCTGATGCAAGACCAAGTTAGAGGCTTCCAAGTGTGTGGCTTTGTCATACAAACTGGATGTTAAGGAGTGTTCTCCCTCCGCTTCAGAGGTGGGTCGCGACGAGCCAAGCAGTGATGTTTGGCCCAGATGAATGGCTATCGTTTTATTTTATGCTGTCATAAAATAAAATACAGAACCCGGCTTATAGGCTGCCTTATAATAAATTTATTGGGAGCGTTTTTATGAAACAACACACTCTTGCCTATGGAACGGAAATAAAAGGTATCGGTCTGCACTCAGGCTGTGAATCGGTTTTAAGACTTCATCCGGCACCGGTTAATTATGGTATTGTTTTTAAAAGGGTTGATTTGAACGGCCAGCCTGAAATCAAAGCTCTTTATTCTAATGTGGTTGATACCAGAAACTGCACTTGTTTGGGTGATGATAAAGGCAATATTGTTTCGACCATAGAACACCTTATGGCAGCCTTAGCGGTTATGAATATTGATAATCTGCTTATAGAAGTAAATAGTCCAGAAATGCCGATCATGGATGGTTCTGCCTTGCCTTTTTGGCGGCTTCTACAGTCAGTAAAAACAGTTGAGCAAGAAATGCCGCGTCATTTTATCAAAGTTTTGCAAACGATTAGATTTGAAGATGAAAAGGGAGGTTATGTCGAACTTTCTCCTTCAAATGATTTTAGGGTTAATTTTGAAATAGAGTTTCCGTCACCAATTGTCGGTTATCAAGAATTTTCTGGCAGCATTAATGCCGATGTTTTTGAAAAAGAAATTGCTCCTTGTCGCACTTTTTGTGAAAAATATCAGGTTGATTATTTACAATCAATCGGCTTGATTAAAGGTGGAAGTTTGGATAATGCGGTTGTTCTTGATGGTAATAAAATCTTAAATCCCGGAGGATTTCGTATCTCTAATGAATGTGTAAATCATAAAGTAATAGATGCCATCGGCGATATGTATACTGCAGGTTATCAGATTTTAGGAACGCTTAAAGCTTCTAAAAGCGGTCACTATCACAACAATGAAGTTTTGAAAAAACTTTTCCTATCTCCCTCTAATTATGAAATAATATAAGGATGAACAATGAAAAAAATTGCATTATTTTTAAGCTGCTTGTTGGTTTTAAGTGCTTGTGCTTCGGATAAAGACAAAGAGAACAAACTCTCGGCCGAACAGTTATATAATAAAGGCTATGACTATATGGAAGATACCTCATGGTCCAGAGCTGCCGAAACTTTTGAAAAAGTTGAGCTTGAACATCCTTATTCCAAATGGGCAACCCAAGCCAAATTGATGGGAGCCTATGCTTATTACAAAGATCAAAAATATGATGATGCCATTATGAGCTTGGATAGATTCATCAAATATCATCCCGGCAACAAAGACATAGCTTATGCTTATTATATGAAAGGTTTGTGCTATTATGAGCAAATTGTTGAGGTTCAAAAAGATCAAAGTGTCAGCCGCCAGGCTTTAGATGCTTTTAATCAGGTTATTGTAAGATTTCCCAATACAGACTACGCTCAAGACGCCAAATTAAAAATTGATTTGATTGATGATCATTTAGCCGGACAGGAAATGGAGGTTGGTCGTTTTTATCTCAAACAAAAGAATTATCTCTCAGCCTTAAATCGTTTTTCGGAAGTAGTAAACCATTACCAAACCACCTCACACATTGAGGAAGCTCTGTACCGCCAGGTAGAAATTTATAAAATTTTGGGCTTAAACAAAGAAAGTGAAGATGCTCTGAAAGTTTTGGGCCACAACTACCCGCAAAGCAAGTGGTATAAACGGGCTCTTCAAATCAGCAAATAAGGAAAACCAATGCTGCGGTCTTTATCCATACGCAATGTTGTTTTGATTGATAAGCTTGATATTGATTTCAAGCCGCAGCTCAGTGTTTTAACCGGTGAAACCGGAGCCGGAAAGTCCATTTTGCTTGATTCTTTAGGTTTGGTTTTGGGTAATCGTGCCGAAACTTCGCTAATCCGCCAAGGAGAGGACAAACTCAGTGTTACGGCAATCTTTGATACTGATGCCGATAACCACCAATTGCAGGAAATCTTAAATGAAAATGAGCTTGATTGCACAGATGAGATTATGATCAAACGAACCTTAGGCCGCGATGGCAAAGGCAAAATATTTTTCAATGATCAACCCATAAGTGCCAAGTTATTAAAAGAGATTGGTCGTTGTTTGGTAGAAATTCATGGCCAGTTTGATAATCAGGGGCTGTTAAATCAGTCAACACATCGAGGTGTGTTAGATGCTTTCGGAGCATATCCCCAACTTGAAACCGCCGTAAAAAATGCCTGGGAAGAATATCAAAATGCAAGCAAGGCTCGTCGCCTGGCAGAGGCCGATATTGCCAAAGCCAAAGAAGAGGAAGACAATCTTCGCCATTGGGTTAACGAGTTAGAAACTATCAAACCGCAAAAAGGTGAGGAGGCCGAATTATCTGCCCGCCGCCAAGAACTGATGCATGCCGAAAAAATTATTGAAAACCTTAATTATGCTTATTCGGCAATTTCACAAGAAAACGATGTTGCATCATCTCTGCGTCATGCTCAATCAGCCATAGACAAGGCCAATCGTTATGTTGACGGTCGTTATGATGAAGTATATGCTGCTCTTGACCGTGCTTTAATTGAGGTTTCTGATGCTCTTGAGCGTATTGAGAGTGCATCAGCCGACATCAACCTCAATTCTACTGAGCAAGAAAATATTGATAATCGCCTTTTTGCTTTAAAGGATTTGGCCCGCAAACACGGGGTTGCCGTAGATGATTTGGCAGATACTTTGGCAGAATTCAAACGTCGTCTTTCTGCCATAGAGCTGGGCGAAGGCGGTATCAGCGCTTTAAGAGAACAAGAACAACAAAAACGTCAGGCATATTTAGAGGCTGCTGCCAATATCAACAAAGCCCGCATTGCCGCTGCTCAAAAACTTGATGGCCTGATAATGAAAGAATTGCCGCCTCTTAAAATGGAAAAAGCCAAATTTATTACCATGATAGAACGCTTGCCGGAAAATTCCTGGGGTGAGACAGGTTTTGATAATGTTTATTTCACGGTTTCCACCAACCCCAATTCTCCGCAAGGTCCGTTAGGCAAAATAGCCTCAGGCGGTGAGTTGGCACGCTTTATGTTGGCTCTTAAAGTAAATTTGGCTCAAAGCTCAAATGTTTGCACCATGATTTTTGATGAAGTAGATACCGGCATTGGTGGAGCTACGGCACAAGCTGTTGGTGAGAGATTAGCTCGCTTAGGGCAAGGAGTTCAGGTTTTGGTGGTAACCCACTCTCCACAAGTGGCAGCTTGCGGCAGCAATCATTATAAGGTTGAAAAATCCACCGTTGATAACACAACCACCACCACGGTGCGAGAACTAAACGGCAATGAACGCAAAGAAGAAATCGCCCGCATGCTAGCCGGCGAAGTCATATCAGACGAGGCCAGAGCCGCTGCTCAAGTACTCATCGGAAACGCCGTATAACTCCATTTTATGTAAAACAAAATATTGCCAACAAGTTAGTGCAGCTAGCTTTGGAACAATAACCAAAAGTTCAAAAAGCTTCTACGTGTAGAAGCTGATACCTCTATTGTTATGGCGGATTGATTTTAGGATAAGATATTTCTTAATCTTATGTTTCTATTGTTAACAATAATGGAGAAGAAACATGGACTTTGAAACCTATAAAAGAAAACTATTAGAAGAAGATGAACGCAATCATTTATCAGAACTTCAAAGTAAATATAACGGGATTGGAACTCCTGATTACTCTAACATGAGTTTTAGAGAAGAGTTACAAACCAGAATTGATCTAGATGAGCTTAATAATTTACAGCAAAAGTACGGTGTGCAACAAGCACCAACTCCTAAGCCGCAAACTACAGCTCAAGCACCACAGCCAAGTCATAAACAACCAACCTCATCTCAACAAACCAATCCTAAACCACAAAATTCTTTTTGGAATATAACATCTAACAAAATAAATCAAATGGCTAATAAATTTGCTGATGATACCGAAGGAGCTGTTATAGCTTTTACTCAGGGATTATCCGGAAATAACTTTGATGAACTTACAGGTAAAACTGGAGCGTCAATAATAACAGGCTCGTTTTATCCTAATAGTCAAAATATATCAACATATAATCATGCATATAATCATATTCGCGATGATATTCGAACACGACATACTAATTTCAAAGAAAGACATCCTGTACTTAACGAAGCTTTAGAAATTGGTGGAGCAGTATTGGGAGGAGTAAAGAATCCTTATATTTCGGCGACTTTGTATGGTGTAGGTTCCGCTGAGACACCAGAGCAAATACCGGAGGAAATTATGTATAATGCTTTAGGAAATAAATATTCCCAGAAAATTACGACAGATATTTTACCCAAACCAATAGAGCCTTTTGCTCAAGAATATTTAAGTCGTATACTTTCCGGAAAGTTAAAAAAATATATTAATGAATGAACTTGTTTTTAATGAAATTATTAGTTAGATTAATTACAATAGATAGTGGAGGCATGATGAAACAAAAGGAAAAACAAAAGATATGGCAGAAAGCTCGTGTTTTCTTAATTTCTTACTTATGGATTAACGCTATTACAGCACTTCCAATGCAGTATTTGGTAGAAATGTCTCCACTGTTAAAAATTTATAATTGGTTGATAGGTATTGGTGCCGTAATGCTTTTTATGGAAACCGGATTTGAAGATTTATCTAAAAAAAAGAATATTAAACTGAGTAAACCACTTACAATACTTGGTTGGGTTATAGGCATTGTCGGAGCCATAATTTGTATTGTTTATTATGATCATATAGGCGAAGTTATGATAGAATTTGGCGGCCGACAACATGTAGGACGTTAAAGTTGGTCATAATACTAAACAAAAGAAAAAAATAACATTAACCAGTCCACTCCTTAAATACCATTCACTTTACTTTAGTTTTTGGATTGCTTTATATTTTATTGGTTTTTATCAATTGTTCCATCGTATTGTTTAGTTTAGGAAAATAATTTTTTTGTGTTTTTCTACTCAATGTGGTTAGTTAAAAATAACAATAATAATATACCCTGAAATGGCTTCATAGCGTATTAAATCTAAACTTTTGCCATGTTTAATTTAAGCTATATAAATCTCATAAATCAAAAATATAATCGTTTGGTTGCATCTATAAAAAATTATCACTAAATATAGATTGTTTAGATAGTTTAAGGTGTTAACATAATGAACAACAGTAATTTGTCTTTTGAGTTTGCAAAATGTTTGATTTTGGACAATGGAAACAAAGTTCAAAATTTAAGGAAGCTCAAAAAGCTTACAATCAAAGAATTAGCCAAATCAGCTAATGTTTCCGAAGAAAGTCTTAAAGCAATTGAATGTCAAAAGATAGAATTGATAACTACAGACTTAACCAAGATTGCCAATGCCCTAAATGTAGATGTGGACTTATTGTTAGATTCAACAATGAGTATGGATAATCAGGATATGTATTGGTTGAGAAATATTTTGCAAAATCATAAGACAGAGATAAATTTTTCACAATTGCAAAAGCAAATAATGAATTTGATAAATATTATTTTGCATAAAAACCGAGAGCAATGGAGTGAAATGCGTAAAGATTCGATTGAATCATTATGTAAATGTGAAAGAAAAAATTGTGCCCGCAAGGCCAGAAAGTTAAGAGATGAAAAATATGCTCCTTTCAGGGAATATTTCAAAAAACACAATATGAAAAATTTATGCAATATCATCAAGCCGGCAAAACGTTATCCGCAAACTATTTTGCCATGTGGTATTTGACATATAAATCGGAAGATATGCCAATTCCTTATATAAAACAAAATATTACCAATAAATTAGTGCAATTGGCACAATATAATAACCGTGAATTCAAAAAGCTTCTACGCGAAGAAGCTGATACGTCTATCGTTATGGCGGATTGATTTTAGGATAAGATATTTCTTAGTCTTATGTTTCTATTGTTAACAATAAAGGAGAAGAAACATGGACTTTGAAGCCTATAAAAGAAAACTATTAGAAGAAGATGAACGCAATCATTTATCAGAACTTCAAAGCAAATATAACGGGATTGGAACCCCTGATTACTCTAACATGAGTTTTAGAGAAGAGTTACAAACCAGAATTGACTTAGATGAGCTTAAGAATTTGCAGCAAAAGTATGGTGTGCAACAAACACCTGCTCTTAAGCCGCAAACCACAGCTCAAGCACCACAGCCAAGTCATAAACAACCAATCTCATCTCAACAACCAAATTCGCAGTCATCAACTTGGGATAATACGTTGCGAAAAGCCGAACAACTGACTACCGCAGCTTTGGATGGACTAAGCCTTGGCTGGGCCGATGAATTAGAAGGAGCAGCAAGTGCTGTCGGTTATGGCTTAGCAAGCCTAAATCCCAAATGGAATAAGACCAACGAAAGTGTATGGGATGCAATGAAACGAGGGTATGTTCAAGGGCGTGACAATCGGCGTCAGGTTTTAGCCCAAGGTTTGCAAGAAAATCCGACTGCAACAACAGTTGCTCAAATGGCAGGGGCTTATGCTTCACCGATTAAGTTATTTAGATATTCAAAAACGGCACCTTTGGGGGTTAAAAACAAGCTAAATAAATATGATGCTGCTACCAATGGTATAATTTATGGTTTTGGCTCGGGGCAGGATAATTGGCAAAATTATGCCCAACATACTTTGAGTGGTTTAGTGGGCAATCTTGCAGGAAATAAGATTGCAACCCAAGCCTTTGGTCGAGCCGCCAGTCCGTTAATTCGAGATGCCTTTAGTATGGCAAGTGGTCAAGCGACAGAATATGCGGTTGACGGAATTAAAAATCAGTATCATAATTATAACAAATAATAATTGAAAAGTCAGGAGTGGTAATGTTTAAGATAAATATTATGCCGATAATGAGATTTATTACAGCAATTGGTTGTTTTTATTTAGCTTACCTTGCACTCTATGTCGTTGGCAAATCTAAAGCATCACTACTTCCTGCCTTAATATGTGTTTGTATGGCTTTTGTCATTGATGGGATAATCTCTCATATTCTAATCAAAAAAGGACATGAGAATTCGCCATACTTTGACCCCAAGCACCAATGGAAATATGGTGCACCCATGTATGCTGCTGTTTGTTTGATTATCATAGTGATGTACAAGTATCTGTTATAGTAACGTTATAGGAAAATATTTATGCTCCAAAAAAAAGATTTAGCAAAGAAAACAACCCAATATTTGCAGAAGTCTTTTAAAGTGCTAACTTTTATTGTCGGACTGGTTGTAATAGTTGTAATCTGTTACGCTGGGTATTTGATGATGGATGCAAAGCTTGGTGTTTAAGTGAAGGACATGGTGTTTGGGATGCAAATAAGCGTGAATGCAGACAAGATTGTCTGACCTGGCGTGAAGATATTGGTTGTGTTCCGATAACCAAAGAAAATATCATAAAAAAAGAAAAAGGGCTATTATAAGCCTAAACCAAAAGGTTGGGCAATAAAACCCAACCTTTGTGCAAATAAGCTATAGCTCAAAAGTTAAAGTCCAAATTGGGCGGCAAATTTATTTTTATCAAAACCGTTGATGGTTTTTATTTTTTTGTTTTGCAAGATTAATGGCAACTCTGTCTTTCTAAACACGCTTTCAGGTACCGCCCCATCAACAAAAGCGGTAACATTTCCTGATGCTTGTTCAATCATTCTTCTTGAGGCCGCTTGCCAAACCAAAACAATTTCATTATCAGCCAACGGAGGCTTAGAGCTTGAAAGCCCCATCTCCACCAATTTTGAACCGCAAGGAGTATGCTCAATCATCATTGCTCCTTTATGTTCGGCAACAAATGCAAAAGCATCGTCCCGATTCTTTTTGGTAGGCTGTCCGGTAACACTATAAAGAACCAAACAATCCTTGGGAGTAGCCACATCGTAATTTTGTGCCACTTTCATACAATTTTCAAAATTATTTTCCATTACTGTTTCTTTTTACTCTTAACAATATCCAAAGCACCATTGGCAACAATAATATCAGCCGTATCATTATCACCGATTTCACCGTCCAAAATCTTCAAGGCCAATTTATTTTCAATCTGGTTTTTAAGCAGTCTTTTTAATGGTCTTGCACCATATATCGGATCATAGCCGTTGTTAACAATCCATATAAACGCAGTATCATTAACATGCAAATGAATATTTCTATCTGCTAACCGTTTTTCAATATTGTTAATTTGGATTTTGGCAATTTCTTTAATATTATTCTTATCCAATCTATGGAATATTGTAATTTCATCAATACGGTTAATAAACTCAGGCCTGAAAGAAGCTTTAACAATATCCATTACTTTGGCTCTGATCTTTTTCGGATCATCGGCTCCTGTAGCATTAGCCAAAATCTCCGAACCCAAATTAGAGGTCATAATGATAATGGTATTCTTAAAATCAACCGTCCGACCTTTACCGTCTGTCAATCGGCCGTCATCCAAAACTTGTAATAAGATGTTAAATACATCTGGATGAGCTTTTTCCACCTCATCAAACAAAATTACCTGATAAGGACGACGACGAACCGCCTCGGTCAAAAATCCTCCTTCTTCATATCCCACATATCCCGGAGGCGAACCGATTAAGCGGGCAACAGCGTGCTTTTCCATATATTCAGACATATCAACACGCAGCATTGCCGTTTCATCATTAAACAAAAATTCAGCCAGAGCTTTGCTGAGTTCGGTCTTGCCGACACCGGTAGGGCCTAAGAACAAAAAAGACCCGATAGGCTGTTTGGCATCTGAAATACCGGCTCTTGAACGTCTTACCGCATTTGATACTGCGGCAATAGCATCTTTCTGTCCGATAACTCTCTTGGCCAAAAAGTCTTCCATATGCACCAATTTTTCTCTTTCGCCTTCCAGCATTTTATCAACCGGAATACCCGTCCATTTTGATACCACATTGGCAATCGCCTCTTCGGTAACAGTTTCGGAAAAACTGTTTTTATGCTTTTCGGCATTTTCTTCAGCAGCTTTAATCTTGTTCTCCAATTCGGGAATAACACTGTATTGCAACTCGCCGGCACGTTCAAAACGTCCTTCTCTTTTGGCAATTTCAACCTCAATTCTGGCTTTGTCTAATTGGTCTTTAAGACCTGTAAAATCAGCCAATCCTTGTTTTTCTTCTTTCCATTTTTCTTCCAAGGTTTTAGCTTTGGCTTCCAAGCCTGATATTTCATAATTTATAAGCTCCAAACGCTCTTTTGATTTTGCATCGTCTTCTTTTTTCAGAGCCTCACGCTCAATTTTCAACTGCATAATTCTGCGATCAAGCTCATCAAGTTCTTCCGGTTTGGAGTCAATTGCCATACGCAAAGAACTGGCTGCCTCATCCATAAGGTCAATAGCTTTATCCGGCAAGAAACGATCACTTATATAACGATTAGATAAAGTTGCCGCAGCGATCAATGCAGAATCTGAGATTTTAACACCATGATGCAGCTCAAATTTTTCTTTAATACCACGCAAAATTGAAATTGTTTCTTCAACGGTAGGCTCACCTACATACACGGCTTGAAAACGTCTTGCCAGGGCAGCATCTTTTTCTACATATTTTTTATATTCGTTTAATGTTGTCGCTCCCAAGCAATGAAGCTCGCCACGTGCCAAAGCAGGTTTCAAAAGGTTAGATGCATCCATAGAACCTTCGCTTGCTCCGGCCCCAACCAAAGTGTGCATCTCATCAATAAACAAAATAATGTTGCCGTCAGATGCTTCAACATCTTTCAAAACAGCTTTTAACCTTTCTTCAAACTCACCGCGGAATTTTGCTCCGGCAATTAATGCTCCCAAGTCCAGAGCCAAAAGTCTTTTATTGTGCAAACTCTCCGGTACATCATTATTAACAATACGAATTGCCAAACCTTCAACAATAGCAGTTTTACCAACACCGGGTTCACCGATTAAAACCGGATTGTTTTTGGTACGACGAGATAGAACTTGTATTGTTCTTCTTATTTCATGTTCACGCCCGATAACCGGATCAAGCTTTCCTTCTTTGGCTTTTTGAGTAATATCAATAGTAAACTTTTTCAATGCCTCAAAATTATCTTCTGAAGTTTCGGAATCAGCAACTCTTCCTTTCCTATATTCATTAATCACATCATTAAGCTTAACAGCATTTACACCGGATGATTTTAAAACATCATAAGCATTTGTGCCGGCAGTCATGGCCAAAGCTTGTAATAAGCGTTCAATAGTAACAAATTTATCACCTGATTTATCAGCTAATTTTTCAGCCTCCATCATCACGGATGTAAATTCCTGACTCATCAAGGCCTGAACAGAAGCCCCGTCAACTTTAGGCAGTTTGGCAAAAGCAGTTTCCATTCTGTCACGAAGTTGAGTAATGCTTCCTCCAGATTTTAGAATCAAATCCAAAATCAGGTCATTTTTACCATCCAATAAAACCTTTAACAAATGTAAAGGAGTAATATATTGATTCTTGTTAGATGCCGCTAGATTTATAACATCTTGAATAATTTCTTTTGATCTTGCTGTTAGTTTTTCAAAATCCATAATCACCACCTCTTTAACTTTTCCTTATATAAATATAGGAAGAATAGAGGTAAAAAATCAAGAGCAAGTGCAATTATTTTTTATAAAGATTAATAACCGTTATTTCAGAGGGGGCAAAAAGCCGCATGCTTGGACCCCAAGTCCCTGCACCGTTTGACACATGCAAATCAATACCATTTACTTTATAATCACCGGAAAGGTATTTATTAGCTTTCTTTACAATATAATGAAAAGGAAATATCTGTCCGCCGTGAGTATGCCCCGACAGCATCAGCTGATAATTAAAATTACTTATGCTGTCAACAATTTGAGGATTATGTGACAGCAGAATTCTAAAATCATCACGATTACTTCCTTCCAAGGCTTTAGGGATATTTATATTGAAAGTGGGGTGAGAATAGGCAGTGTGCATATCAGGAATACCAGAAATGAAAACATTACTGTTGCCTATAAACATTCCCTTATTAAATAAGATGTAGAAACCTAGTTGCTTAAATTTATAACTCCATGAGTTCATATTATTATAAAATTCATGATTACCCATTGAAGAATAAATCCCGTATGGAGCAGATAAAGAACCTAAAATAGAAAGTTGTGCTTCTATTTTATTAATATTATCATCAATAATATCTCCGGTCATAACAATTGCATCAGGGTTAAGATTATTAATTTTTTCTACAACTTTCTGGATTCTTGATACCGGAGTAGCTCTGGTAATGTGCAAATCACTCAGTTGTACTAGACGCATATCCTGCTTTAAAACCGGAGAATAAATGTTAACTTCCTTAACGCTTGGAATTTTAGCCCCCTCATATAAAGCATAAGAGCTTAAAATCACTGCCAAAAAAACAACAATCATATTGGCATAACCTAATACGCTTATATTTTTAGGATTAAGCCACCAATCATCTCTCCCCAAAATTTTTGCCATACCATATATTGCATACCATATAACATCTCGCAAAATAATCATTGAAAACAAGATGAACACAAAGCCAAATAATGTATATGCGGTAAAAGAAAGATAATCAAAAAGTTTACCCTCAATAACTCCGTTTTTGGATAACAAATGAATAAAAGGAAAAGAAAACCAACCACATACTATAATTAAAGCAATTATCAATTTATATATGAAGTGAAAATCACAATATCCGATTAAAGTTTTAATCGTAATAGCAGAACATGCCATAGCAATAATAAAAAAGCCAACAAAAAAGAACAAAATCTTTATCCTTTACATATTACATTGCAGCAACATCCTCAGCTGCTTTTGTTGAACGACGACCGCGTGGACGAGTTGTTTTTGCTGTTACCGAAGTATCTGCCTGAGAATTATCCTTAATCTCAATTACTTTAAATTCCCGTTTTGGTGCAGATTCAACATTTTGATTATTATCAGAAGCATTTTCTTCCTGAACGGAATCTACTTCCTCGTTTTGGTTTTGTTGAGGTTCTGTATCCTTAACTTCTATAGCACGCTGCTGATTTTTTCTCTCGTTAATTTCGGTAACAATTTTACGATAATGTTCGGCATATTGACGAAAATTTTCTGCCTCCACATAATCTGCATTACCTTGTGCTTCCTTAGCTAATTCATTATATTTTTTTATCAGATCAAGGGCCGTGCCGCTGATTTTTCCGGCACAACTTATGCTGTCAAAACGATAGTTAAGAGAATATATTTGATTATTATAATTATTACGATGTTTATTGTTATTTTTTTTCATAAATTCATTACCATAAATTCTGGCTCCAAAAAATTGGAGCTTGTTGATTAAAAACTAAATAAATTTTGTTTTGTGAGATAAAATGCGTTAAACAAAAAATAAACACGCCAAAAACAAACTCATATTACATAATAATAAAAAAAATGCAAATTATTTTTTTAATATTATACATCTTTCTATTTTATTTAAATCAGGCAAAATTTGCTGCAAAACAAAACCGTGTTTTTCGAAAATATGGCAGATATCATTAGCTTGTCCTTCTCCGCACTCTAACATAACCACACCACCACCATTTAATAACATGGGGATTATTTCTGCTAATCTGCGATAACAATCTAAACCGTCTTTCCCGCCATCTAGAGCAATTTTAGGATCAAAATTTTTTACTTCTTTATCCAAAGTTTTTATTTCTTGGCTCGGTATATATGGAGGATTAGATAGAATTATATCAAATTTTTTGCCTATACGATTTATGATACTATCATCATTCCAATCAATGTTTATAAGCTCAAGACGTGAAGATACTTTCAAATTATCGGCATTTTTTTTGGCTATGGCAATTGCCTTTTCGGAAATATCAACACCAACCCCTTTTATATCTTTTATTTCGGCTAAAAGTGACAATAAAATACACCCCGAACCGATACCTAACTCAAGCACGTTTTTATAATTGTTTTTTTTACAATAATCAATTGCCGCTTCAAGCAAAATTTCAGTGTCAGGTCTTGGCGATAAAACATCTTCATTAACCATAAAATCATATTTATAAAAACCTCTGCGACCGATTATCTTGTCAACCGGCATATGAAGACACCGTTTTTGAATTGCCTCATCAAAAATTTTTTGTTGTGTTTCAGATAATTTAGTACCATTGAAGTCAAACAAACTTTTTCCGATAGCAAACTCTAACAACAAACGTATTTCAAAACGAGTTGCTTCAATCTCGTTTTGCTTTAATTTATTTGTTGTTTCATTTATAAGATTTTCAAGGAAAAGATTCATAAAAAATTATTCGTGTGTTTTTTGTGTAGAATTTACTAAAGGAGATGTTTCGGTATTTTCTTTTAATGATCTGATTTTGGCAATTCTTTCATCCATACGTTTAATAAAAGCTTCAACACTCCACAAAGATCCGTTTTCTTTAAATAAAGAAAAATCGTGCTCAAAATATTTTATCGTTGTGGATGTCATAATTTCATCTCCTTAAAAGGTATTATACTACTTTTGTGCTTTAATGGCAACCAAAACCAAGCTTTGCAGCTTTTCAAAAGCTTTTTTCTCAATTTGGCGTACTCTCTCTCGGCTGATATTAAATTTAGAGCTGATATCTGCTAAAGTATCCGGAGTATCGGTAAGCATTCTGTGCTTGATGATATATTGCTCTCTTTCATCAAGCTTTAATAAACAGGTAGCCAAAATTTCTGATTTTGCATGAGCTTCTTGTCGTCTGGCTAAATTTTCTTCAATATTTTGCGTTTTATCAACTAAGAGGTCGATTCTCTCATCTTCATCTTCATCTGAAACAGCAACATTTAGCGAGGCGTCTCCGCCACATAGACGACGGTTCATCTCTTTAACATCTTTTTCTTCAACCATTAATTCTGATGCAATATTTTTGACTACATCCGGAGCAAGCTCTTTATTCTCAAGAATACCCAAACGAGCTTTAATTCTCTGTAAATTATAAAAAAGCTTTTTTTGAGCAGCCCTGGTACCGATTTTAACCAAAGACCAAGAACGTAAAATATAGTCGTTAATAGCTGCTTTAATCCACCAAATGGCATAAGTTGCCAATCTTACACCTTTATTCAAATCAAACTTTTTAACCGCCTGCATCAAACCTATATTTGCTTCGGAAATAATATCAAGCAAAGGCAATCCGTAACTACGATAACTAAAAGCTATTTTAGCTGCCAAACGCAAATGAGATGTAATCAAAATTTGAGCGGCCTGAAGATTACCGTTCTTTTGTAAGTCAGTTACCAATTCTTTTTCTTGTTCTTCGCTTAAGACTGGAAATTTCTTTATTCGTTCAAGATATGATACCAGACTTTTTTCATCAATTACTGCAGGTAAGTTAGATGTTGTCTTCAATATCAGTTCTGAACCAGTGCTCATATTAAAATCACCTCTTTAATATAAAATATACCATTTTGGCAAAGAAAAATAATATCTCTTTTTCTCTCTTTTTGCAACTATTTTTCTAAATTATTTTATTTATATATAAAATAAGGGTTAGCTTCGGGCGTATCAAGAGGATAATTAAGAATATCAACTTTTATTCCGTCAGATACTCTGTGTAAAAGAAGATAAACTCTGTTCTTCAAAATAGGGTTATCGCTTGCACATAATTTTAAATCTTCATCACTCAAATGTTCATTCATTTTAATGGAAATCATTTTTTGTGCCACCAAATAATTATCTTTGGGACGAAAAGAGTTTAAAGAAATCTCCTGAAAATTATTGATGTTTTTAAGTGCCAAACGTACTTTACGCTGATGATAAATACTTCCCGTATCTATATTGTCTTTTTGGTTTTGACGTAAAATTTCTTGTGCTTGTTTTACTAACTCAGGATTGTTGCACGCAGGAAAATTTTTTATAACATCTTGGTTGTGAACAACATCTGGAGCTTTAATAATTCGTAATGTTTGTTCCGGAACATCAAAAGCATTTAAAATTGAGTTTTCATCGACAGTATCTTGTGCTTTTGTCGGAAAAGCTGCCAAAAGATAAAATCCTAAAAGCACAAGATGCAGTTTCATTTTAATCTCCTAAAAGTTAATGGAATTTGGTGTACGCGGGAAAGGTATTACATCACGAATATTGCCGATTCCTGTAATTAACATCATCATCCTTTCAAACCCTAGTCCAAACCCGGAATGGGGTACGGTTCCAAAACGTCTTGAGTCCAAATACCATTGATAATCATCTTCATGCATGCCCATTTCATGAATGCGTTTTACCAAAACGTCATACCGCTCTTCACGCTGTGAGCCTCCAATCAACTCGCCTATTCCAGGAACCAAAACATCCATTGCGGCAACGGTTCTTCCGTCATCATTTAATCTCATATAAAAGGCTTTAATTTCTTTAGGATAATCGCGAACAATTACCGGACGCTTGAAATGAGTTTCTGCTAAATAACGTTCGTGTTCGGTTTGCATATCGATTCCAAATTCCGGAACATATTCAAATTTATGTCCGGATTTTTTCATAATATCAATTGCTTCGGTATAAGTGATGCGAGCAAAACCGTTTTCTATAATATTATTTAGCTTGTTTAATAATCCAGGCTCAACGAATTTATCAAAAAGTTCCAAATCTTCGGCACAGTTTTCCATCACATGCTTAACACAGAATTTGACCATGTCTTCTGCCAAGTCCATATCATCATTAATATCGGCAAAAGCCATTTCCGGTTCAATCATCCAAAATTCAGCAGCATGGCGAGTGGTGTTAGAGTTTTCGGCACGAAAGGTCGGTCCGAAAGTATAAATATCACCAAGCCCCATGGCATACATCTCACCGTTAAGCTGTCCGGAAACGGTTAGATGAGCCTCCTTACCAAAAAAATCTTTGCTGTAATCAACTTTTCCGTCAGCGGTTCTTGGCGGGTTATTAATATCAAGAGTGGTTACTTGAAACATCTCTCCGGCACCTTCACAGTCAGAACCCGTAATAATCGGGGTGTGAACATAACGAAATCCTCGTTCGTTAAAGAATTTATGAATAGCAAAAGACAATTCCGATCTTACACGAAAAGCTGCTCCATATTTATTTGTTCTTGGACGTAAATGAGCAATTGAACGTAAATACTCATCGGTATGCTTTTTCTTTTGTAAAGGATAATCATCGGGAGCCAAACCATAGACAGTAATTTCATTTGCCACAATTTCAAATTTTTGGCTTCCTCCCTGAGATGGAACCAAAGCTCCTTTGACAGCTAAAGATGATCCGGTAGTTATCTTTTTTATGTCTTCATAATTATTAAGATTGTTATTGGCAATAATCTGAATATTTTTCAGACAAGATCCATCATTAAGCTCAATAAATGAAAAATCTTTTGCATCACGACGAGTTCTAACCCAGCCTTTAACCAACACCTCTTCTTTAGCTTTATCCGCAGCCAAGAGGTCAACAATCTTAATTCTTTTCAACATTTTTATATCCTTAAAACATTTTTATTTTTTAGATTAAAGTCATAAACGATTGCTAACTATATTACAACTTTATTAAGATGTCCAGCATTGACAATTAATATTATACATATTAAATTTTAAACAATATTTATCTAGCGGAGAATGTGTTATGAAAAAATATCTTATGCTTTTAGCTATTCCTTTAATGTTTGGCGTTTGTGGCTGTACATCAAACATTGGAGCCAATGAGTATTCCGTTTCCGGCACCGGAGAAGTTAACCGTGCACTAAAAGGAACAGTGTTGAGTGTGCGTCAGGTAAGTGTGGAATCTGATAACGGAGCCGGAACCTTAATTGGGGCTGCCGCCGGTGGTGTTGCCGGTTCTGCAATCGGCGGAGATGATACTGCTCACATTTTAGGAGCTATCGGCGGAGCCGTATTAGGCGGTGTAGCAGGAGATGCCGCTCAAGGTGCTCTATCTAAACAAAGCGGATATGAATATGTTATTCAGCTTGATAACGGTAATTTGGTAACCGTAACTCAAGGTACCGATATTTTACTGACACCCGGGCAAAAATGCTTGGTTCTTTATGGTAAACAAGCCAGAGTTATTCCATATAATGGAATTTAAAATATAAAAATTTAATACAAAAAATGGGGCCGTTAAATCAGCCCCATTTTTTGAGCAATAATCACGGCCTGAGTCCTATTGGTGGCTCCCACCGTTCGTAGCAATGCATTTATGTGTAGTTTAACCGTTGCCTCAGATACTCCCATATTATAAGCAATTTGCTTGTTGGAAAGACCTTGTGCTACATAAGACAAAACCTCTGCCTGGCGATTTGTTAAATGCTTGCTTTTTGTACGCTTTCTATCTGCAAAACTTGAAGAAGATTGTTCTAAAACTGAAGGTGGAAAATAATTTCCTCCATCAATAATTAACTTGATGGCAGAAGTTAATACCTTGGTCTCCAATCTTTTAGGAATATATCCGCAGATGCCGATATCTAAAGCTTTTTTTATACTGCGGTTATCTTCTGAGGCTGATATAACAACGATTTTGCTTTTTTTTGACGCCTCTTTAATTTGAGTTAATCCTTCTTCCCATTTCATGTCAGGCATATCCAAATCAATAATTATCAAATCTGTTTCTGGATTGGCCTGAACAGCCTTTAATGCTTGTGAAAAATTTCCGGTTTGTGTAATTAAAGCATTGGGATATATTTTTTCCAAGTGCATGCTTAATCCGTCACGAAAAAGAGCATGATCATCTGCTATCAAAATTTTCATAACAACCTCCCCAAAACTCATTTTAAGAGTTTTTAAACAATATCATTAAAGCTGAACCGCATAAATTAATACTTTAGTATTTATATATAATACAACTTTTGATATTTAAAGGGGATTTTTTATTTTTCAGGCAAATACAAAACTTCCACACCCGATTCGGCAAACATCTCGGAAGAATATCCAACCTTATCTCTCCAAGTATTTTGCGGGGCATTTTCGGGAAATTCCGGTTTTCTGGTAACCACCATTTTTATTCCCGACTGAATAATTGCCCTTGCACAGTCAGGGCAGGGCATGGAAGTCACATATATGACACACCCTTTTAATGATGCTCCGATTAAACAGGCATTATAAACGGCATTTCTTTCGGCATGCTCAAAAAAGTCATATTTGGTAGGACGTTCAAGCCTTTCCGGCCTGTCATCATCAACCCCTCTGACCAAACCATTATATCCGGTTGATCTTATTTCCCTGTCAGGCCCAACCACCACGGCTCCGACTTTTGTTGAAGGGTCTTTAGACCAAGTGCGAACCAGTTCTGCAACTTCCATAAAACGTTTATGCCATTTATCTGAAAACATTGCTCATCTCCTAAAATATGATTGACAATATTATAAAAATGAAAGAAGTTATAGGCAACACTTTTTTATAATTTTAATAGGAGAAAATAATGAGTGCTATTATAGATATTCATGCCAGAGAGATTATGGATTCTCGCGGTACCCCCACTGTTGAAGCCGATGTTTTGTTGCAAAGCGGTGCTTTTGGACGTGCTGCAGTTCCTTCCGGTGCATCAACCGGTGTTCATGAAGCTGTAGAATTGCGTGATGGTGACAAATCTCGTTTTGGCGGCAAAGGTGTTTTGAAAGCCGTTGAAAATGTTAATGAAAAAATTTATGACGCTTTGGCCGGACTTGAGGCAGAAGATCAAATTGCCATTGATAATGCCATGATTGAGCTTGATGGTTCAGAAAACAAAGGCAACCTCGGCGCTAATGCTATTTTGGCAGTTTCTATGGCTGTCGCTAAAGCTCAGGCAGAAGAGGCTGAATTGCCCTTGTATCGTTATTTGGGCGGCACCATGGCTCGCACTTTGCCTGTTCCGATGATGAATATTGTTAATGGCGGTAAACACGCTGACAACCCGATTGATATTCAAGAATTCATGATTATGCCTGTATCTGCATCTTCAGTAAAAGAGGCTATTCGCATGGGTGCTGAAATCTTTCAGGTTTTGAAGAAAAACCTCAAAGCAGCCGGTCATAACACCAACGTTGGTGATGAAGGCGGTTTTGCTCCTAACTTAAAATCAGCCGAAGAAGCTCTTTCTTTCATCGTAAAATCTATCAGTGATGCTGGTTACAAACCGGGTGATGATGTTGTTTTGGCAATCGATGCCGCGTCTTCTGAGTTTTATAAAAACGGCAAATATGAAATGGAAGGCGAGGGCAAATCTTATACAAACAAAGAAATGGTTGAATTCTATAAAGGTCTTTGTGCTAAATTCCCGATTTTTTCAATTGAAGACGGCATGGCTGAAGATGATTGGGAAGGTTGGAAAATGTTAACAGATGCTCTCGGCGACAAGATTCAACTTGTTGGTGATGACTTGTTTGTTACCAACCCGAAACGTCTTGCTATGGGTATTGAAAAAGGCGTTGCCAACTCTATTTTGGTTAAAGTTAACCAAATTGGTACCTTAACCGAAACCATGAAGGCTGTTGACTTGGCTCAACGCAACAAATACACCGCAGTTTTGTCTCACCGTTCAGGCGAAACCGAGGATACAACAATTGCTCAAATAGCTGTTGCTACTAACTGCGGTCAAATTAAAACCGGTTCAATGTCTCGTACAGACCGTATGGCCAAATACAACGAGCTTATCCGTATTGAGGAAGAGCTCGGCGATATGGCTGTATATGCCGGCAAATCTATTTTGAAAAAATAGGTTGTAAATAAGATCAAAAAAACCGCCTTTGTTTGAGGCGGTTTTTTTGTTTGCGAAATGGGTTTAATTCTTTATCAATAAATATTTGTTATAATGCTAACCATGTTTTAGACAAAAAACAATTGTTTTTTTCTATTTTTATGCTACAATGAAATAAATAAAACAAATATCTTCTCAAGAGGGCAAAGCCATGGCGGATTTATATCAGTTTAATTTTGAAATGGATGAAAATAAATTAAATTCCTTACAGGAATACGATTTATCATATTTTCGCGAGGAATATTATAATGATGCCGCTGTAACCAAAATTGAAAATTTTGAAAAAGATAACCAAGAACTGCAATCCCTAAAAGCTCAAATAGACGCTGAAAGAGCAAAGTGTGAAGCAGATGATGGATATTCCAGAGAGCGTCTTAATGATTTGGAAGCAAAATATGTAGAAAAGTTTGACAATAGTTTTGCTGGAAGTGAAAGTAGCCCCAAAAGAGTTGGCAACCTCATTAAAACTTATCAAGAAGTCAAAAAACTAAATAATTCCAAGCTAGAAAAAAACTTTGAATTTTTAATGTCTTTTTCTGAAGGCAATCAGGAAAGTGGTTATGCCGAAGACGGTAATGTCAACGTTAGCCGTCTGCAAATAAAAACCGGACAAGACGGTAGTCCCCGTTTGTTAATGGTAATGAAAAATCTTAGGGGTACCGGCCTTGACTTTACTATTGAAGACGGTCGTTCAATAGTTTTTGCCAAAGATGCCAAACTAACTCGTGCTCAAGTTCAGGCTTTTGCCCGTTTCTTTGCTGATAATGGCATGAATATTAACGACTTCAGTAGCCTTGCCGATATTAAGGTCTTTGAAGACGATGGTAAAGAAATAGGCAGTTTTGAAGATAACTTCAAACAAGAATATGATAATTTTGCCAACCAAAACCCTGAACAAGAATTTGAAGGTATGGATTCTCCTGCCGGAGAAGTAATAGGCGGTCAAGCTCCCGAGGCTGTCGGCACATATAAAGATTATATCAATTCAACCTCAAACAATCGAGCCAGTTTTAATAGAAAAGAAATTAAAAAAGCTATTAAAAAACGGGCTAAAATAGCAGGCTATAATTCTCGCCTGTTAAAAACCATTCAGATGCCTGATGGCAGTTTCTGCATTTGCGGTTATGCCGACAGTAATGCCATGATTGATGATATGAAGACAGATAAAGACGGGCATGTCAAACATACCAAAGATTTTGCTGTCAGAGTTTATCCTACCAATCCTCCTTCAGCTCAAATGTATTTACGTCCGGGAGCAGAATTTAAGGCTTCTCATGCCAAAATGGTGATAGCATCAGCTAAAGCTTGTGGTTGTACGGAAATAAGTATTGTATCAACCGGAGAAATCAGCGGTGCAGAAACCAAAGCATGGTTTGAAGCTTCAGGTGATCAGCTGTTTCCTATTCATCTTAAACAATCTGCAAATGATGATGGTTTTGACGGTTTTAATAATGATCATTTACAAGCCATGTTAAAAGCAATTAAAGATAAGGGGCAAGGTCAGGGAGATAACGATACCAAAGAGATACTCTTGTATAAAATGCGCGTAATTGAAAATATAGAAGGTTATAATCGCTATAAAGAAAGTATAGGTGAAAAAGGAGTAAATCAAAGCGTAAGAACTGCGGTAAGCCATATGCATGGTGACATTAAATTTGGTATGTTTAACGTCAGCTACAAAGGTCAGTTAGAAAAATACATAAACGATAAAGTGGAAAAAGGAGGCTGGAATACAGCAGATTTAGCCGCTGCTTACATAGCTATGGGTAAGGTGCTTAAAGCGGTTGAAACAGGTAAAGATTCCAACGGTAAGAATATTGGTTATGATTACCTTGATCGTAATGGAAATAATATGGAAATTCTGCAAAATGTATTAGTTAAAGAAATTGATAAAGCTCGTCCGCAAGTAAGAGCCGGAATTCTAAAACATCTTCAAGGCGAAAGAGGAATGCAAGATGTTCAGGATTTTGATGATTTGGATAACAATGATGCACAAGCTGGTAATGCAGTTTCCCGTGCAGCTAATAATTTCCTCAATCAAACAAAAGAATTATTACAGAAAAATGTTGTTGGTCCTCTTAAAGATGGTTATGGAGAAAGTGCCGATTTTAAATTTGATATAACCGGCAGAGCTGGGCCTGCAACTCAAAAAGATTTGAAAAAGCTGCCCAAAACCAATAATAACATTCCAATTTCTGCACGTAGCAATGAAGGTAGGTAATTTCAAAAAAGTCTCCGTTAAAATGGAGGCTTTTTTATTCTCGAACTCTTGTAATTTTAGGGATCGGTTTATTCTTCTCTACCCCTTTTGCCAAAAGAGAGACCAAAGGTCTGTAATGTTCACGTTGACGATAGTTTAGTTTTTTTTGCAAAGCCGGATTAGATTTTATTTTTTCTTGCAGTATGTTTTGCTTTTGCACATCTTCTGCCACCAGTGCAATTTGTTCTTTGGCATGAGCATCCAAGTCGGCCGGCTCTTCTCCGCTTAACCAATAACCGCGAGGTGAACCTTGTAAAGACATTCCTTTTCGAGCCATTAGAAAAGCATAATCAGGGCAGGCCAGAGTTTTTTTCCATTGATTTAAGCTAACCAAATTTTTTCCAAACAAAATCGGATCCCCGACTAATATTTCAGTTTTTTGGCTGTCTTTATAAACAGGAACCTCTATGGCAAAAGCCATATGGTAATCCCATTTTACTTCATTGAATCCACTGCCGTCTGCTTTGGGTAAGAAGGCTGAAACACCTTTTTGTTTGTTTTCCCTTTCAGATAAAAGAGCGCAAACCTTATAAGTTTGATAGCCGTTTTTTTCAGCCTCGTTTGAGAGTAGATGTGCAAAACAGCAACAAACTTCATTGTCATATTCATAAGCTTGCTCAGGAACTGTTTTAAGCCATTTTTTATAGGCCTGATTATATTTTTCTATTTTCTTAAAATCCAATTCCATTTTTATCTTCCTTACATAATTAAAGAATATCATAATAAAAGAGATAATAAAAGCTGTTTTTTATCCTCTCACAAATATTGACCGCAAAAAAGTTTTGCATTAATGTACTATGCAAAATATAAAAAATGCTAAGGATTAATAAAAATGAAAACACGCACCAGATTTGCCCCAAGCCCTACAGGATATATGCACATTGGCAACCTCCGTACCGCACTTTATGAGTATCTGATAGCTAAAGCTAATAATGGAGACTTTATTCTCCGTATTGAAGATACTGATCAAAAACGTTATGTTGAGGGAGCAACTGACATTATTTATAATACACTAAAGACCGTTGGTATGAATTGGGACGAAGGTCCTGATATCGGTGGCAATTATGGTCCTTATGTTCAGTCAGAGCGTCGCTCAATATATGCCGAATATGCTCACAAGCTTGTGGAGTTGGGTGGAGCTCATTATTGTTTTTGTTCTAAGTCTGAGGCTGATGAAGAAAAGAACGATGAACTAAACATCAAGTTCAAAGATCCATGCAAACTTATTTCGCTTGCAGAGGCCAAAAAGCGTGTTGCCGCCGGAGAACCTTACGTAATTCGCCAAACCATCAACAAAAAAGGCAAGTCTAAATATCATGACGAAGTTTATGGCGATATTGAAATTGATTATGATGAGTTGGACGAAGGTGTTTTGCTAAAATCAGATGGTTTCCCAACCTATAATTTCGCCAATGTGGTTGATGACCATTTAATGCAAATTACCCACGTTGTTCGCGGTAACGAATACATTTCATCAACACCCAAATATAATCTTATCTACGAGGATTTTGGTTGGCAGCATCCGCAATATGTTCACGTTCCACCGGTTATGAAAGATGCTCAGCACAAACTGAGTAAACGTAACGGAGATGCCTCATTTCAAGATTTGGTAGCCAAAGGATATCTGCCGGAGGCAATAATAAATTATATTGCATTATTGGGTTGGAACCCTGGTAATGATGAAGAAATTTTCTCTTTAGATGATTTGAAAAAGATTTTCTCAATAGAAAGACTAAATCGTTCACCGGCAATTTTTGATATCACCAAATTAACCTGGATGAACGGTTGCTATATTAGAGCCTTAAGTCCGGAAAAATTTCATGAACTGGCCCTGCCTTACTATAAAGACATGCCATCAAATGTAAATTTAACGGCGTTAAGCAGTGTCTTGCAGCCGCGCGTTGAAACTTTGGCGGATATTTCTTCTCAGGCTGATTTTATTCAGGAAATGCCGGAGTATAACCTTGAGCTTTATTCTAACAAAAAAATGAAAACTGATGCTTTGATAGCCAAAGCAAATCTCCCCGCAGTTAGAGAGATTTTATCTGCTCAAAACGATTGGAGCAACGAAGCTTTGTTTGAAAGCATGAAAGCCTTGGCTGAAAAGCTTGGTGTCAAAAACGGACAAATACTTTATCCAACACGTATTGCTTTGAGCGGTAAAGAAACCACTCCGGGAGGTGCAACCGAAATTGCCGTTATTTTAGGCAAAGAAGAAACTCTAAAACGTCTTGATAACGCAATACAAAAATTATCATAATTTTAAGCCCCTCTATTGAGGGGCTTTTTTTATAAAGACTAGTGTTTCTTTTCTACAAACAAATCTTTGGCTTTATCAATTATTGAATCATCTTTGGAGATTTCAGCAAATATATGAGTTTGAGTTATAGGAATTGGGTCTGTTTTGGTAACAGCTACATAGTTTACGTTTGGATGGAATGTAACTGATTTGAATGCATAAATTACAAAAGCCCCACTCACCACGGAGAAAGAAATCAAAAAGCTGATAGAACCAAAAATCTGCATCAACAAAGATATCACAATTGGCCCCGTAATCATTCCCAAACTCTGTAACATGATTAATAATCCGCTGGCCTCTGTTCTTTCTTCATCGCTTATTTTGTCATTAACATGTGAAACACAAATTGGGTACAAAACAAACACTCCGGCACCCAGCAAAAAAGATGCAATTGCAAGTTCCCAGATACTCTCTGTCATAAAAATTTGCAGCCAGGGAGCAACCAAAAACAAGCCACCTCCAATCCACATCATAACAAATCGTCTGTCCATTTTATCGGATAGCCTGCCTATAGGAATTTGTGCACACATTCCCCCCATTATGCAAAAGAACATAAATAAAGATGTGCGTTGAATATCAAGACCGCTTTTCTGAGCATAGATTGCTCCCAAAACATAAACTCCGCCGACAAACACGCCACTTACAATACAGCCAACCACTCCCATAGGTGCTTTTTTATACATTTCACGCAAAGACATAGCTTTGTGTTTGCTTATATCTGGTGTTGGTAATGCGGTCAAAGATATCGGCACTAAAGCAATAGAATACAGAAAAGACACCACAATCAAAGTAATAAACCCTTGTGGGTCAGGAATATTTAATAACAATTGTCCTGACGCCGTTCCTAAATAAGTTGTTACCATATAAACCGACATGATGATTCCGCGGTTTTTATTGTTAGAACGAGTATTAAGCCAGCTTTCCAAACACATCAATGAAGAAGATAAACAGTATCCTTCCAACAGTCTTAAAATTCCCCAATATATAGGATTAAAATATATGGCATGCAGCAATACTAAAGCCGATAGTATTGAGATATAAGCAGAAAAAGCTCTGATATGCCCGACTTTGTTGATTATTTTATAAGATGTTAAAGTGGCAAATATATACCCCACATAATACACCGACAATATAATACCGGAATAAAAGGTTGACACATTTGCCCCGTTAAGACGCAAAGCCAAATATGAAGACAACAAGCCATATGCACTGCAAGCAAACAACGTTCCGGCAAAAAATGCCGTTAACGGTGAAAAAAGAGCCTCTAATGACTTAATTTTCTCTAACATTATCACCTTTCTGGTTTAGATGGATAGTTATTCTGCCGAAGCTTTTTTAAGCATAACTTCCGGAGCTTCAATACCTAACAAATACAACAATTGTTTTAAAATATCCCTAACCATTTTTGCCAATTTTAAACGTGAAGCAGCCGCTTCTGTGGTTTCGGCATTCATTATTGAGGAAACATTATAAAATGTTGAAAAACTTTGCGCCAGAGTATAAGCATAATCAGAAATAACACTAGGTTCTTTTTCATTATGAGCTCGAATAATAATGGCATTCAATTGAGCAATTTTAAGAGCTAAGTCTCGTTCTTCTTTGTTCGTTATAACGATTTTTCCTTCTTTTATGTTAGCTTCACCGGCTTTACGCAAAATAGAATTAATACGAGCAATTGCATATTGAATATAGGGACCGGTTTTACCTTCGAATTTTGCAAAATCATCAAGCTCAAATACATATCCTGAAGCTATATTGTTTTTTAAATCTTGAAATTTTATTGCTCCAATCGCAATTTGATTAACAAGTTTTTCAATATCAGCCTCACTATAACCATCAACCTCATCAGCCGTAGGAATTGATTCTCTGACTTTATTTTTTGAAAGGGTAATCAAATCTTCTAAGTTCATAACACCGCCGTCTCTGGTCTTAAAAGGTTTACCATCAGCCCCGTTAACCGTACCAAACCCGATGTGTTGCAACTTAACACCCGGTGCAATACCAAGCTTATCGGCAGTTTCAAAACACTGCTCAAAGTGCAAAGATTGTCGCTTGTCTACCACATAGAGAATTTCATCGGCATGCAAATCATCATAACGCATTTTAATGGTGGCAATATCTGTTAACTGATAACCAAAACCCCCATCGCTTTTAACCAAAATTACCGGAGGTTTGTTTCCTTCCAAACGAATAATTGTTGCTCCGTCATCAACCTCGGAGATACCTTTTTGTGCTGCCAAAGCAACTATTTTACCGCAAGTCTCATGAGCATCGCTTTCCCCAAGCCACAAATCAAAATGGGCATCAAGAGCTTCATAGTTTTTCTTAATGGCATCAACAGAAACTTTACGCAAATGTTGCCAAGCCTTACGGTACTCAGGTTTTCCGTTTTGCAATTCGGCAGTTATTATACGAGCTTTTTCTTTTGCTTGTTCATCTTCCTTGCAGCGAATGTTAGCTTTTTTGTAAAAAGCAGAAATTTCATCAATATTATAGGATTCTGTTTTGCTCAAATCACCGTCTTGATTAATGATTTCTGCCAAAATCATACCCATTGGTGTTCCCCAATCGCCCAAATGCACATCAGAAATAACTTTGTTTCCGGCAAAACGTTCAATTCTTTGGATAGCCTCACCAATCACGGCTGAACGTAAATGCCCAACATGCAGAGCTTTAGCAACATTAGGCCCGCCAAAATCCATTACTATGGTGATCGGTTTTTCTACTTTAGCCACGCCAAAACGTTCATCTTGAGCAATTTCATCCATATTATTAGCAATAAAATCGTCAGAAAGAGAGATATTGATAAATCCTGGCCCATCAACTGATATTTTAGCAAAGGAACTGTCGCTTTGCAGTTCAGCCGCAATCAAAGACGCAATTTCACGTGGGTTTTTGTGTTCAATTTTAGCCAAAGCCAAAGCCCCGTTACACTGAAAATCACTCAAATCCGGGCGGTCGGAAACCTTAACGGCGGCAAATTTTGTATCAAGTCCCAATTTGCTGAAAATGTTATTCATTTTTTGGTTAATTGTATTTTCCAAAGATAATGACATAATTAATTATTCCTTATTTTTCGCATTTAAAATAAAAATGATTAGGGATTAAAACTCTGCATGTAAAAACAGTTTGTTTCTGTGGTATGGCATGAGTTCCTGTTTCTTCTCTTTTGCAAACATCATCAGCCAATTTTTTAACATCTTTATATGGTGTGAACAAACTGTTATAACAAATGGCAGGATTTTGCGGAGTTGATTTTCCGACATATACAGGCCCTGGTTTAGAGGTCTTAACGCCGGTTTCGCGACGTCTGTCCTCAAAAGGGGCAAACATTGAGCAGGCGTTAATAATGAGAGCCGCCAAAACAATAGTGCTTATTTTTAGTCTGGACAAATTAAAAAACTCCACTAAATTATAACAAATTGTTATCACTATACTCAAAGAAGAAAAAAATGCAAACAGAAAACAAATATATCGGCGATGAAAAAATGCAAAAAATGCTTGAGCATTATAAATGTGAAACTCCATTAGAAGTTATAAAAATGCGTTTTGCCGGAGCTATATGCAGTCCCAACTTAGATTTACGTCCGGCAGATGTTATCGCCTCTTTTTGGCCGCAAGGACAATCTCCCAGGCTGCAAACCAAAGAAGAAGCTGATTTGTTTTTCAAATTTTTTATGGGCTTGTGGGACAGTATCTTTAATGCTGTAAAAAGTAACAATCTCAAGCTAGATAAAATACACAAACAAGATTTGTCCTATTATTGCGAACGTCGTTTTGCGGAAGTTGAGCAAGGGTATGTTGAAGGTTTTTGGGGCGGACGTCAAGATTTGAAAATTCCTTCATATCTGGCTGAAACCATAGATTCTTTGAGTGAGTTAGCCGAGCTTTATATATCTATGGCTCAAAAAATTAATAACGGAGGCAATTTACAAGAGATTAAAAAGGCTCTTCTGTCAACCGATAAAATGGTGGAAAAAACCTTTACTTTTATTATTGAAAATTCCGTTTTGCCGCGCATAGAAAGCTTAAGGCGTACAGTCAATTAAAGATAAAAACTTGACATTTCAATGAATAAGGAACATATTCAATCAAGTGATTGAATTTTATAAGGAGTATCTTATGGAACTAATGGAAGGGCTTTTGACTCGTCGTTCTGTCCGCAAATATCAGCCTAAAAAAATTGAAAAATCTGTTTTGGAAGAAATTATCAAGGCCGCCCAATTTTCTCCTACAGCCCACAATCGTCAGCCATGGGAATTTTTGATAATAGATGATCCCGAGTTTTTGGCCAATCTGCGTCATATTCAACGATGGACCTCTTTTGCCAAAGACGCCGCCTGCGTGGTTATTGTCTGCGGAGATATAGATCGTTCTTTTAACCGTAATAAAGAAGATGAGAAGTGGAGCTTTATTGATGTTGATTGTGCCATTGCTACTCAAAGCTTGTTATTAGCAGCGTGGGCCAAAGGAATTGGCAGTTGTTATTGTGGAGCCGCCCCAATGCAAAAGGTGGTTGATGCCTTGAGCGAAAAACTAAATTTACCCTCAAACATTCGCCCTTTTGCGATTGTACCTTTGGGTTACCCTGCAGAAACCCCAAAACAACCTGATGACCGCTACCATCCTGAAAAAATCCACTGGGGCAAGTGGTAATTTATCGGGCAATAACAAATTCATAAATTTGATAACTGTAAATTTAGCTTGAAAGTTTGTGATTTCGTGCTACATTAGCAACGATTAAAAAACAATGCCCGTGCGGGGGCTGTCCGCACTTTGATTTAGATATCTATGGAAGGATAAATAATATGACAATTCGTGTCGGTATTAACGGTTTCGGACGTATTGGCCGCTTGGTTTTCCGTGCCGCTCAGAATAGAAATGACATTGAAATCGTTGGCATTAACGATTTGATTGATGTTGACTATATGGCTTACATGCTTCGTTATGACAGCATGCACGGTCAATTCAAAGGCTCTATTGAAGTTAAAGACGGCAAACTTGTTGTTAACGGCAAAGCCATCCGCGTTACGGCTGAAAAGAACCCTGCAGACCTCAAATGGGGCGAAATTGGTGCCGACTACGTTGTTGAGTCAACAGGTTTATTCCTAACTAAAGAAAAAGCTCAAGGCCACATTGATGCCGGTGCAAAATATGTTGTTATGTCAGCTCCTTCAAAAGATGACACACCAATGTTTGTTTGTGGTGTAAACACCGATTCGTATGTAAAAGGAACTCAATTTGTTTCTAACGCTTCTTGCACCACCAACTGCTTGGCTCCGATAGCTAAAGTTTTGCATGATGCTTTTGGTATTACTGATGGTTTGATGACCACCGTTCACTCTACCACAGCCACTCAAAAAACCGTTGATGGTCCTTCAATGAAAGATTGGAGAGGCGGTCGTGCCGCATCTGGCAACATTATTCCGTCTTCAACTGGTGCTGCCAAAGCTGTTGGTAAGGTTATTCCTTCTTTGAACGGCAAATTGACAGGTATGTCTTTCCGTGTTCCGACATTGGATGTTTCAGTTGTTGATTTAACAGCTAACTTGAGCAAACCAACTACTTATGAAGAAATTTGTGCCGCTATGAAGAAAGCTTCTGAAGGTGAACTCAAAGGTATTTTGGGTTATACTGAAGATGCTGTTGTTTCTTCAGACTTTTTGGGTGATGCTCGTACATCTATCTTTGATGCCAAGGCCGGTATTCAGTTGACACCTACTTTTGTAAAAGTTGTCAGCTGGTATGACAATGAATGGGGTTATTCAAACAAAGTTCTTGACTTGATTGCCCATATGGCCAAAGTAAACGGCTAATTTTTACTAACAAACCCTCTTGGTCATAACCAAGGGGGTTCTGTTTTTTATAAAGGAAAAATGAAATGGAATACAAAACAATAGATGATTTGGGAGACTTAAAAGGCAAAGTTGTAATGTTGCGTGCCGACTTAAATGTTCCCATGGATGAAAATTTTAACGTTACCAACACAGCTCGTATTGACCGCACGGTTCCCACCATCAAGGAATTGATGAGCAAAGGTGCCAAGGTTGTTGTTACCAGCCACTTAGGTCGTCCTGAAGGCAAGGGAGATATGGCCAATTCTTTAAGCCACATCACTAAAGATTTGCAAAAGGCTTTAGGTAAACCGGTTGTTTTTGTTGATGATTGTATTGGACCCCATGTCAGCGAAGCTATCAAAAACATGAAACAAGATGAAGTATTGTTGCTTGAAAATCTCCGTTTTTATAAAGAAGAGAAAAAAGGCGATGAAAACTTTGCCAAAGAGTTGGTTGCACCTGTAGATGTTTATGTTTCAGATGCCTTTTCAACAGCACATCGTGACCATGCTTCAATGGTAGCTGCGGTTAAAATGCGTCCGTCTGCTATGGGGCGTTTAATGGAAGAAGAGGTTAATGCTCTTTCCAAAGGTTTGAATGATCCTAAACGTCCTTTAATAGCTATTGTAGGTGGTTCAAAAGTTTCTACCAAACTTGACTTGCTGAACAATTTGGTAAAGAAAGTTGACAAATTGGTTATTTCCGGTGGTATGGCTCATACCTTCATGAAAGCTAAAGGTATTGATACGGTTAATGAAGCCAATTCATTGGTACAAATGGATATGCTCGATACCGCTAAAGAAATTATGAAAACGGCAGAAGCTAATAAATGTGAAATTGTTTTGCCTTTAGATGTTGTAGTTTCTAAAGAGTTTAAACCTAATGCCGAGCACAAAACTGTAGATTTGGAACATATTCCGGCTGAAGGTTGGAGCTTGCTTGATGTTGGTGAAAAGACCATTGCCGCTATTAATGCCAAACTTGATGAATGCAAGACTTTAGTTTGGAACGGTCCTCTTGGTGTGTTTGAAATGAAACCTTTTGATAACGCTACCAATAAGGTTGCAGAACATGCAGCTGAGTTGACACAAGCCGGAAAATTAATGTCGGTTGCCGGTGGCGGAGATACCGTTTCAGCTTTGGCTAATGCCGGAGTAGAAAAGAAATTTTCTTACATTTCAACAGCCGGAGGAGCCTTCCTTGAATGGATGGAGGGTAAAGAACTTCCGGGAGTCGTTGTTCTTAAAAAGTAATGAAAATTAATTAAAATAAAGCCCGCATTTAAGCGGGCTTTATTTTTTTTAACTTGCTTTTTTTGTTTTTTTCTCACCGGCACTTGCTTTTGAAAAATGTTGCAAAGGCGGACATGGAGGAATATGCCAAATATTTTCTGTATATTCCATAACGGCTCTATCGGAAGAGAATTTACCTATACGTGCAACATTTAGCAAAGCTTTTCTTGCCCAAACTTCTTTGTTTAAAAAGTCTTTTTCAACTTCTTCTAGCTTTTTATCAAAAGCCTGCAAGTCTGCTAAAACAAAATAGTAATCTCTGTTTACCAATTCTTCAAATATCGGCTTAAACAACAATACATAATCTTTTTCGCAAAACATTGTAGAATTTACGGCGTTTAATATGCGTTTTATATAAGTGTTGTTTTCATAAATTTCTCTTGGGTTGTATGTAGAGCGTTGATTTTGTACCTCTTTTTCGGTTAATCCGAACAAATAGAAGTTCTCTTCGCCTACTTCCTCACGAATTTCAATATTTGCACCGTCAAGAGTGCCTATGGTTAGAGCTCCGTTGAGGGCAAATTTCATATTTCCTGTTCCGCTGGCTTCAAAACCTGCTGTTGATGATTGTACACTCAAATCAGCTGCAGGAATCAATACCTCTGCCAAAGAAACTTTATAGTCTGGAATAAACACCACTTTGAGCATATCATTAACTCTTGGGTCATTATTTATGACATCTGCCACATTATTAATTAGCTTAATAATGAGTTTAGCAAAGTTATAAGAAGGAGCTGCTTTTCCGGCAAAAATATAAGTTTTTGGGGTTGCAGGTTTGATATTATCTTTAATAATATCGAGGTAATCTCCGATAACCTGCAAAATAGTCATTAACTGACGTTTATATTCATGAATACGTTTGGCATGAACAATAAACATACTTTCAGGATCAACCATTATTCCGGTTGATTTGAAAATAATTTTAGCTAATCGTTGTTTGTTAGTACGTTTAATGCTGCCAAATTCTTTAAGGAATTTTTTATCATCGGCAAATTTTTCCAATTTGCTCAGTTGGGTTAAATCAGTGATCCAATCTTCTCCGATATTGGCTGATATAAAATCAGCTAAAGCATTATTTGCATGTAACAACCAACGACGCGGGGTAATACCGTTTGTTATATTAATAAATTTTTCAGGCCATAACTCATAAAACTCAGGAACAAGTTTTGTCTTTATCAAATCAGAATGGATTCTTGCAACTCCATTAACGGAAAAAGATCCTACAATAGACAAGTTTGCCATTCTTATAATTTGATTATCACCATCTCCATGTACGATTGAAACTTTTGATAATTTGGCGTTGTCCTCTCCAAATTTTGAACGAGCAAAATCCATAAAGCGACGATTAATTTCATAAATAATTTGTAAGTGTCTTGGTAACATGCGCCCAATTATTCTGGCCGGCCAAGTTTCCAAAGCTTCAGGCAACAACGTATGGTTTGTATAGGCAAAAACTTTTGTGGTTATATTCCAAGCATCTTCCCATTCTTGCCCATGAACATCAACCAACAGACGCATCATTTCGGCGATGGCGATTGCCGGATGAGTATCATTAAGTTGAATAACTACCATATCGGGAAGTTTACTGAAATCATTGCTTTTTTCCAAGAAGCGACGCAAAATATCTTGAATAGCACAAGAAGCAAAAAAGTACTGTTGCTTTAAGCGTAATTCTTTTCCCGATTCTACGGCATCAGAAGGATACAAAACTTTAGATATTGTTTCTGTTTCAATTTTTTCTTTCATGGCTTCGATATAACCACCTTCATTAAAGATGTTTATATCCAATTCATCATCGGTTTTGGCAGAAAACAAGCGTAAGTAGTTAACAGCTTTTCCGTCATATCCTACAATAGGAAAATCAAACGGAATGCCATAAAGAGTCTTGGTGTTCATCCAAATAAAGTTTTTTTGTCCGTTAGGGTTGTTCAAAACTTCTACTTCACCATATATTGGTATTTTAACAATTCGATCATGACGTGCAAATTGCCAAGGAGAGTCCTCCCCAAGCCAACTATCAGCTTGCTCTATTTGATAACCGTTTTCAAATTTTTGTTTAAACAGTCCGAATTGATAGTTAATACCATACCCAAATCCCGGAATACCTAGAGATGCCATTGAGTCAAGATAACAAGCGGCCAAACGTCCCAATCCGCCGTTACCGAGAGCGGGGTCGTATTCGGTATCAAAAATTTCTTGTAATGAAAAGTCAGGGAACCCGTCAATTTTTATATTTTTAATAATATTATATAAACCCAAGTTATGCAGGTTGTTTTCCAAAGAACGTCCAATCAAATATTCAATGGAAAGATAATATATACGTTTTGAATTGTATTTGTTGTAATTGGCAATGGTTTCATACATTTTATCCATGGCAAATTCACGCACAGCCAAAGCAATTGCTTCTAAAGCTTCATCTTTAGTAATTTCGCAAGTTCTTTTTCCGATAAAGTATTTAATATAATGCTCAATAGAGAGTTTCAGACGGGCACGGTCTATTTCACTGATGATTTTTGATTCTTTGCTCACTTTTCACACTCCTGTTTGGATAAAAATACTTAATTATCCCAAGCCTAAATAAAATTGTTTGAAATATGGTTAATAATATAATCATTTTTTCAAAAAAACATGAATTAGGTTATAAGTTTTTTAAGAAATTTCCTTGTAAATTAAGATACATGTAATATAATCTGGCACGAATTAAAATAAATTTTTGAGGTACAATAAATGAAAAAAAGCTTAATGGCCGGGCTTATGGTTGCCACAGCAATGAGTCTTTCTGGCAATGCTTCGGCACAAAATTTATTTGAGGCTTTAAGCCAAACCTATAATACAAATCCGACATTACAGGCTCAAAGAGCATATTTACGCAGCATAGATGAAAATGTAGCCATAGCCAAATCGGGATATCGTCCGACTGTTGCTCTTGTTGGTAGCTATAGTGATGCCAATCGCAACAGCGATATCTTGGCACAAGACGGAGCCTCCAAAGAAACCAGTATGGGCGCTACAATAAGCCAACCGGTTTTTAGTGGTTTTTCCACGGTTAATTCCGTAAAAGCCGCAGACAGATATGTCAGAGCCGAGCAAAATAATCTCTATAATGTAGAACAGGATGTTTTTTTACAGGCATCAACGGCATATTTGGATGTCTTGAGGGATACAGCTATTGTTGACTTGCAAAAAAACAATGAAAAACTCTTAAAGAAACGTCTTGATGAAACTCAACAGCGTTTTAATGTCGGTGAGGTTACCAGAACTGACGTTTCTCAAGCCAAAGCTCGTTATTCTCAGGCCAAATCTGATCGTATTGCTTCAGAAGGAAATTTGGAGGCCTCAAAAGCAACTTATATCCAAATTATAGGCTCAGCTCCAGAAAATTTGGAAACCCCGCGTCCTTTAAGAGATTTTTTGCCTCAAAGTTATGAAGATGCTCTAAATATTGCCATGAGCAATAACTACACCATTAAACAGGCTAAAGAACTGCTTAAATCAAAAGGTTATGAGGTCTATGCCAATACCGGTGCTCTATTGCCGCAAGTAAGTTTGGAAGGCAGTGCCACCAAAAACAAGCTTGACGGGGATAACTATAGCGGCAAACCGGAAACTGATAATTATCAATGGGGCGTAAATATGACAATCCCGTTATATAATGCCGGTGAAAGCAGGGCTAAAATTCGCCAAAGTAAATATCAAAAATGGCAAGCTCAAGAAGCTGTTTTGGAAGCTGAACGCAATGTCAAATCAGTTGTGTCCAGCGCTTGGGAATATATGAAAGCTAATGAATCAAAAATCAAAGCCATTCAAGATCAAGTAAAAGCAAACGAGATAGCACTTGACGGTGTTCAAAAAGAAGAGGCTTTGGGTAATCGTACAATTTTGGATGTATTGGATGCTTATCAGGAATTATTAAATTCTAACGTTAATGAAGTAACTGCTCGTCGTGATTACTATGTATCGGCAATGAGCTTGCTCCTTTCCATGGGCAAGTTAACCGCCAAAGATCTTAAACTCGGAGTTGATTTATATGATGCCAAAAAATATTATAAAGAAACCAAAGATAAGTGGTTTTCTCTTAATTAAAAGAATATTATTTTCATACAAAAGTTACTTGCTAAAGATATATTTTTGTGTAAAATAATTTCAAAAGTTAATAACTGGGAATGTATAAAATGGCAGATGATAATAATCAAGAACTTGCAATGGAGGATATTTTATCTTCAATTAAAAGTATTTTAGAAGAGGATGAAGCTTCTCAAAATAAGTCTGTAGTGGAAGAAAATAAGGTAGAGGAAGAAAAAACTTCTGAGGAACCTCAGGAAGATATTTTAGAACTTTCTCCCGATATGCGAGTTATTGACGAAGAGCCTGTTGCTAATACTGAAACATCTGTTGATACTGCGATAGAAAATGTTCCTGAAACAACAGAAAATAATGTTGAAAATACAGACATTGATATAAATGCTTTTTTAGATTCTCCGCAAGAACAGGAAGATGTTGTTGAGTCAGTTTTACAATCCGTTGGCACTGAAGATTTGGATTCAGATCCTTTTTATGAAGAAACGGAAGAGGAAATAGAAATTTCTCCAGAAGAGGTAAAAGAAGAAATAGTTGTCGAGCCAGAACCAGAGCCGGAGCCAGAACCAGAACCTGAGCCTGAGCCTGAACCTGAGCCTGAACCGGAACCAGAACCGGAGCCGGAGCCGGAGCCAGAGCCAGAGCCTGAACCGGAATCTGAACCTGAACCGGAGCCTGAACCTGAGCCTGAACCGGAACCAGAACCGGAGCCGGAGCCTGAACCTGAACCTGTTAAGGAAAATATGGCAGCAGCAGATAGTGCCGTAGATGTTTCGGCCTCAATAATAAGTAATTTCACTAAAATGTTTTCAAATGAGAACATTGCTTCTGAAAATCAAGCAAACAGCATCCCTCAAGAGCAAGTTCGTACTCTTGGTAACGGAGCAAAAACAATTGAGGATATTGTATCCCAAGTTATCAGAAGCATTATTGGAGAAGAAGTTTCCCAAAACTGGCGTCAAGGTGCTGACTATGATACTTTAGCCAGAGATGAAATTGTTCGTCAAACCAAAGCTTGGCTGGATAATAATCTGCCGCAAGTTGTTGAGACTGTTGTCAAACAAGAAATTGAGCGAGTGATGGCAAAGGCAGGTACACATCAATAATAATTGAGTGCCGGCCTAAAACTTTTATTGCCCCCAAAAGATTATTTTGAGGGCAATTTTGCGTCAAAAAGTTTGTAATTAAAAATGGAATAAAACAATGTTAGAAAAAAATTATAATCCTAAGGATTTTGAAGAAAAAATATATGCTGATTGGGAAATCTCTGGAGATTTCAAGCCCGATATGCGTTCAGACAAAGATGCATTTTCAATAGTAATTCCGCCTCCTAATGTTACCGGTGTTTTACATATGGGGCATGCCTTAAATGATACGTTGCAAGACATCTTAGTTCGCTATAACCGAATGCTGGGCAAAAAGGTCTTATGGCAACCTGGAACAGATCATGCCGGTATCGCCACACAGATGGTTGTTGAACGTAATCTTGCTAAGGAAGGTATTAGTCGTCATGATTTGGGGCGTGAAAAATTTATTGAAACAGTTTGGAAATGGAGAGAAAAGTCAGGTGGCACCATATGCAAGCAACTTCGTCGTTTGGGAGCATCATGCGATTGGAGCCGTGAACGCTTTACTATGGATGAAGGACTTAGCCGAGCTGTTCGCAAAATATTTGTCAGCTTATATAAAGATGGTTTGATTTATAAAGCTAAAAAATTGGTAAACTGGGACAGTAAATTTATGACCGCGGTTTCTGATTTGGAAGTTATTCAGAAGGAAACTGTTGGCAAAATGTATTACTACAAATATCCTATAGAGAGGGAAAAAGGAGAATACATCCATATTGCAACCACTCGTCCTGAAACCATGTTTGGTGATACCGCGGTTGCCGTAAGCAAAGATAATGAAAAATTAAAACATCTTATTGGCAAAAATGCCATATTACCTATAGTTAATCGTCCAATTCCGATTATTGCTGATGAACATGCAGACCCGGAAAAAGGAACCGGTGCGGTTAAGATTACACCTGCACATGATTTTAATGACTTTGAGGTTGGCAAACGTCATAATTTGCCCTTAATTAATATATTAAATCCAGATGCAACCCTCAATGAAAATACGCCATTTCCTGGAATGGATACGCAAACCGCTCGTAAAAAAACAATAGAAAAACTTGAGGAATTAGGTTTGATGGAACGTATAGAAGATCACCCTATGGTTATCCCTTATGGCGATCGTTCGGGAGTTGTTATTGAACCATTGCTCACAGACCAATGGTTTGTTGATGCTCCTACCTTAGCCAAAGAGGCTATTCGTGCGGTAGAAGAAGGAGAAATGGAGTTTGTTCCCAAGTCTTATGAAAAAACATATTTTGAATGGATGAGAAACATTCAACCATGGTGTATTTCTCGCCAACTTTGGTGGGGACACCAAATGCCGATATGGTACGGCCCAGACGGCACCATCTTTTGTGAAGAAAATGAAGAAGAGGCTAAAGCTGCCGCTGACAAACATTATGGCAAAAAAGTTGAACTTACCAGAGAGACTGATGTTTTGGATACTTGGTTTTCATCAGGGTTGTGGGCTTTTTCAACTTTAGGCTGGCCTGACAAAACGGAATATCTTGACACTTTTTATCCCACCTCTGTTTTGGTAACGGCTTTTGATATCATTTTCTTCTGGGTAGCTCGTATGATGATGATGAGCATGTACAAAATGAAACGAGTTCCATTTGCAAAATGCTATATCCACGGTCTGGTCAGGGATGAACATGGTCAAAAGATGTCTAAATCCAAAGGAAACACTGTTGATCCAATGGAAACGATTGAAAAATACGGAGCAGACGCTTTGCGTTTCTTCATGGCAGCCATGGAAACTCAGGGTAGAGATATTAACATGAGTGAGTCTAGAATTGCCGGATATCGCAATTTTGCTACCAAGCTTTGGAATGCTGCTCGTTTTGGGGAGATGAATCAGTGCCTGTCACAGCCGGATTTTGATGAAAATAGCGTCAAACATCCTGTCAACAAGTGGATTGTTGCCAAAGCAAAAGAGGCTACTAAAGAAGTAACCGATAATTTAAATAACTTCCGTTTTTCAGATGCGGCTAATGCTGTTTATCAATTTACGTGGGGTTCTTTCTGTGACTGGTATATTGAGATGATAAAACCCTTGCTTTATGGTGAAGATGAGAGTGCAAAATCTGAAACCAGAGCTGCTTTTGCCTGGGTTTTAGATAGAATTTTAGTAATCTTGCACCCCTTCATGCCGTTCATCACTACCGAGTTGTGGAATAACACGGCATCTCGTCAGGTAAAGCTGATTCATGCTCCGTGGCCGAAGGAAGAAAAAATTGATACTGCAGCCATGAATGATATTGATTGGGCAATTGAGCTTATTTCATCCATTCGTTCATTAAGAGCAGAAATGAATTTGCCGGCAGGAGCTAAGCTCACGGCATATTTGAAAGGAGCATCAGAAACATCATTAAAAAATATGCATGCTTTTTCTAACATTATTTGCTCTTTGGCCAGACTTGAAAAATTAGATGCTTTGCAAGGAGAAGTTACCCCCGATATGGTTCAAAGTGTTTTCCGTGAGGCTACAGTTTTGTTACCATTGAAAGGGGTGGTTGATTTTGCGGCCGAACGTGAGAGATTAAGGAAAGAGCTTGATAGCTTAAATAAAAATCTTGAAGGATACGCTCGCAAATTGAGTAATCCAAGTTTTGTTGAAAGAGCTCCCGCGGCTGTGGTTGCGGAAGAAAAACGCCGCCAAGCTGAGGCCATGGAAAACAAATCAAAAGTAGAAGAGGCATTACAGAGAATAGCCAACTTCTAATTCAATAAAAACCCTGCTGATTTAAGCAGGGTTTTTTATTTTATTTTTTAGATTTAGTAGCATCGTTAATTACGGCAATTGCCTCATCTAATGTCGGTTCTTTATCCTTAAGAGCTTTGGGTAAGGCATAGTTGTTTTTACCGCATTTGATGTATGGCCCATAACGTCCGCTCATCAAAACAATTTCTTGTTTGTTTTGTGGGTAAATACCCAAAGCTTTTCCACTCGGACGTTCAGGAGCATTAGCTAAGATTTGCTTGGCTCTTTCAAGAGTTATATTAAAAATATTGTCAGCCCCGCTTAAAGATTTTGACTTGCTTCCTTGTTTCAGATAAGGACCGAATTTACCGACATTAACCACAATTCCTTCACCAAGCTCAAACGGCAAACTAAGTAAACGTTCAGCTTGTTCAAAAGTAATTTCTTCCGGAGCAATATTTTTAGGTAGAGCTACACGCTTAGGCTTTTCGGTTGTAGCTGTCGCGTCTTCACCTAATTGTACATAAAAACCATAAGGACCTTTTTTAAGGTAAACATTCATTCCCTGCATTTCACCCAAAACTTTATCTTCGGTGGTAGAGTCCTTAGCTTGTGCGGCAGCTTCTTCATCAGATGTATCAACTAAAGGCTTGGTATATTTACATTCCGGATAATTTGAGCAGCCGATAAACGCACCAAAACGACCCAACTTAATACTTAACTTTCCGGTTCCGCATTCCGGACAAGACCTAGGATCACTTCCATCCTCACGTGGTGGAAATAGATGATGCCCTAAAACTTCATCAATTTTATCAATCACTTCACTGATTTGCAAAGGCTTAACCGCATCAATATTTTTGATAAATTTGACCCAGAAACCATGCAAAAGTTTTTTCCACTCCATTTCTCCGGCCGAAACATCATCCAAAAACTCTTCCAACTGAGCCGTAAAATCATATTCAACATACTTCTTAAAAAAGTTTTCCAAGAAAACAGTTACAATTCTGCCGCGATCTTCAGGAATAAAACGCAGCTTTTCAACTCTGACATATTTTCTTTCTTGTAACACGGCAATAATTGAAGCATAGGTTGACGGACGCCCGATTCCTAATTCCTCCAACTTTTTAACCAAACTTGCTTCGGTAAATCTTGGAGGGGGAGCCGTAAAGTGCTGCTCCGGATATATTTCGCCTTTGTTTACATTTTCTCCCGTTTCAACATTTGGCAAAATTCTGTTTTCATCATCATCATCGGCATCATCTTTTGATTCTTGATAAAGTTTCAAGAAACCGTCAAATTCAATAACTTGTCCGTTTGCTCGCAAGATTATTTTTGCATCGGTTGATGCAGCATCAATCACTACTTTATCTAAAATTGCGGGATTCATCTGGCAAGCAACGGTACGTTTCCAAATAAGTTCATATAGCTTACGCGCGTCACTATCAAGTTTTGTTTCCATCTTTTTTGGGGTGTTCATCACATCAGAAGGACGAATAGCTTCATGAGCTTCTTGGGCATTTTTTGATTTTGTTTTATATTCTTTAGCTTGTTTGGGTAGATAAGCTTCACCAAAATATTTCAAAATAGCATCACGGCAGGCGGCAATAGCTTCTTGTGAAAGATTAACCGCATCGGTACGCATATAAGTAATAAAACCATCTTCATAAAGTTTCTGTGCAATTTGCATAGTCTTTTTGGCTGAAAAACGCAGTTTGCGAGCAGCTTCTTGCTGCAAAGTTGATGTAGTAAACGGAGGAGCCGGATAACGATTTGCTTTTTTGCGTTCAACATTTGCAATGGCAAATTCCTGAGCCTCAATTTTTGCTTTTGCATCCATGGCCAAAGCTTCACTATTGAGATCAAATTTTTCCAGCTTTTTACCATCAAGCTGAATCAATCGAGATTTTATCAAAGCTTTTTTTGCGGTTAATAAATCTACATCAATTGTCCAATATTCTTCAGGTTTAAATTGTTCAATCTCATTTTCACGATCACAAATCAAACGCAAAGCAACAGACTGAACTCGTCCGGCAGATTTTGAGCCGGGAAGTTTACGCCACAAAACCGGAGACAACGTAAATCCCACCAAATAATCCAAAGCTCTTCTAGCCATATAAGCCGACACCAAATTATCGTCAATTTGTCTTGGGTTTTTTATTGCTTCGGTAATGGCTGATTTGGTAATTTCGTGAAAGACAACACGTTCAACTTTTTTATCCTTGAGCAGTTTTTTTGCTTTTAATTCTTCCAAAATATGCCATGCAATAGCCTCTCCCTCTCTATCCGGGTCTGATGCTAATATAATAGTGTCACACTGTTTAACCGCTTTTACAATATCGGCAAGCCGTTTTTTCCCGCCTGGGCTTAGCTCCCAAGTCATTGCAAAATCTTCATCAGGTAAAACAGATCCATCTTTGCTTGGTAAATCACGTATATGTCCGAAACTGGCCAAAACTTGATAGTCTTTACCCAAATATTTATTAATTGTTTTAGCTTTTGCCGGAGATTCTACAATAACTAATTTCATCTTTTTAACTCACTTATTTTTGTTTTATCAGAGCCACCTTATTTCCGGGCAACCTTTGTATTCTGCCGTTCATTTCCAGTTCTAAAAGCTCCAAAGCAACTCCTGCCGCATCCATGCCGCTGGCACGAATAATCTCGTCAACATATACTCCATCAAAGTTCAAATAGTCAATAATTTTTATTTTTTGAGTTTGAGACTTGGGTGTAATTTTTTGCTCATCAAAAGATATTTCTAACTGTTTTTGTGGCTTGTTGAGGATAATTCTATCTTCAGATTTTCCGAGATGAGAAATAACATCTTTTGCGTTTTCTATCAATAAAGCTCCGTCTTTGATTAATTTATTTGCCCCCGAAGCTCTACCATCCATAGGTGTTCCCGGTACGGCAAAAATCTGTCGACCATATGATATTGCTTTTTGAGCAGTGATTAAAGAACCAGATTTTAAACTTGCTTCAATAACGATTGTCGCCTCAGCAATTGCCGCAATAATTCTGTTGCGTCGCGGAAAGTTGCTTGCTTGAGGCAGCGTGCTGGGAGGAAATTCGGAAATTACACACCCTTGCTCTATTATTTGTTGATATAGACCTTCATTTTCTTTGGGATATACAACATCAATCCCGGTTCCTAAAACTGCAATGGTCGGTCCCCTCTGTTCAAGAGCATACATAGCTCCTTTGTGAGCTGATGTATCAATTCCTCGTGCCATGCCTGAAATGATGCATCTTCCTGCCACGGCTAAATCATAAGCGATTCTTGCTGCGGTTTTACGTCCGTTAATTGATGCATTCCTTGCTCCAACAATAGCAACACAAGGGGTATTTAATAAATTTATATTTCCTTTTGCATAAATAAGCGGAGGAGCATCATCAATCGGTTTTAAATTTTGTGGGTACACATCATCATTATAGGTAATGATTTTAATATCTTGTTTTAAGCAATTTTCATAAAGATTTTCAGCCTCTTCATAATTTAATAAAAAAGGAGATTTATTCTTTATAATACCTTCCAACGTATCATATTTGGCAAGCAATTTATAAAAAGTAATCGGCCCGATATGCTCGGAATTAATGATTCGAATTATATCTATTATTTCTTTTTTTGAAGCCACTATTTTTCCAACTTTTTATTCGCTTTTTTCTTCTGCGTCTTTTTTGCAGGTTTCTTTGTTGTTGCTTTGTTTGTAGCAACTTTTTTGCTTGTTCTTTTCGCAATAGTTGGCTTTGCTTTTGTAGGTACACTTATTTCTTTTTCTTTCTTTTTAAAAGAGATTTTGCTTTCTTCTCCTCTAAACAAACGAGCAAAATTTGCGTGGTGACGTACTAAAACCAAAATTACTAATGCGGTATAAAAAATTGTATACACCGGAGCTTCATAAAAGAAGGTAAACAACGGTACCAAAGCTGCCGCGGTAATTGCCGACAATGATGAATAACGAAATACAAATGCCATGAACAACCAAACGGCAAGAGCAAATATGGCAACTTTAGGCGTCATCACCAAAATAAAACCAAAGGCAGAAGCCACTCCTTTACCTCCCTTGAATTTGAGCCAAATCGGAAAATTATGCCCTATAATAGCCATTGATCCTGCAATCAGAGCTGCCACGGTATTAAAAGTTGTCGGCATATTCCAAAGATACATTTCTTTTTCAGATGTAGTTTTAAGGGCAATCCATGCCGCTAAACCGGCTTTTGCAGCATCAAAAATAACAGTAAGAAGAGCCAGCCACTTGTTTCCAGTGCGTAAAACATTGGTTGCCCCGATGTTTCCTGAGCCTATTTTGCGAATATCTCCATACCCAAACATTAAACAAAGAATCAAACCAAAAGGAATTGATCCCAAGATATAACCTCCGATTCCGCTAAAAATAAAAATCGCCTCTTCGCTCATTTTAAATCTCCGCTTTTGTATTAAATATATTTATTTTCATACTATCTAATACTTGAATTTGCAACCATGTTTTAAAATAACAAACAAAAACCAATAAGTTTTTTATAGATAAAACAGAAATATTTGATGACAAACCGATTAAAGTTGTTAATATTAAAAAAATTTCAATTTTTTTTTTAGAGTCTTGAATGAAACCTGTTTATAAAAGAATATTACTAAAACTTTCCGGCGAAGGTTTGATGGGCGATAAAAGTTTTGGTATGTCGGCCGATGTTATCAAAGAACTGGCAACTCAAATAAAAAGTGTCCATGACAATGGCGTTGAGATTTGTATTGTTGTGGGAGGAGGCAACATCTTTCGCGGAGCTAAAGAGGCTTCAAAAGGTATGAACCGTACTGTTGCAGACCAGGTAGGAATGTTAGCCACAGTAATGAATGCTCTTTACTTACAAAATGCTCTTGAAATTATTGGGGCTGAAACTAGGGTGCTTTCAGGTATAAGTATTCCTGCCGTTTGTGAGCCTTATATGTATCGTCGTGCTATTCGTCATCTTCAAAAGGGCAGAATTTTAATTTTTGCAGGTGGCACCGGTAATCCTTATTTTACTACTGACAGCGGAGCAGCTTTAAGGGCTTCTGAAATGCAGTGCGATGCTCTGCTTAAAGCGACACAAGTTGATGGAGTTTATGATTCTGATCCCAGAGTTAATAAAAAAGCTAAAAAATATGATGAGATAAGCTACGATGAGGTTATAAAAAGACAACTTCGTGTAATGGATATTACGGCTGTTGCTTTAGCTAAGGAAAATAATATTCCAATAGTAGTTTTTTCACAACATGGTAACAACGCACTTAAAGATGCTGTCTGTGGTAAAGGCAGCTATACAATCATAAAATAGAGGTAAAAATGTCTGATTTTAATACAATAAAAAATGATACTAAGAACCGCATGGATAAAACAATCGATTCTCTAAAAAATGATTTTAGCGGTTTAAGAGCCGGCAGAGCCCATGTTAGCTTGCTTGATGGTATTATGGTTGAAGCTTATGGCTCTATGACACCGTTGTCTCAAGTAGGTACCATTGCTGTTCCCGATGCCAGAACCTTATCTGTTAGTGTTTGGGATAGGAGTCTTGCCAAAGCGGTTGAAAAAGCCATTATGGAGTCTGACTTGGGATTAAACCCTGCATCTGACGGTCAGTTAATTCGTGTTCCGATTCCTCCGTTGTCTGAGGAGCGTCGTAAAGAACTTCTAAAAGTTGCCGGAAAATACACCGAAGCCAATAAAGTTGCCATCCGGAACATTCGTCGAGATGCTTTGGATGAAGTTAAAAAGTTGAAAAAAGATAATCAGATATCCGAAGATGATGAAAAACGTTTTGAAAATGAAATTCAAAAATTAACTGATGAAGCAGTTAAAAAAATGGATGAAATGTTGTCCCAAAAAGAGAAAGATATTATGCAGGTTTAGCGGGGACTAAAGGTGAACGATAAAACAAAAAAATTACAACACATTGCCATCATTATGGATGGTAACGGTCGTTGGGCTAAAAAAAGAGGCCTGCCGCGATCAGCCGGGCATAAAAAAGGTGCCGAAACCTTAAAAGAGATTGTTCGTGCCGCCGGTGATATGGGAATAAAATACTTGACCTTATATGCTTTTTCTACCGAAAACTGGCAAAGAGATCCCGAAGAAGTCAAGGGATTGATGGGTCTTTTAAGAGAATATCTTAAATCTGAGCTAAAGGAGATACAGGAAAACGGAGTAAAAATAATCTTTATTGGTGAACGCAATATGTTGGCTCCTGATATTGTTGAACAAATGTATAAAATAGAAAAAGATACTTCCGGTAACGATAAAATGACTCTTTGCATAGCCTTGAGCTATGGTTCAAGACAAGAGATAATAACGACAGTTCAAAAAATATCTTTATTAGCCAAAAAAGGGGATATTTCGGTCAATGATATTGATATTAAAATGTTTTCGGATATGCTCTATACCAAAGATATGCCTGACCCTGATTTGTTAATAAGGACAAGCGGCGAACAACGTTTGAGTAATTATTTATTATGGCAATTGGCTTATAGCGAATTCTTTTTTAGCCCAACATTGTGGCCTGATTTCAGCAAAGAAGAATTATCTACAATAATTGAAAACTTTAACAGCCGGGAGAGAAGATATGGAAAAAACTAAACTTATGTCATTGTTCAAAAGAACGCTTTCGGCACTGGTTTTGATTCCACTTATAATCTTCTGTCTTTATGCCGGTTATCCGTTTATTCAAATTTTTGCCCTGGTTTTTGGTTCTATGTTGGCGTGGGAGTGGTCGCATATGGTTCCAAATTCAAGAGGAGCCTTTTATTCTACTCTATACACGGTTACTTTGGGGGTTGCTATTCTGACGGGATTTTCTCCAATATTTTGGCTGTTTTTATTTTGTGCGATAATTTTGTCATGGTTCAAGGCGTCTAAAGAATATCGTCGTAATTTATTGGTTTTAGGTGTCCCTTATATTTCAATAGGGATAGGTTCAATTGTTTGGTTGTATGAACTTGTTGGATTTTTTGTAACATTTTGGTTCTTTTTAATTGTTTGGGCTATGGATACCGGAGGCTATGTCTTTGGTTGCACCATAAAGGGGCCCAAGCTTGCACCTAAAGTAAGTCCAAACAAAACTTGGGCAGGTTTAATCGGAGGCGTGGCTTTAGCAGTAGGAGCAACTGCAGTATTTATTTATTTTGTAGGTGCATCAAATCATTTGTTGTATTATGGCATGATAGCTGCAGTTGTGGCGATCATTTCTCAAATAGGAGATTTGGTTGAGTCATATATAAAACGCAGTTTAAATATAAAAGATTCAAGTAACTTAATTCCAGGACACGGAGGTGTTTTTGATCGTGTTGACGGTTTAATTTTTGCGGCACCTTTTGTTTTTGTACTTTTTGCTTATGTTTTGTTTTTGATATAAGAAGGTTTGATTATGGATTGGTTAATTAATACAATATATTATGTTGTTCCGTTTATTGTTTTATTAGGTATTTTAGTATTTGTACATGAGCTTGGTCATTATCTTATGGCTAAGCTTACTGGTGTAAAAGTTGCCGAATTTTCAATAGGCTTTGGCAAAAAACTTTGGGGCTTTACTGATCGTTCGGGAACGGAGTGGAAAGTCTCTGCAGTTCCTTTGGGTGGGTATTGCAAATTTTTAGGAGATGATGATGCCGCCAGTTCATCTTCCTCTGATGAAAATTTATCGGAAGAAGACAAAAAATATGCTTTTAATAACCAAAATCCATTTAAAAAATTGGCTATAGTTATAGCAGGTCCGTTAGGTAATTATATCTTTGCTATTTTAGTTTTTGCTGCAGTATTTTTCTTCGTCGGTAAGATGGATTTTCCTCCCGTTGTAGGTGAGGTTATTCCCGGAGGGGCAGCTGAGCAGGGAGGAGTTCTGCAAGGAGACAGAATTTTAAGTATTAATGGTAGAAAAATAAACAGTTTTGCCGAAATCAAACAAGAAGTTGATATGAACACGGCAGAAAAAATAAAACTTGAAATTCAACGTGGAGATAAAATTTTAAATTTAAGCTTCCCACTTAAGACGATTCCATTAAATATTGAGGCAAACCAGTCTTCCGAAATGCGTCCTATGCTCGGAGTTCGGTCTGTTTGTGTTGTTGATGTTGAGCCTCAAGATACATCATTATTAGAAGCTTTTTCTGAAGCTGCAGCCGAGACATGGAGAATTACGGTCGTCACTTTGCGTGGTGTGGGCCAAATGATAAGTGGTCATCGTAATGCAGATGAGGTTGGAGGAATTATTCGTATTGCTGAAATGTCTGGAGATATCAGCAAACAAAGTGGCTTGCTTGATTTTATGGTCTTTATGGCCTTGCTTTCAATTAATTTGGGATTGATAAATTTATTTCCCATACCATTACTTGACGGCGGACACGTGGTGATTTATGTTATCGAAATAATTACTCGTAAAGAAATTAATGAGAAAGTTAAGGAGTATATTTTCCGTTTTGGACTTTTTGTGCTGATAGCATTAATGCTGTTTGCTACATATAATGATTTTGCACGTTTATTTAACAGATGGTTTTCGTAAAACTAAAAGGTTTTTTAAAGATGATGAAAGAACTCAAAATAGGGACTATGGCTGCAGCACTAATGATTGCTTTTGAGGCTAAGGCCGCAACGGTTTATGTTAGAGATATTGAGGTAGAAGGTTTGCAGCGAGTTGAACCAGAAACGGTTATCTCCTATGTTGATGTTAAAAAAAATGCCCTAACTGATGATTCAAAGTTAGATGCATCTCTTAAGCAGCTTTATTCAACCGGCTTGTTTAATGATGTTTCCATGAATGTTACTCAAGATGGGTTGCTCGTTATTAAAGTTGTTGAAAATCCGATTATCAATAAGGTATTGTTTGATGGTAATGATAAAGTTGATGACGATATGCTAAAAGGGGAAGTCAGACTTGCTCCTCGTTCCACATATTCACGTTCAAAAGTGCAAGAAGATGTCCAGCGTATTTTAGATGTTTACAAGCGTACCGGACGTTATGCAGTTGTTGTTGAACCTCAGATCATTGAGCGAGATCAAAATCGTGTTGATTTAATTTTCAAAATAGATGAAGGACCTTTAGCCGCCATTGATAAGATTAATTTTATGGGCAACACTCACTACTCTCATGATGACTTACAAGAAGTTATAATGAGTAAGGAAACCAGATGGTATCGGATTTTCTCTTCTTCTGAAAATTATGATTCTGAAAAAACTAATTATGATAAAGAATTATTGCGTCGTTTTTATCTAAAACGCGGTTATGCTGATTTTAGAGTAGTTTCGGCAATTGCGGAACTCAGCCCTGATAAAAAGTCATTTGTATTAACTTTTGTTTTGGAAGAGGGCAAACGCTATAAGGTTCGCAATTTGGAAGTTATTTCAGACATAAAAGAAGTAAATCCAGAAGAATTTAAAGAGTATATTGAACTCAAAAGTGGTGATTGGTATAACAATGAAAAAATAGAGAAGACAGTTACTGCTTTAACCGATGAGTTAGGTAAAAAGGGATTCGCTTTTGTAGACGTTGAACCTGAACTAAAAAAGGATACCGCAACCGGTGATATAGATATAACATTCCACATTCGTGAAGGTGAAAGAATATTTGTTGATCGTATTAACATTTCAGGTAACAGCCGTACTCATGATAAAGTAATTCGTCGAGAGTTTCGTATTGACGAGGGTGATGCGTTCAATGTTTCAAAAATAAAAGACTCTCGTCGTAATGTTGAAAACTTGGATTATTTTAGCAAGGTTGATATTCAAACCGTTCCCAAAGATGACAACAAGGCAGATATTGATGTCGTTGTTGAAGAAAAATCAACCGGTTATTTCAATGTCGGTGTTGGTTATTCAACAGTTAACGGTGCTTTGGTTCGTGCCGGCGTAACCGAAAATAACTTCCGTGGCGTAGGACAACGTTTAGGTGTTGATGTCGGAGTTTCAGAGAGGACACAAGAATATAACTTGAGCTTTACCGAACCATATTTTATGAATCGCCGGTTAAGAGCTGGTTTTGATATCTTCCGCAACGAACAGGATTACCAAGATGAAAGTTCATACGATAGTTCTACCACTGGTGGAAGGTTGCGTACCGGTTGGAACTATACCGATGATTTATCACAACAGCTTCGCTATACTTTAAGAGAAGATGAAATCAGCAATGTTGATTCCGATGCTTCAAAATATATTAAAGAAGAAGAGGGAACATATAGCGATTCATCAATCGGTCAAACCATCGTTTATAACAAACTTGACAGTGCTATCAATCCCAGAGAAGGATATTATCTGTCATTTGGTAACGATGTTGCCGGTCTTGGAGGAGATGAAAAATACTTAAAATTTGATGCCAAGGCATATCAGTACTACACCTTCTCAGATTACTATACATTTAAGCTCTTTGCCAATGCCGGCTACATTACCGGTTATGGCGGTGAAGATGTCCGCTTGTCCAATCGTTATTATTTAGGCGGCTCAACATTGCGAGGTTTTGATATTGCAGGTATTGGTGCTCGTGATAAATATACCGGCGACGCTCTTGGTGGTAACTGGATGGTATATACCGGTGGTGAATTTATGTTCCCGATTGGTCTAGACGAGCTGGGCATCAGAGGACGTACTTTTGTTGACATGGGAATGTTAGGTAAGCCGGATAACATTAATACTGCAGATGTTGATTATTCATCATCACCCAGAGTTTCAGCCGGTTTTGGCTTCCAATGGTTGTCACCGATGGGTCAAATCGATATTGACTTTGGTTTCCCGATTGTTAAAGAAGATTATGATGAGACTCAAGTCTTCCGTCTTAACTTTGGTACACGTTTATAAGTTTAGGAGAAATATATGGCAGACAAAAGATTTTTTATCAACAACGGGCCATTCAGCTTAGAAAAAATAGCTGAGATTTGTGAGGCTGAACTTAAAGATATTACAGCAAAAGAGGTTATGATAAAAGAGCTTGCCACCATAGGCAGTGCCAAAGAAGGAGATATTTGTTTTTTTTATGATAAAAAGCAAAAAGCGAAAGCTGCAGAAATAAAATCCAGTGCTGTTGTAACAACCGAGGAATTGGCTCCATTAATTCCCTCTGGAGTTGTGGTCTTGGTTTGTGCCAATCCGCATTTAGGTTTTGTAAAATTAAATTATGCTATGTATTCAGAGCCAAAGCCCGAGGCAGGTGTTAGTCCGTCGGCAAAAATTTCTTCATCAGCACAGATAGGTGAAGGATGTTATATTGGTGATAATGTTGTCATTGAAGATAATGTTAAAATCGGCAGCAATTGTGTTATTGAAGCCAATGCCGTAATCTCACGTGGCTGTGAAATTGGTAACAACTGCCGCATTGGTGTCGGAGCTCATGTTTCGCATTGCCTTATGGGGAATGATTGTTTTATTTATGGAGGTGCCCGTATAGGTTGGGATGGCTTTGGTTTTATGCTAATAAATGGGCAACACAAACGCATTCCTCAATTAGGCAGAGTAATAATTGGCAATGACGTTGAGATTGGCGCCAATGCCTGTGTTGATCGCGGAGCATTGGATGATACTGTAATCGGCGATGGTTGCCGCATAGATGATTTAGTAATGGTAGCGCATAACGTCAAACTGGGACGCGGCTGTATTTTGGTTTCACAAACCGGTATCGCCGGCAGTTGCACTTTTGGCGACTATGTTGTCTGCGGTGGCCAAACAGGCTTTGCTGATCACTTAAATATCGGTAGTGGAGCTCAGGTTGGCGCTCAATCAGGCATTATGCGTGATATTGAACCTGGAGCAGTGGTAATGGGTTCACCGGCCGTGCCCATCAAAGACTTTATGCGTCAGGTTTCATACCTTCAAAAGGCCGTCAAAAAATAAAAAAGGAAAACTAACAAATGTCAGAAAACAAGATTTATAATATTGAAGATATCATGGACATGCTTCCGCATCGCTATCCGTTTTTGTTGGTAGATCGTTTGGAAGTTGAAGTTCCGGGTGAAAAAGGTGTAGGCTTGAAAAACGTTACCATGAACGAGGAGTTCTTTCAAGGACACTTCCCCGGCAATCCGGTAATGCCCGGCGTTTTGCAAATTGAGGCCATGGCTCAAACAGCAGGTGCATTGGTTATATCGTCTTTTGAAAACTACAAAGACAGCAAAAAGAGCGTTTTGTTTATGTCAATAGACGGTGTCAAATTCAGAAAGCCGGTCAAACCTGGGGATCAACTCAAAATGCATGTTGAAAAAGTACATGCTCGTCGCAATGTTTTCGTCTTTAAAGGACAGAGCAAAGTAAACGACCAAGTAGTGAGCGAAGCCGAGTTTACGGCCATGATCTTGGATTAATAAAAATCCCCGCCTTGGGCGGGGTTTTTTATTGCCTAAAATTTATTTTTCAGTTGTTACAGAGGCGAAACATTATGTGTTTTTACAAAATCAGAAAAGTGGCTTAATTTTATATTCAGCAAAAATTTTTAACTTTTTATAGGAACTAAATTTATGAGTAAAATTCATCCTACAGCCGTAATTGAAGACGGTGCACAAATTGCCTCCACGGCAGAAATAGGTCCTCTGTGTTGGATAAGTTCTCGTGCCAAAATCGGCGAGAATGTCAAGTTGTTGGGTCGTGTTACCATAATGGGCGACACCACCATTGGTGAGGGTACAATTGTCTTTCCCGGAGCCGTTTTAGGTGCAGGTCCGCAAGATCATGGCAATGAGTTTCAGGAACAAGCCAAATTGATTATCGGCAAAAACAACATTATTCGTGAAAATGTTACCATGCATGCCGGTACGCCCAAAGAACATTTCACCACCACGGTTGGTGATGGCGGCATGTTTATGATTAATTCACATGTTGCTCATGATTGCGTTGTCGGTAACAATGTTATTATGACCAATAATGCGGTAATTGCCGGTCATGTTCGCTTAGGCGATGGAGTTATTTTGGGTGGCAACTCTGCTGTGCATCAGTTCTGCCGCATCGGCCGTAAAGCCATGATTGGCGGTATGTCAGGTGTTGCACGCGATGTTATTCCTTTTGGTATGGTTACTGGTGATCGCGGTAAGCTTCGCGGTTTGAATGTCATCGGGTTAAAGAGAAGCGGCATGGATGAACATACCGTCAAATCAATCACTCGTGCATTCATGTTTATTTTCAAAGGCAAAGATGGTACTTTTGAGGAACGTGTTGAACAAGCCAAAGAAAAATTTAAAGATAATGAAATGGTAATGGAACAAGTTAAATTTATCGAAGAGGCTTTAACAAGCCGTCGCAATATTTTGACTGCGGAATAAAATTTTATTTTATCTTACGGGAGCTGGAAAGTTATACTTGCCAACTCCCGGATTTTTTTTTATAAATAAAACAGCATTAACATAAGAAATAAAATATGACATCATCTGATCGAAAATTAGGAATTATTGCCGGCGGCGGGAGCATCCCTGCAATGTTAATAAAACATTGTCAAGAGACCGGGCGGGAATTTTTTGTTTTGGCGATAGAAGGCAATGCCGATAAAAGCTTTTTTAATAAAGATATTCCTCATCAATGGATAAGAATAGGTCAAGCAGGCACCGGTTTCAAACGTTTTGCTGATGAAAAAGTGCAAGACGTCATTATGATCGGCACCATTAAACGCCCTGGTTTTTTTGATTTAGTGCCTGATTTACGCACAGCAGCTTTTTTTGCTAAAATTGGAGCAAAAGCTTTAGGAGATGACGGAATTTTACGTGCGGTAGTCAAAGAAATTGAATCAGAAGGAATGATTGTCCGCGGTATTCACGAGGTTATGCAAGATTTGTTGGTTAAACCGGGAATTTTGGGCAAGCACAAGCCTGATAAACAAGCTCTTGCTGATATTCATCGCGGTATTGAAGTTGCCACTGAGCTTGGTCGCTTAGATGTTGGACAGGCAGTTGTAGTTCAACAAGGTTTGGTATTAGGTGTTGAAGGCATAGAAGGAACCGATGAGCTTATTCGTCGCTGTGGAGAATACAAACGCAAAGGAGCAGGAGGTGTTTTGGTAAAGCTACGCAAACCACAACAAGATATGCGAATAGATTTACCCACCATTGGTCCACGCTCGGTTGAAAGAGCCAAAGCAAGCGGACTTCGCGGTATTGTGATTCATGCCGGTAATGGTTTGATAGTTGATGAAGCCGACATGATAAAATTGGCTGATAAATATGGAATATTTGTAATGGGAGTAAACCCCTGTGAGTACCTCGAACAAGCTTAAAATATATCTTATCGCCGGCGAACCGTCTGGAGATTTGTTAGGTTCTCGTTTGATGCGAGCATTAGTCAAAAAAACAGATGGTAATGTAGAGTTTTACGGCACCGGTGGTGATACCATGGAAGCCGAAGGTCTGAAATCTTTGTTTGATATTTCTGATTTGGCCGTTATGGGGTTAATAGAAGTTATCCCAAGTATTCCAAAAGTTTTACGTCATATCAAATCAACCGTTGCTGATATTTTACAAATCAAACCGGATATTGTAATAACCATTGACAGCTGGAGTTTTTCTTGTCGGGTTCATAAAGCTTTACGCAAACTAAAAACCGGTATTCCACAACTTCATTATGTTGCTCCGCAGGTTTGGGCCTGGAAGAAAAAGCGTGCCCGCACTATGTATAAATATATAGATGGTTTAATGACGCTTTTGCCGCAAGAACCAAAATATTTTACACCCTATCATCTGGAGACCACTTTTGTCGGACATCCTGTAATCGAGAGTGAAGTATTACACGCTGACGGCGATGAATTTCGCCGCAAATATAATATTCCGGCTAATAAGAAAATCATCAGCATTTTACCGGGTTCTCGCCACAATGAAGTCAAAATGTTGATGTCGGTATTTTTAGATAGTGCCAAAATTTTGCTCGAAAAAGATCCTAATTTTTACTTTGTTATCCCAACGGTAAAAACCGTATCCAAACAAGTTAAAGCAATAGCTGCTGCCAGTGGCTTGCCTCTTCAGGTGGTTGAAACTCAAGAAGATAGGTATAATGCTTTTCGTGCTTCAAGTGCCGCCATTGCTGCCTCGGGAACGGTTGCTTTAGAATTGGCAATTTGCCACATACCTCATATTATTGCTTATAAAGTTTCCAAGTTAACGGCGTTTATTGCTGCTCGGATTATGAAAATTCAATTTGTTAATCTTTCTAACATAATGTTGGGTAGAGAGATTGTTCCGGAGTTGCTGCAACAACGCTGCGTCAGCGGAAATATTGCTCAATATATTCTTGAACTATTAAAACATGGTGATTTATACCAAAAACAAATGGATGGTTTTGCCAAGGTAAAAGAGATTTTGAGCAACGGCGAACAAACCCCCAGTGAAAATGCCGCTGATGTTGTTTTAAATATGATAAAAAACAAACATTAGTTTTTCCATAAAATTTGTCTATTTTAATGCTTGCAAAACAAATTGTTTTGTGGTAACTTTGCAGTATTCTGAAAAATTATTTTGCGATTATTGTTAAACTTTTAAATTTTATAGCTATGAGAAAGTCATTCAAAAAACAGTGCTTCTGTGCCATCTGGGAGATGTTTGTAACTTTGATGTTCCCAAGTGGGCAGAAAGAATTGAGATCAACGGTGTAGCTGATCGTCCCGATGAGGCTGAGGAGGGTGATATCACCCTTGCGACAACCTTAAAGGAAGTCGGTGATGTATACCTCTCCATGGCAGCAGCCTGTTTATCTCAAAAACATTTTCTTTCCTCATTGCCTCAAAACAAAGAGATTGTCTCAATTCCGGTTGATAATCCGCATGAGGTAATCAAAAAAATTGAGGAAAGCTTCTGAAAACCTAATCTGCCGCATGCTTAGTTAAAAACTTGCGGCAGATTTAAAAACTGTATTTATGGAAAGAATATTAATCAATTACCAAGCTCAACAAAGGTTTGCGGAACTTGGTATTACCGTTTCTGCTCTCAGCATTGTTCCGGTAAGGTTTCATCTCCATACTCATGCAGGCAAGCTTTTGGCTCAGTTTTTAGCTTGGGAAGGTGAGAAAGAAAATGGCGTAAAGAGATATATTTCCTATAATGGAGAGGAAATAGATCGTTATAGCCGAGAGTATAAAGACTATCAAATTTCTCGTCTCAACAAGGGAGATGGTTTCTTTTTGCTTACGGGAGAGTACCTTACTCTTGTCGTTGACAACGAATACGTTCGCTCGTTTGACTTTTGCAAACCAAGCGGACGTATATTTAATGAAATAGAGCGCCATCACAATTAGTGAGTGGCGTTCTTTTTTATAAACAAATATAATTTACCAGTCGTCGCTACAACGATGATAATAAGAACACCCGTCTACCTGACAATCTTCCAAGTGTTTTCCTTCAGGGCAGGTCGTGGTAGTAATGTCATACCCTTGGCAAACCTGAGCACAGGTAGTGTCTTCTTGTGAGGCTGAATTATTTGCATCTTTGCTTTGCAAAGGTAAAGCAGGTTCCCAATCAGCAATAGAAACAACTTTTGCACTTGCCTCAAAAGAGCTTAAAAATATTGCTAAACTTAAAATAAAAATCTTCATATTTTTCTCCCCTTTCTTATATATTAACCATTAAAAGTTAATTTATTGCAAAGAGATAATATATGTTTTAGATTGTAAAAAAACTACAAGGTAGAAATGCAACGAATATTTGATTACATTTACACAACTTTGCAAAAGGAACAAGGCAGAATTTGGCTTTGGTTTCCGGTGTTTTTTGCAACCGGTATTGGTATTTATTTTACGCTGCATCAAGAACCCTCCAAATGGCTTACTTTAGGCTTTATTGAGAGTTTAATATTATTAGCGGTTTTGCTGCGTCATCGCATTTTTTGGCTTCGTCTTTTATTAATTCCTGCAAGCATTTTAGCCGGTTTTACCTTGATTCAAGTCAGAACGATTTATCTTTCATCTTATCAGGTAGAAATTCCGTCACAAAAATTATATGTTACCGGTAAAATCCAAAAACTAGATTATAATACTCGCGGTAATCGTCGTATGATTATTGATAACCTTAAAGATTTTGATGGCAAATCCATTCCCGGAAGTTTTCGTATCAGTGCCAGAATGCTTGCCGAAGAGCTGAGAGAGGGACAGTGTGTTGAGTTAGTTGCCAAGTTCTTCCCCAGAGCTAAAGCATCCTTGCCTGAAGGATACCAGTTTGATCGCAAAAGTTTTTACCAAAAATTATCAGGTAGCGGCTATGCCGAAAGTAGGGTATTTCCAATAGATTGTTCTGAGTCGTCAAGCTTTATTGAAAATATATCTCATAAAATAGCTCACTTACGTAGTCGTATCATCAATCACATAAAATCTGTTTTGCCACCGGATGAGGCCGCGGTAACCGCAGCCATAGTAGCCGGAGAACAAGGAGGCATCAGCCAAGAGCTGATAGGACATTATCGAGATTCTGGTTTGGCACATTTTTTATCCATATCCGGTTTGCATATGAGCATGATTGCCGGACTAATGTTTTTCTTGATACGATTTTTGATGGCATTAATACCACCATTAGCCTTGTCGTTTGATTCCAAAAAAGTGTCAGCGTGGTTTGCCATATTCATCAGTCTTGTATATTTGTTTATTTCCGGCATGGCAGTTCCGGCTCAACGTGCATTTATCATGACATTTATCGTTTTGTTGGGTGTTTTATTTGACAGACGTGCCATTTCCATGCAAACAATATCTTGGGCAGCTGTAATTGTTTTATTATTTTCACCTGAGGCACTAATCGGAGCCAGTTTTCAGATGTCTTTTGCCGCAGTAATTGCGTTAATCGCTTTTTATGAAAAATTTGCCGCTCCTTTGCAAAGGTTTTTAAATAGTGGCTATGGTAGTAGTTTTGGTATTATAAAAATATGCAAAATTTTGTTCTTATATATTATCGGAATTTTAATATCTGATTTGGTGGCCAGTTTAGCCACACTTCCTTTTGCCATATATCATTTTAATCGCATAGCAATATTCACCAGCTTAGCTAACTTAATGGCAGGGCCTATCATTGGTTTTGTTATTATGCCGTTCACGCTTTTATCTTTGTTGTTAATGCCCTTAGGTCTTGATGTTTGGTGCTTAAAAATTGTCGGTTTTGGTATCGGAATGGTTAATGATATAACATATTATGTAAGCTCGTTACCATCAGCCGGTTATCAAGTCCTCTCCATGCCGTTATGGGGATTGTTGCTGATTATCTTTGGCGGTCTATGGCTGTGTATCTGGAAAACACATTGGCGGTATTATGGCTTTTTAGCAATATTTATAGGCTTTATGAGTATGCTAACAGCAACCAGACCGGATGTATTGGTAAGCGAAAATCACAAACTTTTTGCCGTTCTTGACAATAATGGTTATTTGGTGGCTTTACCGGCAAGAGGCAATCGATTTACCAAACAGGTCTGGCTGGATAAAACGGCATCACCCGCATTAACAGAAGAGCAATATAAACTTTTACGCAAAATTTATAAAGGCGGCAAACCTAAAACAGAGTGGCTTGATCTAGTTTGCAAAAAAGATTATTGCCTTTACCGCAATCGCGTAAAAATTACTAAGTCAGGCAAACTTTATGTTGACGGCAAGGAAGTTAATTCTGCATCTCAACACGGAGCTGCTATTTATTTGGAAAATACAGCCCACATTGTTACCGTTCGTGATTATATCGGTAATCGTTTATGGAACCAATAAGGATTAAAAATTTTTAAGCGGTAAAAATAAATTATCTACATCGATTCCTTCAAGCTGCAGCAACTTTATTTTACAATCTATTCCACCGGCATATCCACGCAAGTTTCCATCTTTTCCGATTACTCTATGGCAAGGAATAATGATTGCAATCGGATTATGGCCGATTGCATTACCAACTGCTTGAGCAGACATTTTTCCTTTGTTAAGTCGTTTGGCAACTTCGCCATAGGTCATAGTTTTACCATAAGGAATTTGTTGTAAAATTCCCCATACTTGTTGCCTGAAAGCATTCCCTTCAGGAGCTAAGGATAAGTGATTAATGTTAGGCTTTTTACCATAAAAATAATCTGAAAGCCAATTTTTGGTTTGAACAAAAATTGGCAAATCATCGTTTGGAATAGCCTCAACCAAAAGTTTATCATCAAAATAACGATGTTCAGGCAAACATAAAGCATTTAAGCTTTTCCCATCACTTAAAAGCGTTATTTTTCCCAATTTTGATTCATAAAAACTCTTATAAAACATCAATACTCCTTTATATATTATTTTTATGTTAAAACCAAAAATGTAAAAGTCAATTATAATACAATTTTTTTTGAAAATAATACAATTTTAGATTGATTTATTTATAAACTTCTTCTAATATTGCATCGAGCATTATTTTATGCTCAGGGCGTCGAAAACCCTTTCATAGATAGTCGCAATTTTGATTGTGATGAATAAATAATATGTCGACCTTCTGTCATGGACGGATGTCGGCGAATAAGGTCTTGGCCAAATAAGCCGAGCCGTGTTTATCTGTGAACGGTTTTCGAACATCCGCCCACCTTCAAGGTGGGTTTGTTTTTATCTTAAAAATTTTTAAGGATGTTTGAAATGAAAAAAATATATCTCACCTTGTTGGTATTTTTAGCTTCTTGCGGAACTTTATTCAGTGGTTCTGATCAAGACGTAAGTTTTGATTCTAATGTTAAAGGCGTAAAAATTTATGTTGATGGTATGGAAGTTTGTAAAACCCCTTGCGTTTACCCGTTAGAAAGAAAATCTTCAACCTCTGTTGTAATTGCCAAAAAAGAAGGCTATGAAGAAAAACAAATTGTTTTACGCAGCAGTTTAAACACCATTGCCATTCTCAACCTCACATTTTGGCCTAGTTGGTTAACGGATGTTGCTACCGGAGGGATGTGGCAATATAGTCGTGACGGCGTTTATATAGACATGGAAAAGAGCAATCTTCGTAAAGCTGAACTAGAAAAAGTAAAGAAAGATGTAGCTATTCGCCGTTTTGCCTTGTTTGGTTACAGCGAGCTCAAACTTGAGGCCAGTGCTCATAATCATGAAGGAGAATACATCAAAGCCTTGTCATCTTTAAGCGGCAAAGATAAATCAGAATTGATTGGTATCATCAATCAAACTCATGGCGAGGTCAATCTTGCTCATCGTCTCACAAAATAAAAATAATTAATTCAAAATTTAATATCCCTAAAACCATTTAAATGGTTTTAGGGATATTTTAGTCTGAAAATGACTTAATTAAATTTGAGTTAAATGAATAAAAAATATATAAAATTAATTTTAAAAACTTAGGCATACAAAGCAGGCTTCATTAAAAGGAAACCTATTTTGAAATGTTATGTTTAATTTCCTTAAGTTATAATTAAATATGCGTGAAAAATATTATATAATTGTCATGTTCAACACGTTGTTTTATATAAATTAAAATTCCATAATTTCATTATCTTCAGGTACTACAACATTTTTTAGATTCATTTTTCTGATATCACTTCTTGTCACTGTTAAATGGCTTACCGTATCCATATGGCTGGCAACAATTATGGCAGAAGGCACATAGGATGCTATGGTTTTAACATCTTCATCGTTCATAATTATTCTTTCTCCGTTTAGCAAAGTGGCACCACAGGCATTAACCACAATTACGGATGGTGAAAATTTTTTTATTGCTGTTATTACTTCATCACACCAAATTGTATCTCCGGTAATATATAGTGTCCTTTCATCTTTTGCCTTAAAAACTACACCCATGGCATCATATGGCATAGAAATTTGTTCACATAATGGTTTAACAATTTCTCTTTTTCCATGTTGTCCATAAGTTTTGTAAAGAGTGGTGCCATAAAATTCCGTACCTCGTTCTGAGACAATTCTTACATCATTAAAACCAAATGCTTTTATTTTATTTAAATCTTCTTCATTTTGCACAAAGAAAGGCAGATTTTTATCAATAGCATCAACAGCAAATTCATCCCAATGGTCAGGATGAAAATGTGTTAAGATTACGGCGTCTACATCAACAATATTTGCAATTGACAAAGGTAAATCTACTCTTGGTTGACGCACATTAGCATTTACGGCAACATCAAAGCCGGCCATATAGTCTTTGGGCATTAGCCATGGATCAATTAAAAATTTTTTCCCATTATAAGTAACTATAAGTGTTGCATTCCTGATTTGATGTATGTGCATTTTCCTTTTCCCTTTTAAAAATTATTCATCAAATTTATCAAACAGCATTTTTAGTTCGGCAATTTTTTTCTCTTTATCTTCATTTGAAGCAAAAGACTGAGCAACGCAATATTGCAAATGTTTTTGTAAGATGTTGGACTCAACAGCTTTAACTGCCGCTCGCACAGCACGTAACTGACTTATGATTTCAGGACAATAACGTCCTTCTTCTATCATTTTTTTTATACCCTCGATTTGTCCGCTGATGCGATTTAAACGAGGCATGTTTTCCATATGGCAAGGGTGTTGTTCATACATTGTTTTTCTCTCTTTTTAGATTTAAGAACCTCAAAATAATAATGCATTTGATTTAAAATGTACAGCCGGAACAAAAATTGCTCCGGCTAAAAAATTATTTAAGAGGCAGGTTTGTAACCCCTAATTGTTTGAAAATATCATAACGGTCGTATTTTGCACGTTTTTCAACAATTTTTCCGTTTTTAATCCTCAGCATACACATAAAGTCCATATAAAGATTTTTGCTTTTTACCGGCACGCCATGCCAATTATCTTGTTGCAATTCTCCTTCAAAGGTAAGATAAACAGCTACCCTATCTTCATCAGCAAGCATAAATTGGTTTGTCATCTTAAAATCGCCGAACGGATCCATATTGCTGCGTTCCAAATCGATAAAAGCCTGAACACCTTCAAGCTTAGTATGAACTTCTGGATAATAAACAAAATCATCACTGCACAAGGCAGCAGCTTCATTATAACGACGAGCTGCAATCAATTCATAAAATTTACGGACAAGCTCTTTGTTTTTACGCACATAACAAGTGCACTCTGGACAACATTTGTTTTCTTCCGTGCGTTGACAATTTTCGCCACAATGGCAGCCTGATGAACAACAACAGTTTTTATTATCTTCCATTTTTTTCTCCTTAATCAATAAAATATACCGTCTTATGGTATATTTATATACATATACCCCGTATATGTATATGTCAATAGATATTATTTTTTAAGGTCTGTTTTTTTTGCTAACTGATAACTATTATCAATACGAGTATATATCTCTTTTAAATCAAGCGAGCCATCTAAACAAATGGTGAACCAAGATTTCTTATTCATATGGTAACCTTCAAAATATTTTTTTCCATCTATTAGATTTTTAAGCTCTTCAGGATTTCCGCGTAAATCGATAATCTCTATTTTTTCATTTCCGCTTAAGCCGATTTTGTCTCTTTCTACAACCATTAAAATTGCATACCATTTTTTATTATCAGCTCGACGCAATACGGCATATTCAGGAAAATTTTTCCATAAATATTCCAAATTATCACAATATTTTTCTTTAACATAATTGATTATTTTATTGGCATATTCTGTTTTATAAATTTTTGCTTCAAAACAATTGTCAGCGATAGCCTGCAAAATTTTCAAACATTCAGTACGGACTTTGCCGACAAACTCACCAACCACACCATCGATTAAATGCAGACGATATTCATCCCCTGTATCAGAATCAATAACTTGTATCTGAATTTTCCCATCATTAAAAATACAGATTTTTAGCTCAAATTGATTGTCTACTATTTTTTGATCATATTCATACTTATTGTCTTGAAAAATAAATCCGAAATCAAGAAGCTTACCAAAAACAGGTGCTTTATACTTAAAAACGTCATCATAAATCATCTTTTATTTTCCATTTTGAACAATCAAAAAATTTTTTTACAATAAAATTTATACTCTAATTTATAAAAAGATAAACCAATTTTAGATATTAATTAATTTATAAAAGAAAAAGCAGCCATTTTCATGACTGCTGTTTGAATTGGTGATGCTTAACTCACGGTTTACGAATAGAATATTGGTAAATACAAAAATATTAATGATTAATTATAAATAAACATTGATTCTTGAACTACTAAAAATTAGACTGTATTAGAAATAGAGGAAACATAACATGTATCATTTTAAGTCAACTGAAAATTTTAGTTATCTTGGTGAATTTTGGAAACCAGAAAAACCTGATATAAAGTTTTCTGGTAGAATAGAATATAGTCCTAGTGATGGAGTTTCAGTAAAATTCATCACATCATCTTCATTTTCTGATGAAGATATTTATCCTACGTTATTCGGTTTTTGTGAAGAAATGGGAAATATTACATTAATAAATTGTATTTCCAATGGTGGAAAAACATATTGGGGACCATATTCTTATAAAACTAAAATTTATAAAATAATAGGAGTCATTGTTGGTATTCATGTATCAAAAGATGAAAAAATATTTGATGGTATTTGTTTCCACTTTCCAGAGATGAATTCTTTTTGTTGTTGGAATATTGATAGTTATTTTACTTCGGATCATAAACCTGTTATAGACTGTAAGACTAGAGATAATTTAAATATTAAAGTAGCTCAAGGATATAGGGATACAATGGACTTATCTTTAATACTAAATGATACCATATTGGAAAAAATTTGCCCTCACTTAACACAATACAGAAAAAATATTACAACAAATACCAAATTATCTACAGAAGAGAAAGAAATAATAGATAAAGAGCAAGAAAATATAACAATAACTAAGCCTTTTTATATTGCAACAATAAAAGGAGATAAGACAAATATTGGAAACTATTTACATATCCGTCACAAAATTGAAAAATTATTTTCCATCTTTTTTCTTAAACCAATTTATTCTACTTTTTCAAAGATATTTATAGAAAATAAAGAATATACCCTTATAGAAAATATTAATGAGTTAAAAGGTAACAAAAGAGCAGAATATTTTCCATATATTCCAGTAAATATATCAAATGTAGAAGATAAATTTAATGATATATATGATAATTGGAATAAAATATTGCCAAGCGATATGTTAGATATTGTCATTGTTGATAAATTTTATAATCAAGCAGGATCTGGTTATCAACAGTTTAGTATATTGTTGTCTATAATTGGAAGTTGGCAAATAATCCATGGATCCGATAAGACATATAATTCAAGATATCAAAAATTTTTGGAAGAAAATTTGCCAAATGATGACATTTTTACCGATGGTTCTGAGCATAGAAAGGGGATTAGAGAAAGATTTTATGAAATTTTGGGCTTCGATAAGACATGGGGTGATATAGCTTGCGATCTTGACAATATAAGAGATTGTATTTTGCATTTGGATATGAAAATTAATAATAATAAAAAAAATACAAATAACATTTTTGCTAAATATAAAAACATCATTGAAAAAGAAACTTCTATCAGTAACTTATGTGAAATTTTATTTATTGTCCTAGTGAAAGCTATTTACACTAAATTAGGCATTATACTAACAGATGACGAAAAAAATAATTTACTTCGCTATATTGTATCATGGACCAGTTATCCTTGTTAAAACCAAATATTTTCTCATTTCTATATTGTTTCCCTTTCGGTCTTATACATCTGTACTTTTTCCGCTAAATTTTCATATTCTTTAATATCTTCTTTTTGAAAATCAAACCATGAACTAGCGGATTTAAGGTTAACAAGTTTATCAAATGGTTTTTGTAGCTTATATATCAAACGCTGTCCGTCTAAATAACATTCCTCAAGAACTAAGCTTAATAATTTATTTTGTTGTATTGGATTAGCTGTTTTCATAATTTGAGATGCACTAGTCGCTATATCCAAAACGTCATTTACAGTTGATTGTATTTCTTTGCTAATATCAGAATATTTTTCAGCCGTTTTTTGTAACTCTTCTCGTTTAGTTGCAATATTTGCCTTTTCTTGTAACCATTCATCTCTTGTTATATCTCTATTATAAAAAGCTTCTTTAACAACAGTTTCTCTATCTTCAAGACGATTTAATTCATTTGTAATTTGGCGCTTCATAACTGCATTTGCTTCAGTTTCTTCCAATAATTTCTTTTGTACGCACTTTTTTAATGGTTCCAATATTTTACTATTTAAGCTAATTTTACTAAAAATCTCATCATCCAATTGTTGTAATAATAATGTTTCTTTAACTAATCCTTGATGACAATTGCCTTTCGTATGCGCACATCGTAAATATGTATATTCTTTACCACTTTTTTTCTTATGAGATTCAGAGCTAATCGTACTGCCACAATTTGCACATTTTACTAATCCTCGAAAAATAAATGGAATTTTTGCATATTCTTGAGCTTTTGTATGAATTTTGCTACCAGATAACAAGGCTTGCACTTTATCATATAATGTTTTTGTAATAAGAGGTTCATACATATGTGGCATTTTTTCACCACGTATTATCATTTCTCCATAATAAAATGGATTTTTTAACATTGCATATATTGTTTCTCGCCCAAGAGGTTTATTTGTTTTTGTATGAGAAGAACATAAATGCATCTCTTCTGCAAATTTATGTAAACTCTTTATTGAATGTCTACCTGTTGCATACATTTCAAACATTTTTTTAACTAAGGGAGCCCGATCTTCATCAATAATAATATCTTTATTGACATTTAAATAACCAACAGGAGCTTTAGTTTGGTATTTTCCAATAGACCAATTGTAATTCATTCCTCGGTTAACATTATCACGTAAATTTGCAACATACATTTTTCCAGATAAAATGCCCATATCCCAACGCATAATATCAGATGACGGACTGTTTTTGGTAAGAATCAAGCCTTCTTTACAAAAATGTAAATCTGTTTTGTCATCTAATAATAAAGATTCTACCTCAACACATTCGTTAAATCGTCTTTGAAAACGGTCAATACAATGGACAACTATTGCTGTTTTGCGTTTCTGTTTTTTTACAAAATCTAACATTTCATTAAATTGCACTCGTTTACCATTGGTAGAACTTTCAATTACTTTATATTTCTGAACAATTGGTAACCCGATTTTATTACAATAATCTTCCATTGCTTCTCGTTGAGCTTTTAAAGAAGCTCCAGGTTCTTGTTCTTTTGTTGACACTCTCGCAAATATAATAGCTTGCACACAAGGTTCTGCTTTGGCATATCTATATTTTTTAGCCATTTTGTTACTCCTTTGTTTTTACACTATATTTATTATGTCGCGATAATTTGGGAATGTACGCAAAAAAATGAATCCGTTTGTAACTTTTTTACTAATATTTTACTAATTTTCAATAACTTAACCTAATTCCCATTCGGAATGAGGTTGTAATTTTTTATTTGTCTCTTGATTTTCTTGCTCTAAAACCGTTTCCACAGCAATTTTATAAAAGTTTATAAGATTTGTAGTCATTTCATTTAATTCAATATCCGTAATGCCAGGATAGAGAATTGACAACTCATGAGCGAGCTTACTTCTATCATCATTTTTCATATTATATAGAAGTGTTTGTTTTTATGTTTCTACTAAATTTTTTTAAGAAAATTGTATTTTGTTTGTAAATTAGTAATCTCGTCCAAATCGTAGCAAAATGTCATCAATTTTGTGTGTTTTAGGGGCTCGCAAACGGGAAAATACGCGGCATGATATAAATAGTTAATGAGTAAAACAACTATTTATGAAAGGAAATGCTATGTATCAAATCAAAGTCAATGGTGTGTTAATGCCAACAATCTATTACACCTTAAGAGAAGCAATGGATGCCTGTGCGGCTGAAAAAGCAAGATGCCGAGGTGCCATTATGACTGAAATTGTTCGTTTATAAGGAGACTTAAGATGTTAAAAGAATTTGAGAATTGGTTGTTAAATAATAATTACAGACCTACCACCGCATTTGATTATCAAGGAAGAATTGAAAGACTTTGCCGCAAAGAAGGCTATACTCTGTCTCATTTAGTTGAAAACATTACCTCAATTTTGCCTGAATATGAAATTAACGGTAAAAAATCAAGTTATGGTAAACGTTCTCATACTTCGGTTAGACAAGCATTAAGACGTTTTAAAATGTTTTTGGTATCAAATAATCTTATTGAAAGCGTAAAATAATGACTGATATCAAAACATTAAATGATAACTTTAGAAAGACATTTAGCGGTGGAAGAGTTACATTATCTTGTGGAATATCTGCTAAAAGTCAAAATGAATTAACTGAAATATTAAATCAAGTTAGATGTTTTAATGACTTTACTAAGGAAAATGATCCGTATAATGAGCATGATTTTGGAAGTTTTCACCATAAAGGCGAGCAAATATATTGGAAAATTGATTATTATGACAAGGATTATCAGTTTTGTTCCGGAGATCCAAGTAATCCGAATATAACCAACCGAGTTATGACGATTATGTTATCTCACGAATATTAAAACTACAAAAACTCATTTTTTAAGCTGTGAATTCTATATTTTGTTTGTATTAGTGTATCCGTTTTTATCAAATTTAGTTATTTATAGCTAATTTAAATGACTATTAATGTTATTGTATTATATTTGAAAATATGATAGAGTATAAATAGTTTTGTAACAAATACTTATCGGAGAAAGCAAATGCGAGGTGTTATATTAGAAGAAGATCCTGAAACTGGAGAATTGAGAGCTGTAGCGGATTCTAATACTGCCGCTGTCGAAGATAATGAAGAAAAATTTGATAAATACGGCCGTTTGAAAAATGCTAATTATGTTGAAGGTGAAAGTGAAAAGCAACAATCTGTTTCAAAATCCAAAGAATATATTTTACATTCAGAAAATGAGCATAGTCCCTCTAAAAAAGTAAGTTTGGAACTTGGCGAGGAGCAATATGTAGATAATAATTTACAAAAAATTAAAGAATTACGCAAAAGATTAAAAGATGAACATAGAGATTATCTTGAAGATAAGCAGAATTTTATTGCTAATGGGTTAGAAGAAATCGGCCTTTCTAAAGAAAATATGGGAAAAACAGGAAATTCCCAAACCGGAAAGATTTCAGAAAAGCAAAAAACAATCGCAAAAAGTCAGATGGAAGACGCAAAAGATGCGATGCTAAAAAGAAAAATGAGGGAATCTCGCATGAATATTAGAGAGTTGGAGCGAGGATAGTAAAAACGAGATGCTAAATTTTTCTGATATTGTGAATTTTAAGTATGAGGCTGAAGAAGTTGATAAAGATATAAGGCATCTTTTGAAAACGGGAGAATTTAAGCCGGCTTACACAGATATTGTAAGAAACTTTTTAATTCCGGAAATAGCAAATTGCAAACATACGCTTGAAGATGAAAACCATCTTTTAGAAGTGCATTTGCAAGGCTCTATGAGTGAAGATGCCTTAACCCGAACACCTAAAGAAATTACGCCGATTTTGGATTGGCTTGATTATTCTCCCGATAAACGACAATTTTGGTTTGACTATTATGTTCATCCCAAACATGGACGCCAAAAAGCTCCGCCGATTTCTGCTCTGCAAAACGGCAACAAGAAAGTCATAATCACGCCATTTGGACTTAGTGTAGATGCTTTTTATAGTGTTTATACGGAAATCCATGAACTTATGCATGGTGTTCAAGGAAAATATTATCCTACTTCCAAAGAAAAAGAAGCATATAGTCAAGAGCATTATGAGCTTTTGTATCAAGGAAAATCAAGAGACGAAGCAAACGAGATTCAAAAAGCCAAACATCAGGATTTAAAAAAAGAATTGTATTGCGACCGGTGTTTTAAGGAAATGCAGGCTAATTCAGCCGCTACTTGCTATATGATGTTACAAGCAGTTAAAACCGGTGATGAAAATATAGTCTCCATGGTAGAAAAACGGATACTTAACGAATCGGCCTCAATGTCAGGTGCTTTGATGAATGAAAATTTAGGGCTGGCATATTTTGAATATCCGGCAACCAAAAAGATTATTGAAGAAATAAAGCAAGGAAAATGTTCTCATTTGCTTAATGATAAAGGTTTGTTAAACTGGAAAGCTCTTTATCAATATACCAAAGATAAAGTTGATGAAATGGGGTACAGCAAAGATGATATGTATGTTTCCCTAGAAACGGCCAAAATATTGAAGAAAATAAAATCCGAACATCCAAAAAACAAAGAAGAATTTTTATCAGCTGTTTTGTCTGAGGCAACACATTTATCTTATCCTCATAATAAAATATGTACTCAGTTTGTTGAAGCTCAACGAGATTTTACTTTTGATAATTCAAAAAATTTGCATCATTTTTATCATCGCTTAGGTGTTGAAAGTGAAAGAAAAAGAATGCTTGAAACCACATCTGAGCAAATGGTACCGAATATTGAAGAATATAGAAAGATTTACCAACAAAGTGAAAACAGAAAAAATCTTAACAAACTAAATATGTTAGCAAATAAGAAAGGAAGAGTATTATGATACTGTATCATTATATTACCAAAGGGAATACAGCCCTTAGTGAAGGAATTTTATCTTTAGCAGCAAATCCAAAGGCTGATTTAAGTTATTATTACAAACGGACCGGTGGAGAAACAACTCATGAAGGTGTTGTAAAATGGATGGAAAGTTGTTTCAAAGGAAGAAGCCGTGCAATCAGAGGTTTCTCTGAACCTATTCAATGGACTGAAAAAAGCGAAAAAATGTTTAAAGATTTTATTGAGGGAGCGGATTTGTTTGCCATTGATGTTTCTGCTTTAGATGCAGACGGTTTAGTTGAAGCCGTTTATGTATCTCCGGCTCTCAGACCTAATCTTGATAAAGAGATGCTTAAAGATGTGGATGAGCAGTTGATAAAATTAGCTTCCGTAAATGATATTGATACATCCCCTGTGGATTGGACTGTTTGCGATGAAAAACTCGGATTACGTTTTTCCGTTGTTCCTTATTATTTAATCGTTGTTAAAGGTGGTATAATTCCCCCTAAGTATTTAACCTTAGTAAAGAAGTAATTTTTAGAATATTGAGGAAGGTACATGGCACATAAACCTTACTTGACATTAGATAAAAATGCCCATGAAAATCTTACACGGAAACCTAACATTACCTTAGATATTCCGAAAGAGGGTTATAATTGGCAAGCAACTAATTACATCGCTTCCAAAATAGCTCAATCTCAAGAGGATTGTTCCTTTGTAGACACAGGAAAATATGCGCTCTTGTGTTCAGAAGATGGCGATAAAGCTGATGATTATTTGATAGATGAGTGTTGCAACGGTCGTAAAATGATAACCGGTGAAATTGCTATCGTCCCTAAAGAAAATCAATATTCAATCCTTACAAATATTTTAGGTATAACAAGCCAAACATTAGCAAGAAAAGATATTGATGTTAACCAACAAAGATTGGTTACACCCCTGACGATAATAAGTGAGGGTAAAGAAGCGCATGGCGTGGCTTTATGCATTGACTCTCAAAAAGAAAAAAATCATGTTGATATCATGATTTTAGAACAACACGCTCAAAGAGATAAAAAAGACCCGAATTATTCGGAAAAGCTCGATTATTCGGAAGAAATAAATATGACATTATCTTATTTAAAAGATTTTTTTAAGCCCTTTGGTGTGGAGGTTGACACTTTTCAAAATGATAAACCAATTTGCCGAAGACAAGGTGTTTGCGGTATTGTTTCTACCGAAGTTTGCAAAAGATTGTTGGAAGCCGAAAATCCGATGAAAAAAGCCAAGCTCGGAACAATCAAAATAAAAGACGAACAAGTTGATGAATATCATCATCAAAATTTCTTAAACTATCAGAAGGATAATCCCCCTTCTAAGATTTTGACTCAAAATAAAGATTTTGAAAGATAGATACAACTTTTGCAAAATTTGGCAGAAGTTAAACATAATAATACCTATTTACAATGTGTTATAACTATCCAAAAGAATCTAATATAAATGTATTGTCGTATATTTGGGGATTTGTAAACGGTAAAACTTCCATTATGATATTTTTTTATAATTTAGTTTCTTTGAGGATTAAGATTAAATAAGTCTTCAGAAAAAATCATATGGTCACTATCAAATTTACCATTCCAATATATTTTTATTTCTTTCATACAATAATAGGTAACATTTAACAATCTTGGTTCAATTGGTTTTAAATTCATGCAATATGACGGTAAGTTTTCTCTCATCATTGCTTGAAAAATAGCATCTTGGAGTTCTTGTTCACTAAATCTTCCTCGATTAAATAATATATGAAAATGCCAGTCCGAACTTATTCCATTTTCAGCAAATGCAATAAACCGAAGATGGTGATGCTCCCAATTGTTCATCAAACTCTTTTCAAATGCTTTCATAATGTTTCTTAAATGACTAATTGAGTTATATAAATCTTTAGTCTTCTTGTTTTCTGGTAGTTGTACGGTTAAAAAATGAGTCGGTTTATATTCTTTAGCAATCCATTTATTTAATCTTTTTTTTATCGTGGAAGAATTTGTTGCCTTTTTTCCATGAGACACAGATTTTATGATATTACCCATTTTTTGACTGTAGGAATCAGTATTTTTATTTGGTATAGGTTCGATTGCTTTTATATCATTTTGTAGTTCATGGGTTGTTTTAGGCTTGTTTATGCTCGTGTTTTGGTTAAGATTTCCATTATTAGCACATCTGGAGATATAAAAGAGTATATTAACTATTTTCTGTATATGGTTTATTTTATTTTGCTTGAGTTTTCCATTATAAATACTCTTAAATTTATTATAAAAACCATTTAATAAAGAAGAATTAACTAAATAATCCTTAAAAGAAATACCATATTCAACAAGAAAAGGACTCAATTTTACTTTATCAATAACAGAAATTAATCCATATCTTCTTATAATACCTAAGACATATACATAATCATCAATACATCTTGTTGCATGACTTATTGACAATTTTAACATCTTGTTTTCTGTCATTATCTCTTGCAACCATACTCTTTCATATTTGTATTTATTCATTTTTATCATCCAATTAGTATTTATTTAAGTGATTAATTTTATTTATTTTTTTAATAATAATTAAGTTATTTTTTGATATAAAAATAACAAAGGCCGCCTGAATAAAAGCTTCCTCGTATCCCGAACTGATGAAACAGTTATACCAAGATTATGGTGGATTTTGGTAATCGGTTTATAATGATACATTTAAATAGAATTGTTTTTTTGTGCGGATTTAATAAAAATTTTTCTAAAAGTTGAATTTTTTTGTTTTAATATTAATTTTTTTACGACATAATAAATAAAAATTACATAAAATTAATAAGTTAACCTAATTCCCAATTTGAATGAGGTTGATTAAAAATAGATATTAAACATGAAAAACACATCACAAAATGACATAATTCAAGTTTTTTACTCTTGGCTAACAAAGAAAGATGGTGGTAATAAAACCATTAAAACCGCGAATGAATATATCCGACGCATTAGCAGGATATCAGATATGTTATATGCAAATAGAAGGCAAGAAGGTTGGCAGAAATTACTGACAGAAGGAATGTATCCTGTTCTTCTCATCCATGAATTGTGTTCAAAAAAATGGAATGATCCGGCAGAAATAAAAATTGGAGTTTCTTATGATTATGTTATAAACGGCGGATTTATTTCATCTTTAGATAGAAAATTATTAAAACAAAAAATTTATAAAGCATATCTAATGTATGTTTGGCAAAATAAAGAAGAAAGGTCAAAAAATCAAGTAGCTGTATATGCTTTACTTAATTCTACAAGACAAAATAATTATTTCTGCTTACAGGCAAATTTCAAAAATATAATAGAGACAAAACTTGACTATATAAAAAGACTAACTCCAACCAAGTTGTCATTTAAATTTATAGAAGCAACCAAAACCAAACCAATGAAAATTTTATCAATAAATGGCTCAACAGTTTTAGCGTCTCAGCAATTGACAGAGTTTTTTAAATGTAGCCGTAATACAATACAAAATTTGGTAAACAAAGGAGAGATACATTATTCATCGGCATATCTGTTTTCTATCCAAGATATTAATAAATATTTAGCCCAAAAACATTCTGCTTTCATGAAAAAAACAAAAAAGAGAAGAAAAATAGAAAAGGATATTTCGGCTGAGTATGTAAGAAATATGCTTTTGCTTTATGAATTCTATAAAATTACGGTTAATACAGAAAGCTATGGAAAATTTATAGAATATGATGATAGCAATCTCCCTGAAGAAGATTTGCAAGTTAGAAATGATATTATTAAAACCTTTAACTTTTTTAAGAAAAAACATAAAATTTTAAATGATTTAAATTTGGATAAAGATTTTGTATCTTTGATGGCTTTTTTTGGGGAAAACCAAGAGTATTTGCCTCAATTTGAAACGGATGGTTTTCCGGAGTTCCTAAAGATATATATAAAATACTGCACACCAGGAAACGATGAAGAATATACAAAATTAGCTTCATATTTAACCGCTTTGGCTGAATATATAAAAAAGGCAATGGAAGATTTAAAAGATAAAAAATGGTATACACTTAATGAAGCCAAAGAAGCTACCGGTTTCACAAAGAAAAAGATTCAGGGATTACGAGATAGAAAAAAAATTACATATACGCAATATTCAAAGAAAATTATCAAATATTTGAAAAGCGATATACAAGATTTGTTAGCAACAAAATCTAAATAAAAATACATGAAATATACAGTAAAGGAAACAGCTTATAAGTAGCTGTTTTTTTTGTTTTTAAACGAGTTATCTTGGTATATTACTTGTTTTACTTATGCCAAAAAATCCTGTATATATAAAGACGTAGCTCGGGCGCCCGTTCTGCAAAATTGTTGAAATTTTAGCGTGAAAGGATTCGAGTTATGACAGAGCTCAAATTACAAAAAAATATTATTGATGATGAATTATTAAAAACTTCGGCAGAAGCCACAGCCACTGAAAATGCGGAAACAAAAGAAGCCACAACTCTAAAAAATAATGAGGAAGCAGGTAAATCTTTAGAAAGCGAGATTAAAAAGGCACTTAAATCCCTTAAAGATCAGAAGCTCTCCAAGGAAGAATATGAAGCAATTTATGAGAAAGCTTTTGAGAAGGCCAAATCTCTCTTGGAAGCAGACTTAGAATTGGCTGAAAAATTTAAGAATCTGCCAACTGAGGATGGTTTTAGAAGCGATAAGTATAAATTGAAAGGAGGTGAAACCGCAACAAAAACTAAAACAAGAATTTTAGAGGGTGAATACGGCTTAAAATATAAACAAGCATGGGAAATTCAGCAGATTGATAAAGATTTGGTTGAACAAACCATCACCGAAGCCCGTAAACAAGGTGAGTTGCCCACTAGAAAATTAGCCTTAAGAATAGCGCGTAAAAAACGCTCAGAGGAGAATAAGTGGAAGAAACTGATAGAAAAACAAAAATCTTTTGCAGACATACATCAATCCGAAGCCATAAAGCTTGATGGGGATAAATATAACATCATTTATGCCAATCCGGTGTATGAAAGCGAAGAGAGCGACAAGACTTTGGCTATATCCATTGAGGAAATGAAAAAGTTGCAGATTCCATCAGATGATAACGCTGTTTTGTTCCTGTGGACGACATCAGAGGATTTAATTTCATCCTTAGAAGTTGTTTGGGCTTGGGGATTCACTTACCGCGAACACGCCATTTGGGACTTTGTAAAAACGAAGAAAACTCATTTTTGTTTTGAAGCCAGACACAAAGTTTTATTGGTTGCAACCAAGGGAGATAGCCTGCCTAAACCTGGATTAATCAAAGCATCAGTTTTTCAAGAACGGAGCGAAAGAACAGATTTGAAACCAAGATATTATTATGAGGTCATCGAAAGGATGTTCCCCAGTGGAGCTTATTTGGATGTTTTTGCCAAAGAACCTTTCAATTCCAAATGGACAACATTTTTTAACAACAAAGAAGAGGAGTAATACCTATGAGAGAAATTAAAGCAGCAGTTAAGTTTGCAAATGCAGGTATTGGCGAGTTTTATGCTCGCCATGCCAATGTGAAAGTTGTGGTTGCAATTGAGTTGGAGACAGACAGAGCAGATTTATATAAGAGCATTTATCCTGATTGCGAGGTTATAAATGGCGATGTAACCAAACCTGAAAATATGGAGAGATTCTTAAAAAAGTGTCGAGAGGAAAACGTGGAGTTATTGCTAGCGAGTCCGCCTTGTCAGGGACACTCCAAAGCAAACCAAAGTGAAAACAAGGATGAGGATATTCGCAATCGTTTGGTTTTAAACGTTACACAAACTATAGATGCTTATCCCTTCAAAAATGTACTCATAGAAAATGTTCCTGACTTTTTAGATTACCAATCTGATACAATTTTACCTGAATTTGGAGGTTTAACAATTAGAGAATATTTAGAAAAATTTTTTGCGGAGAGGAATTTTAAGGTGGATATCAACCAACATGTTAATGCACGTGAATATAGCGAAACACCTCAAAACCGCACGAGAGCGATTGTTCTTGCTTCAAAAATTTCCAACTGGAGTTTGCCACCTAAGTTACCGCAAGAGAAGTGGAAAACCATAGAGGATGCCATTGGTGATTTGCCAAGTCTAGAATCTGGAGAGCGAGGAATAATAAAATATGAAAACGATCCTGATTGGAAAGATAGGTTAGACATCCTTAAGTATCATAATGCTCCCTATTGGAAAGAAAAGGATGTAGAGGTAATGAAACATACAGCAACGGGTTGTTCCGCTTTTGACAATCTGCCTCCGTATAGACCAACAAAAAAAGACGGGGAGCCTAAGGAATATTATCGCTCAGCTTACAGAAGACCAAAGTGGAGTGATGCTTTTCCTTGTGTTCTTCAAGGTTCAGATGGCATGGGAGGTATGGTAACTTGCCATCCCGGAAGAAAATTGGCCGATGGAACCTATAGTGATGCGCGAGCATACACAATTTTAGAGTTGCTAAGAAGTTATGCCTTACCGGACAATTTTCCTTTTCCTGCTTGGGCTAGTGATGATGAAAACTTACTGAGAGATGTTTTGGGGGAGGCTTTTGCACCGCTTTTAGTAAAAAATATTTTGCTAAATATGCCTAGATAAGTATTGGTGAGTAATGAAGGCGAGGACGAAAATTCCTTGCCTTTTTTATATACTTTTAGTGAAATCTTTTTCCTCGATTTTAATCTTTGCACGTAAAGGCCTTGACTAAAATTCACTTAACAAAAAAAAATAATCTTATCCGGTATGGTACGGCATAGTGTGGCAGTATGGTATCCATGGAGGGTGAAGATGTCGGCCACCCTTTATGGCGGTAGAGCTATCCCGTTATGCTTATGCCAGCCCGATACTAAATAAAGAAACAAAGACGGTTAAATCCTTGCCTCTCTATGCGGCTGTGCTATGCAGTTTTTGAACTCCGAAGTTATATTGTCGTGTTATTCATCAAATCGGAGCGGTAAAAACTCAACCTGTGCGTAAGTTTAGGATAACTCATAATCCCATAACCTAACGAGATACTGATTTAACTAACACGTTGAAAAACAAATAAACTAGATTAAAAAAGTTCGGACAAATTGAAAAAATGACTATTTTTGAAAATTAAACATCCGAACTCAAGAAAAGCCTTGGAAATAAAAGAAAAAGCAGCCATTTTCATGACTGCCGTTTGAATTGGTGATCCCAACGGGATTCGAACCCATATTACCACCGTGAAAGGGTGATGTCCTAACCATTAGACGATGGGACCATCTAAAGACAAAGGCATATATAAAGGTAAAATTCCTTAAGGTCAAGATATTTTTTCAATTAAAATGATTTTTTTATTTTTCTTGTCCAAAAGCAGGGTTTAAGGTTTTGATTATTTCGCTCATCGGTTTTAGTTCAATGTTTTTTTCTTTCAACGTCGGTATCCATTCTTTAAGAGCCTCAAAAGTTTGTGTTTTTGGATGCCCTATGGCAATGGCATAACCGTTTTTTCTGGCTATTCTCTCAGCAATTGCCAATTGCCCCAAAATATAATTCTTATCGTTATTATTATCCAAAAATACATGGCGGTGGGCATAAGCAATTCCGCTTTCGGCAGCTGCTTCCTCAGCTTTTGATTGGGCCGAGGTCTTAGAGTCTAAAAAGAACATATCAAGCTCTTTTAATACCTGCATTACCGCAGTCATACGTTCTTTGTCTTCGGTTAATTTGCTGCCCATGTGGTTGTTTATTCCGTTCACGTTTTTAAACTTTGCCAACATGGTTTTCAAGTTTTGCTGAATTTCTTGCGGGGTCATGGTGGTTGTCAAAACATCGGGAGCCACATCAATATTTTTTTGAGCCTCCATCGGCACATGAATCATAATTTCTTGTCCGTTTTTTTGTGAGTTCTCAATTTGTTGCTCCAAATTACGTCCGTAGGTTAAAAAAGATGCCGTAAGCGGAGCTCTTATACTGGCTATATCAGCAGTTCTTTTTTTACTGATTCCCATATCGTCAATTACAACGGCAATTACCGGATTTTCACCAAAATAAGGTGGTTTGTGCCCTGGTATTATAGTCTTTCCTTTAAGCTTTGGATTAGATATTGCCACAGGCAAGATAATATCATTTGGTAGTTCTTCTTCATATATCTGATCCAATACGTCTTGATTAAGCTGTTCTATTTGAGCAAAAAGAGCAATGTTTTCCGGCAGATTTTGCAAAGGGGCGGCATGCTCGGCATCAATTTGCCCTGCCATTTGCCGCATTTTTTCATGAACAGGATTTTCAATTGCTTGCTCCAACAAGTCAGCTGAAAATTCTTCATTTTTTATTATTGCGGTTTGCGTCTCTTCCTCATACATAAAATCTGTAGGTTGAGAATCATCCCAACATAAACTGATAGGATTCCTGCGACAATATTCTTCGAAACTCAGTTTAAGTTCTTGTTCATCGGCTGATGATTGTTCTTCAAAAATAATCTCAATATTTTCAACTTTTTGCGGCTCAACCGATATACTTACTTGTTTCTTTTGAGAAAATACCAAATACAACACCATCAAACAGGCTAAAAGATAAACAATTTTTACCAAATCAATCTTTATTTTGGAAAAATTGCATTCTTTCAGCCATCTATTACGGTTCGTATTACTCAAAATCAGTCTCTTTTACGCAGTGTCGGAAAGGCAATGACATCTCTGATTGTTTGAGCTCCGGTTAAAAGAATAGCCAAGCGGTCAATACCCATGCCCATACCTCCTGTTGGCGGCAAACCATTTTCCAAAGCGTTAACAAAATCTTCATCAAGCATTTGAGCTTCATCATCACCGGCTTCACGCTCGGCAACCTGAGCATCAAAACGTTCCTTTTGCTCTAGCGGGTTGGATAATTCTGAATAGGCACAACCAATCTCCATTCCGCCGATGTAGGCATCAAAATGTTCAACCAATCTTGGGTTTGAGCGATGAGTCTTTGCCAAAGGAGAAATATCTCTCGGCATATCCATAACCAAAGTTGGTTGAATCAAATTAGCCTCAACTTTTTCATCAAACACTTCTTGCACAACCTTACCCCAGCAAGAACATTCATCAGCATCAACTCCGATTGATTTTGCCATGGCTTTAGCCTCATCAACGTTTTGTGCCTGTAACAAATCAATTCCTGCATATTCTTTAATCAAATCAATAATCGATTTTCTGGCAAAACCCTTGCTTAAATCAACTTCCTCATCTCCAACTTTAATTACCTTTGTGCCTAAAACTTTTTCAGCTACAAAAGGTATCAGATCGGCAAACAAATCAGCCATATCATTATAGTCGGCATAAGCTTGATAAGCTTCCAAAGCCGTAAATTCAGGGTTGTGATTTTTATCAATACCTTCATTACGGAAGTTACGACCGATTTCAAATACTCTGTCAAAACCGCCGACTACCAAACGCTTTAAAAATAGTTCAGGAGCTACTCTTAAGTATAAATCCATATCAAGCGTATTGTGGTGAGTTATAAACGGTTTTGCATTTGCTCCACCCATAATGGTATGCAAAATCGGTGTTTCCACTTCCAAGAAATTGTGTTCTTCAAACCAACGTCTTATGGCAGAAGTTATTTGACAGCGTTTTTTGAAAATATCTTTACTGTCATCATTCATAATAAAATCAACATAACGTTGGCGATAACGAGCCTCAATATCGGTAAGTCCGTGAAATTTTTCAGGTAATGGCTGCAATGATTTTGAAATAATATCAAATTTTTCGGCTGCGATTGAAAGCTCTCCACGTGGTGTGCGGCGAACATAACCATAAACACCGACAATATCACCCACATCAAGAGATTTAAGTCTTTCCAAATCTTCTTCCGGTAGATGATTTTTATGACAAAATGCCTGAATTTTTCCACTTATGTCTTTAATATCAATAAACATTCCGTTGTTGCGAACAGCCATTGCACGTCCGGCCACCGTAACATAGTCTTGGGTATCAACACCGGCTTCCAAATCTTTGTATTTTTCCTGCAGGTCAGCTGCAAAAGCGTCTGGCTTAAAACAATAAGGGTAGGGGTTATAACCTTTTTCTAAAAGGGTATTTAATTTTGCTAGTCTTGATTCTCTGTGAATATTTGTTTCTGTTGTCATTTTTTTTCCTAATTATTATGTTTCTTATCAAAATACAGTTGTTTCAACTATAAACAAAGCTAAAAATTTTTCAATAAAATAATTCATAAAAACCATTTGACATAAAAAAAGAACTAAAGTAGAACAAAATAGATAGGATATTTTGGCAGAAAGGATTATAATATGCTGACTCCAAAGCAATACAAACTCTTGATGTTTATTAACAAAACCCTCAAAGAAACCGGCTGTTGTCCGTCTTTTGATGAAATGAAAGATGCCGTAAACTTAAAATCTAAGTCTGGTATTCACGCCCTTATAGAAGCTTTGGTAGAACGTAATTTTTTACGCAAACTTCCACACAAAGCCAGAGCATTAGAAGTAGTAAGATTGCCAAAATTAAAGCCGTCATCCATTATTGAAGAAGAAAAGAAAAAAGAAGAAGCCCTTCACAGCGGCATGGTTGAGATTCCTTTATATGGTAAAATAGCAGCGGGACCCCCTATAGAAGCAATTGCAGATCAAAGTGAGCAATTATCAGTTCCTTATGACTTGGTAGCCTCTGGGCAATATTATGCCTTAAAGATTGAAGGCGATTCCATGGTGGGAATTGGCATTATGGATGGGGATACCGTCATTATTAAAAAGTCAGATTTTGCTAATAACGGAGATATTGTTGTCGCATTGGTCGATGATTGTGAAGCCACCTTAAAACAAATTAAAAAAGAGGGTAGTGAAGTTTTGCTTATCCCTAAGAATGATGCATATGAGGTTAGACGTCTTGATGCCAAAAGAGTCAAAGTTCAAGGAATATTGAGTTCTTTGATTAGAACATATCATTAAAAGAATTGAAATTTTTATTTTTATTCTTATCTCATTTCAGTATTCTTTTTTTGTTTTTAAGAAAGGTTATCTAATGAGAAAATCAGTTTATGTTTTATTCTTGATTGCTTTTTTGTTTTCTTGTGCCAGTACAGAAAAATATGATACCAAACTTAACTCTTTGATAGGAGTTAACAAAGATGAGTTAATTAGCCGGATGGGCCCTCCGAGTGGCGTTAAAATCTTACCTGACGGCAATGAGGTAATTTCTTATACGGTTGCTAACAATGTCTATGTTCCCTCAGAGTTTTATTTGTATAATCAGGGAGCCCTCTCCAATGAGGGAGATATGTATGCTCCGTTTTTAAGTGATTATGATTTTTCTCCTTATGGAGATACGTTTGGTTATGATGTGGAATATTTTTGCCAAACCGCGTTTGTTATAAAAAATGGTGTAGTAACCTCTTGGAAATGGCGTGGCAATAATTGCGTCTCTGATTAAAAAATTATATTTTTTTAACAGCCCGTTTGCCAGGGCTGTTTTTTTTGTTTAAAATTTTTTATCGGCTAAACTAATTGTTAACTTAAATCTGTTTGACTGAAAATAAATGTTGAATAATTATTTAGCGAGTCTTTTCGCCTTAATAATAAGGAATAATAAAAATGGGGCTTTTGTCTGAAATTCAAAATCGTTTTCGTAGCTCAGGTTTTTGGCTTATAGGTGCATTTTTAATTATTTATTTTGCATTCCATGCCATTAATGGAGATCGAGGCTTGCTTAAATATTTATATCTGCAACAAGAAATTGCCGATGCTAAAGTCGTTGCCCAAGAATATAACCTGCAAAAAACAAAATTAGAAAAAAAAGTTCGTCACCTTTCAAATAGCAGTCTTGATTTAGATTTGCTGGACGAACGTGCTCGTGTTGTATTAAATATGGTAAACAGTGATGAGTTCATTATTCTTGACGAACCCGCAAATTAATAATTTTTGTGCTAAAACAATACGTTATCATGCGTTTTTGGATAACTTGATAAAAAAAGCTGTATTTTAAAAATTTTTTTGCTATATCTATACCGTTATGCTTAATGTTTTGTGCGTTAAGTGTTGTTTTAACAACTCGGATTAGTTTATGAAAAATAAAACTCATCTAGGAAAGCAAAAGGCCTATTCTCCGCAATATACAGAGAAAAAACCGTTCTTTTCGGAAAAAGAAATAATATTCAGGAGTGCAGGTCGAGCAAAAGTTTTTCAAATATCATCTCGGATGCAGGTTATGTTTCTGACTCTGATTTGCCTGATTGGAGCTTGGAGTCTTTATTCATACCATCTTTATAACAAATCGGACAGGGTTATTAATCGCAAAAATCAGGAACTGGTTGAAACCAGAGATGCTTTTGTTGATTTGATGAGTGATTTTGTTGCAATTCATAAAAACATAGATGCTGTATTGGATTCTATTAATAAAAAAGGAGGCAGTACTAATAAGGATCTCAATCGTTATAAACGTCAAGCTATGGTGGTGGAAGATAAAATCAAGCAAATAACTACCGAAAAGTCATGGGCAGATGATAAAAAGCTAAATGAAAAGGCTAGTCTTAATGAAGCTTTGTTACAAAGAGATATAGCTATTTCAGAACGTGATGAGTTGAGAAAACAGCTTTCTGAATTAGAAGATTCTGTCAAAGAAATTAAAGAGGCCGAACTTGAAATGTTTAGCCGTATTGAGGCAATAGCAGGCAAAGAAATAAATAAAATAAAGAGAGCCTTCGGCGATATAAACTCATCATTGAAAAAAAGAGGTCTATATTTTAATCCGTTAGCTAATAGTAAAAAGAAAAATTCGGTTGGAGGTCTCTATGTTCCTGCATCGACTTCTAAACTACGAGATGATGAAATTAACAAAAAGATTTCCGAAATTTATAAAGCTTTTGATGACTTGGAATATTATCGCGAAGTTGCTAAATATGTTCCTATGGGTAAACCGGTATGGAGCTATTGGGTAACTTCCAGATTCGGCACAAGAAATGATCCTTTTAACAAAAAGAAAGCCGGGCATAAAGGTATTGACTTGGCAAGCCGTACCGGTAACAGAATTCAGGTAATGGCTAATGGCAGAGTAATAAAAACTCAATACAGCAACAAAGGTTATGGTAACATGGTTGTTGTTGATCATGGTAACGGTTTTCAAACTAAATACGCTCATATGCACAAAATATATGTAAAAAAAGGTGAAAATTTAAAAAGAAATGATACAATAGGAGAAGTCGGAAACACAGGACGCTCTACCGGACCGCACCTTCATTATGAAGTTCTATATCGTGGGACTCCGGTTGACCCATTGCCGTTTATTCAGGCGAAAGCGTTCTAATTTTTAAGACGAGGTTAAAATGAAAAAGATTAAAAGATTACTTTATTTGAAACTAGCCAGACGTTTGAGTCGCAGCTCTACCGGAGCTCCGGTTCCAAGTATAGTTAGCGAAAACACTAAAATACAAGGTGATATTATAAGTGATGGCATAGTTCACATAGACGGACATGTTGAAGGAGATATAAGTTGTGATGAGTTGGTTATTGGTGTTAAGGGAGCTGTTTTAGGGTCTGTTAATGCCAACAATTTGCAACTTTATGGTATGCTGAACGGCAAAGCAGCTGTTGATAATTTATTCATAGCTAAAACAGCCAAATTAATAGGTGATGCCACTCATAATACTATTGCTATTGAGCCGGGAGCCTATGTCGATGGAAGATGTATGCGTAATGGTGCACCGATTCCTGCAGAACAAGGCAAACCTGATCTAATGTTGGTCGATGCCAGAAGATCTAAAAAAGCCGCAAATAATGAATAACTAAATCCCCTCTGAAAAGAGGGGCTCTTTTTTATAACTGACATAAAGTCTATAACCTAATTTCTATGAAGATTTTCTGTGGAAAAACATTTTGGCATTTGTTGTCATGTGATAAGATATATCATATACAGAAAGTATGAGTATTAAAGAGAGGGTGATATGGAAAAGATCAGCCTAACAGCGAGTATGCGATCTAATTTGCTAAGCTTGCAGACAATCAGCAAGCAGGTTGATGCTACCCAAAACAAACTCTCGACGGGGAAAAAGTCAATTCCGCAATAGATAATCCGAGTTCCTACTACACAGCCAGAAGTTTAACCAATAGAGCCAGTGATTTGGATGGTTTGCTGGATTCCATGGGACAGGCTGTATCCACTATTAAGGCAGCAACGGAAGCCTTAGAAAGTGCGACCGATTTCTTGGAGCAAGCCAAAGCGGTGGCGACCCAAACATTAGAGGACACCTCAGGTTTTCTGGCAGATCAACCGATAGCGGCACGAGTAAGCAATGAAACAGAGCTTTTAGATGCCATCAACAGCGGTCAACAAGGGCTGATAGTCATAGAAGGCAGCATAACCTTATCAGAAAATCAGGTGTTAAACTTACAAGACGGCCAGTCATTGGTAGGAGCCAATTATCTTGATCCCAATAAGGGGGGTAAAGATGAATTAATTTTTAATATGACGGATACAAGCAACCAATTTGCCGTGAGGATGGCAAATGACTCATCATTAAGTAATTTAAATATTACTTTTTTTTCAAGCGGAAGAAATTCCCTGTTTTCTGTTAATAGTAAACAAGGTGTTAAATTCTCTAATCTAAACATTGATTTTACAGCTCAAAAAAATGAAAATGTTTCAAGAGAAACAATGATATTTCATTTTTCTAATTCAGAAGCTTCTTTTTATGATCAGATTAATATAAAAGCAAAAGGGGAAGTTACCAGAGGCATAAATATTTACAATAAAAGCTCTGTAGTTATTAACGATGAAAGTAATTTTAACATAGAAATAGATGGAGAAAATATTATTGATTCAATCAATGCTATATTTGTCTCAAGTTATTGCATTTTTGATATTTATTCAGGAGCAATTTTAAATAGTGAAATCAAGAATTCTTCAACAGCTTCAAATTTACTTATTTCAAAATCTATTTTAAATGTAGAAAATGCTAAAATTAATCTTTTAAATCAAAAAACAGTTAATAACAACAGAGGTTTTATTGTTGGAAATGGAAGTATAGTTAATATTAAGCAAAATTCTGTACTTAATATAAAATCTTCTAAAGCTATAAATATAGAAGCAACGTTAGAAAGTTGTAGTATGAATATTATAGAAGACAGTGAAATTCATGTAGAATTAGAAGGTACCAATACGAATACTATTATAATACAAAAACCCGCCTCAGGAATTAATACCGTAAATTTTGCATCAGGAACCAAAATAAGTGTCAAAGATCATAACAATCCGGCAAATGACGGCTATTGGAAATTAGATAAAGATTGGGAAAAAGAGGTAGATACGAATGGCAGTAATGAAACTATTAATGATTTTAATTCAATAGCTGAATTTGTTGATACCGGAGAAACGTATCAGATGTTTGATGATTTACCGGAAATAAATTTTGATACGGTTGTCTGGGACAGGCCGGAGGTATATGAAGATAGTCTGCAATATGCTTCTATCATCAGCCAATATGATTCACTAATCAAAGATGCATCATATAAGGGTGTAAATTTGCTGCAAGGACAAGATTTGAAAGTAACCTTTAATGAGGGCAGGACGGCATGGCTTGACGTATTGGGCAAAGATGCTTCATCACAGTCTTTGGGATTAGTTCAAACAAGTTGGATGACAAAGAAAGACGTAGAAAAGGCGATAGAAGAACTAACCAATGCCGTGAACCAGATCCGCTCCATGTCATCAGAGTTAGGAAGTTATTATAACATTGTTCTTTCTCGTCAAGACTTTACCGAAAATTTGATTAATGTGTTGGAAGAAGGAGCGGATAAGTTAACTTTAGCGGATATGAACGAAGAATCAGCCAACATGCTGGCTTTACAAACCCGCCAACAATTGGCAATCAATTCTTTATCACTTGCCTCACAGGCAGCACAGGGAATTTTGAGGTTGTTTTAGTATTGCTTAGGTTGTTTGACTTCAGCTTCAATGCGACCCGACCAAATGGAGCTTATCGCCCGTGCGACCTCGCACTTTGCCTCACCGGCTTCGCCCTTCGCCCCTGCCACTTGGCAGTGGCATGAAAATTGCATATAAATATATAAGTTAATTTAAATGCGAGGTTTATTATGGCATTAAGTATATTCATTCCTTCAACCACCGGCATGGAGGCCCAAGGTCATGCTATGGAACAGGTTGCCAACAACGTTGCCAACTCCCGCACGGTTGGTTATAAGACTAATGAGACCATGTTTTATACTTTGTTGGGTTCAAATCCGGTAGTCAAAAGCAATGCCAGCGGGTTGAATTCATCAAGGGTTGATGTAACCGGCGTTGGTTATTATGATCGTACTAATGTCTTGGACCAAGGCGTGGTTACCAGTACCGGTAATAACTATGATGTTGCTATTTCTGGTGAAAATAATGCCTTTTTTACCCTGAAAGACGAATTCAATAATACTTTTTATTCTAGAGCCGGAAATTTCAGTACCAGAACAGAAAACGGAGTTACTTACCTGGTATCGCAAAACGGATTAAAAGTACAGGGTTTTGCCTCAATAGACGGCAAACAGGAATTTTCTGCCGCCCCTGAAAATATTGTGATTAAATATCCGGAACAAATTCCGCCTGTTCCAACCACAGAGGCCACAATAACCGCAAATGTTCCAGCCACCGGAGTAGATAGCAGCAGTTATGCTATGACTATTTATGCTCCCACTCACGACGGTGAAACCATGAATATGATTTTCAAAAAAGTTGAAGGTAAAGCCAATACTTGGGAATTATCTTTCCATGTTGAAGGGGGAACTGCAACAGGTTCGGTAACGGAAGTAACTTTTGATAGTCGAGGCAACATTGAAACACCTAAAGTTCTTGATGTAGCAATTAATTGGGATGATGGGGACACCAACAGCATTCATCTTGATATCTCTAATATGACACAGTTGGCCGGAGGTCCGGGAACTACTTATGTTAAACAAGACGGAGCAGAATCAGGACATTTCATGAAGTGTTTTATTGATGATGAAGGGATAGTCAAAGCCTATTACAGCAATGGCGATACATATAATTTTGCCAAACTAACATTAACCGGCTTTTCGGCACCGGAAAACTTAACTCCCTATGAGGGAACAATGTTTGAAGCTAATGGTATGACTGGAAACAGTTTTTATGTCGATAACAACAATATATTGGTTCCGCAGTCCTTAGAAAGCTCGGCTGTTAATATTGAGGAAGAATTTTCCAATATGATTATGATTCAACGAGCCTACAGTACCAACGCTCAAACTTTTACCACCAGTAATGAAATGCTGGAGTTGTTAGTTGATTTGAAAAGTTAAATAAAAAATCCCTTCAATATCAGAAGGGATTTTTTTTACATACATTAAAATATGATTTTAGCATGGTTAAATTTGGATTTTGTTTTTTCTTAGCCAAAGCAATTTGAGCCGCTTGATTTAGAGCTGCACTGGCAGATAAATGATTAATTGCGTTATTCCAATCACGACTTCCTGTATTTGCCGGTCTGCCGTTATTTTCCCAAATAAAATATGCTGCTTCCTGAATGGCTTTTTCACTAAATTTTGTCATAGTAAATTCTCCAAATAATAAACCCTTATAAAATAAAAAGATTAAAAAATATTTTATATCAGGCATAAAAAAACTGCAGATATTATCTGCAGTTTTTATTCCGAACCAATAAAATTATTTGGATTTTTTAGTAGCTTTTTTAGCAGTTGTTTTTTTAGCAACAACGGTAGATTTTTTAGCAGAAGGAGTCTTTTTGGCAACAGATGCACGCAAAGACAAATTTTTGATAGAAGCAGTCTTCAAAGAAGAACGAACATTGCTCAAAGCAGCCATAGCAGACAATTGATTAATGGCGTCATTCCAATCTTGAGTGCTGGTGTTAGCTGGGCAACCGTTGTTTTTCCAAATATAGTAAGCAGCTTCTCTGATAGCATTTTCATTAAATTTATTCATCTTATAATCTCCATAAAAAAATCATCAAGAGAAAAACTACAGCAAAAAGTTTAAGAAATTATTTATAAGATAAATAAAATTGTAAAAATTTTTATTTTAATAAATTTTGGTTGGTTTTGGTAACCGAGCACAAAAAAACTCCTTAACGATGTTTGGTTAAGGAGTTAGTGAGTATACAAATAATTGTTATAAGAGAATGGTGCGAGAGGGATGGCTAAGCAAAAACAACCGTTGCTCCGGTTGTTTTTGTCTGCAACATCTTTGACATTTTCTTGAGCGAGGAAGGTATAACGTCCGAAGCGAAAGAATAGATGCCAAAGTAAGGCCCGTCCCCAAGAGGGCAAGCTATTATAAGGCGTAGCCCGATTGGTAACCGAGCACAAAAAAAACTCCTTAACGATGTTTGGTTAAGGAGTTAGTGAGTATACAAATAATTGTTATAAGAGAATGGTGCTCGGGGACGGGATCGAACCGCCGACACGAGGATTTTCAGTCCTCTGCTCTACCAACTGAGCTACCCGAGCATCGGTCAACGAAGTGTTTATAATGCAAAAAAAATCATATGTCTAGTAAAATTTTGCTTGGCTAGAAAAAAAATTGCGTTATTTTTATTTTTATCAAGTTTTACAAAGGATTGGTCTATGAATTATTTTCAATATAGTCAAAAGGAAATGTCTTATCTTTCAGCACATGACAGCAGATTGAAAGATCTGATATTACACTGTGGAAAAATAGAACGTGAGGTTAATAAAGATATATTTGATGCATTAATAACATCCATAATTTCACAGCAAATATCAGGAAAAGCGGCTATAACCATAAAAAATCGTTTATATAATTTGATAGGAGATAAAATTAATGCTCAAAAAATTTGTGAGATATCCGCAGATAATCTTTTATCTTGTGGAATAAGTGGTAAAAAAATTAGTTATATTAAAACAATTTCCAAAGCAGTGTCGGATGGCTCGATTAATTTTGAATCAATAAAAAAGTTAAAAGATGAAGATGTTATCTCAATATTAACATCTTTTCCTGGAGTTGGTCGTTGGACAGCAGAAATGATTTTGATTTTTTCTTTAGAGCGTCAAGATGTAATAAGCTATAACGATTTCGGAATTCGTAAGGGTATGGAGCTACTTTATGATATTGATAAGATTAATAAAAAAGAATTTCTAAAAATAAGTGAAGCTTATCATCCATATGCGACAATTGCCTCATTTTACCTTTGGTATGCAGCTAATAATAATATCAAAATATAAAATTAATTTAATTATAAAAAAAGGAGATTCTGAAAATTAAACAGAATCTCCTCAATAAAGTTAGGCACGTATTAAGCAGCCTTATTCTGCTTTTTTGCAGCAAACTCGTTCATGCAATTAATTACATAATCCAAATCTTCATCATCCAAATAAGGAGTCATTGGAATAGAGAGAACGGTTTTAGAAAGTTTTTCACAAACAGGCAAGCTGCGGGTGTTCCACTTTTTATAAGCAGTTTGAGTATTAACCGGACGCGGATAATAAGCACCGCAAGGAATACCGTTTTCTTTCAAATAAGCCATCAATTCATCACGATCTTCACAATGAATGGTATAAAGAGCATAAGCTGACTGGCAGTTGTCCAAAACTTTTTGTTTGCCGAAATAAGAGCTCAACTCACTATCATAACGTTTGGCAACTCTGACTCTTTCCTTTAATTCTTTATCCAAGATTGTGAGTTTTAACAACAAAACTGCGGCTTGGAAAGAATTCATACGACCGGTCATCCCCAAACGAACGTTGTCATAATGATCCTCAGGGCTCATACCGTGAACACGGCAAGATTTAACCAACTCATTTTCTTCGTTAGTGTTAGAGAATACGGCACCACCGTCGCCAAAGCAACCCAAAGGTTTAGTTGGATAGAAAGATGTTGCAGACATATCGGCAATGCTGCCGGCTTTTTTACCATGATAAACAGAACCGAAAGACTGGCAAGAGTCAGACAAAACTTTCATTCCGTTAGCATGGGCAATTTTAATGATTTCATCATAATCACAAGGAGAGCCGAAAATATCAACAGCGACAACGGCTTTAAGATTCAATTTGCCTTCTTTCTTAACCTCATCGATTGCACGTTGCAAATCTTTAGGGTCCATGTTGAATGTGTTGGGATCAGAGTCAACAAATATCGGAGTTGCACCAAGTAAAACCGGAGCTTCGGCAGAGGCAACAAAAGTGAAAGAAGAAACAAACACGGCATCACCAGGTTTAACATTCCAAGCCATTAAAGCAAGAGTTAAAGCATCTGTTCCAGAACCGCAGGTTGAACAATATTTAGCACCAGAATATTGAGCTAATTTTTCATCCAACTCTTTTGTTTCAGGCCCTTGACAATAAGCACCATGGTTTAATATTTTTTCAAATCCTTCCAAAAACTTATTTTGCCCGATAACGCTTTGAGCAGTTTTGCAATCAAATAACATAATTGGTTTATTAGGTTTATTGGTCATTTTTAATCGTCCTTCATAAAATGTTTTAACTAAGTGAGGATATTAGATTAAAATAAACACTTTGGCAAAACACAAAAGGTTTCGCAATTGTAACAAATTTATATACATACATAATTTTATACACTATTGGTAAATTTGATTGATTTCATAAATTAAGATGTTATATTGTTGTTAAATTTAACTGTTTGCTTGGAGAGTTGATGTGAAAACAGCCGTTAAAATTTCTTTATGCTCGTTACTTATATTGTTTAGTGTTGCTTGTGCTACGGATGGAAAGATTCATCGTCCGGAAGCAGAGGCTGACCCATTTGAGAGTTTTAACCGCTCGGTTTTTGAGTTCAACCAACAGTTTGATAAATATATTATGAAACCGCTGGCCAAAGGCTATCGAGCCATTACAACCCAATCTATTCGTGATCGGGTTCGAGATATCCTTTCTAACTTAAGAGAGCCTTTGTCTGCAGCTAACCATCTCCTGCAAGCAGATCCTAAAGCCTCAGCAGCAAGCCTTTCTCGTTTTGTCTTAAACTCGACATTAGGCCTTGCCGGTGCATTTGATGTTGCTGAAGGATGGGGGTTAAAGAAAGATACAACCGGTTTTAATGAAACTTTTGCCAAATGGTGCATCAAAGATGGCCCTTATATTGTTTTACCTTTTTTAGGTCCCAGCACTCCTCGTGCGGCAACGGGGCTAGCTTTTGAATTTATCTTTGATCCTGTATTTTGGGCAACATATCATGATGCCAATATCAAAGACAAAGTTGCATATTCATATGCCGCAATTCAGGCAATCAGCATTCGTGAAGCAGCTATGACACTTACCGATGATTTGGAACGTAATTCTGTTGATCTATATGCTGCTACCCGCTCGGCTTATTTGCAATATCAAAGCAAACTACGTTGCTTTAATGATGTATCAGGAGATACAGCTGTTTATGACTTTGATTTTGGTATTGAAGATGATGTTTTTGAAGAAATGGAAGATGAATAATTTTTGAGAAAGGACTACAATGAAAAAAAACTTTTTAAGCTTATTGGCATGTTGCTTAATTTTGGTCAGCGGAACGGCTCAAGCAGAGGTTAACGCTGCAAAGGCAGAAGCTTTTGTAAAAGATGTTACCAATAAAGGTATCGAAGAAATTATCAATGCCAACATCTCTCAAGCCGAAAAAGATGCTAGGTTTGCTAAATTATTCAACCAAGCCCTTGATTTAGATTTTATCGGTCAATTCGTTTTAGGCAGAAATTGGCGTACGTCAACTCCGGCTCAAAGAAAAGAATTTATAGAAGTTTATCGTCAATTAAATATCAGCACCTGGTCTAAACGTTTTGATGAGTTTAAAGGTAAAAATTTTATTTTTAAGGGTACATCACCGTCAAATTCAAAAGGACAAATCTTTGTTAACTCTCTTGTTCCCATGGATCAGGGCGAGCCTGCAAAAGTTGTTTGGCGTGTGCGTGAAAAAGGCGGAGAATATAAGATTGTTGACATCATTATTGAAAATGTAAGCTTAGCAATCAGTGCCAGAAATGAATATACGGCATTCATCAAAAACAACCCCGGTGGTGTTGATGCTTTAATAGCTAATTTGAAAAGTAAAATAAAATAATTTCAAAAAAACTCCGCTTTAAAGCGGAGTTTTTTTATGGTATTAAAAATAATAAGGCTTTGATTTCAATCAAAGCCTTATTATTGGTCACTACTAAATACTTAGCAATTCTGGCTTGGCATCGTGGCTTCTTTTTGTAAGGCAGCAATAAAGTCATTTAAATTCATAACCTCTTGCTTTTCAGATCCCAAGCGACGAACCGTAACGGTATTGTTATCGCGTTCTTTAGCTCCCACAACCACAATAACCGGAATCTTAGCCAATGAGTGCTCACGAATTTTATAGTTAATTTTTTCGTTACGCAAATCTGTTTTGGCACTCAATCCTGCCATTTTGAGTTTAGCAACCACTTCTTTGGCATAGTCGTCAAATTCGCTGACAACCGGCATCACAACTACCTGTTCCGGAGACAACCACAAAGGTAAATGTCCGGCATGGTTTTCAATCAAAATGCCAAGAAAGCGTTCGATTGAACCAAACAATGCACGGTGCAACATAACCGGTTGGTGTTTTTCGCCATCTTCACCAATATAGCTGATATCAAAACGTTGTGGCAAATTCATATCAACCTGAATTGTTCCGCACTGCCATTCACGTCCGATGGCATCACGCAAAATAAATTCAAGTTTAGGACCATAGAAAGCGCCTTCACCTTCGTTAATTTCAAACTTATAGCCATGACGATTCAAGGCGTTAGCCAAAGCATTTTCGCACAAATCCCAAATTTCATCAGAACCGATACGATAAATACTGTCAGGTCTGGTTGAGAGATAAATCTTAACTTCATTGAAACCAAAGTCTTTATAAATATCTAAAATCAATTTCAATGTAGTAATGCACTCATCTTCCATTTGTTCCGGAGTGCAGAAAATATGAGCATCATCTTGCGTAAATTCACGCACTCTCATCAATCCCATTAAAGAGCCAGATGCTTCATAACGGTTAACTTTACCAAACTCAGCCATACGCAAAGGCAAATCACGATAAGATTTAACTCCTTGCTTATATACCAACAACCCACCTGGGCAGTTCATCGGTTTAACGCAAAACATTTTATTGTCTTCGGTTTTGCCTGAGTAGTTGTGAGCACCATATTTATCCCAGTGCCCTGAAATTTCCCACAAACAACGATCCATAATACGTGGTGTTGAAATTTCAATATATCCGTTATTTTCTTGGCGTTTACGCATATATTCAATTAACTTACGATAAATTCTATATCCTTTGTCATGCCAAAAGACCGCACCAGGAGCATATTCAGGCTCAAAATGGAAAAGATCCATTTCCTTACCCAATTTACGGTGGTCACGCTTGGCTGCCTCTTCCAGCATATCCAAATAAGCTTTTAAATCTTTTTTGTCAGCCCAAGCAGTTGCATAAATACGTTGCAACATTTCTTTTGATGAATCGCCTCGCCAATAAGCCCCTGCAACTTTCATAAGTTTAAATGCATCGCCGATTTTGCCGGTTGATGGTACGTGAGGACCGCGGCAAAGGTCGGTAAAGTTTCCTTGGGTATACAAAGAAATTGTCTCGCTTTCGGGCAAATCTTCAATAATTTCAGCTTTATAATGTTCGCCTAAGTCTTTGAAAAATTTAATAGCTTCATCACGCGGCATAACCTTACGAGTTATTTTTTCATCGCGTTTAACAATCTCATGCATTTTTGCTTCAATTTTTTCAAAGTCTTCAGTCGTAAAGGGTTCTTTACGAGAAAAGTCGTAATAAAAACCGTTTTCAATGGCCGGTCCAATTGTAACTTGAACATCTTTCCACAATTCTTTAACTGCTTCAGCCATAACGTGAGAGCAAGAGTGACGCAAGATATTCAAGCCTTCTTTATCCTTGCCGGTGATGATAGTCACGGTTGCGTCGGTAGTGATAGGAGTGCTCAAATCTTGTGTCTTACCGTTAACTGTAATAGCTAAAGCCGCTTTGGCTAAATTTGAACTAATTTTATTGGCGATGTCAAAACCATTGACCCCGCTTTCCATATCAAGTACACTGCCGTCAGGCAATTTAATCGCAACCATTTTAAATTTCCTTTTTTCTAGTTATTATTTGTCGTTTACCAAACTGTAGTAAACGTCAATAGTTTTATCACACATTATTTGTTTTGTAAAATTATCTTTTACATTTTTTATTGCCGCTTTGGAGATTTTATCTTTCTCTTTCTGCGGAAGTTCTAATGCCCAATCAAGAGCATCTGCCAAAGACTGAGCATTATTGCTTTCAAACAAGCGTCCGGTTTTGCCGTCAACGATAGTATCAAGAGAACCGCCGATGTTTGAGGCAATAACTATTTTACCCATAGCTTGACCTTCAACAGAGATTCTGCCAAAAGCTTCAGGTTCTATGGAGGTAGATAAAATAATATTTGAAACCATCATCAGGGCAGGGGTGTCAATTACCTTACCGTAAAATCCGATATGGTTTTCCAATTTATATTTTTTAGCCAGATTTTTTATTTCGTTAACATAATTTACTCGTCCCTGATCGTCTCCGGCAATAATGCAGTAATAATTTTTGTTTTTCATCTTTGCCAAAGCTTTTATCAGCAAGTGTTGTCCTTTCCAACGAGTAATTCGTCCCACTAATAAAATAACCGGCTTATCATCAGGAATATTATATTTTTGCACCTGTTCAATCATTCTCTCAGGAGTAATTATATCCGGATTATATTTTTCAATATTAACACAACGGTGAATCAGAACTAATTTATCTTCATTTGTCTTATAATTTTTTAGAACATGATTTTTAATATGGTTTGAAATAACTATCACCTTACGTCCGTAAGTCATAACCCGATTATATAATTTTTTAATCCCCCAAGGGCCGAGACCATATGTTCCGTGAAAGGTTGTCAGAAAAGTGGCTCCGGTTTTTTTTGCCGCCCAATAAGCACTCCATGCCGGAGCTCTTGAGCGAGCATGAACAATATTAATGCCGTTTTCTTTGATAAACTTTTCTAAAGCTTTGGCATTCTTTAGCATCGTAAAAATATTTTTGCTTTTTAAAGGCAGTGTCAAATGAGGAACCTTAAGTCTTTTCAAATCATGAGTAAGGCGTCCTCCTTGGGATGCCACAAAATTTTTAATACCTTTTTCTTGCAAAGCGGAGGCAATTTCAATTGTCCCTATCTCCACTCCCCCCATTTCCAACTCGGGAAGGACTTGTAATACAACCGGTTCTTTATTTTTGGTTTTATTCATTTTATCACCTTGAATATTGTTTTGTAAAAAAGTCAAACCTACTGCGTAAAATACAATATTTTTTGCCATCAGCCAAGCAAAAAGCTAAAAAATAAACAAAAATCATCTCTCAAATACATATTGAATTAACTTAATGGCTAATTATTTAAAAGTTTAAGTTGTTTTAATATATTTTTTAGGAAAATTCATGTTTGAGTTTGGCAAAAATAAAATTTATGTTCGGTTTATAATAATTATTTTTACGGTTACCGTGTTGGCTTCTGTTTACGTTTCAATTTTTAATTCAGCCAATTCAGCGGTTTCTAAAGCCACTCCCGCTTTGACATTAAATGTCATACCGCTTAAAGCAACCAATACTACCATAAAAAAACAATTCATAGGATATGTTACCCCAATTCGTTCGGTTAATATAGTTCCCAATGTCAGTGGTTATATTGATGAAGTATGGGTTGAAGGCGGACAAGAAGTAAAAGAAGGAGATAATTTGCTTCTCATAGACCAACGTGAATATAAGGCCGAATTAGATGCTGCCAAATCATCAGTTATTCAAGCCCAAGCAGAATTTAATAATGCCAAGAGTTATTATCAAAGACTTAAAAATGCCGGCAAACAGGCAATATCGCCCAGTGAATTAGATAGTGCCAAGGCCCAGTTTTTAAGTGCTCAAGGATCACTGGAGGCCGCTAAAGCAAATCAAGACAAAGCCAAAGTTATGTATGATTACACAATCTTGCAAGCTCCTATTTCGGGGCAGGTGGGTAATGTTGATTTGACCAAAGGTAACTATGTGGCACCAAATTCTTCACCATTGCTGACAATTATTCAATATGATCCGATTCGCGTTGTCTTTTCCATCAGTGATAAAGAATATTTGAGTGAAATCTCACAACAAGCAGACGGAAAGTTATTTAGAGGAGAAAATATTCATTTGCGTCTTGCTGATGGAAAAATATATTCGCACAATGGTGAATTTAAATTTACCGATAATCAACTAGATAAATCAACCAATTCAATTTCAATTTATGTCGATTTTGCAAACCCTGACAAACAACTTGTAGCTAATGCCTATGTCGATGTTTTATTGGAGCAGGATATAAAGAACGCTTTTCTGATTCGTCAAAATTATGTGACTTTAACTACAGATGGAGCATATGTCTACACGGTAAAAAACAACAAATTATTGAAAACACCTATAAATATAATCACGACAATTAATAATAATTATTTGGTTAGCAATAAATTTACTCCTGAAGAATATTTGGTTGTTGATAAGGTAGGTCGTATTTCCAAAGACACTAAAGTCAAAATAAATATAGTCTCTAAGGAGAATAACTAATGTTCTCGGAATATTTTATTGATAAACCGCGTTTTGCCGGTGTCATCTCAATCATTATGATTCTTTTGGGGCTTTTAGCAATAGTAGTCTTACCTATTTCTCAATATCCGCAAATAACCCCTCCGCAAATAGTTGTCAGCACAACTTATCCCGGAGCCAATGCTCAAGTTTTGGTCGACACGGTAGCAATCCCGATTGAAAATCAAATTAACGGGGTTGAGGATATGCTTTATATGTCTTCAACTTCTGATGATAACGGTTCGTACAAACTTACCATAACTTTTGATATCGGAACAGATCCCGACATAGCTCAGGTTAAAGTCCAAAACCGTCTACAACAGGTTATGTCTCAACTGCCGGCAATAGTTACTCAGGAAGGTGTTGAAGTAACCACCCAAATGTCAAATATTCTAGGTATGCTGGTTCTGCGTTCGCCTAATAATACATATAGTGATTTATATTTAAGTAACTTTGCTTATACCAATATTAAAAATCCTCTCGCTCGCATCAAAGGAGTTGGCGATGTTTCAATCTACGGTCCGCAATATTCCATGCGTGTTTGGTTAAATCCAGATAAAATTTCATCTTTAGGATTAGACAGCAGTGATATAGTTAATGCCATTTCTTCACAAAACATTCAGGCCTCCATTGGTGAGATAGGATCTGCTCCCAGCAGTCCTGATACAGCTATAGTTTTATCATTAGCGGCCAAAGGTCTTCTTAATAATGTTGAAGATTTTTCAAATATAATTGTAGCAACTTCTGCTGATGGAGGGATAGTTCGCCTTAAAGACGTTGCAAGAATAGAGCTTGGTGCTGAAAATTATAATATAGAATCTAGTTATGATAATGCTCCAGCTGTTATTATTGGCTTAAGCCAAACACCGGGATCAAATTCTCTTGATATCATGGATAGTATTTATAAAGAGATTGAAGAGCTAAGTAAAACTTTTCCCGAAGATATGGATTTTGAAGTTGCTTATGATTCTACTAACTATGTTCGCGCTTCCATAGCTGGTATTATTGAAACTTTAGCCATAACATTTTCTTTGGTTGTTTTGGTAACTTATGTATTTTTGCAAAAATTCCACACAACCTTGATTCCTTTAATAACCATACCGGTTTCTTTAATTGCAACTTTTGCCGTTATTTATGTTTTAGGGTTTGATATCAATATTTTGACCCTCTTTGCCATGATTTTAGCAATAGGATTGGTTGTTGATGATGCAATTATTGTTGTAGAACGAGTAGAATATTTGATGTCATATGAAAATATGGATGCCAAAAACGCCTCAATAAAAGCCATGCAGCAAATCGGCAGTGCAATTATTGCCACCACTTTTGTTTTATTATCAATTTTTATTCCTGTAGGATTAATGGCCGGCATTACCGGAAAAATATATCAACAATTTGCCGTTACCATAGCTACGGCAGTGGTGTTTTCGGCATTTAACGCTTTAACTCTAAGCCCTTCTTTGTGTGCGATTCTTTTACAAAAAGATAAAGAAATAAAACCGCATGTTTTTTTTAAGTGGTTTGATGAAACAATAGACTATTTCAAAGAAAAATATGTTAATGTTGTCGGCTATTTTTCAAGCAACGTAAAAGTAACAGCAGCAGTTGTTTTGGCAACGATTCTTTTTGTAATATTAGGTTTCAAAATTACCCCGACATCATTTTTGCCGGAAGAAGACCAAGGAATTATTTTTGCCAATATTCAACTTGATGAAACCGCAACCATTAATCAAACTGGAAAAGTTTTGACGGATATCTCGGAAAAAATTTTACAAGTAAAAGGCATAAAATATTTCATGTCGGTTGCAGGTTATTCCATGCTTGGCGGTGGGGGTGAAAATGTTGCCTTAGGCGTCATAGGACTTGATGATTGGTCGAAACGCAAATCCAAAAATCTTTCCATAGAATCTTTAACCGCAGAACTTTTGAGTAAATTTGGCAAAAATCCGTTGGCTGAAGTAAACTTTTTTGCTCCGCCGTCAATCCCTGGTGTAGGACAAAGTAATGGATTGTCGTTAGAACTTTTGGCAAGCGGAGCAACACAAACGCCTAAAGACTTATTCATCATGTTAGAAAAATTCTTAGCCGGACTTAACTCATCTCCAGATTTATCATATGCTTTCAGTACTTTTACTTCAGACACCCCGCACGTTTATTTAGATATTGATCGTACAAAATTGGAAAGTTATAAAATACCGGTTTCTAATTTGTTTGAAGCCCTTTCTAATAATTTAGGTTCTCGTTATGTAAATAACATTACTTTGAGCGGCCAAGTTAACAAAGTTATTGTCCAGGCAGATTCTCCTTATCGTCAAAGTATTGAGAGTGTAGAAAATTTATATGTTCGTTCTTCAACCGGAAACCTGATAAGGGTAAAAAGTTTTGCTGATGTAAAAACTACTATATCACCAAAAGTTATTTATAGATACAATCAATATACCAGTGCATCGATAACCGCACAGTCGGCAAGCGGCATAAGTACTGGTCAAGCTATCGATTCTGTTATTAAAGAAGCAAGCAAACTCTTGCCGCACAATTATGAAATATCATGGACAGGCCTAAGCCTGCAAGAGGTTGAGGCTTCTGGTCTAGCCATTTTCTTAATCGCACTGGCCCTCATTTTTTGTTATTTATTTTTGGTAGCCCTTTATGAAAGTTGGATGCTGGCTTTTTCGGTAATGTTCTCAACGGTTTTTGCCATTTTAGGAGCCATAATCGGTTTGCATATCATGGGCCAACCTTTAAGTATTTATGCTCAGCTTGGGTTGATTATGTTAATTGGTTTGGCTGCTAAAAACGCTATTTTGATTGTCGAATTCACTAAATCTTACCGTGAAGCCGGGGATTCTATTCTTGAAGCATCAAAAAAAGGAGCCGGAGAGAGATTTCGAGCCGTTTTAATGACAGCTTTAACTTTTATTTTGGGTGTTTTCCCGATGATTGTAGCCAGTGGAGCAGGTGCCTCAAGCCAAATAGCCATCGGGACATCAGTCTTTTACGGAATGATAGTAGCTACTTTTGTCGGTATTATTTTTATTCCCTCTTTGTTTGCATTGTTTGAGACCATAAAAGAAAAATCAGGACATCAACAGCTATCAGCTTCAAAGACAGATAATGTTGCCGGAGGTAAAAATGAACAAAACTAATTTTATGCTTTTAAGTTTATTATTGACAAGTTCATGTGCCGTCGGACCTGATTATAAAAAACCGGATTTTTTTTCGGATGAAAAAATTGCCGATAGTCTTAAATTAAATAAACAAAACCAAAGTAAAATTTCACTCGATTGGTATAAGCAATTTAATGATTCTTTTTTGAATGATTTAATAGATAAAGGCTTGAATAACAGTCCGAGTATAGAAATTGCCAAAGAAAAACTTCATCAGGCCCGTCAAAGCTTAAAAATAAATACCGTGCAATATCTGCCGACGTTAGACGCTGACGGAAGTTATCATTATGTCAAAGATAGTGTCAGTTACGGAATTCCTATTTCAACTGATTATTACCAACTGGGCCTTGATGCCAGTTGGGAAATAGATATTTGGGGTGGAGGCAGACGCCTAACCGAAAGTTCTTTAGCTTTGGTAAAAGCAGCTGCGTCTGATCTTGATAATGTTCGCCTTACCTTAACCGCAGAAATTGCCACAAATTATATTGATTTACGACAAGCTCAAGAACAGATTCGCATCTCTCAAAAAAATTTGGAATTACAAAAATCAATTTATGATTTGGTAAAACAAAAATATCAAACAGGGCTTGCCGATGATATAGCTTTTAATCAAGCTAAATACGCTGTAGAAACAACCAGTATGTTAATACCACAGCTAGAACAACAAGAAAAAGCCTATGCCAATGCCTTATCGATTCTTATAGGAGAACTCCCTGGTGAAATAAAAACCTCTCTTAATAAACAAGGGGATAATATTGTTGCTAAGAAATTTGCTTTTGACTTACAAAAATTATACGCCCTACCTGTTGAGGTAATTCGCAATCGTCCTGATGTTCAAGCTCTTGAACAGCAACTAATTGCTCAAAATGCTCAAATAGGACAGGCGATAGCCCAACTTTTTCCCTCAATCAGTATTAGCGGATTCTTAGGTTATCAGGGTCCTAACATTCATAGACTTATAAGACCTGATCATGATATGTATAGCTATTCTCCGACAATTAGCATGCCGTTATTTCATTGGGGAGCATTAATGAATAATGTTGAATTACAAAAGTCATTAACCAAGGAAAATTTATATCTTTATAAATCAGGTATTCTTAATGCTGTTGCCGAGGTAAATAATTCAATGACTGAGGTTGAAAAAGAATATAAAAGAAACACTTCTGCTCGCCAAGCTGTAGATTCGCAACAAAAAGTATCGGCTCTGACCTTGGATAAATATAAGCAAGGTTTAATAGAATTTAGTGATGTTTTAACTGCCCAACAAAATCTGCTAAGCTCTGAAAATGAGATGGTTTCAAGTAATGCAGCAATTTATAAAAACATCATTAGTTTTTATAAATCCGTAGGCGGAGGATACAGCATCAAAATTAATCAGGATAAGAAAACGGCCAATTAGGTCTATAAACATTTATATTGGTAATTTCTGGAATATCATGCGTCCTTTTCCAGTAACCTCGGGATTTCATGCAAGAGCTGTAATCAGCCGGATCAATATCTTCATCATTATAACGAGAGTTAACAACCAAAGGCTGAGCTCCGGGATATGGCACGTAACTTGCCCATATTCCTTTGTCGGATTTCCAATCGGCACGAGTATTTAGTTTTGTTTCTTCAGTATAAAACCAAGTGCGGAAATCTGGGATAAAAGTAAACTCTTTAGCTTCAACCAAACATTCGGCATGATCACGTGAAAATTTTTCCACACCGGTATTGGTCTTTTCCCAATGATAAACAACTTGTCCGCTTCCCTTAGATAAAAAAGTACAAGAAGTTAAAATAGTAAACAAAAAAAATGAAAAAATTTTTTTACTCATGCCTAAAAATCCAAGTTCATATAATGTTTTGCCGGCAAAATACCACGAATATTATCTTTTAATATGTCCTTAAAAGAAGGACGAGACTTCATTTTTGAATACCAAATTTTAGTATTTTTAAATTCATCCCACGGAACATCACCAAGATAATCCAGAATAGAAAAATTAGCTGCCGCCGACAAATCAGCTAAAGATATATCATCACCGGCAAGCCATTTGCGTCTTTCTAAAAGAAAGTCGGTATATTCCATATGAAAGTTTAGATTATTCAAACCAGCCTTTAATATTTTTGAATCCGGAGCACTTCCCTTGGCAAATCGCTTATGAACCTTTTCAACAACCAGATTACGATAAACTTCTTGGTAAAATTTATTGTCAAACCATTCACACAAACGTCTGATTTCAGCTTTTTGCTTAACATCACCAAAAATAAGTTGAACCTCTTTTGATACTTCCTCCAAATATTCAGAAATAGCATAGTTACCGCAAATAACCACCCCGTCATTTAAAAATATTGGGAGCTCTCCCGCAGGATTAAGCTTGTATACATCATCAGATAATTTCCATGGTTCTTCTTCTCTTAAAATGAAAAGCATCTTTTTTTCACTCATTTGCAGACGAACTTTACGAGCATGCGGAGAAACCGGATGATGAATCAACAATACCATAATTTAAGCCTTATTTTTTAATGTATTTATTTTATATTAATCGTAGAAATTAAAAGGTCAAGCATCATTAATCATTTATCATTTTTTTCAAAAACAGGAGGAACGATTGCCTGCCCTTTTTTCTGTTCTTTATTGACGATTCTTATTAAATTTTGACGTATTTTTTCTATATTTTCAGGCTTTTCAAGATATCTGGTAAGCTTTTGAGCAATTAATTTACGGTGTTTTGAAAATTTTGATATTCCGACAAACATTGGCATTTGCCAAAGAGTTTGTTTTGCCGGAACAATTTGTGAAGTTAAACCCATTTTAGCCGCAGCAATCAAAACATAATAATGACTGCCGATTATATAATCAGCTTTTTTAGTGAATAACCTTTCAAACAAATCATATTCGGTATCAACTTTTTCAATATTATATTCTTTTAATTTTCCCTCAACAAAATCTGTATAATATTCTTTTGAGATTCGCACCCCTCTAAGTTTTTTCAAATCATCAAGTGTTTTAACCTCATCTACTCTGTTTGGTAACATAAATACCGTAATATTATTAGAAATCATTGCTGGAAAAATAAGCTCTAATCCTTTGAATAGTTCTGTTTGATGATAAACTCCTAAAACAAAATCTATTTTTCCTTCTCTGACTTTTCGTATAAGATTTGAATAATTAGTTTCATCAATATCATAGTTAATTTTTATGTCATTGCTTTTATTATCATTAATAAAATTATCTATTACCGGCTGAAATACGGTAAAAAATTTTCCTTTGTAAACTTTATCAGTATACTCACTGTATCCAAAAGGGGCATAATCAATAAATCCAGTGAATTTAATTGTTCCTGGTTTTTTTGCACTTTTATTTTCATATTGAACAAAAGCATTTGTTTCAAAAATGCACGAAAATACCAACAAAACAATATAAAAAAAAGCAAATAGTTTTTTCATCTTAAATTCCCATAAAATTTTTATAATATTTACTTTTCCGTAACTTTAAATATATTATAATAATAATGTTAAGAAATATTTTATAATAAGGATTTTATTCAAATGGATGTCTCGCAAAATTATACGCAAAATGATGTCTCCGGATTGAAAGAGTCAGAGCTCGAAAGCCGAGCTCTCATTCGTACGGCATCATCACTAAATCTCATAAAAGATAATTGGGAAACGCGTATTGGCGAACTTGATGAAGCATTAGAAAAAAATCGCAAACTATGGACAATAATTGCCTCAGCCATGAATGAGGATGATTGTCCGCAGCCAATTGAAATCAGAAATTCTATTTTAAGCTTGGCGATGTTTGTCTTCCAAAGAACTATGGACATAATAGCCAATCCGGCACCTCAAAAACTTGAGGTCCTGATTAATATCAATATGAATATTGCTAAAGGTTTATCCGGTAACGCTGAAAACAAATAAGCAAAATTCAAAAAATTCCCTGCACATAACATCGGCAGGGAAATTTTTTTATTAAATTAAAAAAATATATTGACTAATAGATTTTAATATATTATTTATGCTGCATAGTCAGATGGGGGTGTGGCGGAATTGGTAGACGCGCTAGACTCAAAATCTTGTTCACTCTGTGAGTGGGAGTTCAAGTCTCCCCACCCCTACCAAAAGACAAAAACACCCCACTGGGGTGTTTTTTTATATCAAGATAAAATGCAAGCTGAAGAAAAAAAGTATCTAAATCAAAGAGCATCAAATTTATATAACAATGGTGATTATCAAAAATCATCAGAACTGTCATTACAAGTTTTAGCGAAAGATCCAAAAAATTATACGGCATTGATAAATTTAGGTAATGTTTATTTTTTACAAAAAAAATATAAAGAAGCAATTCTTTATTATAATCGAGCCAGACATATCAAGCCGCAAGATTCTATAGTGCTTATTAATATGGGGCTTGTTTGTTATGAATGTTCTAAATTTTCTAAAAGCAAAATATTTTTACAAAAAGTTTTAAAAAAGGATTCTTATAATCAAAATGCCCTCACTATTATCGGACAAATATATTTAGAAGAAGAAAAATACTCTAAAGCAATAAAGAGTTTTAAAACTGCGTTAAAACATAATCCTCAAGATGTATGGTTACATTCATATTTAGGAAGATCTTTGCAAAAATCTAAAAATTTTTCTGAAGCTTTAGATGAAATGTGGCTGGCATTAGAGTTAAGTAACGGAGCAGATTCTCAACACTTGGATTTTGCTTATGGGCTTTATGAAATAGCTGATGAAAAGAGTAAAAAATTTGTAGATTCATGGCTAAAAAAATGGCAGCAAAAATACCCACAAAATGACATTGTTATTCAAACTTGGAATGCCTTCCATCCAAACAAAAATTTCACACTTTCAAAGCAAGGATATATCAGTAATTTATTTGATATGTTTGCCGATAATTTTGAAGATTGTTTGCAAGAATTAAATTACCATGCTCCTGAATTTATAGCCCAAAAATCAGCTGAATTTTATCAAACTGATACTAATAAAAAATTGAGGATTCTGGATCTTGGTTGTGGTACGGGTTTATGTGGAAAATATCTTGATTCTGTTTTTAAAAATAAAGAATTTATCGGAGTTGATTTATCCGCAAAAATGCTTGCTAAGGCTGAAGAAAAAAATATTTATAATCAATTGGTTAAAGGTGATTTATTGTACTATTTGAAAAGTAATACAAAGCTATTTGATTTAGTTGTTTCGGCTGATGTTTTTACTTATTTTGGCAATTTAGATAAAACATTTTTTTTGATAAATAAATCATTACATCAAAATGGTGTTTTTATCTTTACGATTAGTAAAAATATTATCTCAGAAGATGATTGGATTCAACATATTTCGGGACGTTTTTTGCATAGTGAAAACTATGTTAAAAACACACTTAAAAAATATAAATTTTACATCTTGGATTTCACTGAAAAATGCTTGCGTAACGAAGGCGAAAATGAAGTCTTGGGATGGGTCGTTACATCAATAAAAAAATAAAAAAAGTTCCGCAAATAACGGAACTTTTTTCAAACAATTTAAGTCTCTAAAAAAACAATCTATTTAGAAGACTTTTTTGTAGAAGATGACTTCTTTGCACAAGAAGATTTCTTAGCACAAGAAGAAGATTTTTTAGCTGAAGAAGACTTGCTAGAGCAAGAAGACTTCTTGCCACTGTTGGCAATTTGTTCAACAGCCAAAGACCAGAAATATTCATCCTGACCTTGAGGACATCCTGCATTTTGCCAAATAAAATAAGCAGCTTCCTGAATGGCCTGTTCTTTATTTTTAATCATAATCATTAACTCCAAATAAAAGTTCGGTAAACATCTATTAATATACAATTAAAATTTAATACGTCAACACTTAATCCACCAAAAAATAATTATTGTAAAAAATTTTTTAATCATGAGTTAAAAAGCTTGCATTTAAAACCATAAGAATTTATAGATAATAAAACAGTCCTGATGATGATTTTTGAGGGCTAAATTATGTTGTTAATTTTAAGGAAATACATATGGAAAACTTGTTATCAAAAGAAGAAATGGAAGCCGTAATTGACGGTGATCACGGTAATGTTTTTGCTGTTTTGGGTATCCATAAAGACAAAGGAAGTAAAGAAGTTTTTATTCGTACTTATCAACCTCATTCCAGAAGTATTGAGTTATTTGATTATCAAAATAATTCCTTAGGTTTTATGACTAAATTAGATGACAGAGGATTCTATCAAATCAACCTTGGCCCTCGTGAAAACTTTGCATATAAATTTAAGATTGAAAATGATCGCGGTGAATTTTATGAAGCCGAAGATCCGTACCGTTTTTCTTCTATTTTAGGGGATATGGATTTGTATCTTTTAGGTGAAGGAAAACATCTTGAGATGTATAAAAAATTAGGAGCTCATCCGATAGAGTTAGGCGGTGTAAAAGGGGTTAGTTTTGCTGTCTGGGCACCTAATGCCAAAAGGGTCAGTGTCGTCGGTAATTTTAACAACTGGGATGGTAGAGTAAATGCCATGCGCAAACATCCCAATTGTGGAGTTTGGGATATCTTTATTCCAGGTCTTCGTGAAGGTGAAATTTATAAATATGAGATTAAAGGTAATGATAATTGTATTTTGGTAAAAGCGGATCCGGTTGCATTTTATTCTGAAAAGCGTCCTAACACGGCATCAGTGGTTTATGATCTTGATCACTATTATTGGGAAGATTCTGCATGGATGGAACACCGTCAGGAAAGCAATTCTTTTGATCGTCCGATGTCAATTTATGAAGTACATTTAGGTTCTTGGCGTCGTAAAGATAATAACGAATATATGACCTATCATGAGCTTGCGGATACTTTAGTCCCTTATGTTGTAAATATGGGATTTACTCATGTTGAATTTTTGCCTCTTGCCGAACATCCGTTTGATGCTTCTTGGGGATATCAGGTAATCGGAATGTTTGCCCCCACAAGTCGTTTTGGTACGCCAGATGATTTTCGTTATCTGATTGATAAATTTCACCAAGCCGGTATTTCGGTTATTATGGATTGGGTACCGGCACATTTTCCGAAAGATGGTCATGGATTGAATGAATTTGACGGAACACACCTTTATGAACATGCAGACCCTCGAAAAGGAGAACACACCGATTGGGGAACAAAAATTTATAATTACGGTCGTACAGAGGTAATGAACTTTTTGTGTGCCAGTGCCATTTATTGGCTCAAAGAATTTCATATTGACGGTTTGCGTGTTGATGCGGTTGCTTCAATGCTTTATTTGGATTATTCACGTAAAAACGGAGAATGGATTCCCAACATTTATGGTGGTAATGAAAACATAGAAGCCATAGCCTTCTTGCGTCGTATGAATGAACTTGCGTATTCGCAGGTTAAAGGAGCTTTTACCGTTGCCGAAGAGTCTACGGCTTGGCCAATGGTTTCACGCCCGACCAGCATGGGTGGTTTAGGCTTTGGTTATAAGTGGAATATGGGTTGGATGAATGATACTTTGAAATATATTTCACATGAACCTGTTCACCGTAAATATCATCATGGAATGTTGACCTTTGGTTTGTTATATGCCTTTAATGAAAACTTCATTTTGCCAATCTCACACGATGAGGTTGTTCATGGTAAAGGTTCAATGTTATCAAAAATGCCCGGTGATGAATGGCAAAAGTTTGCCAACTTAAGAGCCTATTATGGCTTTATGTACACTCATCCTGGTAAAAAACTTTTATTTATGGGATGTGAGTTCGGGCAAGATTGGGAGTGGAATTCTGAAGAAGGCTTGCGTTGGTTTTTGCTCGATTATCCGATGTATAAAGGTATGCAAAATTGCGTCAGGGATTTGAACCTTATGTATAAAGGTAACCCGCCTCTTTATCAGCAGGATTTTGATTACCATGGTTTTGAATGGATAGATCACTCAAATTCAGATGACAGTGTTATTGCTTATATGCGTAAAGGATTTAACCCCGGAGATTACTTGATAGCCATTTCTAACTTTACACCGGTTGTTCGTCATGATTATCGCATTGGCGTTAATGAAAAATGTGCTTATCAAGAAATTTTTAACAGTGATGATGTAAACTACTGGGGAAGCGGAGTTAAAAACGAAGGACAAATGCAGGCAGAAGATGTTGAATGGAATTGCAAACCTTATTCAATTAAACTGACGTTACCTCCTTTGGCAACCATCGTCTTAAAGCCGATAAGATAACAAAAAAGGAACTAATATGGCAAAATTTAAAACCTCACTCGGAAAAGCATATCCTTTAGGTTCAAGCTATGACGGGAAGGGTGTAAATTTTGCCCTTTTTTCTGCTCATGCCGAAAGAGTTGAATTATGTGTTTTTGATGCGTCCGGAGCTGAAGAACAAGAGCGTTATGTCATTAAAGAAAGTGAAAATAATATCTGGCATATTTATCTTGAAGGAGCTGAACCAGGTTTAGTTTATGGTTATAGAGTTTACGGTCCTTATCGTCCGGAAGAAGGCTTACGTTTTAATCATCATAAATTGCTTATAGACCCATATGGCAAAAAACTTGTCGGTAAGTTGATTTGGAACAAAGCCATTTTCGGCTATGATCTTGATAGTCCTGATAAAGATTTATCATTCAGTGAATTGGATTCTGCCGCTTATGTTCCCAAGTCTGTTGTGATTGATGATAAATATGATTGGGGAGAAGATAAAAAACCGGAATATCGTTTTGAAGATACGGTTATTTATGAAACACATCTTCGTGGTTATACCATGTTGCATCCTCAAGTATCGGAAACTAAAAGGGGAACCTTTTCCGGTTTTGCCAATTTATCGGTTTTAGGTTATCTTAAGTGGTTAGGGATAACCGCGGTTGAGTTTTTGCCGATACATGCTTTTTTTGGTAACCGTCACAAAAAAGGTTATATTACGGACAATTATTGGGGATATGAAAGTTTTAGTTTCTTTGCTCCGGAGCAATCATATCTTGGAACTAACAGTATTGATGAAATCAAAGATTTGGTGAAAAAACTTCATAGCAACGGCATAGAAGTTATTTTAGATGTTGTTTATAATCATACCGGAGAAGGAAATCATTTGGGTCCCACACTATGTTATCGAGGTATAGACAACAGCTCTTATTATACACTCAATCCTGATAATAAACGCTATTATTATGATTCCACCGGTTGCGGAGCGAGTTTTAATTTGCAAAATCCCAATGTTTTAAAATTAGTTATGGATTCTTTGCGTTATTGGGTAACCGAAATGCATGTCGATGGATTCCGTTTTGATTTAGCACCTACGTTAGCAAGACAAAAAACGGTGTTTAGTCGAGAGAGCGGATTTTTCTACAGTGTTGCTCAGGATGATATTTTAAGCAAAGTAAAAATGATTGCCGAACCATGGGATATTGGCTATGGCGGTTACCAGGTCGGAGCATTCCTCCCCGGCTGGGCAGAGTGGAATGATAAATATCGTGATAATATTCGCAGATTTTGGAAAGGCGATACCTTTCAAACACCGGAGATGGCCAGCAGATTATCCGGTTCAAGCGATCTTTTTAATCATAATAATCGCAGCATTTGGTCAAGCATTAATTTCATTACGGCTCATGATGGATTCAATTTACATGATTTGGTAAGCTATAATCACAAGCACAATATCAGTAACGGTGAGGAAAATAAAGACGGTAACGACTCTAATTGGAGTTGGAATTCCGGAGCTGAAGGTGAAACAGATAATCGCATCATTAAAGAAAATCGCAACGCTCGAGCCAGAGCCATGATGGCAACTTTGATGTTTTCTTTTGGAACACCCATGATAGTGGCCGGTGATGAATTTATTCGTACTCAACTGGGAAATAACAACCCATACTGCCAAGATAATGCATTAACCTGGATATCATGGGAAGCCATAGATAAAGAAGGAAAATCGTTTGCTCGCTATGTAAAAAATTTAATAAAATTAAGAAAAAAATTAAAAATATTTAACCGACAAAAATTCTTTGCAGGCAAACCGGTAGATAAAAGCGGTTATAAAGATATTTCTTGGTATAATGAATACGGAAAAGAATTTACGTCTGCTGATTGGCACGATGGCAATCGCAAAAGTATTTCTTATTGCGTTTATGATAATTCTCGTTTTGTTATGGCAATATTTAATGCTAACTTTAAAGAACAAGATTGGGTATTGCCGGAATTGCCTGAAAAATATTCCTGGAATATTGTTTTAGATAGTTCAGGCAAATTTAATGAAACCAGGTTAGGTAGTTTACGAAAAATAAAAGTTCCGGCGTGGAGCGTGTTAGTTTTTGAAATCAAAAAATAAAGGAAATATCAATGCAGGAAAAGTTATTTGAATTGGCAAATAAATTAGGGGTAGCCACCAGCTTTAAAGATGCCGGAATGGTAAACCGTGAGTATACGGTGGATATTGATGTTTTAAAGAAACTTTTGTCTGCATTAGGATATCCGGCAAATAATGAACAGGAAGCCGAAGTATCTTTGCAAAAATTTGCAGAATGTCGTTGGCATAAAGAACTTGAAGCCATCTATGTCTGTGAACAAAGTAATGTTTGTTTTGATTTGGTAGTCCCGACAGAAGTAAAAGATATAAAAATAAAATTATTAAAGGATGGTGTTGAATGTCCGACATCTTATGAAGTTACGGATAATGTGGAAGAAAAAAATATTGATGGCAGATTATTGAAGAAATCCGCCATCAGATTTACCGATAATTTAGCAATAGGTTATTATAAAGTTATTGTAAATATAGACGGTAAAGAACATCAAACAACCTTGGCAGTTGCACCAAAGCGTTGTTATGAAGCACCGGGCATGGAAAATAAATTATGGGGTTATGCCATTCAATTATATTCATTAAAGAGTGAACGCAATTGGGGGGTGGGTGATTTTACCGATTTATTAGAGTTTGTAAAAATTGCCGCACAATCAGGAGCAGATGTTATCGGGGTTAATCCGTTAAATGTTTTATGCCATGATTTTCCCGAAAATGCCAGTCCTTACCAATCAATAAGCCGCTTATTCTTAAATCCGATATATATAGATGTTGAAAAAGTTCCAGAGTATCAGGAAAATGATAAAAAATTGGTTTCAGATTTGCTGGTAGAAATTAAGCAAGAAGAACTAATTAACTATAGTAAAATTTATCCGTTAAAAATAAAAGTTTTGGAAAAATGCTTTTCTCGTTTTCAAATCGGTAAAGATAAGTCACGTCAAAAAGCATTTAGGGATTTTTGTAAAGAAAAAGGAGAAGATCTGGAACGTTTAGCATTGTTTCAGGCTATTTATGAACAAGAAAATCCTAAAGTATGGGGAGGATGGAGAGCTTGGCCGCAAGAATATCGTTCTCCACAGGCAGACGGCGTAAAAATATTTGCTGTAGAGCATAAAGATAGAGTTGAATTTTTTAAATTTTTGCAGTTTGAAGCTAACAGGCAGTTTACAACAGTTCAAGAAGAGATAAACAACAGCAAAATGAAAATCGGTCTTTATCAGGATTTGGCAGTAGGTGTAGGTAAAGATAGTGCCGAGTATTGGAGCAATCAGGAATTGTTTATCAGAGATTTCGGAGCCGGAGCTCCACCTGATGCATTTTTCCCGCAAGGACAAAAATGGGGCGTTTGTGCATTTTTACCATCAGCACTAAAAAATAATTGTTATCTTCCATTTATAAAGATATTAAGAACGGCAATGCATGGAGCCGGAGCATTACGAATGGATCATGTAATGAGTTTAATGCGATTATATTTGGTGGAAGATGATGGTGTTAATGGTACATATCTTTATTATAATTTTGCGGATATGTTAAACATTTTGGCTTTGGAAAGTCATTTGAATAAGTGTGTGGTCGTAGGAGAAAGTATTGGCAATGTTCCGGAAGGGTTTTTAGCCACGTTATATAATCGTAACGTTCATCAATTAAGCATTTTATGGGGTGAACGCGGTGATGCCGGATGGGGTGATTTTTATGCTCCTGATGTCTATCCGAGTGATGCTTTTGTTTCCGTCGGCACACATGATATTCCGCCTTTAAAGATGTGGTGGTTTGGTTATGATATTGAACTTAATGGTTCTCTAGGCATTTTGAATGAAGAAGATAAAAAAACAGAATATAACAAGAGAGAAGCAGATCGCTGGAAATTGCTGGCTTTACTTGACAGAAACGGAGTATGGCCGGAAGATAATCAAAGAAGCGGAGATTATGTGTATGGGGAAAAATATCCTGAAGGAATAGAAGAAGCCGTTCATCGCTTTTTATCCCGTACCAAGTCTCAGGTTTTCTTGGCACAGCTGGAAGATTTTTTACATGTTACCGAACGTCAAAATCTACCGGGAACCGATTATCAAGAACATCCTAATTGGCGTCGTCGTCTTCCGGTATCATTGGAAAAATTATCTTCTGATATAGCTTATATTAGAAATGTAGCCGCCATAAAAAAGGAAAGATAAATGTCCAATATTAAAAATCTGCTTTTTGATTTGGACGGCACATTATATCCTTACAGTAGCGGTACTCAAGATCTTTTTGAACAAAGGATTGTTATCTTCTTTCAAAAAAAATTTGCTATATCCGAGCAAGAGGCGGTTTCTAAACGTAATGAATTTATGAAGCTCTACCGAAACAATAACGGAAGTTTTAATGATGTTTCATATTCTGATAAAAAAGAATTTATGGATTTTATCTGTGACATTGATGTCAGTATGTTGAAACCCAATAAAAATTTAGCCGATATTTTAAGAATGCTTCCGCAACGTAAATTTATTATTACCGATAGTACCCAAAAACATGTTAAAGATACTCTAAAACAAATAGGTATTGATGAAAATATATTCAGCGGTATATCTGATTGTGAAAGTAATGGATTTATATTTAAACCGCAAGAAGAGGTTTTTCATAATATAGCATCATCATATGGATTAAATTTTTCTCAAAGTGCTTTTTTTGAAGATAAAGTTAAGAATCTTGAAATTGCCAAAGAGTTAGGTATGACAACAATATTGATTTCAGAAAACGAACAACCCACGCCTAAATATGTTGACTATCAATTTCATAACGTTTTAGAAGCGTTAAACTACTTGTTTAAAAATATACATACCAATTTATAAAAAATTAATATTTTTTCGGTAAAAAAACTTGCAAATTTATAAAAAATGCTATACATACTCTGCGGTTGGTATAATGAATTTAGTATGGTTTATAAAGAATTATGGCACGTAGAACTAAAGAAGAAGCGGAACAAACCAGAGATGCAATTCTCGATTCTGCACTGGATGTTTTATATGAAAAAGGTTTTTCACGTACAACCTTTGATGAAATAGCCAAAAGAATTAATTTAACTAAAGGGGCTGTTTATTGGCATTTTCGTAATAAGGTTGATTTGCTGGCAATGCTTATGAAAAAGAAATTTTCAGAAAAGCATCAAAAAACATGGGAAGGTTATTCCAAACCCAAAACGTTACAAGAACTTCGCAAGTTATATGAAACTTTATGTCTTTCAATAGAAACAGACTATGATTTTCGCAAATATTTATTTTTTATTATTTTCCAAATGGAATGGTCAGAGGCAGTAACGGCCAAAGTATTGGAACAAATTAGAGAAATAATAGACTACCCATGGATTGAATTAAAAGAAACGTTGACTTTAATTAAAAAAAGTGGAGAAATATCATCTGATGTTGATATAGAAGAGCTCACCTGTATAATTTCATTCTTTTGGCGAGGAACTCTTAATGCTTACATATCAAAAAGACATCCGTTTGGCTTAACCAAAACGATACTAACTGGTTTTGATTTGATAATGGATGGAGTAAAAACGGAGAAGGTTAAATGCGCGTAGGAAAATTAAAAAACAGAAATATAATTAGGCAAGTTTTAATTTTGGCTCTTTGTGTAGCTTTTGGTTGGTATTTAAAGAGCAAGCTAACTCCTCAGGTCTCTATGCCCAATTCAGGAGCTGGTGGCGAGCCGTATGTTCTGATTCAAGATGTTGAAGAGCAAGATGTCTCTCCCAAAACAACCTATATTGGACATGTTGAAGCCATCAAAAGCGTAAATATAACTCCGCAAATTAATGGTTATGTCGAAAAAGTACTGTTTCAAGAAGGATCACAGGTTAACGAAGGTGATTTGCTTTTTGTTATTGAACAGGAACGATACATCGCCAATGTTGAACTTAGGCAGGCTGAGTTGGCCAGTGCTAAAGCTAATTTAGTCAGAGCCGAAAGAGATTTTAAGCGCCAATCCTCTTTAAGCAAACAAAATTATGCATCCAAAGCCACACTCGATACTTCAGAAAGCACATACTTGCAAGCAAAAGCAGCTGTTGCTCAAGCTCAAGCTAATTTGGATTTAGCAAAAATAGATTTAGGATACACAGAAATAAAGGCTCCTATAAGCGGTCGTATTGGTAAGGCTTTGGTAACTGAGGGAAACTATGTATCATCATCAAGTCAAACTCTTGCCCGTATTGTTCAAACCGATCCGATCAGAGTTGCTTTTTCGGTTACGGATAAAGATATGTTAAATATGCGTCAGAGATATGACGGTAAGGCTAGCCAGATTAAAACCGAACTGGTTTTGTCAAACGGAACGGTTTTGGTAAATAATCTTCGTTCACGTTTTGCAGACAACGAGGTAAATTCAGATACGGCGACCATAGCTGTCTACGCAGAATATAACAATCCTAAAGATTTGTTGATTCCTGGTAACTATGTTGACATTCGTATTGGAGAAAAGGCTTCTCAAAAAGCAATTTTAGTTCCTCAGGCCGCATTAGCTCAAGATGAACATGGTAGTTATGTCATGACGATTAATGATGAAGGAATTGTAATGCAAAAACGCGTTACATTAGGAGATATCATAGGTGACAAGCAAGTTGCCTTAGACGGGCTTAATTTTGGCGATAAAGTTATTGTTCAAGGTTTGCAAAAAGTTCGTGATGGTCAAAAAGTTCGTGCTGAACTAGTTAAGGATGATGAGGAGGTCTAATAGCATATGTTTTCAAGAATATTCATTGAACGTCCTCGCTTTGCGATGGTAATTTCCATCGTTTTAACCTTAGCTGGTATCATATCTGTATTTTCGCTGCCCATAGCCTTGTATCCGGAAATTACACCTCCGGAGGTTGTCGTTTCTGCTAAATATCCTGGAGCAAGTGCCGAGGTTGTTGCAAAAACTATTGGTATACCGTTGGAAGAAGAAATAAACGGTGTGGAAGACATGTTGTACATGAGCTCTTCTTCAGAGAATTCTTCTTATCAATTAACGGTAACTTTCAAAGTTGGTGTAGATAGAGATATGGCTCAAGTTAAAGTTCAAAACCGTATCCAACAAGCTCAATCAAAACTGCCGACAGAAGTTACCCGCCAAGGTTTAACCGTGCGTAGCCGTTCTTCCAACATTTTAGGATTCATCACCATAGGCTCTCCTAAAGGTACGCATTCTACACTTGAGCTGGCAGACTATGTTCAAAATAATATAAAAAACAACCTTGCTCGTGTTTATGGTGTTGGTGAAGTAAATGTTTATTCATCTAAGTTAAGCATGAGGGTTTGGCTTGATGCTGATAAAATCACGGCATTAAATCTTCCATTGGAAACAATCACCAGTGCTATTGAGGGTCAAAACTATCAGCCATCGCTGGGAAGTGTTGGCGCAATGCCCGGAGATGGTAATCAACAAATGGTTTATACTCTTCAAACCCAAGGTCGTATAAATGAGGTTGAAGATTTCAAAAACATTATTGTCCGTACTGCAGAACAAGGAGGACTTTTACGTCTTAAAGATATTGCCAGAGTTGAAATCGGAGAGGAAAGCTATACCGCAACATCAAAGTTTAATAATGCTCCTAACGTAGCAATAGCTATAAATCAGCTGGCCGGAGCCAATGCATTGGATGCCATGTCAGCAGTAAAAAAAGAGATAGAACGTCTTTCTCAAAGCTTTCCTGAAGATATGGAATATATGATAGGTTATGACTCCACTGACTATATTAAAGCATCAATTGAAGAGGTAATCTTTACCTTGATCTTAACTTTTGCTTTGGTGGTTTTTGTATGCTACATTTTCTTGCAGGATTGGCGAGCAACGTTGGTTCCGTCATTAACCATTCCGGTATCATTATTTGCAACCTTTGCCGTAATGTTGGCTTTAGGATATAGCATCAACATGTTGACATTATTTGGCTTGGTTTTGGCTATCGGTTTGGTGGTTGATGATGCTATCGTGGTGGTAGAACGTGTTCTTTATTTGATGGAGACAGAAGGTTTAACCCCTAAAGAAGCCACTATTAAGGCAATGGAACAAGTTTCAAGTGCAATTGTGGCAACCACACTTGTTCTTTTAGCTATTTTTGTTCCTGTAGGTTTTATGGGAGGAATTACCGGTAAGATTTATCAACAATTTGCTATTACCATTTCTACTTCGGTAACCTTTTCGGCTATCAATGCCTTGACCTTGTCACCGGCTCTTTGTGCAACACTTCTTCGTCCGCTTAAGCCAATACAACACGGTCCGCTGTTTTGGTTTAACCAAACACTTAATAAGTCAAGAAATGCATATTTGGCAATTATAGCAATTGTTGCCAGAAAAGTTTCTGTAATTGCTCTATTGCTTGGTTTATTAATTCTTGGCGTTTGTGGATTTTTGAATATAAGTCAAACATCTTTCATTCCTAATGAAGACCAAGGTGTTATTATGTTAAACGTTCAATTACCGGAAGGTGCTTCTCGTGAACGTACTCAAAAATTCATTGATGAAATTTATCCTCTTATTAAAGAAGAAAAAGGTGTAGATAGTGTAATGATAGTTGTCGGTTCCAGTATGATTGGCGGTGCCGGTGAAAATATGGCATTAGGCTTTATAACTCTCCATCCATGGAATGAGAGAAAGGATGATGAACTATATTCAACTAATATTTTAAATCGTATCCGTGCAAAAATCGCTAATAAACCTCAAGCAGAAGTACAGCTTTTTGAACCACCAGCAATCATGGGCTTAGGCATGAGTGGTGGTATGGACTATCGTCTGTTGTCAACCGATACAGATAATCCGCAAAAGATTGAAGCTGCATTGCAAAATATGCTTATGTTGGTTAATCAGGCACCAGAGGTTTCTTACGCTTATTCAACTTATACAGCCAAAACACCTAATATCTATATTGATATTGACCGTCAAAAGGCTGAAGCAATGGGTGTATCTATCGGTAGTATCTTTTCAGTTTTGCAAAACTACCTTGGTTCCAGCTATGTTAATGATGTTAACTTCGGAACCCAAGTTAATAAAGTTATGATACAAGCAGACTGGCCTTTCCGTAAAGATATAGATAGCATTAAAAATCTTCATGCCCAAAATAAAAATGGACAAATGGTGCCGTTAGGCAGTGTTGTTTCTCTGAGAAAGGTTTTAGCTCCTCGTGTCGTAACACGTTATAACCAATATCCTAGTGCATCAATAACGGCAGTGCAAAATTCTTCGGTAAGTACTGGTCAGGCAATGGAATCTCTGGAGAATTTATCTACCAAACTTCCGGCAGGATTTACTTACGAATGGTCAGGCATAAGCTATCAGGAAAAAGCTAGCGGCGGTCAAATTGGATACTTAATTACGTTAGCTATTATCTTTGGCTATTTGTTCTTGGTAGCTCAATATGAAAGCTGGGCAACTCCGCTACCTGTTTTAACTTCGGTTTCTGTTGCTATGCTTGGAGCTTTGGCTGGTTTGTTCGTTGTTGGCTTACCGCTAAGTATTTATGCTCAACTTGGTTTGATTTTATTGGTTGGTTTGGCTAGTAAAAACGCAATTTTGATTGTCGAATTTTCTAAAGAAGAGAGAGAAAGAGGCTCAAGTATTGTTAAATCAGCCATTACCGGTACCAAAGAACGTTTCCGTGCGGTTCTTATGACGGCATTTACATTTATTTTAGGCGTGTTCCCGATGATTATCGCAACCGGAGCCGGTGCCGCCAGCCGAATTGCTATCGGTGTTCCGGTATTTTACGGAATGTTGTTGGGAACGGCTTTGGGATTGTTAGTCATTCCGTTGCTTTATGTATTGTTCCAAACTTTAAGAGAAAGAGTTAGCGGAGAAAACTAAGCCATAAATAATAAAAAAACCCGAATAAACTTCGGGTTTTTTTATTATATTTAACAACTTAATCAAGATAATTTAGTAATGAAACACTCATAGCATTCTGCAATACTGAGTAAGAAGCACTCAAATTATTTGCTGCCAGTAAAGCCTTGACCGTAGCTTCAGTCTGATCTACATTTTTCAAAGAATCAATGCTACTTTGCAAATTTGTTTGTACCAAAGTCAGGTTTTCATTATTACTATTAAGAGTTACATAGTTTGCATTAAGTTTAGCACTTACTTCATATAAATTAGCATTTGTTTCAACATTGGGATCACCTGAGCTGTTTATTCCGCTTTGTAAAACAGCTGTAGCTCCCTGAACAAGCTCTTGAGCTTTATCGGCATTTATTAATCCGTCAAAAACCGCACTAGGATTTTGTGTGTCAACAATATTTCCTTGTGCAATCATTCCCAAAGCTCTGAAAAGTTTTTCAAAAGCGGGGTCGTTAGCAGTTATATCCATGGTTATGGACTGGTTTTCTGAAATTCTTTGTTCAGTAGTTAAATTACCGCCTTTATAATAAGAACTTGTTGATATACTCCATTTACTTGAAGCTTCGATTTCAACCGGATTCGTATTAAAGTATCCCGGATCGGTGGTAACAACCAGCGATCCATCGGCATTTACTTGTGTAACCTGCATTTCTGTCGGAAAATTACTTCCAAATCCGCTCATATCAAGAACCGAACCTACGGGGAACGAAGTGCTGAAAGTTACTCCGCCACCGTCAACTATTTGGTCATTAGCGGTAATGTTTTGTCCCGGAATATCCTCAAAAGTAATGGTTTTTCCGTCAGCAGAAACAGATTTAACCACAAAAGAGCCGTTATGAGTATCTCCGCCACCGCTGATTACCAGAGAATCTCCGGCTTTGAGCGTGTTAAAAGCTCCGTATTGAGTTGCATTAATGGTGTTTGTATCGGAGTTAAAAGTTAAAGTGCCGGTAGTTGAAGCATTAGCTACAATTGATGTTTCTAAAAAGCCATCAGCATTTTCCGGAGTAATCGTAAAAGTATTGTCTCCGATTTGGTTAATTTCCAAAGAACCTGTGCTGTCAGCCGTTACCGTACGATTAGATAAATTGGCTGCACTGTTTTCGGGAAAAGAAATATTAACTCCGTCATAATATGATTGAAATTCTTCCAAAGAGCTAAACGGAAAATTAACCGGAGCATTAACGGAGTTTCCACCACCAAACAAATATCTGCCGCTGGCCGTAACATTTAGAGCATCAGCTAACATTTGCATGGTTGAAAAGGCCAAGGTTTGCAAATTTTTTAGGCTTTCATATTGCTCATTACTCATAGTATGAGCCTCTCCTGTAGTAACTCCGGGAGCGTCTAAAATTGTGGAACTTCCATTAATTGTATAAAGAGGAAAAGAAAAAGTCGTTCCATCAAATGTATAGTTAGGATTAGCCCCGGTTGGATCGATTTTAGCCTTTAATTGATTCATAACCTGCTCGGCATATGTATCATCTTCGGTCAACCTATCAAGACTTATATTGTTTCCTGAATCATCATCAGCCGTAAAAGTATACTGAGTACCGTTAATGGTTATAGTACGGCCGATATAATCTGTAGGTGTATTACTGCTGAAAGTAATTTCCCCTCCGGTATAATCAGGAGTTATGTTAGCCAAATCAGATCCATTAAAGGAGTTTAGAGCACTTTTAAAATCACTGATGGCATTATTTATTGTCTCCATTGAAGTGTTCATTGTTTCCAGTTCAATTTCCAACAAAGTGTTATTGTTTAAGAAATTTGACGTAACACCAAGAGTAGCTTCCATATTAACAATACTGTAAGAATCCATTCCGTATCCGGAATAGTTTGGGGCTTTCAAACCTGTTGAAGCCTGAAAACTGTAAAGATCAAGCATTGCCTTGTTGGTAAGAGCATTGTTTAACATGCTCATATAGCTTGCATATGTAGGAACTCTAACCATTTTCTAATCCTCCTTTATACAACACTCAACAACATGTCTAAAATTTCTTTACATGCAGTGAATGCTTGTGCGCAGGCCGCATAAGTCTGCTGAAAAACAATCATTTGTCCCAATTCTTCATCCAAATCAACACCACTAACTTTAGCTTCTTTTAAAGAAATTGAGTTGGTAAGTTCTTCTTGATAAGCAAGAGAACTTTCAGCATTACTGGTTTGGGTTGCAATGTTTCCGACAAAAGTTGAAGCATAATTTGCCAAAGTTGTAGTCGTTTGAGCAATAGTTCCTGATTGCTTAAAATTATTTGTCTGAGAAAAGGCTTTTCCCAATTCGTTGGCAATATTATTAGCCGCTTCACTCAAAACATATTTCCCGGTTGAGGGATTAAATTGAGGAGATCCTCCGGCAATTTGGGTCGGATCAATTTTTATTTCGCTGTTAACTGCAATTGTCAAAGAAGTGTTAACATTTGAAGGTTCAAGACCTATTTTCCCGATTAAATTATCCCCTTGAGTTTCGGTAATTTGCATTTGATTACCGGCCAAATCCTCAATTCTTAACATATATCCGCTGCCGTTAGGAACCAAAGATGCTCGTACATTATTGTTTAATGCAGGATTCTCATTAATTAAATTCACAATATCGCTCAAAGTATTATTTGGGCTTATGGTTATGGTACCATAATTAAAACCGTTTAATGTATCTGAAAAGCTCCAAATCGTCGGATTATTTATTCCCAGATTTGAAGTCGGACTCATAACTTTTGAATCATAAATATACTCATTCTGTCCGTCGGTAAAAAAGTCATTAAGCCCGAAGAAATTTGAAAATCCTTCATATTGGTTGCCGAATACTCCGTTATTGCCGGCATCAAAAGATATGGTAACGTTTTGTTGTTCGGACCCCGGAGTTGATGAAGCCTCATCCATAACCGAAAATCCATAGTTGCTGTCTCCGGTATCAATAACCAGATTTCCACTATCATTAACATACACTTTAGCTTGCGGCAAATTAGGCCCATTAGCACTTTGCATCCAGTTCTGAAGGTCCGCTGCCATTTCCGAGATTGAACCTTCGGTAAATCCCAAACCACCGACCAAAGTTGTCGTTGCTACTTGTTTGCCGCTACTATCAAAAATCGTAAAACGAACATCACCGTTTTCAATTCTGATGCTTTGCGGATAAGTATTAGTTGCCGCATCTTGAATAAATGTACGTGTCCCGGTAAGAATGTCAGGTGTATTAGGATAAGCCGTTCCCATATTATGAATTTGGTTTATCTCACTCATCAAAGTTCCGGCCAATTCATCAAGCTGACTCTGTAAAGAGGGTAGGGTAGTATCACGAATATCAATCAACCCCTTTAGCTCACCGTTTCTGATGGTTGTCGTAATATCCTTGCCGTCTACATAAATTCCGTTAATTCCGCCGCTGGCATAAGTTGCAGTAGGACTTGCTTGAGCAATTGAACTGTGAGAAAGTTCATGCACGTCATTATCCAACAACATGGTCCCGTTGGTTGTTTGAATAACTATTGCCCCTGTATCACGCTTAAAATAAGTTATGTCAATATATCCACTTAACTCTCTTAAAGCATCATCCCTCTGATCCAACAAATCAGCAGTTCCGTCATATCCCAAAACACTGTACTTAACAATCTGATCATTAAGATTATCAAGTTTATTTAGCAAAGTATTTATGTTTTCTACCGCTTCTCCGATATTAACATCGGCGTCTCCGCGTAGTTTTTGAATTTCTTGCGAAATATAATTAAGTCTTGATGCAACAGTATCAGCCTGATTAACTAAATTATATCGTCCGGCAGAAGAAGTGGTATCCGTTGCAAAAGTATCAAAGGCAGCCTGTAGAGCAGCTACATTTGCTGAGATAGAATCATCTCCTTGCGGAGTTCCCAATAAAACTTCGGTCTTACCCAAATATGTATTTTGAGCTGAATAGTTATTAGTAAGTGAGTTTGAAGACAAATAGCTTTTTAAAAGTCCTTCGTCAACATTACGCTGTACCTCGCCAAGAGTAACTCCAACACTTGTTCCTGCCAAAACATAATTATTTTGTTGCGCCGTTTTTTTCGTATAACCTGGAGTATCTACGTTAGCGACGTTATTACTTATGATTTCTAACTGAGCTTGAGCGGTTTTCATTCCGCTTAAGGAGGTTGATAATCCCGGAATCAAAGACATGGCCGTTCTCCTTACAAAGTTCTGTTGATAGCCAGCGCATTCTTATTATTATCCAAAGGCGAATACTTCCCGCCCGAACCATAAGAAGTAGCATTGCGGTTATTGGCAACCTTAGCAATGTTAATAATGGTATTCATAACATTTTTGCTGGTTTCCATTCTGGTTTTAAGCAAGAGATCATTTTCTTTTAATAAAGCGTCTAGTTCTTGTGATGCTGTTTTTAGGCTTTTTTTCTGTTCATCACTTAAAACAGAAAGATTTTCTTGGCTTTTAATAAAAAAAGCACTCATTGATCTATATGCCGAAACAATTTTAACTTTTTGCTCATAAAGAGCACTGACAGCATCAACATCAAACTCTTTTAAAGCTTTATTTTCTTTGACTAACAATTGAGCAAAGTTTGTAATAACTTTTTTTAAATCTTCGAGCTTGGAGCTAACTTCTTTTAACTGTAATTCTTCCATTGTTTTTCTCCTATCCTTGAATGTATCCGTTAGTTTCCATTTCTTGCATTTTTATAATTGCATCTAAAATATTTTGTTTAACCCCGATGCTTCCTACTTTTGCCATTTCTTTTCCATATTCATTAAAAAGCATTGAGCGATATATTTTTTCAGCATGTCCTCCGCCAAATATTCCGTCTGTTGAAACACCCTCAAACATACTTTCCATCATCTTTGTCATAAAGAAAGCTTCAAAATCCTCTGCCGCTTTTTCTGCCTTTGCCAAATCTTTTGATTTAGTTAAAGCAGAAGATTTGGGTGCTGCATTTATATTGTTGGCATAAAGAGCCGATATGTCACTTATTGTATTAAGCATATCAAATCACCTCTATTTCTGCTTGCAGAGCACCACTGGCTTTTATTGCCTGCAAAATACTGATTAAATCACGCGGGGTAACTCCCAATGCATTAAGCCCGTCAACCAATTCCTGAAGGTTTATTCCGGTATTAAGAACCGTGAGTTTAGTATCAATATCTTCATTAACATCTATAACAGAAGTTACACCGGTAATAGTTTCTCCGTTGCTAAAAGGTAATGGTTGTGAAACAAAAGGAACATCAGTTATTTTTATAGTTAGATTACCTTGAGCAATTGCCAAACGGTTTATCTTAACCTCTTTGCCGATAACCACAATTCCTGAACTCTCATCAATAACTACACGAGCCATTTGGTCAGGTTGCACTTGTAATTGCTCAACCTTAGTCATCAAATCAACAATCTTACCATCATATTTCTGCGGAATATCCAAGACTACGGTTGCCGGATCAAGAGCTTTAGCTGATGTAGTACCTAACATAGCATTAATTGCATCAGAAACTCTGCGTGCGGTAGTAAAATCAGGATTACGTAGAGCTAAAGTAATACTTTTCATGCTTTCAAGCTCAAAAGGAATTTCATTTTCAACAATGGCTCCGCTGGCAATCCTACCAGAAGTAGGCACACCTTTAACCACCGACTGGTTAGCTCCTTGAGCAGCAGTTCCTCCCACAGCAACTTGTCCTTGAGCTACGGCATATACCTCACCGTTAGCACCGATTAATGGAGTGGCTAACAACGTACCTCCTTGCAAATTTTTTGCATCACCCAAAGCACTCACCATAACATCGATTCTGCTTCCCTGACGAGCAAATGCAGGTAGATTGGCGGTTACCATAACGGCAGCAATATTTTTAGCTTTAATTTGTCCTCCTCTAGCATTAATCCCGATTTGATCAAGCATCGAGATCAAACTTTCTCTGGTAAAATCAACCGATTTTATGTTATCGCCGGTACCGTTTAAGCCCACAACCAAACCATAACCAATTAATTGGTTGTCTCTGACCCCTTCAAAGTCGGCAATATCTTTTATTCTTGATACCGCATTTGCCTTTGTGCAATTTAAAACAAAGCACACACTAAAAAGCATCAAAATGGCGGTTTTCAGAGTTTTTTTATTAATCATGATTCATCAGCCTCAAAAATTTGACCGTTAATGTTGCTTGTTTATATGCAATAAACGTGCCAAAATTTTTAAGGCTGAATAATAAAAAACTTAAAGGTTCTTCAAAACCTCTTCATGATCACTGAAATGAAAAATTTTACCATTAATATATTGTCCGGTTTCATGTCCTTTTCCGGCCACAATCAAAATATCCCCTTTTTGCAAATTACCTATTGCGTATTTGATTGCCTTGGCTCTGTCGGCAATATTTATTCCTTTGGGGCATGCCTCCATAATCTGATTTCTGATTTTTTCGGCGTTTTCTGTACGCGGATTATCATCGGTAACATAGGCAAAGTCAGCCAAGTCATTGGCGATTTTTCCCATAATCGGCCTTTTGCCGGCATCACGATCTCCGCCACATCCAAATAACACATGTAATTTGTTTTGAGTATGCGGACGCAAAGCTTTAATAACATTTTCCAAAGCATCTGGCGTATGAGCATAATCAATATAAATTGCCGCTCCGTCTTTAGTTTCACCGACTAACTCCAATCTACCTTTTGCCCCTTTTATTTTACTGACATATTTTATAATTTCAAAAGGCTCCCCTGTCAGCTCGGCACACATTCCCAAAGCACAAAGTACATTCATGGCTTGAAATTCACCAGCCAGAGGAATTTCTATTTCAGTTTTTTTGCCATAATATTCCAAGCTTAGTTTTTGCCCATGAGCCATAGGTATACTTTGCAAAAGTTTAATTTCTTTGTCTTTTTTCCCATAAGCGACAACTTTTTTTCCGGTTTTTTCACAAACCTCTTTCAAGGCGTTAAATACATCAATATCTGCATTCAAAACGGCACTGCCGCCTTTTTTTAAAATGTCGGTAAACAAAATCATTTTGGCAGCTAAATAGTTTTCCATGGTTTTATGATAATCCAAATGATCTCTGGTCAGATTCGTAAAACCGGCCACTTCCGCACTCACAGCTCCGATTCGGTATTGGCTTAATCCATGGCTGGAAGCTTCCATTGCCAAATAATCATAACCTTCTTGAGCCAATTCTTTAAGTTCTTTGTGGATAGTAACACTGTTTGGTGTGGTGTTGGGAGAAGGAATAGGAGGATTGTTTCCTTTAATTAGACCCAAAGTCCCCATGCTGGCAGCTTTTTTTCCGCTCATGGTTAAAATTTGACGAATAAAATCGGCAATTGAAGTTTTACCGTTGGTTCCGGTTACGGCACAAATATGTTTGGGAGCTTTGCCATAGAAACGAGCTGCAGCTTTTGCAAATTCTAAGTTTGGATTTTTAGCTTTTATTAAAATGGCATTTCCGCAATCTCCCCTAAAATCTTCAGGAGCAATTATTGCTGCCGCACCCTTGGCAACGGCATCGGCAACATATTGATTGCCGTTAAGTGAGCCAAATAAAAATCCTGGTTTAATTTCTCTTGAATCTGAAGATAATCCGCAAATTTCTACATCACTTTTCGTATTGGTAATTTGATTTAGTTTCATCCTTGTGTTCCACAAAAAATTATTAATACCAACATCTTAAAGAGCAATCTCTAAAAAAGTGTTTAACTTTTAAGAAATATCATCTAATATTACGACAATGTTTTTGCAAAATTTGAGGATTAACATATGAAATTCTTATTATACTTAACGTTGCTAACACTTATATCTTCTCCTGTTCGTGCCAAAACATCTGATTTTTATCTGTTTTATAACTCTGGCAGCGAATATATTTCTGAAATTGATATCGATTCAAATGAAATAGCCAAAGTTTTTGATGATGAATTTGGACCTGCAGCTGAGGAATTGCCACTTGAAGTAAAATATGAAGATTTTTATGTGTCTAAATTTCCTGATGGTAGTTATGTTTTCACTCTAAAAGCTCCGTTTAACTGCGGACGATTGGGTTGCTTAACTCGTAGTTACACAAGAGATGAAGACGGAGATTTGCAATTTGTTGATTCCTCTTTTCCCGTCAAATGCAAAGAACATGAGCCTGATAAAATTTTATGTATTAAAGGCGGATATAAAGTAGAAAAGCCTAAAAAGCCGGCAAAAAAAGGACCAATTCACTATCCGGCCCCTAAACCGGAGTAATCTTTGCAATGTGGGCAGACGAAAGCGTCTTCTACCATATCTATCCCATGGGGTTTTGCGGGGCTCCCCTGCAAAACAACTTTACTTTAGCTCCGCAAAATCGTTTGAGCAAAATATCTTCATGGTTTGAACATATTCTTGAATTAGGGTGCAATGCATTATATTTAGGACCTGTTTTTGAATCAACCGCCCACGGATATGACACTAAAGACTATTTTCAAATTGATCGTCGTTTGGGAGAAAATGATGATTTTAAGCAATTGGTGGCCAAAGCTCATGAGCAAGGAATAAAGATAGTCCTTGATGGAGTTTTTAATCACGTAGGACGTAATTTTTGGGCTTTTGAAGATGTTTGCAAATATAAGCAATCATCAGCTTATTGTGATTGGTTTTTCTTAAATTTTGGCCAAGATAATGGCTATCATGATGGCTTTTGCTATGAAGGATGGGACGGTTGTGATGATATCATAAAGTTAAACTTGAAGAATCCAGATGTTAAACAATACTTAAAATCAGCCGTTTCCATGTGGATTAAAGAGTTTAATATAGATGGTTTAAGGCTAGATACCGCTCATTATCTTGATCGAGGATTTTTAAGAGAACTTCACACCATGTCAAAAAGCTTAAAACCTGATTTTTGGCTGATGGGAGAAATCGTTTTTGGTAACTATAAACGGCTTATGAACGAAGAAATGTTGGACAGTGTTACCAATTATGAATTATATAAGGCTATGCACTCCGGCTGTAATGATCGCAACCTTTATGAGACCGCTCACACTCTTAATCGCCAGTTTAAAATAGGTGAAGGGGTATATGAACATTGCAATATGTATAGTTTTTTGGATAATCATGATGTCTCCCGTATTGCCAGTGTTTTGAATAATCAGGCTTTGTTAAAGCCTTTATATGGGCTCCTTTTTACATTACCCGGTATTCCAAGTATTTATTATGGTAGTGAGTGGGGAATTGAAGGACGTAGAGAAACAGGCGATTCGGAAGTGCGTCAGTGCTTAGAATTACAATCAGAAAATGATTTAAGCCGACACATATCCTGGTGGGCCAAATTTCGCAAAAAATCAAAAATTTTGGCTTACGGAGATTATCAAGAACTTGAAGTTCGTTCCGAATTATTAGTATTTAGCCGTAATTTTGCCGACAAAAGTCTTATCTTTGCTGTTAATATAAGTTCTTTCGAACAAGAAGTTGAAGTAGGAGGTCAACAATTTAAAATTCCTCCATTTATGATATCAATTCTTAAATCTTAAACTTTTTTTGACAAAACACTTGATTTATTTGAAAAAATTGATATATTAAACAAAAATAACCAAAATTTACAAAATGTACTAAACCTAATTTTTGCAAAAAGGATATTCCTTATGAAAAAGATTTTGATTACATTAGCTCTTTTGCTCGTGCCTGCTTGTGCTTGTTTTCAAAGCGATGAAGCCCCTGAAGAAAGAGTCGTTTATACTAAAACTGCCGCAGCGCCGGCACCTGAAAATTGTGACTATTTTGACGGTACAACATGCTATCGTTATGTTCGCCGTCAAAGAGTTGTTGCAGCACCTACGGTTGTTCGTTATCGCGAAAGCCGCCCGGCGGTAGTTCAATATCGCGAAAGCACTCCGGCAGTTGCTTGTGCTGAGTATGTAGAGCCTGCATCTAATGCAGATTCTTCATGTGCTCCCAAAATCAGAGAAACTCGTGAACCGGTTGAGGTTGTATATAAGAAAACAACATATAAAACGGTTTACGAGCCTAAAACATATACCAGCGTAAGCTACGAAAAATCCCCATATGTAGCTCCACGTTCGGAAAGTGTTTGTGCTACAGCTTCTTGTTCAGCAAATGAACCGGAATATGTAGAACTTAATAACGAAGAAGAAATTCTCCTCAACGTTAAATAAACTCTCAAAAAATCAACCAAAGCCCCGCTGAGTAAAATCAACGGGGCTTTTTTGAGGATTAAAAGCATAATCGGGTTGCAATCGTTTCCCCCTTTATTCATAATATGATTTATAAAATTAATAAGAGACGTAAGATGAAACAAGATTATCAACTTTATACCGGTGACAGCTTTGAAATATTAAAAAAATTTCCTGATGATACTTTTGACATGATTTTTGTTGATCCTCCTTATATGATTTCGGGAGCAGGAACTAGCTGTCATAATGGGCATCTTGTTTCAATAAACAAAGGGCAGTGGGATAAAAGCGGTGGCATAGATGCTGACTTTGAGTTCCATAAACGTTGGTTGACAGAATGTAAAAGGTTATTAAAACCTGATGGCACAATTTGGGTCTCAGGTACATACCACAGTTTATATCCGTGCGGTTTTGCCATGATGGAGCTAAAATATCATATCTTAAATGACATTATTTGGTTCAAGCCCAATGCCAGTCCTAATATCTCTTGTCGATATTTTACTGCCAGCCACGAAAGCTTGATTTGGGCCAGAAAGAGCAAAAAAGGGCACCATACTTTTAATTATAAGGCCATGAAAGAAGGGGATTTTCCTAAAGATTTTATCAAAAAGCCTAATTTGCAAATGCGTAGTGTTTGGGCAATTAACGCCACTCCACCGGAAGAAAAAAAATTTGGGCGTCATCCTACGCAGAAACCATTGGCTTTGTTGGAAAGGATTATCAATGCATCTACTAATAAGGGGGATTTAATCTTAGATCCTTTTATGGGAAGTGGAACAACAGGAGTGGCAGCCATAAGGAACGGTCGTCGCTTTATTGGGATAGATAATTGTGCTGAGTATGTAGACATTGCCAAGCATCGTCTAGAAGATAGTCGTCGCTTGTTATAGAAAACAAAAAAAACCACTTTTATAGAAGTGGTCTTTTATAATTGGTGAGCTCGGGCGGGTTCGAACCGCCGACCCTTTGATTAAAAGTCAAATGCTCTACCGACTGAGCTACGAGCC
>CALXUM010000002.1 GCA_944391685.1 uncultured Alphaproteobacteria bacterium
CAAATGTCTGGACTTCTATGAGCCGGACTTTGCAAACTCTACATAGCGGTGACCGCAGCGAGTTGGTGATTGCTTTTTTTCAAAGCAGAACCTACGAGCCAGAATAGTCTCATGCCGATTTGTTCCCAAAACAAATCGGGATCCGCCTACAAAAAAAGCCCCTTATCGGGGCATATTGATTATGGGGCGGATTATGCTTGAGGCAGAAAAAACTACCTGTTTTTTCAACGAAAGTTACGCGTTTGTTAGTTTGCAAATGTCTGGACTTCTATGAGCCGGACTTTGCAAACTCTACATAGCGGTGACCGCAGCGAGTTGGTGATTGCTTTTACTAAGCAGAACCTACGAGCCAGAATAGTCTCATGCCGATTTGTTCCCAAAACAAATCGGAAGCCGTCCACAAAAAAAGTCCCTTATCGGGGCATACTGATTATGGGGCGGATTATGAGACTCGAACTCACGACATCTGGTACCACAAACCAGCGCTCTAACCAACTGAGCTAAATCCGCCATCGGATGAAACAAACAACTTCTACAAATATTCCCGTTCAAAGTCAAGCTAAAAATATCCACTGACTAAAAAAATTTATATTCCTTTTCAAAAATTAATAATTTATTTTCCTTTTGGTCATAGAATTAAGCAAATTGGCTCAAAAACAGAAACATAAAGAAGAATATAAAATGAATAGAATATCAACTATTTATCATAAAAACATCATAAAATTTATCTTGCTTATATGCTTTTTATCAATATCAATTCCGGCACAAGCAGCAAAGAGAACGACATCTTCCATAATGATAGATGCCGAAACCGGAAATGTGCTTTCTTCTTATAATGCCGATGAGCTTAGATATCCGGCATCTTTAACAAAATTAATGACTCTCTACATAACCTTTAATGCCCTAGATAAGGGATTGATTAAAATGGATGATAAGCTACCGGTATCCAGAACAGCAGCCAATCGCTCACCATCAAAACTTGGTGTTCGCCCTGGAGAAAAAATTACCGTCCGCACGGCAATACTTGCTCTAATCGTAAAGTCAGCTAATGATTGTGCTACCGTATTAGCTGAAGGGCTCGGATACAGTGAAGACAAATTTGCCATTACGATGACAGAAGTAGCACATGAACTTGGCATGAAAAACACTACTTTTAAAAACGCGTCAGGCTTGCCCAACAAGGCTCAAAAAACCACCGCTCGTGATATGGCTCTTTTGGCTGCCGCCGTATATCATCATTTTCCAGAATATTACAAACTGTTTTCTACCAAAAAATTCACCTACAAAGGTCGCACCTACTATACCCACAACCATATACTAAAAAACTTTAAGGGTGCTGACGGCATGAAAACAGGCTTTACCAATGCCGCCGGATATAACATTGTTACTTCGGCTGAGCGAGATGGAAACAGAGTAATTGCAGTAACAATGGGACATAATACGATTCGCCAACGCGACACCAAAGTAAGTTCAATGATGACACAAGGTCTTCGCAAACTTGCTCTAGCCGATGACATAAAGACACCTAATCTTTATGCTCAAACTCAAGAAGTAAAAACAGAAGCAAAAGAAGAAACAAAAGTTGCCGAAGTCAGCTATTCTGAAAATGTTTGGGGAATACAAGTTGGAGCCTTTTCGAACTATGCTAAGGCACGTAACTATGCTTTAAGTATCCGTAAACAAATAAAACATCCATCAGTTCAAAAGGCAAAAATAGATATTGAACCGACTCAAAAAGGTGCCGCAATAGTTTATCGCTCAAAACTCATCGGTTTTGCAAAAAATGAGGCGGATAAAACATGTAATCGTTTGAAAAAATCGAATAAGTCCTGTATAGTTGTAGCCGCAAACCCACATCCGCAATTGGCTATGGCTGAAGGAAAATAATGACTACAAATACTAGAGCACACATTATTGTTATCGGTAATGAAAAAGGCGGTACCGGCAAATCAACAATTGCCATGCATTTAGCAGTTAAACTCATTCAAGAAGGATTTAAAGTTGCCGTTATTGATCTTGACGGCAGACAAGGGTCACTTTCAAAATATATATCCAATAGGGAAAATTTTTGCCACACACACAATATTAATTTAAAAATACCGTCTCACTTTCGATTCTCCCTTTGTGAAGACCCTCAAAAAATTTCGCAACAACATGAAGAAATAGATTCTCTTATTGATAACTTATGCTTTGAGTATGATGCCATAATAATTGACACTCCAGGTAATAAAAATTACCTTTTTAACATTGCCCATCGCCATGCAGATACTTTAATAACCCCAATAACAGACAGTCTTATAGACTTAAATGCAATTGCCGATATTGATTTTAGCAATAACAAAATAAAAGCTCCTGGACACTATGCCGAATTTGTCTGGGACATCAAAAAACTTCTTGCTTCACAAGGAAAGCCCTACCTAAACTGGATTGTTTGCGGCAATAAAATTTCTTCACTACGTTCAAAAAATAAAAATTTTGTTTTTGAGCAATTAGAAAAAATATCCAAACTCTACGGATTTAGATTCTGTGAAGGTTTAAAAGACCGCGTAATTTATCGTGAGCTTTTCCTAGAAGGATTAACCGTTCTTGACCTGCAACAAGACTTTCTCAAACGACGTATGAGTTTATCGCATTTGGCAGCTAAGATAGAAATTAAAAATTTAGCCGAGTTTATTTGTCCTTAAAACGGCTGATAAGTTTGTCTTTATACTTGTCTTTCACGCTGAAGATGTTAAAATCTCCGACATAAAAATTATTCAAGTTATAAGGAGATATTATGATAAGAACAGTTGCTACCACCCCTTTTACTGATCAAAAAATGGGTACGGCCGGTTTACGCCGCAAATCTACGGTTGCCACTCAAGCCAACTATGTTGAAAATTTTATGCAAAGTATTTTTAACACCATTGGAGACCTGAAAGGAAAAACCTTTGTTGTCGGTGGAGACGGTCGCTATTATAATGATATTGCCATTCAGGTAATTATTAAAATGGCTGCCGCCAACGGCGTTTCCAAATTGATTGTTGGTCAAAACGGTTTTATGTCAACTCCGGCAGGCTCCAACATAATTTTAAAAAACAAAGCCAACGGTGGATTTATATTGTCTGCATCTCACAACCCCGGTGGTCCGAGCGGTGATTTTGGCATCAAATATTCTAATGAAAGCGGTGGACAAATTCCCAGTTCCGTAAGTGATCGTATTTACCAAAATACCCTAAACATATCTGAATATAAAATCTGTGACGTATCAGATATTGACTTGTCCAAGATTGGGACACAAGACCTAGAAGGCATGGAAATCGAAGTTATTGATCCGGTTAAAGATTATGTTGAAATGATGCAAAATATTTTTGATTTTGCTTCCATTAGAAAGCTTTTTCAACAAGGTTTTACCATGCGTTTTGATGCTATGAATGCCGTTACCGGTCCTTATGCACGCAAAATTTTTGAAGAAGTTTTAGGGGCTCCTAAAGGCTCAGTCGTAAATTATAATCCTTTGCCAGACTTTGGAGGTTTGCATCCTGACCCCAACATGGTATATGCCAAAGAACTTGTTGATTTCATGTTCTCTGATCATGCTGCTGATTTTGGTGCAGCCAATGACGGTGATGGTGACCGTAATATGATTTTGGGTAAAAAGTTTTTTGTTACTCCTAGTGACAGTCTGGCTATTTTAACTGATAACTTCAACTTAATTCCGGCCTATAAAAACGGAATTTACGGAGTTGCCAAATCAGCAGCGACATCCACCGCCGTTTCCAGAGTTGCCAAAGCCCATAATATTGGCTACTATGAAGTTCCTACCGGTTGGAAATATTTTGTTAATCTGATGGATTCTAAACGCATTACTTTCTGCGGAGAAGAAAGCTTTGGCACCGGCTCATCACATATTCGTGAAAAAGACGGAATTTGGGCTGTATTGTTCTGGCTCAATATCATCGCTGCTACCGGAAAATCAGTTGAGCAAATCACTCGTGAACACTGGCAAAAATATGGACGTAGTTACTATGTAAGATTTGACTTCGAGGGAGTTGACACTGCTGTTGCCGATAAGCTAATGGCAGATTTGGAAAATAAACTTCCTTCTCTTGAAAATAAAACTTTTGCAGGTTTTAAAATTGAGCATGCCGGAGCTTTTGTTTATAATGATCCAGTAGACCACAGTTCCACTAAAAACGGATTAATTATTTCTTTTGCTGATGGCTCAAGAATTGTTTATCGTCTATCCGGAACTGGATCCAGTGGAGCTACTATTAGAGTCTATCTTGAACGTTATAGCAAAGACAATCTTTCTGCCGATCCGCTCAAAATGCTTACGGAAATTTTCAAAATTGCTATGGATATTTCAGAAATACCGGAAAGGACGGGGAAACACCAAGCCGATGTTGTTACTTAAAAAAGCATATGCCGCTCTGGCTCTGATTTTAATCACTATGGCTTCTGTTTCAGAAGCCAGAGCTGGTTTGTATGGTTTTAATAAAGCCAACCCCTATACTAAAGAAGAAGAAATCTTAAAAATGGATTATCTTCCTTTGGAAATTCGCAACTATCGCGCAGCCATGCGTGATAATTTATTAATGCTGATTGATTATGCAAAAGAACAAAAACCAAACTTTAAAATAATTACCCATGAAGGACAAGAGCTTTTAACTAAAAGCTTATGGGAATATAATCTAGAAGGATATAATTTAGCTCGGCAAAAGCACGAAGGTATTGAAGATTCTTTCTTCTTATCACGTGAGAATTTTAATGATGCAGATCCGACAGAAGGAACATCTGCTTATCGTTACCTTAATCTGGTAGATGCCGTTGCCATAAATAATTTATACTGCGGTCAAGGAAAAGAAACAGCTGTAACTAAAAGACATAACTTAGGTCTGATCAGTATTGATCAATGTTCTGACGATGAAAGTTTTGACCGAGCAATCATATCATCTGTATTAGATAAAAAAATGATATATGGTTTTACCGACAAAGAAAAAGCTTTCAAAGAAATCTTAGGCTTGCCCGTAATTAACGATTCAGCTCAAAACGTAAATGAAGTAAAAGACGCTAAAAATATTTTGTTTGCTATTGATGACAGTCTTTATGAAAATAAAGATGCCTTTGTAAACGACTTGTTAAAAACTAATTATGATATTATAGTCATTAACCCTTTGTTTCAGCACAAACAAAGGTTTAGTTCCGATGATATCCGCAGTCTTCAATTCAAAAAAAATGGCAGCCGTCGTCTGCTTATATCTTTAATGAATGTTTCTGAAGCTAACCCCAAAGACTATTTTTGGAAAAGCAGCTGGAAAGTTGGTTCTCCAACATGGCTTGTCCGTCCATCATTTGTTGAAAAAGATTCTGTAATTGCAGCTTATTGGGATAGCAACTGGCAAGAATTGATTGCTAAACACTTTAAAGATATTATTACCACTGGATTTGACGGAGTATTTTTTACCGGAATTGAAAATCACCAATATTTTGAACACTTAACCCCACTTGAGTAATGCCCATGAATGAAGTTGAAGTTTTAGAAATTTCTCGCGATGCCGTTTTTACCTTATTAAAAGTCGTAACTCCGATATTATCAGTTGCTCTTTTTGTCGGCTTGATTATAGGTATTTTTCAGGCTCTTACCCAAATACAAGAAATGACGCTGGCCTTTGTTCCCAAAATCATTAGTGTATTTGTGGTAATAATTTTGCTTTTCCCTTTCATGTTAAATCAAATGCAAACTCTAACGGAAAGCTTATTTAATAAAATAGCTAATGGCGGATAACAATGCTTGAGCTCATAAACATCAACATGTACCACTTTTTAATGGTCTTTTTAAGAACAGGCTCGGCATTAATGTTAATGCCGGGTTTTATGGGTTCTTACATCAACACACAAGTAAGACTATCTGTTGCTTTGGCCATTGCTATTGTAATGATGCCGATAATAACACCTTTTTTACCGTCTCCCCCGCAAGACTTAGCCACTTTTATTCGCTACGTTTTATTTGAAATAACCATTGGCATATTTTTAGGAGTGGTTATGCAAATTTTATATACATCTTTACGTTTAAGCGGCTCTTTAGCTGGGCAAGCAATCGGTTTCAGCAATGCTCAAATGTTTGATCCATCGACCCAAACACAGTCAATTGTTGTAGAAACATTCTTAACTTTAGTTGCTTTGGTAGTAATTTTCATCACCGATCTTCATCATTTAATGCTCGGTGCAATTGTTGATAGCTATCATTTATTTAACGTCGGAGACGCACTTCCTGTCGGAGATTTTGCAAAAAGCTTAAGCCAAAATTTAAATGATTCTTTTATTATGGGTTTTAAAATAGGCTCCCCATTCATTGCCTTCACAATTGTTTTTTATACAGGTATGGGCTTGGTATCACGCCTCATGCCTCAATTAAACATTTTCTTTTTGTCCTTACCTTTACAACTATACCTTGGTATTGGACTTCTGTTTTTAACAGTCCCGATGATGATAATGTGGTTCACCCAGTATTATGAAAACGGGATCATTAAATTTTTAAATTAGCGGAGGCATTCAATGGTAGCACCTGAAGAAGAAGATGAAGCCTCCAAAACTGAAGAGCCTTCCGAACGCAAAATAAGCAAATCCAAAGAAGAAGGTGATGTTGCCATCTCCCAAGATGCCAAAAGTTTCATCATGCTTTTGGGAATGCTTTTTGTAGTTTGGCTGCTAATTCCTCTAATGTTTAAATGGTACTACATTTTTGGAATAAATTTTATTGAAAATGCCGGACAAATGAATGTAAATGCAGGCTCATTTCGTGTAATGTTAATCCAAAGTGTTATGGCATTTTTTAAAATCATGTCTATTCCGTTTGTAATTTTTATGGTGTTAGGAATCTTTGCCAGCATTGCACAAACAGGATTTATATATGCCCCCAAAAAAATTGAACCTAAATGGGACAAATTAAATATTTTTGCAGCCATACCTAATTTCATTAACATGAAAAAAATTGTTGAAAGCCTAAAAGGAATTATCAAAATAAGCGTGATTTCTTTTATTGCTATTTGGGTTGTAAGCCCATACCTTGAGAAAGTTAATCTACTACCGACCATGGAAACCATTGCTATTTTAAAATTTATCCATAAAATGGTAGTATTGTTACTATTTACCGTGGTCATTGCAGTCTTGATCATCGCCGTAGCCGACTATATTTACCAAAAATACTCTCATTTGAAAAAATTACGCATGACCAAACAAGAGGTAAAAGAAGAATATAAACAAATGGAAGGTGATCCGTTGGTTAAATCAAGAATAAGACAAATTCGTATGGAAAGAGCACGTCATCGTATGATGGAAAATGTTCCCAAAGCAGACGTTGTCATTGTCAACCCCACGCACTATGCCGTTGCCCTTGAATATAAGATGCATGAAATGGATGCTCCTAAAGTCACCGCCAAAGGTGTTGATAATGTAGCCTTGCGTATTAAAGCATTGGCTGAAGAAAATGATGTTCCGATTGTGGAAAATCCGCCCCTTGCCCGTGCACTATTTGCATCAACCGAATTAGATCAAACCATTCCTGAAGAACATTTTAAAGCCGTTGCCGAGGTAATTGGATATGTTATGCAGCTCAAAAATCAACAATAGACCGGACAAACTACTTCAATCCAGCTTAATTAAACTGGCATTTTCGCTGGTTGCTTTAACCGTGTCAATAATACTGTTTTTTCTATATCCTCAATATTATATATATCTCATCTCCAGTACTGTTATTATCACTTGTTGGTCACTGCTCTTAACCATAAAAACCCTAAGTGCAGGAGAAGCTGCAATCAGTTATGGAGGATTCGCCAATGAAATTATTCGTAATGATTTTAAAATTAAGTGTATAGAAAATAACTCAGGAGAAACAATAATTCAAAATGATGCAGCCAAAGAGCTTCTAAAAGGACAAAAAGTCTTAAATTTTTTGGAACAACACTTAGCTGAAGGAAATTTGAATAAGGCTTCTTTTTATCGCTTACAAAATGCTTGTAAAAATTTATCATCAGAAAAAGATATCGTTGCTTTAATTTTAAGAGACAATAAAGAACAAAAATTTAACGATATTGAGTGGTACGAAATAAGCTTAAAACCAATATATTTAAAAAAGCCCAACATATTTGATGGCCCGTTTTCAATTAAACGTATCAAAAAAGAAACCTATCTCTATTGGAGTCTAAATAACATTACGGCTCAAAAAAATATGGAAAATATTTTTAAAGAAGAATGCTCCTCATTACACGACTTTTTAGATTATTTACCGGTAGGGCTTTACACTACCGACAAAGATTACAGAATTGATTATGTTAACAAACAAATGACAGATTTTTTGGGATTTGAACCAGATAGCATTTCCGGTAAATTCCTTGGTGATTTTTTAGCCAGCAACTCACCCCTCCCCATCAAGAGCGATTTCTGGCAAGGTAATTTATATTTTGTTGATAAAGAGAATAATGTTTCTGAAGCTGTAGTTTTCCAAACCAGCTACCGAGAAAATCAACAAATAAAAAATCGAGGTGTAGTAGTCAACCAACTTCCCACACCGGCAGATTTAAAAAAACAAATTGAACAATCCCAAGATCAAATAAATTGGCTTTTTAATAATTCTCCTGTTGGTATCATTTTTTGCGATGTCTATGGTAAAATAATACGAGCCAATTCCACGGCAACCGCATTTCTAAGCAAAACGCCGGACATTACAGAAAGCAACATATTCAATTTTATAAATGAAGAAGATCGAACATCTCTTAAAAAAAGTTTTGAACAAGTTCACAATGGCAAAGTAGAAACCATCGCTCAAGAAATTCACTTAGGCAATATTAACAGACCATCATCAGCCACTCTTTATATTGGCTCAATGAAACACCTGCACTCTTCACACAAAAATCCAGGAAATGGATTCGTAATTTATTTAATTGATGTAACTAAACAAAAAAATCTAGAAATTCAATTTGCTCAAGCCCAAAAAATGCAAGCAGTAGGACAACTTGCAGGAGGTGTTGCTCATGACTTTAACAACCTTTTAACCGCCATGATCGGCTTCACGGATTTACTTTTACAACGTCATGGCGTTGGTGATCCTTCTTTTGCAGATTTAATACAAATCAAACAAAACGCTAATCGAGCAGCTGGTTTAGTCCGCCAACTTTTAGCTTTTTCACGCAAACAGCCTTTGCAACCCAAACTCATAGACATTACCGAAAATTTTGCCGAACTTAATCATATGTTGAAAAGAATTTTAGGTGAACAAATCAACTTAAAATTTCACCATGGTTCTGATTTAGGCTATGTCAGAGTTGACCCTGTACAATTCTCTCAGGTTATTATTAACTTAGCGGTTAATGCTAAAGATGCCATGAACGGAAACGGTACTCTAACTATATCAACTCGCACTGATATTTTAGCAGAACCTTTCCAATTTGGTGATGATATTATTAAACCGGGAGAATTTGTGGTTATTGATGTAAAAGATAATGGCTGTGGTATTCCTCCTGAAAATATTGGTAGAATTTTTGATCCGTTTTTCTCTACCAAAGAAAATATTGTAGGTTCAGGAACAGGCTTAGGGTTAGCAATGGTATATGGTATCGTTCGCCAAACCGAAGGTTTTATCAAGGTCAACAGTAAAGTCGGCAGCGGCACTACGTTTTCTATTCATCTACCTCGTTTTGAAAACAATGATGAAGAAGTAAAAAATATTGACGATAAAGAAGTTATCACCGGTAAAGACGGCTCACCAATTCTTGAAGTACGAGAAAAAATAAACACTCCGCTTAACATTAATCAAAAAATAATCGTCGGGCTTAATGTATCTAATGCTATTGACCGTTCACATGCCACTGCAGGAAAAGATAATACAGCTAGAATTTTATTTGTTGAAGATGAAGATTCGGTACGTACTTTTGCCAGCCGTGCCCTCAAGAAAAAAGGCTATGATGTTATAAGTTGCAATTCAGCCGAAAATGCTCTTGAACAAATTGAAAAAGATCAAAACTTTGATATGTTGTTAACTGATATGGTCATGCCCGGAATGAGCGGAGCCGAATTAACCAAAATAATCAAGAACAAAATTCCTTCAATCAAAGTTATTCTCGCCTCAGGATATTCGGAAGAAATTGTCCGCCAAGAGCTTGATAATTTTGCCGATTTTGATTTTATCACCAAACCATATAGTCTTGGTGACTTGACAGCTAAAGTTTTTGATGTCTTAAATAAGAAATAAAATGACAAATAAAAATAACATATCACAACTTGCTCTTGATTTTCCGCATCGTCCCAGCCTCGGCCGAGATGACTTTTTAGTTGCCGCAAACAATCAAGATGCTGTTTCAATGGTTGAAAGCTGGCCGATGTGGCCTTTTTTTGCTATTTGCATTTACGGCCCGTCAGGTTGCGGCAAAACCCATCTTGCTAATGTATTTGCCAACAACATATCAAATTTAACCAATTATCCTTATCGTATACCTTTTATCAGGGCGGCACAGCTTAACCTGGAAAACATCCATGAATTGTTTGCTCAAAACAAATGTTTGGTGGTAGAAGATTTAGAAAATCTGCAAAACCAAGAAGCTTTGTTTCATTTATATAACATGTATAGAGATGAGGGCGGTAATATCTTATTTACATCGGAATTAGCCCCTGCCCGTCTGAATTTTTCTTTGCCTGACCTTCGCTCGCGAATAAACATTGTGCCTGCGGTAGAAATCAAAGAACCTGATGATGATTTGTTATCGGCTTTGTTGGTAAAATTATTTTCAGACCGCCAAATCATGCCTTCTCCAGAGCTCATAAACTATCTTTTAGCCAACATGCAGCGTTCATTTGCTTATGCCATAAAATTAGTCGCTGAAATCGACAATATATCCTTATCCCGCAAAAGAGCGGTAAATTTAAACATCGCCAAAGAAGCTTTAGCCTCTCTGAATGACGATTCGCAAGGAAATTTATTTTAATCACGCTTTAAATACTTGACTATTATTATATATAGATATATAACTATATATAGTTATTGTAATATATGGAGATTCGCTATGGATAAAGCTAAAAGTGTAAAAGAATTTGTTGAACGCATAGATGCTAGCAAAAAAGTAAATCCCAAAGATCTTTCCTCCGATCAGGATTTAACCATTGCCATTATGAACCTTATTTCAATTGAGGAGCATCTGGTTTTCTCTGGAGCCAAAACCGGCAAAAACTCTTTTTATGATTTGATTGAAGAAGTTCGTGAACTGCGTAAAACTTTAATGCAAAAAGTTATTCCAGAATATGAAGGCGAAGTTTGGTGCATATCCAAACACTTGCTTGCATCTTCCATGCGTCTTATGGAAGTTGGTACCAAACAACAATCCTTAGGACACAAAAAAGAAGCTTATACATTGTTTAACCAAGCCTATGAATTATATTGCCTTTTCTGGGGCTTAAACATGAACATGCTAAACATTTCCGATGTAAAATGGGTTGAAGATAAGATGGATGACATCAAAAAAATATCTGCCAAAATAGCACAAACACCAACCATAAAAGAAGAAGCCCCAAAAGAAAAAATGGGTGCTTTGGCCAAGATGAAAGCCTTTGTCCGCAAAGCTGTTGATTGCTGTATAGAATAAGGAAAAATATATGAAAAAATTTTTATATATATTGATTGCGATATTCACTTGTTTTGCTTGTTCCCAACAAAATGATATTTTGGATCCTGAGAAAATATATTTCTTTTACTCAGACAGCTGTTCTCATTGTCACGACGCACTTGCCTTTATTGACAAAGAATATCCCAACCTTGAACTGACAATGGTAAACGTAGCATCTCCTAAAGGTCAAAATATGCTTTTCAGTTGTGCTCGCAAATTTAAACTTGGTTCTCAAATTGGCACTCCTCTATTTTGTACCGAAAACGACTACCTAATGGGTTGGTCGGAAGAATATATTCCAAAGTTCAAAGAATTGGTTGCCTCTTACAAATAAAGCGAAAATTGTCATGTCCAATTCCCTGCCGCCTGAAATAATGAAAAAAGCTACCAAAGGCATCAGCTATATCGCTCACCCATTACGGTTGCGTATCCTCGAGTTTCTGGATGTTAACGGAGCCTCATCTGTTTCAGCAATCACTAAAGCTATGAATGAAGAACAAGTTATTGTTTCTCAAAGCCTAAAAAAATTACGTGATGCCGGATTAGTAAAAACCGAGCGGCGGGGATTGTTTATATATTACAAAATTTTTGAAGAATATCCTGCCAGTATCTTCACTTGTATTCGCAAACTTTTCGGTTATATGACCAACAACTTTTATTTTTTATCTGAAGACTATAAATCCTTTCTACCTAAAGACTATACAACAATGGTAGCCAATCAAATAAAGCTTTTTGCTAATTATGATAAGATGAGGATTCTCGAACATCTTCTTCTCAATGGAGAAAGTAATGTTTCAGATATTATAAAAGCACTTCAAAGCACCCAGCTTAAAATATCTCAATACTTAAAACGTCTTCGCGACGATGGTTTTGTAACCAGTCGCCGCAAAGGACGTTTTATATTTTATGAAATAACTCCAGGAGTTCACAAAACTGCTCTTCAATGCATTCATAAAAGATATGCAAAACTTCACGATCTTTAGAGTCTGTTTAACCAAGATGCAATTTTATTATCAACCTGATCATCATATTTTTCAGGCATATTATTAAATGATGCCGATTCTAAAATTTTTGCATTCTTGGCATATTTGGCAAAATCTTCAAAAAAGCTTCCATAATTACTTCCCTGAGTTGAAAAAGGAACCACTTTCTTTCCCTTAAAATCCATTTGCTCCAAAAAAGAGAAACCTGGAGTAGCTATGGTATACCACCATACAGGAGCACCGACAAATATAATATCATAATTATCTATTCTCGGCATTTCCCCTTCAAGTTTAGGAAAATTTTTATCCTTAAGTTGCTTTTTCACCTGCATATAAAAATATGGTTTTGCATCAATTTTTTCTAAGGTTTTAATTTCATACATATCAGCATTGGTAAATTTTTTAATTCTTTCTGCAATATCTTTAGTATGACCGGTTAAAGAATAATATATAACTAAAACTTTGCCCAAAGGCTTAACGTTAACGACCTCTTTTTCCGAATATTGTGACATTTCTTTTTTATTTTTTTGTGCCACTCTAAACAAATGGAAACCACCGACCAAAAGACCAATAACTATGGCTGCAGCTATAAAGTACAAAAAATATTTAAGCATAATTTTTCTCCCTTAAAAAAACAAATATATTCTAAAAATGATAAATATAAAGTCAAGAAATATAAAAAGAAAAGGCCTTCTTCAAGAAGACCTTTTTAACTGGTAGCGAGGGGGGGATTCGAACCCTCGACACGCGGATTATGATTCCGCTGCTCTAACCAACTGAGCTACCCCGCCAACAAAATTCTCGTATTTAATAATATTTATCAAATCATTTGTCAATAACTTTTTCAATCAAACATTTAAATTTACAAAATCAATATTAAATTTTTTCAAAATTTTTATTTTTAATAAGGAACATCATGAAAAAATATTTTATTTGCTTCTCTTTTTTAGTTTTAAGCTCAACCGCTAAAGCTTCTATATGGGACATTCCTGCAAGGACGACAAGTACAGGAGGTAACGTTTATTTAACCCAAAATGTTTATGGTACAGCAATTAATTACACCGTTACTGGGACACAAAACATTCAAAATGGAGGCCTTGCTCAAAACAGCACCATTTATTCAGGCGGGGCCCAAAATGTTGAGGCAGGAGGTCGGTCAGAAAACACTCACATTTTATATAACGGTAATCAATATATTTACGGGACCTCAATTTCCTCTACCGTTGATCGCAGCGGACGCATTTATGTATTTAGCGGCGGTAATGCTTATAACAGTATTGTTAACGGAGGACAAATTTCCGTTTCATCCGGAGCAACCAGCTATAACACCCAAGTAAATTCAGGATATCAATATATATACGGAACAGATCAAAATTCCACCTTAAACAGCGGAGCAACTCAATTAATCCGCAGTGGAGGAACCGCAATATCAACAACAATTAATACAAATGCCAAGCAACAAATTGAATCCGGAGCTTATGCAAACGGAAGCATTGTTAACGGAGGTTCCGTAACCATTGATGGAACAGCTGACGATTTGACTTTAAATTCAGGCATAGTAACAAGTCAATCTGACGGAATTATTAACAATTCAATTGTTAATGGCGGTTCCTTATCTATTTCAGGAGATGCAAATAACATAACTCAAAATTCGGGAAACCTTTACGGATACTCACAAAGCATTATTGATAATCTTTCTGTAAACGGTGGCTATACTTCTATCTACGGAAGTGTTACCGATTTAGCACTTAATTCCGGAGAAGTTTACGCTCGTTCTGGAAGTAATTTTATTAATCCTGTCATAAATGGTGGTATTTTTGATATAACTGAATCTGAAATAGACGACCTAACTGTTAACAATGGCAACGTATACGCTAATGAAGGGACTTCAATTAACACCCTATCAATATATGGAGGAAACACTACTTTATATGAAGGAGTTTCATTAACCGGAGACACTATTGTAGATAATGGAAATTTAACATTATATGCCACACAAAATTTTAGCAACCTAACCCTCAACAACGGAACCATAATAAGTCAAGATGCAAGTAATTCCTCTGCCATTTCTATTAACAATCTTAGCGGCAACGGAAAATTTTATTTAACCAGCAACTTAACTGATGATTTATCTGATCATTTACAAATATCAAAAGGGAGTGGAACTTACGGCATAGCTCTACATGATTACAGTTATGGCGGCTCCCTACCCGATAAAATAAGCATTATAAATACTCCTGACGATGACCAAAACTTTTATCTTATCGGTGGTGCCGTTGATATTGGAGCTTATCAATATAATCTACTTCATGAAAATAATGAATGGATATTACAGCGAAGTTTTAATAATACCGAGAGTGCAACAATTGCTAAAAATACATACAGCTCTCTAGCTACTATTTTTTATTCCCATTTACAAAACTTAAACACCCGTTTGGGAGAAGTACGTTTTAATAAATCATCAGGTCTTTGGATAAGAGGTTTTGGCAACAATTCACGTATTCGTCATGATGACATGACTAAAACCAAAATAAATACTGTTGGCTCTCAATTTGGATATGATCAACTTATTAAACAAAATATAATTTATAAGTGGTTGGTAGGTATCTACGGAACTATATCCCAAAGCCGTGATAAATTTGAATTTACAGGTAACGGTGATATAAACACTTATTCAACCGGCCTTTATTCCACCATGTTTAGCAATAACGGATACTATCTTGATATTGTCGGAGCGTATTACTACAGTCGTCAAGACATAACTTCTTACACTCCTGCAGGCATGCCAGTTCAAGGAAAATATAATCTTAATGCTTGGTCCATATCTGCTGAAAGCGGTCGCCGTTTCAGATTCGATAATGGCGTTTTTCTTGAACCCCAAGCCCAAATTCAATACATGGATTTAGGAGATATAAGCTATCGCACCAACTTTAATACTCTTGTCAAAGGTTATGATTTTAACGCAACCCTAGGACGTTTAGGGATAATGGGTGGCAAAGAATTCACCATCAAAGATATTCCGATTGAAGTCTTCTTAAAAATAAGTTTGCTTCATGACTTTGATCATAAAAGTAAAGTTAGTGTTGCTGACTATATATTCACCGAAAATAATGCCGACACCACTTGGCAATTCGGAGCGGGATTTAATGCCGCAATAAATTCCAAAGCATCATCATATTTTAATATATCTACAACAACATCTTCTGACGTTAGCATTCCCTTAAACATAAATTTAGGATTACGAGTAGATTTTTAAAATAAAAAATATTTTAATACTACAAAGCAAAAAAAATACTAATATATAAACAGCGATTGCTAACTTAATTTTTAGGAGAAAAACATGAAACAGATTACTTTAGTTTGTGCATTAGTAGCATCAGCATTAATTTTCAGCTCTCAAGCAATTGCTAAAAATAAACATAAAGGAGGCTTTATGGCTCCCCAAAGCCAAATTATTACCGTTGAACAAGCAAACGGAATGGATGATGAAGCTTTTGTTATGTTAAAAGGAAATATTAGTAAAGCTCTCGGTAATGAAATGTATATGTTTACCGATTCTACAGGTGATATTGTTGTTGAAATTGACGATGATGATTGGAACGGACAAAATATCAGCCCTGAAGATGTTGTAATCATCACCGGTGAAGTTGACAAAGGTTTAACCAATGTTGAAATAGATGTTGATGAAATTTCTTTGGCTCAATAAATAAAAATTAGGCTGCCCGTTTTTATAAATAGGCAGCCGCCTTTTTAGAAAGGAACAATATGAATAATTGTTTTGAAAATTTGATCTCTCAAAGAAGATCTGTTTATAACATAAGTAACAATCCAACAGTATCCATTGAAGAAATTTCTGTTTGGGTAAAAGAATGCCTATTACAATGCCCTACCCCATTCAATTCACAATCAGGACGCATCATTTTGCTCTTTGGTAAACATCACCAAAAATTGTGGAACATAACTTCAGATGCCTTACAAAAGATAACTTCTGCCGAACAATTTTCAAAAACAAAAAATAAAATATTATCATTTGCTGCCGGCTTTGGAACCATACTTTATTTCATAGATGATAAGATAACTCAAGATTTACAACAACAATTTCCGCTATATGCCGATAATTTTCCCGTTTGGGCCGAACAAGCAAATGGTATTCTCCAATTTATGGTTTGGAGCATTTTATCAGAACACGATATTGGTGCCTCTCTTCAACACTACAACCCGTTAATTGACGCTGACGTAAAAAAAGCTTTCTCTGTTCCTGACAGTTGGCGTTTGATAGCTCAAATGCCTTTTGGCTCAATAAGCATCAAACCTGAAGCAAAAACTTTTTTACCGCTTGAAAATAGAATTAAAATATTTAAAGACTGACAATTTTTAACCTAAAATTAAAATATAAATCCTATAATATTTTACAATAGTAAGTAAAATATAGGATTCATAGAAATGGAAAAGTCTACTTTTATTGGTTTTATCGGTGGTATATTGGCTGTTGGTGTTGGTATGGCTCTTAAGGGAGCTGATCCTCATGCTCTTATTAATCCGGCAGCATTTTTGATTATTTTTGCCGGAACTGCAGCAGCTATTTTTAATGCCTTTCCCATGAAAGAATTAAAAAAATTTCCCACCTTACTTAAAATTATCTTTTTTGGTAAAAAATTTCCAGAAAAACAAGAAGTGTTGGAACTTTTTGTATCTGTTGCCAAAGCTGCAAAACAAGAAGGTGTTATGGGTATAGAAAAACGTGCCAATGAAGTTGAAGACCCTTTCATCCGCACAACCATGACCATGGTTGCCGATGGCTTTAATGCTGAGTTTATTAATAACGTTGTTGACGCTGAAATCAAACAAATGGAAGAACGTCATAACGGAGGAGCTTTAATCTTCTCTCAATGTGGAATGTATGCTCCGACATTAGGTGTTTTGGGTGCCGTTATTGGTTTGATTGCTGCTCTCGGAAACTTAAGTGATATTGACCAATTAGGACACTCAATTGCCGCCGCATTCGTTGCAACTTTGCTTGGTATTTTTACCGGTTATGTTTGCTGGCACCCCTTTGCAACCAAACTAAAACGAATTAATGCCGAAGAAGTTGAGTTGCGTCGTATGGTGTTAGAAGGAGCCTTAGCTTTACAAGAAGGAGCATCTTCAATTGCCATGGAAGCTCGCCTTCAAGCTTTCATTCCTCAATCTGAACGCCAATCATTGCGTGACAAAGCCTAAAGGAGGAATTTTGCATGGTTAAGAAAAAACCTCAGCTTCCCCCTCATGAGGAACATGCCGATGAAACATGGCTTATTCCTTACTCGGATTTGCTAACATTGTTGTTGGCTTTATTCATCGTTTTATTTGCATCTTCAAGCTTGGATAAAAACAAAGCAGCTCAAATTCAATATGCCCTCGCAGCTGCGTTTAATAGTGGTGGTGAAGAAAACACCGAAAATGTTATCACCAGTTTTTTAAATGACGTTGCCGACTTAAGCCTAGAAGAAGACGGTGTTATTATTACTACGGATGCAGATGGTGCAAACTTGGAAATGACAACTATTAACCTATTTGATAAAGGCAGTGTAAAAATTAAAGCTGAAGCTTACCCTGTCATCAAAAAGATTTCACATCTTCTTAATTCTAACAAATATAAAAGATTCCGCATAAATGTCGAAGGTCATACCGACGATACAAGCGAATCAGAAATAGCCGAACTTCCGTCAAACTGGGAGCTTTCCGCGGCTCGTGCTGGAGCGGTCACCAGAACCATGATATCTAACGGAATGGAGGATAGTAGGTTCAAAGCCGTAGGCTTAGCAGGTATTTCACCGGCATATCCTAATCTTAATCCCTATGGAGAACCGATTCCGGAAAACAGAATCAAAAACCGCCGAGTTATAATACGTATAGAATTTTAACCTCAGGCACCTTTTAGGTGCCACTTTAATTTTAGGAACGAACATGGAATTTTTACAACATTTGTCTGAAAACCATACAATTTTATCAGCCCCTTGGATGTGGACTATTTTTGGCATCATAGTTTTGGTTTTATTATATCTAGATCTTTTTGTCTTTCACCGCCATGCTGAAGAACCTAAATTATCAGGAACATTGGCTGCCTGCATTTTTTACATTGCCATAGCCTTAATTTTTGGCATTTTTGTAATCTATGAGCGTGGCTGGGAAACAGGAGTCCTTTATTATACCGGCTTCCTGGTAGAAAAGAGTCTTTCATTAGATAATATATTTGTAATATCCGTTATTTTTACCTCTCTTAAAATTGAAAGAAAGTACCAACACCGCGTCCTGTTCTGGGGAATTTTAGGTGCCATTGTAATGAGAGGTATCTTAATTGGTGTTGGAGACGTTTTGGTTGTAAATTTCCATTGGATTTTATATCTATTTTCAGCATTTTTGATTTATACCGGCATCAAAATGTCTTTTCACAAAGAAGACGAAAATAGTGATATTCAAGAAAGCAAAATGTATAAAATTATCAGCAAATATTTTCATGTAACAAAAGAAATAAGAGGTGAACATTTTTTTGTAAAAGAAAACGGAAAGCACTATATAACTCCATTATTTTTCGCATTACTTATTATCGAAACCATGGATGTAATATTTGCCTTTGACAGTATTCCTGCCATCTTTTTAATCACACAAGATGTTTTTGTCGTTTATACCAGCAATATTTTTGCCATTTTGGGATTACGTGCTTTGTATTTTCTGTTGGCAGCTGCAGTAAACAGTTTTGCCTATCTAAAACCGGCACTGTCTGTAATCTTAATTTTTATCGGCTCAAAAATATTCCTTCCTTACATAGGTATTACTATCTCATCTGTACAATCTCTAAGTATCACCTTTAGCATTATAGGAATAGGAATAATTGCTTCTTTATTAAAACCTAAACGGTTATAAAAAAACTCCGCCAATTGGCGGAGTTTTTCTTACATTCCGAATTCAAATAATAAAAATAAATTAGCAATAACAACGCTCATAAGCATCACCGGAATTGACCACAATAAGAACTTCATAAAACTTATGGATATTCCATTACGCATTGCCATTCCTGCTACGACTACATTAGCTGAAGCTCCGACCAAAGTTCCGTTTCCGCCAAAGCAAGCACCTAAAGACAAGGCCCACCAAACCGGCATCATCACCTCACGACCACCGACGGATTCCTCAACAGTTTTTAACATCGGAATCATTGTTGCTACAAAAGGAATATTATCTATAGCACTTGAGAAAATTGCCGACACCCACAGGATCAAATACATCATATAGTGAATACTGCCATCGGTAACCTTAATAAATTCAGTTCCCAACATTCCCAGCACGCCGGTAATTTCTAAACCATAAACAATAACAAATAATCCTATAAAGAAGAATATGGTTGTCCAATCAACCATCGCAAAAATTTCGGCAACCTTATCTTCTCTTTCGTGTCCTTTAATTTGAAAAGTGTATAAAAGCAATAACAATGCTGCTCCAGTTAAAGCAATTGTCCCGTTATCTAAAAATAGTTTTCTGGCAAAGACAAAACTAACGACAACCAAAGCTAATACACAAAGAGACTTTATCAATAATGATTTATCTTTTATAGCCTCTGCCTCATTCATTTCCATAACTAAAGCTTTTTTATCCGAATCACAAATAAGCTTTTTTTTCCAAAACCAATCAAAACTAAGAATTAAAGCCCCCATAACCACTGCTACAACTGGGGTCAAAACTTTCACGAAATCCATAAAAGTCAAATCTAAAGCTGAACCTAGTAATATATTAGGGGGATCTCCGATTAAAGTTGCTGTTCCACCTATATTGGAAGCAAATATTTCAATCAACAAATAAGGATATGGAGAAACTTCTAGCTTTTTTGTAATCTGCAAAGTAACGGGAACTATCAATAAAACTGTAGTAACATTATCTAAAAAGCCGGAAAAAACTGCCGTAACTATAGCCAACACAGCCAGCAAACCTCTGGGACTTGCACCGACTTTTTTTGCCCCCCAAATTGCCACAAACTGAAATAGCCCTGATTTTTCCGTAATTGAAACGATAATCATCATTCCAATCAATAAAGCCAATGTATTAAAATCAATCCCCTCTAATGCCTGTTTCTGCGTTAATATTCCTGATATCAACATAACAGCCGCACCCAAAAGAGCAACTATGGCTCTATTAACTTTCTCGGTAAAAATAATAAAATATGCAATTGTTACAATAATCGTTGCCAACAACGCGGGATTAATTCCCCCTATTAATGTAGAAGTATCCATAAAATTTATCCTCATATCAAACAACAACAACTTAATATAATTAACAACTTATAAAATTACCACAATCTTTTTTTATCCTGTCAATATGCCATAATTTAACTTGAATAAATAAGCTTATTAATTTATAAAATGATTATTAGTTGTATAATTAAATTTTAAGGAGTTTTTTATGAAAGGTATAATCCTTGCCGGTGGCAGTGGAACCAGGCTGTACCCGCTTACCGAAACTACCAGCAAGCAGCTTCTTCCGGTCTATGACAAACCGATGATTTACTACCCTCTATCAACCTTAATGCTTTTTGGTATAAAAGATATTTTAATCATCTCAACCCCACAAGATACGCCAAATATTGCTAAGTTTTTTGGTGATGGATCTCGTTTGGGGTTAAACGTTGAATACAGAGTACAAAGTTCTCCCAAAGGCATTGCCGAAGCTTTTATCATCGGAGCTGATTTCATTGGGGATGATGAAGTATGTTTAATCTTAGGAGACAATATCTTCTACATGGGTGACCAACTTCAAACTTTCAGAAAAATGGTAGCAAACAATCCCGGTGGTGTGGTTTTCGGTTATCACGTTTCTGACCCGGAAAGATTCGGTGTCGTTGAATTTGATAATAAATTTAATGCAATCTCCATTGAAGAAAAACCCAAACAACCAAAATCCAACTACGCTGTTGTTGGGCTTTATTTTTACAAACCTGATGTTGTCGAAAAAGCCCGTAACTTAAAGCCATCAGCCCGCGGTGAACTTGAAATCACCGATATAAACAAATTATATCTGCAAGAAAACCGCTTGAAAGTTGTGCCGATGCGTCGTGGCAATGCATGGCTTGATGCCGGAACTCCGCAATCACTGCTTGATGCATCAAACTACGTTGAAATTATTGAAGCCAGACAAGGTCTAAAAATTTCCTGTGTGGAAGAAATTGCCTACCGTCGCGGTTTTATAAATGATGAACAAATGCTCAAAATAATTAATTCACTGAAAGACGGTACAACATATAAAACTTATCTACAGTATATTTTTGAGGAATATCATGAAAGTTTATAATACATCAATAAAAGACTTATATATAATTGAACCACAAATTTTTCGTGATTCCAGAGGATATTTTTTTGAAAGTTATAATCAAGCCAAATTTACTGAGGCCGGACTTAATTATAATTTCATTCAAGATAACCAATCTTGTTCAAAATACGGCACAGTCCGTGGCTTGCATTTTCAAAAGGGTGAGTTTGCTCAGGCTAAATTGGTACGCGTTTTAGAAGGTAAAGTCTTAGATGTTGCCGTAGATATCAGACCGGATTCTCCAACCTTTGGTAAATTTGAATCGGTTGAGCTATCTGCAGAAAACAACCTCCAATTTTTAATTCCGAGAGGCTTTGCTCATGGCTTTTCTGTTTTAAGCCCGACCGCCGTATTTTGCTACAAATGCGATAACGTATATAACAAAGCATCTGAGGGAGGTATTCGTTTCGATGACCCCGACATTGGTATTGATTGGAAAATAAATCCACAAGATGCCATATTATCAGATAAAGATAAAGCTAATCCATTTCTTAAGGAGATAAAATGTTTTTAGTTACCGGCGCCAACGGCCAACTTGGCAACGAGCTTCGCCTCCTTTTGAGCAACAGAGCGGTTTATGTCGATAAAGAAGAGCTTGATATTACGGATTCTGAAGCTGTAAAAAACTTTACTTCCGGCAAAAACTTTGCCGCCATCATTAACTGTGCCGCTTATACCGCAGTAGACAAAGCTGAAAATGATGAAAAACTGGCTCAATTAATAAATGTTGATGGCCCCCGCAATCTTGCCGCCACCCAAATTCCACTCATACACATTTCAACAGATTATGTTTTTAACGGTCAAAATTTTCGCCCCTACTCTGAGGAAGATACGCCTAACCCACAATCTGTTTACGGAAGAACAAAATTAGCAGGCGAACAAGCCGTTTTGCAAACATCCGACACTGCCATAATTATCCGTACCGCATGGTTATATTCAAATTTTGGCAACAATTTTGTTAAAACTATGCAACGCTTGGGAGCAGAGAGAAGTGAACTTAAGGTAGTTTTTGATCAAATAGGAACTCCTACTTATGCTGCAGATTTAGCGGCAGCTATTGTACAAATTCTCCCGCAAATAAAAACCGGCAGTAAAGGTATTTTTCATTTTTCAAATGAAGGTGTGTGCTCTTGGTATGACTTTGCGGTTGAAATAATGAATCTATCAAAACTATCTTGTAAAGTTTTGCCGATTGAAAGTAAAGACTACCCTACTCCGGCAAAACGTCCTTTTTATTCGGTTTTAAACAAAAATAAAATCAAACAAACTTTTAATATTAGTATCAATCACTGGAAAGAAAGTCTTCAAAAATGTCTGCAAAAACAATTTTAGCAACCGGAGGTGCCGGTTTCATTGGTTCAAACTTTGTTCCCTACTTTGCGAACAAATATCCTGAATATAAAATCATCAATCTTGATAAATTAACTTATGCCGGCAATCTTGATAATTTGAGCGAATGTTTATCCATGCCCAATTATCAATTTATCAAAGGAGACATCTGTGATCGCCAACTGATTGAAAAACTTTTCTCTGAAAATAACATCAAAGGAGTTATTCATTTTGCTGCCGAAAGTCATGTTGATAACTCAATTACAGGTCCTCAAGCTTTTATTGAAACAAATATATTAGGCACCTTCACTCTTTTGGACGTTGCCCGCAAATATTGGATGGATGCACCCAACCAAGTAAAAAAAGGATTCGAAGACGCTCGTTTTCATCATATTTCTACTGATGAAGTTTATGGTACATTAGGCGATAGCGGTTATTTTTTTGAAACAACTCCATATGCACCTAATTCACCATATTCAGCATCCAAAGCCAGCTCAGACATGCTTGCTAGAGCCTACTTTCATACCTATGGACTTAACATAACCGTTTCTAACTGTTCCAACAACTACGGCCCCAAACAACATCCCGAAAAATTAATTCCCAAAATTATCTCCAACGCCTTAAATGGAAAAGACATTCCTATTTATGGAGATGGTAAAAATGTTCGCGATTGGTTATATGTTTTAGATCATTGCAAAGCTATTGATTTAATTTTCCATAAAGGTCAATCGGGAGAAACTTATAATGTTGGTGGCCACAATGAAAAAAACAATCTTGAGATTGTTGACGCTATATGTTCAATTTTAGACAATAAATGCCCTCGTTCCGATAACAAGTCTTATAAAGAGCAAATCACCTTTGTTAAAGACCGACCGGGACATGACAAACGTTATGCCATTGATGCCACAAAATTATCAACCACACTTGGTTGGAAAGCTGACGAAAATTTTGCTACCGGCATAATCAAAACCGTAGATTGGTACTTGGCAAAACTTAACAAAAAGGCAGCTTAAAAACATGGAAGAACAACCATTAATAACCGTGCTTATGCCCACTTATAAAGGTGCAGCATATTTAAGAAAAACTATAGATTCTATTCTCAAACAAACTTTCAAAAATTTTGAGTTACTAATTATTAATGACTGTTCTCCAGACAATACGGATGAAATAATATCATCTTATAAAGACCCAAGAATTCGCTATATAAAAAATGAGCACAATTTAGGTATTTCAGGAAGCTCTAACCTTGGATTTTCTTTAGCTCGCGGCAAATATATAGCCCGCCAAGACCATGATGATATTGCTCATCCCAAACGTTTACAAAAACAATTTGAATTTATGGAAGCCCACCCTGAAGTAGGCCTTTGCGGCACAGGTTTTAAAACCTTTGGAACCAAACATAAAACCGTACACTATCCGCAAAACGATGCCGACATAAAAGCATTGTTATTATTCAAAATGCCACTGGCTCACCAAACATCCATGATGCGTAAAGATATTTTTATAAAAAACAATATCCGCTATGATGAAAGTTTTACCTCATCGAATGACCGCAAACTATGGATAGATGCAAGTCCATTCACTCGTTTTCACAATTTACCGGACACTCTTCTTGATTATCGCATGTATAAAGGTATGACTTCTCAAACTAAACGCGATAAAGTAATTGAAGAAGGAAAACGGATTCGTTCAATCATATACAAAAGCCTTGGCTTTAATCCATCTGAGGAAGAGTTATTTATTTTGGATAACTATCTAATTCCCGGCAGAGCCAAAATCAAAGATATAAACCTTATCAAAGCAATCGAACTTATTTTACTAAAACTAAGCCAGTTTAATGCAAACAGCAAATGCTTTGATATCAATGCATTTAATCGTGTTTTAGGCCAATATTACTTCAAAAGATGCTTAAATTGTGCTTTTTATGGCAAAACATCTGTTTGGTCACAATATAAAAACAGTCCGCTGGCATTATTTTATAAACCTTCAATAAAGGCAAGAGCAACTCTTCTTATATTGAGCAAAATTTTTTTCCTAAAAAAATAAAATTTGCCCTTTGTTAATTAAATAACTTTACTATAAATCTAAGTTTGTTATCATAATTAAAAGTTAACGGGGGTTTTTATGGCTAATGAAATTTGCCTTCATAATGCGACTGTATTAACCGGCTCCACCATCATGGAAAACTGTGCCGTTCATATTCTAGGCAATACCATAGTTGATGTTTATAATGAAAAGCGTTTTCACCAAAAAAATTTTTCTCCAAAGACCAATATAATTAATGTTAAAAAAGCATTTATTGCCCCTGGCTTTATTGATACCCACATTCATGGTATAGGAGGTTTTGGTGCTAATGACTGTAGCACAAGCTCCATCCTCAAAATGTCAGAACAGTTGTGCAAATATGGCGTAACTTCTTTCATTCCTACAATAGCAGCTGCTCCCGAAGAAGAAACCATTAAAGCCATTAAAGCTATTGTCAAAGCTTGTGATAAAGAAAAAGGAGCAAAAATATTGGGTATCCATCTCGAAGGGCCATTCATCTCTAGAGAACGTATAGGCGGACAAATACAAAACGGGCTTTATCCTGTTAATATTGACTTAATGGAAAAATTTTGGAAAGCTTCAAACGGTAAAATTATTAATATGACCGTCGCTCCAGAACTCCCAAATATGCACCAACTTGCCCTTTACTGCATTCAAAAAGGCATTATTCTTCAAGCCGGACACACCAACGCTACTTATGAACAAATGGTTGAAGGAATGCAAGCCGGTATTATGCATGTTACTCATATTTTTAATGCCATGCGTCCACTCCACCACCGAGAACCAGGCGTTGTTGGAGCGGCCTTAATTCACCCGGAACTATCATGCGAAATTATTGGTGATGGAATTCATGTCAACCCTCACCTGATAACTTTACTGATGAAGTGCAAACCCCTTAATCAGCTTGTATTAATAACCGATTCTCTAAAACCATCAAAAACATCTTCATGCCAAACAGATGAATTGTATTTTGATAAGTGCTTTCGCCGCAAAACAGATAATATTATTGTCGGTTCCGGCATTTCCATGCTCGATGGATTTAAAAACCTTGTTTCTTGGGGTGTCCCGATTGAAAAAGCCGTTCGCATATCATCAAGTAATCCGGCAAGAATTATGAAACAAGACAAGAAAGGTTTAATTATGCCGGGCTTTGATGCCGACATAATAGTCTTTAACAAAAAATTTGAAATATTACATACCATAATCAACGGCAAATTAATTAAGGAGGGCTAAATTATGCGTTTAATTATTCAGGAAGATTATCAAAACTGTTCTCGCTGGGCAGCTAACTATGTTGCCTATAGCATAAAATCTTTTCGCCCCACAGCAAAAAAACCTTTTATTTTAGGCCTCCCTACCGGTTCATCACCTCTTGGCATGTACCAAGAACTTATAAAAATGTACCAACAAGGAAAACTATCTTTTGAACATGTAGTTACTTTTAATATGGATGAATATGTTGGCCTTCCAGCAACAAATCCGCAAAGTTATCACTACTTTATGTATGAAAACTTCTTTAATCACATTAACATTCCTCGTGCCAATATCCACATATTAAACGGCATGACCAAAGATTATGTTAGTGAGTGCCAAAATTATGAAGATAGTATAAAACGTTATGGTCAAATTAATTTATTTGTTGGAGGTGTTGGCGAAGATGGGCATATAGCCTTCAATGAACCAGGATCTTCTCTCACCTCTCGCACACGCATCAAAACTCTAACCAGAGAAACAATCAAAGCCAACGCTCGCTTTTTTGATGGAAAAATAGAAGACGTCCCAACCACAGCCTTAACTGTTGGCGTAGGAACTATTATGGACGCCAAAGAAGTAATGATCATTGTAAGTGGAGCCAACAAAGCTCGTGCTTTACATCATGCTGTAGAAGGTAGTATTAATCATATGTGGCCTATAAGTATTTTACAAATGCATCAACACGCCACCATAGTTTGCGATGAAGCAGCCACAAATGAGCTAAAAGCAGACACAGTACGATATTTCAAAGATATAGAATCGCAACTACGTCCAACACTTAAATAAATTTTGACAACTTTAAATATTGATTATATGTTTTAAAAAATTAAACCAAGCAAAGGAAAAAGACATGTTAAACACTATTTTCTCCTCCTACAAAATGTTTTTTAGAAATATTCGTTTCATTTTACTATACGCTTTACCGCTTTTAACTTTATTAGCCATTAATATTTACCTCCAAAACCTTGATAGTAACAACCAAATAATTTTATATTTCATAAATTTTGCATTTTTCCTAATTCCATTAGTTAGTGCAGCAATAGATATAAGCATTTATCAACGACTTTTTAATTTCAAAAAAATCAATCCTTTATCTTCACCCAAAATATTTGTCCTTTACTTGGTATGCCAAATTGCTATTGGTTTAATATCCATCTTACCATTGTTCTTATTTTTATACTTATTTTCTTTCATAAGTACATCAGCATTAACTACTTTAGCTCTAGCTTCATTACTAAACATTTTTATTGGTTTTTATTTCCTTGCTCGCTTCAACATAATTTTACCGCTTATTATTTTGGATAAAATTCCTTCTCTGCAAAAGTTTTTAAAATACACCAAAATGTCTTATGGTAAATGGCTGGCAGTTTCTGCTTTAGTATATTTTCCTTATGTAATTATTAACTATTCTTTTACCTGCCCATACAGCAATATGTTGTTAACCAACTTGTTTATGTTTGTTATATTATGCTTCAATGTTTGCTACGTTAATAATAACTCTGAAGAAGACAAACAAAATGACCCTACCATAAAAACACCTTTATTGGTAGAAGAGCCCAAAAAAACACAGATTAAAGAAAAAGCACCGGTAAAAAAAGCAACTACTCCTAAAGCAGCTCCCAAACCTGCAACAGGAAAAAAAGCCTCTGGCAAAAAGAAAGCTGCAGCTCCCAAAACTCCTAAGCTCAAACCGGTAACAGCATAAACAAATTAAACAAAAAAAACCGCTCTGATTACAGAGCGGTTTTTTTATTAACTTGGTAAAATACTACGAATCTCTCAAAACAGCATTAGTCTTTTTAGAAACTTCAACGACTATTTTGTTCATCAAAACTTCGATATCACTGTCGCTGAATGTACTTTCCTGAGGTTGAAATGTTACCGACAAAGCTATAGACTTTTTTCCTTCAGGTAAATTTTCACCCTCATAAACATCAAATACTCTAACATCCGTAATATGAGTTCTGTCAGCATTTTTAGCCGCTGAAATAACATCTATTGCTCTAATATTTTTATCCATAACAAAAGCTAAATCTTTATCAACAGGCTGGAACTGTGATAATTCAAGCTTCTTTTTGGCTTTATCATGAGTTGCACGTGGCAGCGGAATATTATCCAAAAATGCCTCAAAAGCAACCACCCTTTGTTTTATACCTACTTTTTTAGTAACAAGAGGATGAATTTCTCCAAAATAAGCTATAACATTTTTTCCCAAACGCAAAGCCCCGCTTCTTCCCGGATGATAATACTCTGGAGCATCTGTAGTAATTTGAACACTCTCTGCAGGTCCGTTAGCAGCAGCAATAGCAGCTAAAGCATCTGCTTTAGCGTCAAAAACATCATAAGCACGTTGTTCACCATACCATGATTTTTTAGCAGTCATTCCGCTGCGTATTCCTGCTGCTGTTAAAATTTGTTCACCAGGTTTACGGCCGTAAAATTCTGGTCCCACTTCAAACAAAGCCACATTTGCATAGCCTTTGACAATATTATTTTTTAATCCAATCAAAAGGTTTGGCAATACCGAAGGACGCATTTCATCCAAATCAGCCGCAATCGGATTAAATAATTTTATGGCTTCACGTCCTTTACGGAAATTTTCAGCCAATTTTGAATCCGTAAAGCTCCAAGTAACTGTTTCTAACATCCCTCTAGACGCTAATTCATGTTTAACTGTAACCATGCGACGTTGTGAAGGAGTTAATGTTTGTTTTGGAAACTTACCATGAGGCAAAGACTCAGGCTCAATTGCATCAAGTCCAATCATTCTGACAACTTCTTCCACCAAATCATGCTCACCTTCAATATCGCCTCGCCAAGTTGGTGAAACAGCTTTAATTTTGCCATTTTCTTCACTTGTTGTAAAACCAAGCTTATTCAAAATTTCAACAATTTTTTCTTTTGAAACTTCAATACCGGCAAAATCTTTCATTCTTTCCGGACGAATATAAGCAACATGAGGTGTGAAATTTTCATCACCGGCAATAACTTGATCTGAAGCTTCTCCTCCGCAAATTTCCAAAATCAACTGAGTTGCATAATCAGAACCTAAAATATTTGACTTTGGATCAACCCATCTTTCATAACGATAACGTGAATCGGAATCAATTTGAAACTTACGACCGGTACGAGCAATACATTCCGGAGTAAACAATGCACACTCTAAAAATACATTTTTGGTATTTTCTGAGCATCCTTTTTCTGCTCCGCCCATGATACCACCAAGACATTGAATACCATCATCATCACAAATTCCCAATGATTTATTATCAAGAGAATATTCTTTTCCTTCCAAAGAGACAAATTTTTCTCCCTCTTTAGCCATACGTACACAAATATCCCCTTTGAGCTTATCTGCATCAAAAACATGTAATGGACGAGCCATATCATAGTTAATATAGTTTGTAACATCAACTAATGGTGAAATTGAACGCAGTCCGATAGCAACTAAACGATCTTTCATCCACTTAGGAGTTTCAGCTTTGTTATTAACATTGCGAATATAGCGTCCGACATAAGTTGGGCAGGCTTTAAAATCTTCAACTTTGACATTAACTGGACTTTTGAAGCTGCTGTTTTGACTCAAAATTTTAAGCGGCTTTATTTTTCCCAATCCTGCTGCAGCCAAATCTCTTGCCACACCACGCACACCTAAACATTCGGCACGATTAGGTGTAATAGCAATCTCAATAACCGGATCAATATTCAAAACCTCTGCTGCCGGCAACCCAACTGGAGTTCCTTCCGGCAAAACAATAATTCCGCTATGATCCTCACCAATTCCAAGCTCTTTTTCGGAACACAACATACCAAAGCTTTCCACGCCGCGGATTTTACCTACCTTCAAAACCTCATTATAACAAGGAATCACCGTTCCTACCGGAGCAAACACCCCGACAATTCCCTGCTTACAATTAGGAGCTCCGCAAACTACCTGCAATTTTTCTTTACCGGTATTAACGCACAAAAGTCCCAAATGGTCTGAATCAGGGTGTCTTTCATAAGTTTCAACTTTTGCTGTAACAAAACCTTTTAAGTTATTGGCAGGATTAAATATTTCTTCAACTTCAAGTCCGATTTTGGTCAAGGTATCAGCAATTTCTTCTACACTTGCATTCGTATCCAAATGTTCTTTTAACCAAGATAACGTAAATTTCATCGTGCCAATCCTCCGTTATTACTCAAACCGCCGGTCATTGAAGACTCATCAAGCGGCACAAACCCATAATGCTTCAGCCATCTAACATCTGATTCAAAGAATGTACGCAAATCAGGAATACCATATTTCAACATTGCCAAACGGTCAATTCCCATGCCAAATGCAAATCCTTGATATTCATCTGGATCAATTCCTCCGGCAAGTAAAACTTTCGGATGCACCATACCACAACCCAAAATCTCCAACCAATCAGTACCCGCACCAATTTTCAACTCATTTTTAGATTTTTTGCATCCGATATCCATTTCAGCTGATGGCTCCGTAAACGGAAAATATGATGGACGATAACGCACAGGAATCTCATCCAATTCAAAAAACGCTTTCACAAAGTCATACAAACATCCCTTAAGATGCGCCATGGTAATATTTTTATCAATCACCAAACCCTCAACCTGGTGGAACATTGGGGTGTGTGTTGCATCATAATCTGAACGATATGTTCTTCCCGGAGCAATAACACGAATTGGCAGTTTATTCTTTTCCATAGTACGAATTTGCACCGGTGAAGTATGAGTTCTGACCACAAAACTGTCATCAAAATCCTTGCTGTCTGGATTAGGAATATAAAACGTATCCTGCATTTGTCTTGCAGGGTGATTTGCCGGCATATTCAAAGCATTAAAATTATGAAACTGATCTTCAATATCCGGTCCCTCGGCAACTTCAAAACCCATTTCACCAAATATTGCTACTACTTCCTCATAAATCTTAGAAACGGGATGAATTCTTCCCTGATTTTCAGGTCTTATCGGCAAAGTAACATCAATTTTTTCACTTTGCAAACGCTCATTAAGCTCTTTAGCTTCCAATATTTCTTTTTGTTTTTCCAAGGCACTTTCAATATCTGTTTTCAAGATATTAAGCCCCTTGCCCATTTCCTTTTTTTCTTCAACTGATAATGAGCCTAAAGATTTCATCAGCTCGGTAATTTTGCCCTTTTTACCCAAAGCAGCAACCCTGATATCATCGAGGGCTTTCAAATCTTTAGCCTCAGTAATTGCCTGCAAAGTATCTTGTTTTATATTTTCAATATTTTCCATTTTTCCACCATGATTTAAAATGCAAGAAGAGTCTAACCTGATTGCTCAAGCAGACTCTTCTTACATTATTTTTTATTTTTTCAAATTATTTGCTTAAAGAAGCTCTAACTTGCTCAACCAATTTTGCGAAAGTTTCGGGCTCTTTAACAGCGATATCGGCCAACACTTTACGATCGAGCTCAATACCGGCTTTGGCGAGCCCGCTCATAAATCGAGAATAGGTCATATCGTGCAAACGAGTAGCAGCATTAATTCTTTGAATCCACAAAGCGCGGAAATTTCTCTTTTTGGTTCTTCTGTCGCGATATGCATATTGAAGAGCCTTTTCAACTTTTTCAATAGCTACTCTGAAAACATTCTTGGAACGACCTCTATAACCTTTAGCCATAGAGAATACTTTTTTGTGACGAGCACGGGCTGTTACACCTCTTTTAATACGAGACATTTTCTATTCTCCCTACAAATACGGTAAAAACTTTTTAATGATTTTAACATCAACATCAGCCACCAGAGTAGTTCCGCGGGCTTGTCTTTTCATTTTTTGAGTTTTGCAGAAGAGGCAGTGTCTCTTGAAAGCAAAGTTTCTTTTTAATTTTCCGGCACCGGTAACGCCAAAACGTTTTTTAACGGCACTCTTAGTTTTCATTTTAGGCATTTTAATCCCTTTCTAAAAAAATTCATTTAATTTGGATTTATAACGAGTCGCCAGGCATGCCAGTTAGCCCGCACCACTCGGTTCGACGGCTCTTATACAACCATTTTCCTCCAATTGCAAGCTTTTTCTTAATCAAAGAGGCTGATTCTTTTAATAAAAATTCTTAGAAACAGCGGGAGCTTCATTTCTCACTCCAATCAACACCCCGTCTTGCAAACGCACAACCTTATCCATTTGTGCTGCCAATTCCAAATTATGCGTTGCAACCAAGGCCGATAACTTAGTCTCTTTGACAATATCCAACAACTCAGCAAAAACCACCTCTGAAGTCTTTGGATCCAAATTTCCGGTTGGTTCATCTGCTAACAAAAGTTTTGGTGTATTGGCAAGAGCTCTGGCAATTGCCACCCTTTGTTGTTCTCCGCCAGAGAGCTCTGCCGGACGATGCTTAAACCTTTTCTCCAGCCCCAAACGTTTCAACAGCCATTGAGCTTTTTCTCTTGCCTGCTTCATTGGCACTTCGGCAATCAGCTGCGGCAACATAACATTCTCCACAGCATCAAAATCCGCCAACAAATTATGATATTGATACACAAATCCTAAATAGTCACGCCGCAAAACCGTACGCATGGCATCCCCAAGTTTGCTGCATTTTTGTCCGTCTAAATAAATCTCTCCCTTAGTCGGACGTTCCAAAAGCCCAGCAATTTGCAACATTGTAGATTTTCCAGCCCCTGATGGCCCGGTCAGTGCCACAATCTCTCCGGCTTCAATATCCAAATTAACTCCTCGTAAAACCTCAACTGTCTGAGAACCTTGCTTAAAAGAACGATAAACATTCTTTAATTCTAAAGTTGGTGCTCTTTTATTCATAACGCAAAGCCTCCACCGGATCCATTTTTGCCGCCCGATAAGCCGGATACAACGTTGCCAAGAACGACAGCAACAAAGAAATACCGACCACCATTAAAACTTCCACATTATCAACCTTTGCCGGTAATGTTGAAAGAAAATAAATTTCGGCCGAAAACAAATCTCTTCCCAACAAAGCCTGCAATCCTTGACGAATAGCTTCAATATTATGGCAGAACAACAATCCCAAAATCAAACCGATGGTGGTCCCCACCACTCCGATAAACGCTCCGTCAATAAAGAATATACGCATAATTGCTCCCTTGCTGGCTCCCATTGTCCGCAAAACGGCAATATCTCTACCCTTATCCTTAACCAACATAATCAAACCGGTAATAATATTAAAAGCAGCAACCAAAATAATCAGTGTCAAGATAATAAACATCACGTTGCGTTCAACATCTATGGCATTAAAAAAGGCCGCATTACTTTGCTTCCAGTCATAAACATAAGCCCCTGCCCCAACACTTTCTTCAATACTTTGGCGCACGGGTTTTAGCATAGATTCATCGTCCAAGGTAACATCAATATGAGTTACCGCACCTTTTAATCCAAAATAAGTTTGGGCTGTTTCTAAGGGCATAAAAATAAAGTTATTATCATATTCAAACATCCCAACCTCAAAAGTACCGATTACCTGATAAGATTTCATTCTTGGCACTGTACCGAAAGCCGTAACTTTTCCGTTTGGCGAAATAAGCGTGATTTTATCACCGGGAACAACCCCCATCTTGGTTGCCAAGCGAATACCCATAATCACGTTATCGCCCTTAAAATCTTTCATATCGACATTTTTAAGACTGTCTTGCAAAATTTTCTTTTTGACCAAATCACTGCCATCAATACCTCTAACCATTGCACCTTCGGCAGATTTACCGGCCGTAACCAATAATTGGTTTTCAATCATCGGAATAACCAATTTAACATGCTTAATTTCAGCCAAGTCTTTAATTGCTTCTTGATAATTGTTAAAAGGATACCCTAAAGGCGACATCAAAGAAATATGCCCGTTAATCCCTAAGATTCTAGATAACAACTCATGCCGAAAACCATTCATCACCGACATCACGATAATCAATGTAGCCACACCCAAAGCAATTCCGGTAAAAGCAAATCCGGTAATCACCGAAATAAAACCTTCTTTGCGTTTGGCCCGCATATAACGTTTGGCCACCAGGCGTTCAAATTTTGAAAATAGCATAAACAAATCTCCTGCCTGTATTTATATGTGTTTTCAAAGCATTTTACAACAATCTAAAGTATTTATACACACCAATAGAATAAAAAAGGGGGCTAAGCCCCCTTCCTAAAAATCATCGAAAGTAATCTAAGCAATCTTCTGATTACTGATCAAACCTTCACTGATTTGCAAGTTTGTCAAAATCATGCTGTCTAGTGCTTTATCGTTAACATTGTTAACATCACGACCGACCTCAAGTGTCTTTGAAGATACATAATCAGCCAATTTAATCAAATTTGACTTTGTTTCTTCAGGCAACTTAGTATCTTTTGATTTTGCTAAAGTTTTAATATAGACCCAAAGTTTCAGATTATTATCCAAAGCACTGACCAATTCTTGCGAATTGTTATTTTCTCTGGCAGAAGACAAATCAACTGCACATTTTAACAATGAAAAAGCTTCTTCTTTTTGCAAAGAATGCTTTACAACATCCAAAAGACCCTCTGAAATTTGCATGTTAATATTAACCAAGCTGTCAAAATCAGACTTTGTCATTGAAATACCTTTAGACAAAGTAAGCCTTTCAACATATTTGGAAAGTTTAAGCAGATTGTCTTTAATTTCTTGTGGAAGCAAATTCTTTGCGCTTTTCAGCGATGATTCTATCTCCACCCACAATTTCAAATTTTCATCCAAAGCCAGCAATTTAAAATTCTCATCACTGCTGGTTGATGCCTTAGATAAAGCCAGAGCAAAGTTCATCAACAGTTTTGCCTCGTTTTCGGCATCTCTAATTTGTTCATCTGTGGTTTTATTGTTCATTTCAGCTTCCTTGTTTCAAAAAAATTACATTGTTAATATAGCAGCTATTTTTATCATTTAAATAGCAAAATAAATTCATCCACTTAAAAAAGGGTCTGCCCTTAATGCTTGGGGAGAAGCAAATACAGACCCTTTTATTTTGGAAAACGTAGATTAACAACACGTAAACTACGTTAATTTTTAAGAAAAAATTGGGGAGATTTTCTCTTAAAACGACGACATAATAATAGGGGAAATTTTCTTTTATACTAGAAAGGTGCCACAATATCTAATATCTGACGTCCGTATCTAGGTTGCTGAACATCAGTAATTACACCTTGTCCACCATAAGAAACTCTCAGCTCGGCAATTTTACTCGATTCTATGGTATTATCTGAAGTTATATCTGCACGCCTGATAATACCCTTTACCGTTAGTTGACGAACTTCATAACTAACTCTTATCTCTTGCGTACCTTCTATTACCAAATTTCCGTTTGGTAAAACCTGTGTAACCACCGCGGCCATCGTCATCTCTATATTTTCTTGACGATCAATTTTACCGTCACCGGATATTTCACGGTTGGAATCAATATTAATCAAATTAGTATTATCAACAGCTCCTGGAAAAGCTTTATCTAAATAGCTCTCATACCCAAATAATGCCCCTATTCCCATGCTGTCACTGTTATCATCACGGTTTTGTTCCATCTCATTTTCCATCAAAGCATTATCTTTGGCTGAAACTTTTACCGTGATAATATCTCCTACTTTAGATGCTCTCTGATCCTTAAAAAATCCCTTAGCTCCCGGTGACCATAATGAATTAACTCCGCCTTTTGCCTCATTTACCTTAGGCATCGGCATAGATATTGGTTCATATCCTTTTGCCTCCACCGGATTCTCAATCGGCGTCAGTGGCGGCTCTTGCCCTACCTGTTGCAACCTTGACCACATTCCACATCCGGAAAGCGATGTCGCCATCATCAAGGCCATAATTCCACGGCTCAAATTTTTATTCATCTCAACCATTTCAATAGCTCCCCATAACTATTCAATTTCAATCTCAACAGTTTGTGCATCCAAAACTTTGGCAAAAAACTTTTTCCCGCTTTTAGTATTTACCAATTCGATTCTGGCCCCTTTTGCCCCATCTTCCAAAGCTTCCGCCTGAGCGGTAATTTGTAATCCTTTAGAACGATAAACCGAGGTAACAATACTTCCTCTTTTTACAATCACCTGCTCACCCACATCTCTGTCGGTAACAATCTTTCCTTCTTTCAAAGTACGTTTTGCCTGTTTTCCTTCAAGTTGTGATTTTTCTGTCAAACTTCCGGCTTTGATTCTGTTACTGCGAACGAGAAAAGCTTTCAGCTTATCTGTCGAAATAACTTCACCTTTTTCAATCAAAACAGACGGTACCCAAACCTCTCTCATAACATAATATTTTCCATACAGAGATGTCTTGGCAACAGGATTTCCGTCGGCAAAAATTTCCGCCGTAGCTGAAAACTTATTTTGTTCGGCATCAACATTCAAACCTGAAATCATAATTTTGGCTTGTTTAGCATTTTCTAAAGCAAATGTTGTTTGTCCACCGAAAAATTCCAACTCGGTTTGCTCATCAATTCCTTGTTCCACAAACTCTTTACGAACGGCATCGGCAATTTCTTTCTCACCAACAAACAACGTGGTTGATGCCATTGCTTCAGCAGCCAACAAACAAACTCCGATTATGATTCCCCAAAACTTCACTTCCTATCCCCTGTTAAATTACTTTAACTGATTAATCGTACTCAACATTTGATCAGATGTTGAAATGATTTTTGAATTCATTTCATAAGCACGTTGTGCTGAAACCAATTCCGTAATTTCTGTTACCGGATTAACATTTGATGTTGAAAGATATCCCTGCAAAACCGAACCAAAACCTTCACTGTCAGGATTATCCAAGATCGGATCACCTGAAGCTTCCGTTTGTGTAAACAAGTTGTTTCCGATAGCTTCAAGTCCTGCTTCATTTACAAAGGTTGCCAACTCAAGCTGCCCGACATTTACTTCATCGGTTTCCCCATCTTGCTTAACCCAAACTTCTCCTGAGTTGTTCACATAAATTTCAACCGCATCATCAGGAATGGTAATTTCCGGCTGAACAATATAACCGTCATGGGTAACAATAACTCCGTCGCCGTTACGCTGAAAAGCACCATCTCGGGTATAAGCAGTTCCTTTTCCTTCCGGTAATTCTACCTGAAAATAACCTCTTCCTCTGATTGCTAAATCCAAGTCATTTCCGGTGTTGGTTAAACCTTCTCCGTCGGTAATACGATAAACGGCAGCAACCCTAACCCCCAAACCGAGCTGAATACCAGACGGCACAATCGTATTATCGGCTGAAGATGAAGCCCCCGGTCTGATAATATTTTGATACAAAAGGTCATTAAACTCGGCACGACGTTTGGTATAAGCCGTTGTGTTCATGTTGGCCAGGTTATTTGCTATCACATCAACATTGGTTTGTTGAGCTAGCATTCCGGTTGCACCAATATCCAAAGATCTCATGATTTTATTCCCCTAATAAATTTAAGCGAGTTCCGCATAAGTTGAAATTGTATTTGAAATCCGATCATGTTCTTGATCTATCATTTGCTGAACATATTCATATGAACGCTGAACCTTAATCAGCTTTGTCATCTCAAGTATCGGATTGACATTTGATTTTTCTAAAGCTCCTTGTACAATAATTGCATCTTCGTTTCCGGTCTGCATTGCGTTACCGGCAACATTTTCAAACATTGTTCCAGCTGTTTTTAATAATTTTTGATTATCGGCAAAACTTGCCAACTTCAAACGACCGATGATCCCGTTTTCCGTAATAACATCACCACTCTCGGTAATGGAAATTTCTTTTTCACCGGGTGCAAAAAAGAATGGTGTACCATTTTCTGATAAAACTGCTGCTCCGTCTTCGGTTACCATCATTCCGTCGGCATTAAGTGAAAACACACCCTTCCTAGTATATTTTTCTCCCTGATCGGTTTCCACACAGAAGAAAGCATCACCTTTGATTGCCAAATCAAAAGTATTACCTGTTTCTACAATCGGACCTTCGGCAAAATCCTGAAAATTACCAAAATCTTCGGTAAAAAATAACGGCGCACTCCCCACTCCTTTAGCTTCTGGCGTTTGCACCAAATAAGAAGTAAAAACGGCATCGTCTTGCTTATAACCAGTAGTATTCATATTGGCCATATTATTGGAAACCATATCCATTTGTTTCCATAAAGCCATCTGACGCGACAATGCTATATAATTTGTATTATCCATTATATTCTCCCCAATAGTTTTGGATAATTTAAAACTTGTTGCTACAACATATGCAAAAGTCGTGCCAATTTTCACACAGACAACAAAAAACCGCCGATTAGGCGGTTATAAAATTCATTCAAACAACGAATCAAGCATTAAAATTAAGATTCCAGGTACTATATCTTCCGGCATCTTCCTGCCAGTTTTCTCTAACTTTAACAAATAAGAACAAATGCACCTTTTCTTCCAATAATTCTTCAATTTCTTTTCTGGCAGCCTGTCCTATTTTTTTAATCATTGTACCACCGCGTCCCAAAACAATAACTTTCTGACTATCTCTTTCAACATATATCGTTATCTCTGCCCTTATTGATCCGTCATCACGACGTTCCCACAGTTCTGGTTCAACCGTAAGAGCATAAGGCAATTCTTGCCTTAAAAATAAAAACAACTTCTCACGCACAATCTCAGCCGCCAAAAGTTTCAACGGCATATCTGAAATTTGATCTTCAGGATAATACCACGGGCTCTCTGGTAAATTATCCGCAACATATTTATAAAACATATCCATATTTTGTCCCGTTTCGGCCGAAACAAAAAAAGTTTCCTTAAACGTTCCTTCTCCATTCAAAGCTTTACTCAAAGCAAGTAACTTTTCTTTTTGTACCAAATCTATTTTATTTATAAGTAAAACTGCTTCAATTTTACGTTTATTCAAACGAGCAACAATGCTTTTGGTTTCATCATCAAAACCTCTTTTGGCATCAACCACCAAAACCACCATATCAGCATCTCCGACACCATCCCATGCCGAACTTACCATCGCTCTATCCAAACGCCTTTTAGGCTTAAATATACCCGGAGTATCAACAAATATTATTTGTGTGTTTTCATAAATACCAATACCCTTAACCATTGTTCTTGTGGTTTGCACTTTAGGTGATACTATTGAAACTTTTGAACCAACAAAATTATTGGTAATGGTAGATTTTCCGGCATTAGGAGCCCCGATTAATGCCACAAAACCACATCTGGTCATTTGCTCAGCCATGCTTCAATCTTTCCAGCATTTTAGCTGCAGCAGCAAATTCAGCCAATTTTTTATTACGCCCCTGCCCAACTTCTTGCCCTTTGTTTTTCAAACTTACCGCAATATGAAAAATCGGCTCGTGCTCGCTCCCTTCTTTAGAAACTAATTCGTATTGAGGAGTCCCCAAATTTTTGGCATGTGCAACTTCTTGCAATAATGTTTTGGCATCTTTGGGCGGAGCCACATTTTTATCAATCAATTCACGCCAATGATTATTCACAAACTCTATTGCCGCATCAATACCGGCATCGACATAAATTGCCGCTATAACCGCTTCACAAACATCACAAAGAACATTTTCGTTATCTCGAATTTCATCACTTTCAACCACTAAATACTTTTCCAGTTTTAAAGTCTTTGCGACTTGTGATACCGTTTCTTTACACACCAATCCGGTAAATCTTTGCGACAAATTTCCTTCCGGTTCATGCGGAAAAAGCTTAAACAATAATGACGCAACCACCATACCTAAAACTCTGTCACCCAAAAATTCCAATCGTTCATAATTTTCTGCCACATGCGAATTAACGCTGCTGTGCGTTAAGGCTTTTTTCAGCAGCGTTTTGTTCTTAAATTGATGTTTCAAAATTTTTTCTAATTCTTCCATCAAAAACTCTTCTAATTAATTTATCTTATCAAACAACCTTTCCCATCTTATTTTCTTGGGCCAAGTCCAAGGCTTATACCATGCATCTTCATCATTATGCGAAAAGAATAAAAATCTGGCTTTACCAACCAAATTTTCAGCAGGAACAAAGCCGACATTCCCGCGGCTGTCATCAGATTGATCACGATTATCTCCCATCATAAAATAATTACCTTGCGGAACTTCCAATTCAGCAAAATCATCATAATTGCCTTGATCTGAAATCTCCAATATTTTATGTTGTTTTCCCTCCGGTAAAGTTTCTATATACTGACGATATCTTATAGCACTGCCAAATTTATCTCTCAAAATAAAATCATCAATTCTTTCACGCTCAACCATCTTTCCGTTAATAAACAAGCGACCGTTTTCAAGTTTTATTTTATCTCCCGGTAAACCGATAACTCTTTTAATAAAATCTGTCTTATTATCTTGCGGAAACTTGAAAACCACCACATCGCCTCTTTGTGGCTCATCAAACCAAACCCTTCCTTCAAACAAAGGAATACTCAAAGGCAAAGAATGTTTGGAATAACCATAAGTATATTTTGAAACAAACAAATAATCCCCGACATATAAAGTAGGATACATTGACCCCGACGGGATCTTAAAAGGTTCAAACCATACTGTCCTGATAAACACTGCAATCAAAACTGCATAAATAACTGTTTTAAGGGTATCGCCCCAGCTTTCTTCCTTATCCATAAAAATCCTCTTTTACATCTTAAAAATTATCAGTTTTTTGCCATAATAAACTTTTTTTTCATTAACTCAACAATATTTTTCAATAATAACAATAGCCTGTGCCCATGGATAATCGTCGCTCACAGATATCAAAGCACGCCATTTTTTTCCTTCTGTCAAACGACAAGCCTTTTCCAAAGCTTTATTTTTCAACTCAATTAAAGGTTTTCCTTTTTCATCATGACTTATCTCTATATCTTGCCAAGAGATTCCTTCACTAAATCCTGTTCCCAGAGCCTTTGCAGCCGATTCCTTAGCCGCAAACAACTTTGCAAGTTTACAAATTTTCTTCTGTTCAAAATCACCCAAACTTTCAATTTCTTTTTGCTCTGCCAAAGTAAAAACTTTACTTATAAAACGATTACCGAAAGTTTTATAAATTTTTTTTATTCTTTCTACATTTACAACATCAGTTCCCAAACCGACAATCATTTTAATCTAAACCCTTATTGATTTGAACGAGAAACATAAGAAACCACCTTTGACGCTTTCAACGCCGCAATAATATCTGTTAAATGTTTTAAATCTTTAACCTCAACATCAACCAAAAGCTCAAAATAACTAACCGTTCGGTTAACGATGTTCAAATTACTTATATTTCCGTTACTCCTAGCCACAAGATTTGATAGTTCTCCCAAAGCTCCCGGTTCATTTGCCAACATAACCTTCAAACGACCTATATGAGGTGTATCATCCGCCGCATCACCCCAAGAAATATCCAACCATCTTTCAGGTTCATCGGCAAATTTCTCCAACAACCTACAATCTATTGTATGAATAGCCACGCCTTTTCCGGTAGTAACAATTCCGACAATTCTATCTCCCGGCAAAGGATGACAACACCCAGCAAAATGCACAGCCATTCCCGGAATAAGCCCTTTAATTTTAAGTGGCTCAGCCTTAGATCTATCTTTTCTGGGAGTTTTACCAAAACCGGGCATCTTAAATGATTTAACCACTTTTCCCAGCTTAGATTGTTTATAAGCAGGATAAACGGCCTTCATAACATCCCAAGCGGTTACCAATCCCTCTCCGACTTTAGCATAAATATCATCTATCGATTCGGCTTCAAAATTCGGCAAAACATTTACCAATGACTTTTCGTTAAAATCAAGATTTTCGCCTTTAAAAGTCCTTTCCAAAAGTTGCTGTCCGAGAGTTATAAACTGATCTCTTTTGTGTGCTCTTACATAACGACGAATAGCAGCTTTTGCTTTTCCGGTAACAACAAATCTATCCCACTCGGTTGATGGATGTTGAGCTTTGGATGTTAAAATTTCAACCTGATCACCATTTTGCAAAACGGTCCTCAAAGGACGAATTTCTCCGTTTATCTTGGCACCGACGCAAGTATCACCAACAGACGAATGTACAGCATACGCAAAATCAACCGGCGTTGAATTAATCGGCAGTCCAATCAAATCACCCTTTGGAGTGAAACAAAATACCTGATCATTATACATCTCTAATTTGGTATTTTCCAAAAACTCTTCCGGATTCGATGCCTGATCAAGAATTTCCAACAACTCCCTAATCCAACGGAAATTCTTTCCGACAACCTTTTCTCCCTGTTTATAAGCCCAGTGTGCTGCCACACCTTTTTCCGCCACCTCATGCATTTCTTGTGTACGGATTTGAATTTCAATACGTGTATTTTCAGGCCCTATAACCCCGGTATGAATAGATTTATAACCATTTGGCTTTGGCGTTGAAATATAATCCTTAAAACGTCTTGGCACCATATGATATTTACTATGAACAACCCCTAAAGCCTGATAACAAGACGCCACATCATCAACAATAATTCTAAACGCCATAATATCTGAAAGTTGCTCAAAAGAAGCATTCTTTTGTTGCATTTTACGCCAGATGGAATACGGAGATTTTTCTCTTCCCGAAACGGTTGCCTTTATCCCGTTTTCCTCCATGTCTTTTTGTAACTGATTAATAATTTTTGGTACTAAATTACTGCCTTGCTCTCTCAAAAAGTTTAAACGAGCCTGTATAGATTCATATGCTTCTTTATGCAGTTCCTTAAAAGCAATCTCTTCCAACTCGGTTTTAACTTCCTGCATTCCTATACGTTCAGCCAAAGGAGCATAAATATCCAAAGTTTCTTTCGCAATTCTAGCTCTTTTTTCCGGTGCACAATAATGCAAAGTACGCATATTATGCAAACGATCAGCCAGCTTAATCAATAATACTCTGATATCCTCAGACATTGCCAGTAAAAGCTTACGAAAGTTTTCTGCTTGCTTATTATTAGCTGATTTTTGCTCAATCATCGCCAATTTTGTCAATCCGTCAACGATTTGAGCAACCTGATCACCAAACAAAGAACGAATCTCTTCTATTGACGTATCTGTATCTTCAACCGTATCATGCAATAAACCCGCAATAATAGATGTGCAATCAAGCTTAAACTTAGTCAGAATACCGGCAACTTCCACCGGATGTGAATAATAAGGATCCCCGGATGTTCGCAATTGTGCCCCATGTTTTTTCATTGCAAACACATAGGCCCTGTTTAATGCATCTTCATCAGCATTAGGGTCATACGATTTAACCAAATCAACAAGTTCGTATTGTCTTAACATTTAACTTAAACAACCTTATTATTTTACATAAAAAAACTCCAGAAGTCAGCTTACCATCTTTATTCTTAAATAAGTCTAAACTTCTGGAGTTTTTATTGCAACAAATTAATTAATTTTCATCTTCAAAATCATCACCGCCATCAAAAGCATCATCACCAGACAAATCATCTTCAAATCCATTATCTAAATCTAAGTCTGTGCTGGAATCTGTATCGGCATCCATGTCCAAAACGTCATCTTCACCGTGAATTTGCATATTATCATCAATTTCTGATTGCGGTAATAAACCTGTAAATTGATCATCTAAATCTGCCAACTCTTTTTCAGCTGCCAAAATTTCCAATTCCTCTTCCTCAGGTTCTTCAACTTCAACATATTTTTGCAGTCCCATCACCAAAGAACGTTGTAATTCTTCAATGCTAACCGTCTCCTCTGCAATTTCACGCAAAGCCACAACTGAGTTTTTATCGTTATCTCTAGCCACTGTTAAAGGAGCTCCAGCAGAAATATCTCTTGCCCTTTGAGCTGCAACCATCAAAAGCTCATAACGATTAGGAATTTTATCAATACAATCTTCAACCGTAACACGTGCCATTTTATTTATCCCGTTTTTTAATTAAAAAAATGTTTCTTGCTTGGTATACATACATAAAAAACAAAATGCAAGAAAAAAATACAAAAAATAAGCCATATCAATAAGTTACAAAAAATCGCGACTCTATTCAAAAAGTCCTAAAGTAACTCCGAAAAGCCTATAACCGTAATTTTTCAGCTTTTCATTTACTGAAATCCTGTTTTTCCTGACTTCTTTAACATCAGACAACGGAGCATTATACATTTCGGATATTGCCTGCATGGTTGAAAAACGCCAAGCCCTCATCTGTGGAGAAAGTTTTTCAGTTTCTTCATCATAAACCCCGCTTCTATACATCCGTAAAGCTTGTACCATAGTTGATGATATGTGTCCCAAACGAAAAGCTTTTATGGTTTTATCACAAGTGTAAGCCCATTCATACAATGTCCATCCCTCTCCCGCAACCAATGCTGCCAATTCTCTTTCTTTACCTAAAATTTGTGCTTTTTGTACCAATCTCTGACAAGGATTAACCATATCTTTCATTCCCGGAACGGTTTCATCACCTTTTTCATTATCATAATTTAACCACATTGATGTAACACGAGACAATTCATATATGTTATCATTAAACCAATTTTGTGTTGCATCAATGGTTCTGGCAAAGGCTGCAACATCAGCGGCCGTCAATAATGTATCAGGTGTAGGATTAATTGTCCTCAAATCACTTTTACCCACACCGGAATTTTTATTTCCAGGCATATAATTTTCCGGTAAAACTATTTTTTTCAAAGCTAAATAAAAATTTTCATCATAATTAACCTTGGGATGCATATCTTTTAATTGCGGTAATTCAACACGTCGATAATTTTCCGGCCAAACTTCAGGCATCAAAATATAATACAAAAATGGAGACAAGAACTCTATATCTTCAACATCCTTAAGTTGTTCGGCAATAACTTTTGGAAACTTATTTTTCGTTTCTTTAATACCTGGCATATTCAAAACTTTTTCTGACATTCCTGGAACTTCAAACAACATCGGACCGATATAAGGATACATTTCTTTTGGCAGTTTTTCCAAAATCGCTATAATTTGATCCTCTTGCGGCCATTTAAGACGTTTTTCCGATCTACCGTAATTTTTAGATATTTGATAAAACTCACTATCAAAATTCCCCAACAAATCATAAACACTTTTATATCTGGGGCTATAAAGAGTACTCTCTTTATAAAAAAATTTTTCCAATTCCTGCAAAGAAGGAATTTTGTCTTTCTCAAGATTAATCTCAAAATCGTCTTTATAATCAGCCATAGCCGCAAATAAATCACTTATTGTCGCGACCAATAAAAATAAAACGATTAATATCAACTTACGCATTTAGTTACGACTCAGCCTCAATTTATAGGTTAAAACGACTTTCCCTTTAGCCGGAACATTTACTTTCCATTGCAAAACATTGGCCTGTTCTTTTGTAGATTCCAAACTCTCTGCAACAATTGAAATATTTCCGGAATATGCTTGTTCAAAAATAATTTCAGCAGCATCTTCTTTAGCATTATAAAAAATTATTTTAACATCAAACTCTGAAGTTTTTTCAGCAATTTTTTGCTGATTTATAACTTTCCCTTCCGCATATAAATCAAAACTTTTTCCGACAGCCAATTCTGTTTCAGCTCCGTCAGCCAATTGAGGCATTTTTGCTGCTCCGACAAATTCTATATTTTCATCACTTCCTTTTTCATAAAAACGCACTGTTCCTTCTGGCATTGGCAAACCTAGTCCGTTTTCTTTATCATTTATAATTTTATAAATTAAATCAGGGTGAACTCTCTTAAATTCTCCCCCCTGTCCATATGTTGATAAAAACAACGGAGATTCCAGCTTGTAGATCGTCTTATATTTTACTGTTTTTGTATCCATCAACTTTACTTGCTTGGATTGTTTATCTAAAATATCCGTTTTAAAAGGTAACTTATATACATAATATTCGCCAAGACTTTGTGCTGGCATTCCTCCCGCCACGGAAGCTTCGTTAACCATGTCTGTTGCCATTGATTTGGCAGCCAACATAACTCTGGGTTGAGGAGTAACAGCATTATTTTGCACATTAACATCTCCTGACACCAACTTTATGGATGCATTTTTATAATCAGCACCTGATTGATTATCCAAATTTACCCATCCCTGCCAAAACATCGTACCATTATCTGCTATTTCCGCTGCATAATCAGCTTGCCAATTTAATCCTCCTGTTAAATAAGATAATCTTAAATCTTTTTGCCCACCGTTTTCTGATAAAATCTTAGCAACTAATGTCGGCTTTACTCTTAAATTTTTTGGCAAATTTTCAAAAACTACGCGTCCGGGAAAAACGCCTTCAATACCATAATCAAACTTCAACAAAGGACTTCCATAATTACTGCTAATTAGAACCGCCTCATCAAAAATATTAGCTCCGGTTTGCGGATTTAAAGTCACGGTTTTAACTTTTTGTCCCACACTTTCCTCTAAAATATTATTATATGACAACAAATCATATTCATAATTTTTTTCCAAAACAGCAATTTCATTACCCGAAAGCACAGATGTTTCCGGTTGCATTTGTCTTGCAACCCCTTCAAATGCAATTTTTGATATTCCGGGTGGCAAATCAACTTTACGCACATCTCGTACCATTGCCATATTTTGATTATAAATACTAACAGAGGTTTCAATATTAGTATCAATTTTCAAAACCATTTCCTGTGCTAATGCATTTTGACAAATAATACAAACCCCCAATAAATAGCTACCAAACACGTGTTTTTTCATGATTCGCCCTCTAATAAAAATCATTTTATTAAAATATAACCTCAAAAATCCTAAAAAATAACAAATAAATAAAAAATAATCTGGACTCGCAGAAAAATATAACATAGTATCAATATAGTTAAAAGCTTTTCTGATAAGGAGATTTTGCTATGGCATGGACAGATCAAATGGTTGAAGACTTAAAAAGAATGTGGAAAGAAGGTCTCACTACGGGTGAAATCGGCAGACGTTTAAATGTCTCTAAGAATTCAATTGTTGGTAAAGTTCACCGTTTAGGCTTGTCTGGCAGACCTTCACCAATCAAGAAAAAAAGCGATGCAGAAAAAACTGCTGCCCCGAAGACATCTCCTGTAAAAGAAAATAAGCCAAAAGCTGAAAATACTAAATTTGAAGCTCCGAAATCTGAAGCACCTAAAGCTACAACTCCGACCTATAAAACCATAAAAGAAGAAAAAACTTCTTTTGAACCCAAATTTATGCCTAAACTTTCTTCCAAAGAGAATAGCCAACCCAAACAAAATATTTCTTTAACGGAATTAGACAATCATACTTGTCGTTGGCCTTTAGGTGATCCCAAAGATGAAAATTTCCGTTTCTGTGGCAAGAAAGTTCGCATTGGACAAACGTATTGCGACGAACATTCTGCCATAGCTTATGTAAAGCCAGGAAAAAAATAATACCTCAAAAAAAGCCCTCAAATGAGGGCTTTTTTATTCTAAATAAATTACTGATATTTCCAGCTTTGTACTCCGCATTTTGAAAATGAAAAAGTTTTAAACTCCCCGTTGTATTTATTAAGAGCATCCATAACCTTATATCTCGTAATTCCGGGACAATAAAACATAAAAAATCCTCCACCGCCGGCACCAGATATTTTACCGCCGATAGCTCCGGCATCAATTGCCTTTTCATATAACTCATCTATAATATGGTTGGATATTGAAGAACTTGTAGCTTTTTTACTCATCCATGCCTCATTTAACAAATAACCCATATCATCCAATTTACCCGTAAGTAAAGCTTCTTTCATATCATATGATGATTGTTTTATTTTATGTAAAGCTTCCAATGTCGTTTTTGTATTGCTTTTCACATTATTAATCTGAGTATCAATAATCTTACTTGAAAGCCTGCTGGTTCCTGTGTAGTACAACAATAAATTAAATTCCAACTCATTTAAATATGACTTATTAATGCGTAATGGATTAACTATAACTTTCTTGTTCCCTTTAAATTGCATAAAGTTAACTCCACCAAATGCAGCAGCATATTGATCCTGTAACCCTCCGCTCATTTTCATATCTTCACGTTCTATAGACCAAGCCAACTGAGCAATATCATATTCTCCCAAAGGAAGATTAAGCCATTCAACAAAAGCTTTTACCAAAGTAACAACCAAAGTGGAACTTGATCCAAGACCTGATCCCGCCGGAGCATCTACATAAGTTGACAACTTAAAAGATAAAGGCTTTAACGCAAAATCTTTGATTATGCGATTATAAACAGATTTAACTAAATCCAATATACCGTCATATTCAATAAATTCTGTTGAAACGCATTCAAAATACTCACCCCTATCGTTACTTGATAATATTATCATGTTATTATTTAACGGCTCAATTACTGCATATGCATACATATTAATAGTCGCGTTCAATATACTACCGCCAAACTCATCACAATACGGAGAAATATCTGTTCCTCCTCCTGCAAATCCTATTCTTAAAGGAGCTTTGGCCTTAATTATCATAATCAACACCTTTCAATAATATTAGCTTTAATTATATAATTATCAACCAATGACTTTACAGCCCACATCCCCAAAAATTTTATCTTCAACTATTGCACAAATTATATGCTCAATCATCAAATGAGATTCTTGAATCGTTGGTGTTATATTTGATGGAATTTTTATCACGTAATCACATAAATCATCCATTTCACACTTTTTTTACCCACCAAAGCAATTGTGGTTAATCCTTGCTCTTTAGCTTGTTTAATTGCCAAAACAATATTTTTTGAATTTCCTGAAGTTGATATTCCGATAAAGATGTCCCCTTTTTTACCACTAGCCTGTACTTGCCTGGAAAATGATTTTTCATAACCATAATCATTCCCGATCGCAGTTAAAACTGATGTATCCGTGCTTAAGGAAAACGCACTTAAACCTGGTCTGTCAAAATAAAACTTTGACACCAATTCTCCCGCAAAATGTTGGGCATCAGCAGCAGATCCCCCATTTCCGGCTATTAAAACTTTATTTCCATTTTTATAACAATTTACTATTGTTTCTGCCACGCCTTCTACTTGTTGTAACAATTTATCATTTTCTATAATTTTCTGTTTAGTCCTAGTGCTGTCATTTATATACCTTTTTATATCAAACATTACACTCTCCTAAAATTATTGATTTTAAATATGGTAACTTTATATTATCTACATCAAAATTATCCCCAATCATCAAAGACTTGGATAGATTAATGCGTGTTTTTTCACAAGCCTGTAGAATCATTCCCGGATCAGGTTTTCTGGCCTTTGAAATATATTTATAATCTGCAATTTTTGCGTCATTATGATATGGACAATATTCAAACCCGAAAATTTTTATTCCTTCATTATCATAAAAATCACTTATTGCCTTTATATTATCCATCATATCTTGATATTCATATTTTCCTTTGGCCAAACCGGCTTGGTTAGTTACTATAATAATTTTATATCCTTTATCATAATATGATTTTACCACATCAACCATAGGTAAAATTATTTCAATATCTCTACCGTTGGGGTATCCTGTGTTTACAATTAATGTTCCGTCTTTATCTATAAACAATGCGGGTTTTCTTTCCTGAATAATAACTTTAGGTATAAAATCCTGTGCTTTATAATAATCTTCAGGAATACCTATATCAATAAATGCCCCACCCATCGGCAAACCAAATAACTTTGAATTTTCAATCAACTTTGGAAAAACATCATTTTCCATTGAAATATTTTCATTTTTAAATTTTAAATACTCTTCTTTCAAAACAGATTTTTTAATATAATATATTCCACCATTTATATAACCATCTATACAATTTTTGGGCAAATCACCTTTTTCAATAAAATTATTTATATTAAAATTATCGTCAATATTAACCAAACCATAACGAGAAATCTCTTTTGAATACCTTAAAGCCATAACGACTTCCTTATCACAAGAAAAATCACTTAATATATTAAAATCAATATCAAAAAAAGTATCTCCGTTTATAACCAAAAATTCATCTTGTAATTCAGAATATGCGTTAATAATTGCACCTCCGGTACCTAAAGGTTTTTCTTCCTTGAAGCATTTTATATTTTTCTTTTGTATATAATAATCTTCAATAACCTCCGACTTATATCCGGTTAATATCAAAAAATTATCAAAACCGTTTGCTTGTAATAGTTCTATTTGATAATCCAAAAACGGCTTATTTCTTATCAGTGCCATTGGTTTTGGAACATCATGTACTACATGGGATAACCTGGTTCCAAAACCTCCGGCTAAAATAACAGCTTGTTTTACCATTTTTCCTCAACTAAGATAATATTTTCCTACATTTGGACAACCATAACAAATGATCATTAATTGTTTTATCAAAAGCATCCTTATATTTATTATTCAAAAATTCGTTCATTTCATATCTTCTGTTAATACTTGCCAAAAGTTGACAATCCTTTGGCATGCTGATCCAAACACTTTCATCTGAAACCCTATAAACTGATAATTCTTTGTTAACAAACCTAGCCGGCAAATATTCCATAACCATCAAATTTAAAATATGATCAACTCCGGGAGCATCAATAAAACGACAAGCCACGGCTTTTAAAATCTTTGCATCATATATACAACAAGATAAATTTCTTACTTGATAATCAAGTATCTCATCTTCAATAAAAACATCACAATCATCAATATATTTGTAATCTCTCTTTCTCTCTTTTTCATCTATAAGCTCGTTATATTTATGAAAAATCAAAGAATATTTTTTTCATCAGCCCGTAAATTCATAAAATAATCAGCCAAAAAATTCATTTTATCCGGATACCAATAGTCATCTCCTTCCAAAATGGCAATATAATCAGCTTTATCCGAACAAGCATTTATTCCGCGAACATAATTTGCACGAATTCTCGCGTGTACTTTATCCTTACCAATCTTTTCATTTGATTTTATTACATGTTCAGAAGTTGCTAATTTTATTAAGTCAGGATATTTTTTCCGATATTTATCCACAATCATTAACGCTTTATCTGTAGACCCATCATCGGAAACTATAATTTCAAATATATGCTGACAATTTTGAGCCAATACACTCTCAATTGCCTTTGCTATATATTGTTCCTGATTATATGTCACAATCAAGACACTGATTTTATATTCTTTAATATTCTTATGATTAATATTCTCAAATTCAAAATTCTTTTCGGATAATTTTTTTATCTTTTTATTTGCCCCCAACATCATTTGAGAAAAATCTTGTGCCAAAACATAATCTATGGCTTCTTTTAAAGAGCCCTCTTCAAAACTATTACCATCAAACATTAGATTACGTTTGAAGTCATACATAGCATATAATCCTTCAAACTTATTTTGATAAACAAAACTTATGACCGGAACATTGCGACTTAACGCCGCTATAGCTACATGCATTCTGGATGTAATTAACAAATCTAAATATTTTGTTATATATTTTACATTGGCCTCTGAACCCAAATCATATGCATTAAGACAATCAATATTATTCTTTTTTAGATTTTGCTCAATTAAATTTGCCATTTCAAAATCAGAATACTTATTTTCATATTCACGATAATCATGTGGCAAAATAACTATAAAAATATTTTTATAAAGAATTAAAACATCAACAATTTTTTGCAAAAAATCTTTATAACCTTCCATTTTACTTCTTGCTAAATGCAAACCGATTACCGTTTTTCCCTGTTGTTTTAATTTTTTAATATCATTACCTAAACTATAAGCATAATTATTTATTTTAAATTTAGTTTCATCAAAACAAAAAGCCATATCGGCTACAAGCCTTAAATTAACACACCCATGCTTCTTTAAACGTTCATAGCTATAAGCATCTCTGACATTAAGCCTTGCATAAAGAGAAATTTTCCTTATTTCATCAATAATCTCATTATCTTGCGTCTTATTAAAAGAGAAACCTTGTATCTGAACATTTTTCCTTTTTTATGAGCCATTTTAATTAACTCAAAATATAAAAAAGAATTTTCTTTTCCACATCCGCCATCCAAGATATCGGCACCGACAATCAAAATATCCGTATACCCTTCAATAATATCAGAAAAAGATTTTATCACATTTCCATTCGGATAATAATTAACAATATCAAAACCTTCGTTAAGTAACACCCCATCTTCATTATCTTGATACACATTAAAAAGAGCTATATCAGAATCTGAATACTTTTCCTTTATTTTTGATATTAGAGTAAGCATCATTGCCTGATCCCCAAATGATCCCAAAGAAGAATCAGGAGTTATTATTAAAAATGATTTTTTAAACAATTTTAATCTTTTTACTTTGTTTATTGAAAAAGTATCAAAAATATTTTTGTAATTTTCTTTGATGTTTTTAACATCATCAATACCCAAATATGCCAATTGATTTAAGGTTATTTTTTCATCTAAACTATCTCCTTGTTTTAAATTTGGGCTTTTTAATATATTTCTACGATAATATTCAACAAACCATGGTTGTGATTGATATACATCTCTTATACTGCATTTAATAAGTTGAAAATCTCCACATTTTAAAAGCAGCTCGTCAGCTTTTTTACTGCGGGTTATAACTAAATTAACCCCGCTATCATTATTTTGATATTTCTTACCCCAAAAATCACCAACCTGAATATCTCCCACACCGGCATAACAATAAGAGCACTTCAAACAAGATTCTTGTGTAAAGAATTTATTCCTTTGAGCAAAATAAAACTCATCTTCATTAGCTTTTGTGCTTATTTTTTTGTCTTTATTAAATATTGTTAATGAAAAATTATGCCATCCGGAAATTTTATCACGAAAATCAAGCCTGCTAACACTATCATATCCTTTAAAGTTCAAATAATTTTTCATAAAATTTAATGAATATATTGCTCCGCAAAAAAGCTCTATGAAAAAGAATGTGCCTTTCAAAAATTTTTGAGCATTTTTTAATGATGCTATCTGACACGGCAAACCAACAACTAAAAAGTGTCCGCTGTTTTTACGCAAAATTTTAGCCATTTCAGAAACTTCAACCGAAAAATATTTACTTTTAGCTGTTTTTTCTAAGACATCACTTACACTTTTTAATAATTCTATTTCTGGTTTAAGAGCATCTTCACTTTCACATAAGACTACAACACCATCAAAACTTTTTAAATTACAAGCCAAAAAATTACGAATAAATCCGGCTGTAGAAGAATTTGTCCTGATTTTCAAATCATTACTATATATAGCATATACATTATTATAATTTCCAAATACCGCATCTGAAAAAACAGCATCTTGAGCACTTGCCTTATTTTTAATTGAACAAATTTTATCACAAACCCCACAATCAATACAACCAGATTGCTTACACGCCCGATAAAAGCCATTTTTATTAATTTTCATCTCAATAGCATCACTAGTACATATACCGGCACATATACCACAACCAGAACATAAAAGAGATTTTTGTTTCTGCTCTACTCTTTTCCTGGTAAAACAATTATCAAAATTATAAGAATTTTTTTCATAAAATTTATTAAATATTTGTTTTGACAACTTGGCCAAATCAGCTAAATCATTTTGATTCTCATACAAATTATCAATCAATTTAACTAACTCAAACAAATCTTTTGCTTTATGATATTTTGAAGAAGTTTCACCACATCCTTTAATCCCGCAAGTAGTTGAAATTACCGGTAAACCAAAAGACATTGCCTCTATCATTTTTACATTAATTCCCGTTCCAAAAGTAATCGGAACAATTACTGCATCCACTTGCTCATAAAAATCTTTAACATTTTCAACTCTTCCAACCAACTTAATCGGAGAATTTTCTATTTTTTGCATAAACTCTTTTTCTTTTAATAAAAAATCCCTCACCTCTCCGGCGATAATAATCTCTATTTTATTTTTTGATGATTTTGAATATTCCAAATAAGCCTCTGAAAAATCCATCACCATTTTTGCATTAACATTATTACGACTGGCTAAAAAACCAATTTTTTTTAATTTTATTTTTTTTATATTTCTAAAATTAGGATTATCAAAATGAGAAACCGTAATAGCTTTTTTATCATTCATTATTTCATTAAAAAAACAGGTTTCCTCATCTCTCCTGGCCCAAACGATATCTGCTCTTGATAAATATTTTGCCTCATCTTCTTTGGTACAAGAAAAAAATTCATCTTTAATATTATTAGCTTTCAAAGCCAGATGACGATCTGCCATTCTATCATGAGTATCAATAATTTTTAAAATTCTATCAGGTACATATTCTAAAATTTTTGATTGCATAATATAAGTACAAATAACAACATCAATATTATATAAAAGACATAAATCTCTTATCTTTTCTCCGAGCCCCTCTTGATAACGAGTGTCAAATTTCCAATATCCTTTTGTATCTCTTTTAAAATTAGGATTTCTAATACGCTTAATTACATCTAAAGTGTCAACAAACTTTTGCATCAAAAATATATTTTCTTTTGATAAATTTTGCTCGTCAAAATAAACATAGTGAACTTTATGCCCCAAATATTTAAGCCTTTTGATATATTGATGAACGGTAGCAATATTCCCATGCCCATCAGGATATAACCTTATTGGAGCAAAATATAAAATTTCCATTACCTAATCTCTCCCCCATTATCTCTTAATTTCGTAGAAATAAATTTATCAAAAACATTCATTGCAGAAACATCTGAAAAATTATCATTAATAAATCGCTTAAACAAAAAAGAACGCTTATTCCACGCTTTTTTACTTGTATAAATTTGTATTATTCTTTCAGCAAAATCTTTTGCCTCATCAGCAACATACATAATTTCAGGAACAACATTAATACCCTCAATTCCTACAGATGTTGAAACAACCGGTACGCTACAATACAATGCTTCAATTATTTTTCCCTTTATACCGGATCCAAACCTCAAAGGAGCAATTGAGACCTTTATTTTAGCATATAAATCTATTAAATCTTGCTGAGATAAAAACCCTAAAACCTTAACATTTTCACTCTCTAAATCATAAATATCTGCACTCAAACAAGAACCTATAATATATAGCTTCACATCAGGAATTTTCTTCTTAACTATCGGTAATACATCGTTTATAAACCACTTAATTCCATCCCAATTAGGTCTATGAGCCGAACCTACGAATAATATACCGTCAGAATTTTCAAAGGCACAGTGAGCCGGCATCTCCTCCGTTTTGTATAAATATGGAGTAATAACTTCAACATTTTCAAATCCATATTCTTTTTCAAGATATCTTTTTTCAATAATTGAAGGATATAATGCAACATCACTTAAAGAAATAATTGCCTTTTCAATATCTTTCATATTTTGAATATCATCATAACTCTTTATATCACTGAATTTCGATTCTCTCATCATCCTTAAATGATGTAAATCATGCCCGTAATATAAAATTTTAACACCTCTTGTACGAATATTTTTAAACATGAAATTTAATGCTACCATGGGGCGAGATACAAACATATAGTCAAAATAACCATATTTATTGTTAATCCATTCTTGAATATTTTCTCTACTTATAATTTCAATCCCCATATCCACTAAATCATCAAAATAAGGCCTTTCTATACCACAATCTAAGGCACAAAATTTTACGTTAAATCCTTTTGCTAAAAACAATTTAATAAATTGAAATATCGTTTTTCCTCCTGCATGCTTGTCATATTGAGGAAAATGATCATCAACAACCAAAATTACGGGTTTTCTTTTTAATCCGGTCTCATCTTTATTAGGATCATAAAATGTATGGGCAGCACAAATATCTCCCCATTTTTTAAAAAATGATATATCAATAATATTCTCATCAATATCAATTTTATTTTGTAACAAAATCATTGATTTGGGCTGGACATATGCTCCATACCCTTTTGCTTGCAATGAAAAACAAAAATCTGCAGCTGTATACATTGAATGTTCAAAAAAGCTAAACCCGCCTATTTCATTAAATAAATCTTTTGTTGTTAAAAATGAATAAAATGATACAAAATCACATTTTTTTGTATACCTGTTACTTAAACTTTCCGGATCTTCACCTTTTGATTTATAAATAAAATCATTAAAAACCTGTATCCCACATTCTTCCAAACATCCATCTTGATTAATAATTACAGAACCTACTACCCCTGTATCATCATGCAAAGAAAAAACTTTTATCATTTCAAACAGCCAATCATTTTGCACAATCGAATTGGCATCTAAAAAGTACAAAAATTTTCCCTTGGTATACTCAATAACATTATTATAACTTCTCACAATTCCAAGCTTTCTATCGTTTCTGATAACATTAATATTAGAAACATTAACCAATATACTCGGAGTTTTATCATTTGAAGCATCATCTATTATAATAACTTCATAAGGCGTTTTTTCATTTGAATTTAAAATAGAACACAAACATTTTTTTACTTTTTCCCCCTGATTATAGACATAAATAACAATGCTAACCAATGGATTTTTTACTACCGGAAAAAACAATTTAGCAGGTATAACTTCAACTTTTTTTATACAACCATTTTTTTCTTCCGGTGCTACTTTTATTTTTTTATTACTCTGTACATCAAAAAAATACCTTCCCTCAGCTTTTCCATACATCTCCCAATGTAGCAAAGGGTTAACCCCTTCAGCCGCGATATCTGAATATGTCATTAAGTACCGACTGCCGTCAAAATTTGGTGTACACTCGCGATATTCTTTCCAACCAAGTTTTAAATAATGCCGAACAGGATCAATTTTTGCTTCTTTAACATCAATATTATGGTCCAAATACCATTCTTTATCAAATAATTGAGACTTAGCAATTATCTTATAATTTTTCTTTTTTTAGCTAAATAAGGTGTAACCTTTTTCTTATAACTTCCTTTAGAAATAAGATGCAATAATCTTAATATTTTATAAAAGAAATACCTAAACATTATTCATATTCCTATGACAAACGCTTACGATGATAAATCGGCAGTTTGAAAATTTTTATCAATTCATTATTCTTTTTAGTAATTTTATGCTGATAAACAAATCTTTTAATATTTTGCCATACTGCATACCACATACATAAATGTTTCCTATCAAAACCTGCAATTTCATACCCCTTAGCAACAACAACGACACCAAACATTCTTTCTAGAACATGAGACAAGGTACCATCTTTAACATCAGATTTTGTAATTTCAAAATCTGTCAGCCTATAATGTTCTTTAAATGGCTTTAATAATTTACTCCTGCATATAAACATCGTCCCTGCCACAAATTTAATTACCTCGTTTTTATACCCCCATTCACTTAAAATACGTTCCACATCATCTTTAACCATAGCTGAGTATTTTGAATCAGAAGTTATCAAATATTTTGATCCAATCATTCCCAGTTTAGATATATTTTTAAATTTAGAGATATTTAAACTAAATTGCCTGTACGAACCTACCAAAGCATTTATTAAAGTCTCAAACCATAATTTTCTGGTAAATATATACTTATTAATATGAGTATTTAATCCCTTAGCCGTATTCTTGGTATGTATTTTCATCACCAAATCATAATTATCCAAATCAATTTTATGTAAAAAATCTATAAAAGGTCCGACATCATATCCTCTGTTTTCTACTATCCAAATTTTAGCCCCGGGACAAAAAGACCTAATATCTTCAATAACTCCCAAATTTTCTAAAGTCATTGTCACAAATAAATCATAAGGATAATCTCTCATATTACCCAAAAAACCTTTTATTTCATGCCACATATCCAAATAATGCAAATGTAAATGTACAGCTAAAGATAAAATATTTTTTTTCATAAAATACAGCTTTCAGATAGTTTAAAGTCGCTGTATATATAAATATAGTTTTAAATAATTAAACACCTTGAATGATATTTTTTTATTTAGCCATAAAAAAAGAGCCTTGTTATCAGCAAGACTCTTTTAATTGGAGCGGATAACGGGGATCGAACCCGTATCCTAAGCTTGGGAAGCTCACGTTCTACCATTGAACTATATCCGCAGCTTATAAATAACATTAATTTGATAAATCAAAAAAATTAAGTTATCAAGTAAAAATTATATTAAACACCTTCTAAAGTTAACATTACTCCTAAAATAATCAATACAAAACAAAATAACTTTTTAACCATCACCTGATAAGATATTTTTTCCATAACCGATAAACCAAAATACTTATACAAAAAAATACTCAATAACAACATAAATATAGGCTGAGTTGAACCCACTGCAGTGGTAACAACCGGAGAAAGGCCAGATAAAGCATATATTCCTATTGAAGTCCCTAAAAAACATATAAATTCATTAATAGCAAAGATCTTAAACTTTTGCAGATACGGAGGAAAATTTTTACCAATATCGTGACGCCATTTTTTCACCAATAAAAAACTCAAAGGCATAAATCCGGAAAGTAAACTTGTATAAATAACCAAATTAATCCAATTATCATCGATGTTTAAAGTATATTTTTCCAAAACTCTGCCAAATGAAGTAATAATGGCAGCAAACATCATATAATAAAAAGCCTTATTAAGCTTCGGCATTTTATTTCCTTTAATACTCAAAGCAACAGAAGATAATATAATAACCGCAAATCCTATATATTGAGTAAATTCTAACTTTTCCCCCAACCACAAATACCCCATAATCGGCACGGTAATTTGTCCAAGAGAAAATAAAGCAGCAACAATCGAAGCATCAATCACTTTCATTGCCAAATAATATGGATACAAATAAGCTATATAAACAAAAGCACATCCCATATAACACGCAAACACTTTAACAGATGGTAAAGTCGGTATTCCCCAAAATAACAATAACGGCAAAAATAAAGCATTCATCATAGACACATAAAAAATCATAGTTGTTGGATGTTTGAATGTTTTATTAGAAAGTAAACTCTCAATTATGACAGCCATACCCAAAAATAAAGGCGGCAAAAAAGAAGCTAAAATAAAATTCATGTTTCACCTAAAATTTTTATTTTATTATATTGCATATATCTTAAACATACGTTAAATCCAAGCTGTCATTTTGATTTATAAACTTGGGATTTTTTTACTAGTATTTTAAAAAATAACGTGATATAAAACGCGCATAGAAGATTCTATTTAAAAAGGGAAAGCCGGCAGATCAGGCATAAAACAGTCTAATCTCAAGGCTTTTTTTAGTATTAACCGTAACTTAAGGATATAATATGTCAGAAGTTAAGATGAAAATGATGGATGGTAACGAAGCTGCAGCTTCCGTTGCCCACCGCATGAACGAAGTCTGCGTTATTTACCCGATTACCCCATCATCTCCGATGGGTGAATGGGCTGATGCGTGGTCTGCCGCCAAACAAAAAAACCTTTGGGGTGTAATCCCTGAAGTTCAGGAAATGCAATCAGAGGCCGGTGCTGCCGGTGCTTGCCACGGTTCTATCCAGGCAGGTTCTTTAACCACCACTTTCACAGCCTCTCAAGGTCTTTTGTTAATGATCCCCAACATGTATAAAATTGCCGGTGAACTTTCTCCGTTCGTAATGCATGTTGCCGCACGTTCTTTGGCTTACCATGCCTTGTCTATTTTTGGCGATCATTCCGACGTAATGTCTTGCCGCCAAACCGGATTTGCAATGTTGTGCTCAAATTCCGTACAAGAAGCTCATGACTTTGCCGCTATTGCACAGACATCAACTTTGCGTTCACGCGTTCCGTTCATGCATTTCTTTGACGGTTTCCGCACTTCACATGAAATCAAAAAAATCAAATTACTTTCAGACGATGATTTGCGTGCCATGTTAGAAGGGGTTGATTATCAATTCAACGCCAAAAATGCCTTGCGTCCGGAAGCTCCGGTTATCCGCGGCACGGCTCAAAACCCTGACGTATTTTTCCAAGGTCGTGAAGCTGCTAATCCTTTCTATAATAAGGTTGAACAAATTGTTCAAGAAGAAATGGATAAGTTTGCCAAAATCAGCGGTCGTCAATACAAAACCGTTGAATATGTTGGCCCAGCCGATGCTGAACAAGTTATTGTTATCATGGGATCCGGTGCTGAAACAGTTGATGAAGCCATCACTTACCTCAACAACAACGGTTACAAAGTCGGCTTGCTTAAAGTTCGTCTTTATCGTCCTTTCCCGTCCAAATCTTTTGTTAAGGCTTTGCCTGCATCGGTAAAAGTTGTTAACGTTTTGGACCGCACCAAAGAATCAGGTTCTATTGGTGAACCTTTGTACTTGGATGTTGTTGCAACCTTAACTCAAGCTCATGCTAATGGCGAGATTGCTAACATGCCTCGCATTTATGGCGGTCGTTATGGTTTGTCATCTAAAGAATTCACCCCCGGAATGGTTCGTGCCGTTTATGATAACGGGGCATCAGCCAAACCTATCAACGGTTTCTCGGTTGGTATTAACGATGATGTAAACAACACTTCTTTACCTTACAGTGATGATATTGATACTGAAGGCAAAGACGTAGTTCGTGCCGTATTCTATGGTTTAGGTGCTGACGGAACGGTTGGTGCTAACAAAAACTCAATTAAAATCATTGCCGAAGATGCCGGTAAATATGGTCAAGGATATTTTGTTTACGATTCACGTAAATCCGGTTCTATGACCACATCTCACTTGCGTTTTTCAGACAATCCGATTAAAGCTGCATACTTAATTAATAAGGCAGACTTTGTTGCTTGTCACCAATTCCCGTTCATGGCTAAAGTTGATATTTTGAAAATAGCCAAACCGGGAGCAACCTTCCTCTTGAATGCACCTTACAGTGCTGAAGAAGTTTGGGACAAACTCCCCATCGAAGTTCAAGAAGAAATCATCAACAAAAAGCTTGAATTTTACACCATTAATGCGGTTGAAGTTGCTCGCGAAACTGGCATGGGCCAACGCATCAACACCATTATGCAGGCTTGTTTCTTTGCCATTTCAAACATCTTGCCAAAAGATGAAGCTATTGAGCAAATCAAAAACGCCATCAAAAAAACCTACAGCAAAAAAGGTGACGCCATTGTTCAAAAGAACTTTGCCGCTGTTGATGCCTCTTTGGCTCACTTGCACAAAGTTCAATATCCGTCAACCGTTACTTCCAAATTCCACCGTGCATTGCCGGTTCCGGCTGATGCTCCGGAATTTATTCAAAAAGTTACCGGTGAAATCATTGCCGACCGTGGTAATGAGCTTCCTGTTTCAGCTTTTGAAAAAGTTGTTGACGGTACTTGGCCGACAGGTACAACCCAATATGAAAAACGCTGCATTGCAACAGAAATTCCGGTATGGGATCCTGACACATGTATCCAATGCGGCAAATGTTCATTGGTTTGCCCGCATGGTGTTATCCGTATGAAAGTTGCCACGGAAGAAGAGTTGAAAAATGCTCCTCAAGGTTTCAAATCTGCTCCTTATAAAGGAAAAGAATTTGCCGGCAAACAATTCATTTGGCAAATGTCACCTGAAGACTGCACCGGCTGTGGCATCTGTGTATCAGCCTGCCCGGCTAAGAACAAAGCTAATCCGGAACGCAAAGCCATCAATATGGATCATATTGAAAACCATCTTGATGAGCAAAAAGCTTGCTGGAAGTTCTTTGAAACTTTGCCTTATGTAAAACGTACCGAAGTTACCAAAAACTTGCCCAAGACCACTCAGATGATTCAACCTTTGTTTGAGTTCTCTGGTGCTTGTGCCGGTTGTGGTGAAACTCCTTATGTTAAATTGTTGACTCAATTGTTTGGTGACCGCATGGTTGTTGCCAATGCCACCGGATGTTCATCAATTTACTCCGGTAACTTGCCGACCACACCTTATGCCAAAGATGAAAAAGGTCATGGACCGGCTTGGGCAAACTCTTTGTTTGAAGACAATGCCGAATTTGGTCTTGGCATGAGATTTTCAATTGATCAACAAACCGGTTTTGCCAAAACCTTGCTTGAAGGCTTAAAAGATAAAATCGGTGCTGATTTGGTTGAAAAAATCTTAAACAACCCGCAATCTACCGATGTTGAAATTGATGCTCAACGCGATTTGGTAAAAGAATTACGTGCCAAATTATCAGGCATCAACAGTGAAGAAGCCAAACATCTTGATAAATTGGCCGACTACCTGATTAAAAAATCCGTATGGATTTTAGGTGGTGATGGCTGGGCTTATGACATTGGCTTCGGTGGTCTTGACCATGCTATTGCCTCTGGCAAAAACATCAACATTTTGGTAATGGATACCGGTGTATATTCCAATACTGGTGGTCAACAATCAAAAGCAACTCCGATGGGTGCATCTGCTAAGTTTGCCACTGCCGGAAAATCCTTACCTAAGAAAGATTTGGCTATGATTGCCATGTCTTACGGCAATGTTTATGTTGCTCAAGTTGCCTTTGGTGCCAACGATTCGCAAGTTATCAAAGCCATGAACGAAGCAGAAGCTTATGATGGTCCGTCCATCATTATCGCCTACTCACACTGCATTGCTCAAGGTTTCAACCTTGCTGATGGTCTAAACCACCAAAAAGCAGCTGTTGAATCAGGCTCATGGCCTTTGTATCGTTACAATCCGGAAAACATCAAAGAAGGCAAAGCTCCTCTGATGTTGGATTCAAAAGCCCCGACCAAACCTTTGGCCGAATACATGGCTAATGAAACCCGCTTCCAGATTGTTAACAAGCAAAATCCTGAACGTTATGAGACCTTGGTTAACAAAGCTCAAGAAAACGTTAATGAAAAACGTTCTTTGCTTGAACACATGTCTGAATTCAAAGTTGCCGAATAAGCAATTCTAAAAAAGCAAAAAAAACACCCTGACCTAAAATCAGGGTGTTTTTTCATATTTAGCATATTAATTATTGACAAAATTTCCCAAAACGGATTAAACTACTTATCAAACAAATATTATTAACTTTTATAATCTTACTATTATGCATAACCTAAAACTTTACTTGGAAACTCCTGACGATTGCGTAGCCGTCAGCAGTTCAGAGGCGGATTTTTTCCTCTCCCAAGACATCAAAAAAAATACCGAATTACCAATTCCCGGTATTTTTTATCCTAAAGACAATGACGCATATGGAATTCTAATCTGGGCAAAACTGGCAAAGAAATACAATCGATGTATCCCAATATTTAAAGATAATGCAGACAATTTACGTAACCTGCAAATCAACGGAATATTTAAACCTCTCGGGCATGAAAATATTATCTACGCCGGCTATGATTATTACATGTTCACGAATGAACCTAGACAAGGTCTCACCATCAACAAAATAGCCATCAACGGTGATGAAAATATTGCTAAAGCAATAGCCGAAATGAGAGGATATATCAACATGGACTTTGTTATCAGTAAACTATATCTCATAGGTAGAGTAAAAAAATACCTAACGTCTATGTGGATAGGATACGGAGAAGATCAAAAAACCGGTGAAGCTACACTATTCTTCGCCCCAATATTCCCGGAAGATGTAAAAATCTTCCAAAAATATGATGTCAATGAAATTGCCAGAGAAGGCATGGACACCGGAGACTACTTCATTCACAATGATCATCTTTGGCAAATTGCCAAAGATGAAGATGGATTTTATATCCATCAACCGTCTCCATATATGCGGATTTCGCATAAACAAAATTAAAAAGGGCTTTTTAAAGCCCTTTTTTAATTTTTACCTACTCCAACCAATACTCAATTGTTGAAACAACCCTGACTTTTTTATTAATTGACTGGCTTTCTGAGACATCAGATGCTTGCTCAAGCGGCAAAATAGAAAACACTCCTTGACTGGCACGACGAATACGCCCCACCTTGCTATCCGAACTTTTTGCAAATTCGGCTGCAGCTGCAGCGGCATTTTGTGTCGCCTCTTGCAGCATTTGCGGTTTGATTTCATTCAACTTGGTAAAAATATATGAAACCGGAGAACCATATTGGCTTTCAAGAGAAATACCTTTTGCCACCAATTCTCCGTTGTTACGCAAAGCCTTATCAACCAAATCAACATTACCGGAACGAACTTTTATGCTCTGACTGACAATAAAACGTGAAGACATATCGGTATTATTACCACGATAAGGATTCGCCAATAAATCATTGGTTTCCACCCTGCCCTCAATAACCTCTTCTTTATTAAAACCTTGCTTGCTCAAAAACTCATAAATAATGGCTCTTTGCGAGGCTATGTTTTGTTGAGCCGTTGCCAAATTATCCGATGTTACCACAAATTTGATATTCCAAATTGCCAAATCCGCCTTAACATCTTTTTCTGCCAAACCTTTAACCGTCACAAAATTAGAATTAACTTTTGCCTGATAATAATACCAACCGGGAAAAAAGCCGGCTGCAAACAAGCCCAAAGCCACCACAATTGCTGCGGCAAACTTACATTTGCAACGGCAACCACCGTTTTTATCACATTCCGTCATCATAATTTTCCTCATCTGATGTTTATGTTGTTGGTATTTTTGCATCAAAAATCAAAAATGTAAATCACTTATCATCATCACTTTCGTCTTCTTCCTCATCAGATGATGAAAACAATATATGCCACAACGGTTTGCGATACATCCACAAATTAAACAATCCCAAAACAACCGACACCATTCCAAACAAAAACAAAATATAATACCAATTAATTTGGTTGGCATCCATCATCACGTCTTGCCTGCTCAAACGCACAAACCCAATGGCTATTGAGGTCACGATAAAAGATATAATAAAAGCTGAGGTCCAAATTTTATACTGCACATTTTTTTTGAGAAAAACCGCCGTAATAATATAAAAAAGCAAAAAAGCAAAAAATAAGTAAAGTTCCATCATTCTTCCTTTCTTTGGTTATTGTTTGCTTATGATATAAACACCCAAACCAAGAAAACAAGAGCATAAAAAAAGCCTGTCTTTCTTATTTTAAGAAAAACAGGCTTCTTTTATTTGCGTATGGCATTAGCACATCCGTAGGTAAAGTACCCAAACCACTTTGCAGCGGTTATAAGGATAATTCCACCTATGACGGCGGAGAATATATTTACCGTCAGCAAATGGAGAACCCAATCACCAACAAAGTAAATAATTACTCCCACCAAGGCCACGCCGGCTATCGGAGCGATGAAGCGTATAGCGACAATAAAAAAGATAATAGCCGCTACCACGCACATTGGGTAACTCTTGCTTGCTGCCAAAGCTCCTCCGATAAAAAAGAGAATAGCAACTACAAGCCCTGCTCCGATAATTATTCCTATTGTATTTAATAACAGCTTTTTAAAATCAACGATTCTAAGAGCTGCTACCAAATAGTATGCATAAACACCGATTGCAGCGATTATGCATACAAGACATATAATATCTTTCATAATACACAAATTTAATTGTTTAACAGTCTGATTATAGCATATTTTTATGCTTGATTCCAGATAAAAATTAATGGTTTTTCAACAGTGGCCATTTTCCGTTTGCCACCTCATTTAGAGTATTATTCTCCAAATTAAACCTGATATTATAAATCCAATAATTGGCGGTGACTCGTTCAATATAAATTCTGGTTTCCGCTGAGGGAATAGCCTCAATAAACATCAACGGATCATCTTTATATTTTGTTTTTTTCTGCCATTTAACCAAATTACCGGGGCCGGCGTTATAAGCAGTTATCATATAAAAAAGATTTCCCTCAATAAACGGCTTGCCTAACAGATATTCAATATATTTCTGCCCCAGCTCCAAATTATAATCAGCTCGCAGCAGTCGGCTTTTATCCCTCTTATCTCTGATATCTTTGGTGATGTGATAAGCAGTATTAGGCATCAGCTGCATCAGGCCATGAGCTCCTGCCGGACTTTTGGCATCAACTTTAAATGCCGATTCCTGCCTGACCATTCCCAAAACCAAAGCTTTATCAACTTTCCAGCCGCTTTTGGGGAACCAAACCGGAATTGGGTAGGCAAAGCTGTCATATTTATTTTGCGGAGCTGACTTTTTGTTTTGATTAATGGCGTAAATAACCAGCGAGTGCATTTGATATTGATTAGCCATAAAAATAACCGCCTCTTTTTGCTTATCGTTCATTTGCTCATAACCGTAACGCAACTCCTGCTCCGCCAATTTTTTCTGTTTGGCGTTAATTAAGATAATTGCTCTCCTGATATAAGGCGATGCAAGCAGTTCATAAACATATTCACCGGAACCGAAGTCATTCAAATAAGCTTTGGCCTCCCAGTTATAATCAGGCTTTAGGCCTAATTTTTTGGCAGCCAAAATTCCATAAAACGTGTGCATATATTTGGCGGCATAAGTCAGCATTTGCCTTGCTTTGGCTTTATCTCCCAGTTTCATATAAGCTCTGTAAGCCCAATACCCGCCGGCAGCCACCAACCATTTATCAGAATTTGATGACTTGCCCAATCTTGAAAAATATAATGCCGAGCTTTTATAATCTCCCAAACGCCAAGCTGACAACCCTGCCACCCATGCCGCTGTCCCTGAAGTTCTTCTGCGTGCGGCTTTAGTTGCCCACTGCCAGGCCAACTTATCATAATTGTCAACAAAATATTTTTGAGCAAGTTTGGCTGCCATATCGTCCCAATATTTATCAGGGGCTAACTTCCTAAACTTTTTCTGTTCCAAAATCAAACGTGCCCGTTTGGTCTTGCCCTGATTAATATAGCGTCTGAACTTTGCCACCTCTTTTTGCAAATAAAGCTGATTTGCTTTGCTTAATTTAGCAATATCTTTATTATCCCAACCATAAATCAACGGAGGATCAAACTGAGAAGAAAATAACTCTTTAGCTTGTTTTTTATCTTTGCGAAGAGCTAACCTATATAATCTCTTGGCCTGCGGATGATCGGCATAATTTTGCAACCAGTCTTTAAGCTCGGCAAAGGAAGTTTTGTAATCTTTATGCAAATATTTTTCAGCCAAAACATTGCCTAAGAGAATGTTGTTTTCAAGCTTTTTTTGCAACTTTTCAGCTTTTGCAAAATCGCCGTCTTTGATTTCATTGAAAATACGCTCATAAAGCCTGACATCACTTCGGCTAACCAACAAATAATCAAGTATTTTATTATAAGATGAAGAGTTAATAACTTTGGGCAGATTTTCGGCAGCCAAGCAACTACTGCCCCAGCCTAACAATAATACCAATATTGCCAGTAGTTTTCTCAACTTTAGGCTCACTTTGTTTCGCTAAGCCAAACAATTCTGTTGGCACATTCAGCAGAACTAAACCCCTTTACTCGGCAACGATTAACTATAATATTCGGCATTTTATCCATGGTATAACAACCATCACCTATGAGAGTGTAATTATAATAAGTTGGAGTATTTGGCATTACATTGGCAAAAGATATTGCCGTACTTATCTCTGGCCAAACTAATTTGGCATCAAAACTAATCAAACGACTATCAAGCGTACTCAAAATAAAAAAGCGAACATCACAAGTCGTCAAACCATTAATTGAACGAGCAATCCGAAAATTATCATAATACAGAAAAATTTTGGCAGCTACTTTTCCTTCACCATCATTATCAACCTCAAACACGGCAGCACCACCACGTTTTGTACCATCGTTTGTTTGACGACCAAGTTTTATAATCTCTCCCGCAGGAATAAAAAACTCCCCATCTTTTAAATCTTCTTTTGATGGCTTTTGTGTTAATAAAGCATCACTTTCTTCCTGTTTTTGTTTACTATCTTCAGTCTTCTGAGAAAAATCACCTAAAACAGCTTTAAGAGAAGCTCCTTTATTAACTTTCATCGTCTCATTTGATCCTAAAACCTGAGCATCAACATTAAAGACAAAAATTCCTGCAACAAAAAATCCGAATAAAAAACTTTTAACAAATTTCACTTAATTTTGCCCCTCAACAGATTGAGTTTCTTGTAATAAATTTTCTGCAGACACATCAACATCTTCTCTTGCGGCCAAAGGAATATTTTCAATGGTTTCCATTGTTAAATTATACAAATCCAAAACTTCTTTTTTCTTTGTATTATTAATTCCTTCTTCCTGAGCTAACATTTGATCAGGGGATATCTCCTTAAATTCGGAATAATATTCCTCAGATTTTGGAGAAACAAAAATAAATACATTATCACAACCTATTTTGTTTAAATTTTCATCAGAAGCAATATTACCACACTTAGTTACATTTACATTAACATCGTTCAATAACAAAAAACAACGATCTGTTACCACTTTTGCTTTTAACGATACTTGTTGATGAGCCTTAATTGGAGGCAAGCGAAGATTTAAAGTAATATCCTTTGTATTATAAGAAGCAGTATTATATCTGGGAGTGTTTCGACGAGAAGTTCTTCTGGCCTCACGGGCATTCCTTTCCTCTTGATTTATAGCCTCTGCCACAACTTCATCAGCCCAAGATAGGGTTAAAGCAGCATTCGTAAGCTCAGATTCTGTCCGATTATAAAATGTTGCCCCCAATTCACAAGAAACAACTATTCCGTCGGCATTTTTTACCGGAACAATATCATGTATTTTAAACAATACTCCTTCATCTGCAGCAGAGGCAACTCCTATATAAGAAGCAAATCCAATCCCTAAACAACGTGCTAATATTTTCTTCGCTTTAATCATCGCTATTTCCTCGATTTTAATTAACTCTCATCAAACATAATAACTTTATTTTTACAAATTACCAACAAATAGTAAATCAATTGATAACATTGTTAATTTTTTTGCTCTTTTAATTTTGAGCTTAATCGCAATAAATCATTCCAAGCCTTAGATTTTTGCCCCGGAGTACGCAAAAGATACGCCGGATGAAAACTTGCCAAAACCATAGCGTTAGTTCCGTTCGATTTTTCATATTCAAACCAATGTCCTCTAAGTTTAGAAATTGTTTCCGCCGTATTCAACAATGCATTGGCAGCACTTCCTCCCAACATAAAAATAAAATCCGGATCTATAATATCAATTTGTTTTTTCAAAAAAGGCAAACATACCGCGATCTCGGAATCAAGCGGAGTACGATTTCCTGGAGGACGCCATGGCAAAATATTTGTAATATAACAAGAATTTCTATCCAAGCCGATTGCTGCCAGCATTTTATCCAAAAGTTGGCCGCTCCTACCTACAAACGGCACTCCTATTCTATCTTCATCAGCACCGGGAGCTTCCCCTACTAATACAATCTTAGCATGAGGATTTCCGTCTCCAAAGACAGTATTTGCAGCTGTCATTTTCAGAGAACATCCTTCAAAAGCTTCAACTTTTGCACGAAGTTCATCCAAAGTTTTTGCCTCTGCACAAATTTCTTTGGCGTTTTGATATGCACTTCCCGTAGCTTGTGCGAGATTAGTTGTAGCTTGTCTTTGCATCACAGACGAAATTTGTTTTTGTTCTTTTAAAGAACAATCAGCCTCAAAAGCAACGCTACCGCAAGTTTCATCAACTCCGGTCTCTAAATACCATTCTAAAATTTCTTTTAATGACATTATCTCTTTCATCATATTTTCAAGTTATTCCAAATATATCTTTTTGCAAGATAAAACATTTATTTACACAAATTAATAATATATTTATTTACCTATTGTATGATTTTAAAAATCATATAATATATTTCATGTTTTTATATTAAGGATTTTATTTACCTATGGCTAAGTTTGCTTTTTTTACATTTTTTTTATTTTCTATTGTTGTTTTCGGTTCATGCTCAAATTCAGTACACGAAAGCAATCACCCCTTATCACAAACGACTTCCTTACCTACGAAAGCCACATCTCAAAAAGCATACGGTTCATACTTGGCAGGACGCGTAGCCCACTTACGCAGAGACTTCAATACTGCTTCCAATTATTACATAAAAGCTTTTAAACTTGATCCGCAGAATAAAGAATTAGCCGGAAAAATATACTTACTACTAGTTTCAAAAGGCAGAATTGATGAGGCTGCACAATATGCTCAAGCTTATATTGATGCCGGTAATGACGATAATTTCGCTTATGTTGTTATTGCCATTAAACAAATGCATGATAAAGATTACAACTCCAGTATTAAAACCCTAAATAAATTAAAGAATCCTGCCTACAAAGAATTCATATCTCCACTTATAAATGCATGGAACTACGTCGGATTAGATCAGCCAGATAATGCACTAAAACAGTTAAAACATCTTGAAAAAGAACCTGGATTTAAAAGTATTTATAACTTCCATGCCGGTATGATTAATGATTATTTCGGACGGAACAAACAAGCTCAAGAACATTACGAAGTTATAGTTAATGAAGAAAGTTTGGAAATGTCTATGCGTTCTGTACAAGTAATTTCCAACTTTTATATAAGAACCGGACAAGCAGAAAAAGCCCGCGACCTCCTGAGCGGGTATGGAAACGAAAAAATTCTTGCCGATATGTTGCAAAACATTAACAACAGCATAAAAGCATCTCAAAACCAAAAAATTTCTCCTTTAATAACCGACCCCAACATGGGTTCATCAGAGGCATTGTTTAGTATAGCTGCAACCTTCAGATACGATGAAGTTATTGATGTTGCCCACATGTTCATAAGTTTAGCAATCTACCAAAATCCAAATTATGATTTAGCAAAACTCTTATTAGCTGACATTCTTGAAAACAGAGAAATGTATGCTGATGCTAATGAAATATATGAATCTATTCCTAAAAGTTCAGATGTATATTATGCAGTTCAAATAAAAAAAGCAAACAACTATATTAAAATGAATGATTATGATAGTGCAGAACTTTTATTAAAATCTTTGGCTCTTGATTATGATAATGCTCAAATATACCTTGATTTGGGAGATGTTCTCCGAATGAAAAATCAACACGGAGAAGCTATAAAATATTATGAACAAGCAATAAAACATTATAAAGAAGATCCCAACATATGGATATTATACTATGCGCTTGGAGTTTCTTACGAACAAAACAACCAATGGAACAAAGCCGAACAAAATTTAAAAAAAGCCTTAAAATTAAGCAACAATCATTACTTAATTTTAAATTATCTTGGTTACAGTTGGCTTAAACAAGGAAAAAACGTTGATGAAGCTTTCACAATGATTGTAAGTGCCTATAATCAAGCTCCTAATGACCCTAATATTATAGACAGTCTTGGTTGGGCTCTTTACAATCTTGGTTACTATGGCATGGCTGTCGAATACATTGAAAAAGCAGCCGAAGCAGCACCTTCAAATGCTGTTATCAGTGATCATTTGGGAGATGCATATTGGTTCAATCAACGCAAGAATGAAGCTAAATTTCAATGGCAACATGCTTTAACCATGAAAGATGAAAGCGGCGAAATAAATAAAAAGCAAATAAAAAACAAAATAGAAAACGGAATATCTAAAGAGCCTAACCTTGAATATAACAAAGATTTTATAGAACAACAAATACACCTTATAAATAAAAACTAAAAATATCGTTCTAAACTTGACAAAAATTTGTGAAAGTATTATACATCTGGTCACCAATGTATAATTATATTAAAATTCAACTTTATGAATTATTTTGTAAACAAAAGTATCATAGCCAGATACTTTAATCTGAAGGAAGACTTGCTTGGCAATTTTGTCATTGCAGAGTACAGAGGCTCAAACCAAGTCCTTAGGCATCTAGGTATTACTTTGAAAAAATCGCATAAAAGATATGCATTTATAGACCTTAATCTGGGTCAACTAACTAATACCGACAAATCTTGCAAAATATTTAAAGCTTTGGTTGGTTGCAACAATCATCACACATTAGCTGAAAATTGTGCCAACGAAGCAAGATATGTTTGGGACAATAACGAGCTTTATAAAAACTTTTTTTGGTATGACACTACTATGTCCAAAACACCTTCCCTCACAACCGAATTTGCTAGCAAAGAGTTCTTCTCTCACAAATTCAATATTCCGCTGGAACTCATGTTTCCTGTAATAATTAAATACATTACGGGCGAATCAATCGGCTATTACATCAATGATGAAAAACATATCATTGTTGACATATTAAAAGCCCAAGCCATAACCAACAAAGAGTGTTTGTACTTTTCTTCTTCCGAATTTTCAGTTCATGGGAACAGATTTGGAACCAAGATCAACAATATCCCTTTGGATCAATTGCGAAACATATACCAAACCAGATGGAATTTTTAACCTAAAAAAACCTCCCCTAAGGGAGGTTTTTTTTGGCTTATAACTCATAATAATCTATTTACGACGCAAGAAGGAGGGTATCTCAAGATTTAGTCTATCTTCCTGACGAAATTCATCATCTGAAAACGACGGAGAAACCGGTTCTTGCATTCTTTCCATTTCTTTTTGTTTTTTACGATTTCTTTTGGCGATGGAAAACCCGGTGACTCTTTCAATAAAAGTGGGGGTATATTCCTCTTCGTCATCATTCACAATCAATTTTTCAACCTCATCTTGTTTGCGAGATGATACTGCTGAAGGATTGTGGTTAGGAAATAATTCTGGCTCTTCTTCAACATTTTTAATTGAATTTTTGGCCTTAAAAACATTTTCATTTGAGGATAGAGCACTTTCCATTTGTGAGGCTTCACTCATATCATCATTTTTGTTAATAATAGCCTTAAATAATGAAGATGCATTTGGCATATCAGACATCACTGCTGATTTTTCCAAATCATCAAAATCATTAAATTTTACACTTTCATTTACGGCCGAAGCAAAACTAACTTTATCTTCTTCCGTATTTTCATCATTATGCAAAGAAACTACCGTTGCGGTATCAATAATTTCTTCTACCGTTTCAGGCTCATTTTCTCGCACAGCCGAAAAAGTCTCCAAATTGTTTTCAACATCTACATTTGGAGCAGAAAGCCCGACATCAGCTTTCACAAAACTTTCCTCAATATAACTTGGAGCCGCTTGCGGAATGGCACTCTTTTTAGCCACTCCTCTGTCCTCTATACCTGTTGCCACAATAGAAACCCTTATCTTTCCGGCCAAACTTTCATCAAAACTTGATCCGAAGATAATGTTCGCATCATCGTCAACTTCATCTTTAATTCTGCTGGCGGCCTCATCAATTTCAAACAATGTAATATCAGAACCACCGGTAATATTAATTAAGACTCCTTTTGCTCCGCGCATTGAACAATCATCCAACAAAGGATTAGCCAAAGCCTGTTCTGCTGCTTTAACGGCTCGGTCTTCACCTTCTGCCTCGCCTGTACCCATAATGGCTTTACCTTTATCTTCCATAATCGATTTGATATCTGCAAAATCAAGATTTATAAGCCCTGGCATCATCATCAAATCGGTAATTGAGCGCACCCCGGCATACAACACATTGTCAGCCATAACAAAAGCATCAACCAATGTCGTTTTTTTATCAGCGATTCTAAATAAATTTTGATTTGGAATAACAATAATACTATCTACTTCGTTAGTAAAATTTTCTACTGCCTTTTCAGCTGTTTCCAAACGTTTTTTACCTTCGAACTGAAACGGCTTGGTAACCACACCTACGGTTAATATTCCTTTTTCCTTAGCAATCTTTGCTACAACAGGGGCAGCCCCAGAACCGGTACCACCGCCCATACCGGCGGTAATAAATACCATATTTGCTCCTTCAAGCTCTTTTTCAATTTCTTCTTTAGCTTCTTCAGCCGCCATTTTACCAACCTCTGGTCTGGCACCTGCACCTAAACCCTTGGTTGTTTGCATTCCAAGTTGGATTCTGCGACTTGCTTTAGAATTTTCTAAAGCTTGAGCATCTGTATTAGCAACAATAAAATCAACCCCCTCAAGATTTTGGGTAATCATATTGTTAACGGCATTTCCGCCGCCGCCGCCGACACCGATAACTGATATTCTTGGTTTTAATTGAACTGTATTATTTTCTGGAATAGCTAATTTAATTGACATAGTATTTCTTACTCCCAAAACCCTGGTATTCATAATTTATTCTAAGAATAAATCACAATACCTTAAGTTTTGGTTACCAAGAAAACTTTTTTATCAGAAATTTTGTTTTACCCAGGAAAAAATTTTACCCCAACCACTGTTAGATCCATTTGTTGGTTTATTAATGATTTTATTAGGTTTACGTTCGGTATAATTTAATGCGAACAAAAGCATTCCTACACAGGTTGAAAAAGCCGGTCCGTATAAGCTATCCGGCAAATTAAGAATATTCTTTGGTCTGCCTAACCTAACCTGCTTATCTAAAACCATTGACGCGATTTCACGAACCCCTGAAAGCTGAGATGCCCCCCCCGTTAAAACCACTCTATGGCTTGATACATTATCCAATCCGACCTCAGCCAATTTACGATTTACCATCTCAAAAGTTTCTTCAATTCTTGGTGTTATGATACTTATAAGTTCAGCCCGAGGTATTTGTTTAATGCAACTGTCATCTTCTTCACCAACAGGATAAACATTGATAGTTTCCTCTTTATCATGAGTGGTTAAAAAAGCACATCCATGCAAAGTCTTTAACCTTTCGGCATGCGAAAAAGACGTAGTTAAACCATAAGCAATATCATTAGTAACATTGTTTCCGCCAACAGGTAACGATGCAAAATAAATCGGATAGCCGTGTTTAAAACTGGCAATAGAAGTTGTTCCACCTCCCATGTCTATCACTGTTGCACCTAACTCACGTTCATCATCAACCAAACATGATAATCCAGATGCATATGGCGAAAAAGTTTTTCCTGCAATTTCCAAATGTGCGTTTTCAATAACGGTTGCCAAATTTCTGTATAAAATATCTGGCATCAAACCAAGCAGTATATCAACAGAAAGGGTTTCGCCGAAAATATTTCTAGGATCTTTGATTTCTTCTCCGCCATCTAATCGATAATTTGTCGGCAAACAGTGTATTAACTCACAACCCTCAACATTTATCTTATGGATACCTTTTTCAATAACTTTGGCTAAATCATTTTCATTAACCGGACGATTCTTATTAAGTGAAATTGTTGAATCTTTAATCACACTTTTTATTTTATCTCCGGAAACATTAACAATAACACGATCGATTCTCTCATTTGCCATTTGCTCGGCAGTTTCTACGGCATTGCATACTGATAATGTTGCCTGATTAATATCAGTAACGATTCCGTTTTTAATTCCTTTAGAGGCATTATATCCATAACCGACTACATTAATTCTTTTATCACGACTTACCTTTGCAATTATGCAACATACTTTGGAAGAACCTATATCCAAAGCTGCAATTGTTGTCTGTCGATTAAATGAATGTGCCAACTTTCATCACCCTTTTATCATATATTCTGTTCTTTGCTTTTATTAAGCTTTACAACTTCATCTTTTTTTGATTTGCGGATTTTAACCACAACCTTATGAGGTAATCTTAAATCTATTATGGTTAATTTACGTTTAAGAATACCTTTTGTCTCATTTAATTTTATTAACTTATTCCAAGCTTCAGCAATATTATCTTCAGGAAGTTTTACCGTTATTCCTTCCCGAATATCATCCAAAATAAGATTCCACCTTCTTTGTGAAATAAAGTTAGCAACTTTAATTCGCTTCAAATAACTAGCATCTCCGCTTTTTAGACTTTCCAAAAGATTTTTCATATTATCAGGGGCCTCAGCTCCAACAATAAGCAACACCGGCTCCGTCGCCCTAAAATCAGCATCAATAATTTTACCGTCTTCATCCAAAGGATAAAACTTTTCACTTATTTGCCAAACCGCATGCACTTCTTTTTCTTTTAAATTAATATTTATAACATTTGGGAAAAAACTACGACGAACCTCAGCCTCCTTAACCCAAGGTAATTTTTCAAGTTTTTCTTTTAGCTCTAAAAGATTTATTTTTAAAACATTATCCCCTCGTTTAAGATTAAGAGCATTTTCAATTTCCTTTAATGTGGTTTTTTCTCTTCCGGTAACCACCACATCATTTAGCACGAAACCTATACTGCCTACCCAATCATAAAAAGCTTCTCTGCTTTCATTTATCCGTTTATTCACCAGATCATTTTTCAATGTTAAAATAATTGCCGCCAACAAAGCAATAACTGCCAAAACAACAATACTTCCTGCCAAACGCAAAGGCCATTCACGTTCCAAGCTAAGTACATTGTCGGACGTTTGTTTTTTATCAATATTTTTTTGCTCTGTCTTACTCATAATTTATTTATGAATTCCCATCCGTTTAATTTCCCATTCCAATGTAATGGATGTATTTTCTTTAACTTTTTGAATTATTGTCTCACCTAATGTTTCAATATCCTTTGCCGTTGCATTTCCTGTATTTATTAAAAAATTACAATGTTTTTCTGAAACTTTTGCCCCGTTTATATGTAAATCCGCACACCCTGATTTTTTTATTAATTCCCAAGCTTTTAATCCCTCAGGATTCTTAAAAGTTGATCCTGCTGTTTTTTCATTATGCGGTTGTGACTTTATCCGATAATTTTTTTGCTCATTAATAATTTTTAGTGTTTCTTCAGGATTTTTAGGCTCAACTTTTAAAGTTAGTGATGTAATAATCCAATCCTCGGGAAATAAACTGCTGCGATAAGAAAGCATCAAATCTGAAGCTGGAACATCTCTTATTTCACCTTCACCGTTAACAATTGTTGCCTTCACTAAAACATCTTTAATTTCTTTACCAAAACAACCTGCATTAGTCTTAATTGACCCTCCTAAATGTCCGGGAATAGAAACCAAGAACTCTAATCCTCCCAAGCGATTCTCAAGCATAATTTTTTTCAAATCGGCATTTCTCATCCCTGCACCGCAAGTTATTGTGTCTACATCAATTTTCCATTGTTTATAAAACTTGCTGTCAAGCTTTATCACCACACCGGGAACCCCCCCGTCTCTAACCAAAAGATTAGAGCCTCCACCAATAACACAAACCGGTAAATTATACGGCTTGGTTTTTAGAAACCAACTTAAATCTTCATTATCTTCAGGAAAAAACATAACTTCAGCCGGACCGCCTACGGCAAACCACGTATGTTTAGACATCGGGACATCACACAAATAACGTCCTCTAACTTCAGGTAAAAGTTTCACCAAATCATTCTTTTTGTGAGTCCAGCTAAACATATCAAATCTCCTATTTGACAATGATTTCTTTTTCAATTGCATCGGCTAAACGTTTTGCCGCGTCAGATATTCCTATTTTTTTTGTTTTTATAGACATTTGTTTTAATTTTGAATAATTACCGAATAACTCTTCAATAATATTTTTAACTTTATCGCTTTTAAAATCATTTTGTTTAATTACAATTCCAGCACCAGTCTCTGAAAACTCCTTAGCATTACCCGTTTGATGATCATCTGCTGCCGTTGGCAATGGTACCAGCAAAGAAGGAACGCCTGCAACTGCAATTTCTGAAACAGATGATGCTCCCGCCCTTGATATAACCAAATGAGTGTGTGAATATAAATCAGCCATATTTTCAAAAAAATGGCTAACCACCACTTCACATTTGGTGTTTTCATAAACTTTACGCAAATCATCTTCCTCATCAGCACGACATTGTTGAAAAATTTTTAATCTTTTTTGCATATTTTCATCTAACATTTTAATCGCTTCAGGAACAACCTCTCCAAATACTTTAGCTCCCTGGCTTCCTCCCAAAACTAAAATTTGCATTTTATCTTTTACCCCAAGCTCCGGATACCCTGATTTTGCCGCTTCGACAATACTTTCCCTGACAGGCATTCCACACAAAACAGTTTTCACGTTTTTAGGAGCATATTTTACTTTTTTAAAACTTTGTGCCACCAAAGATGCATATCTGCTTAAAAACCTATTGGTTCTGCTCATAACCGAATTTTGCTCATGCAAAACCAAATCAACACCAGATAATAGTGCCGCCATTGAGGCCGGAAACGATGCATATCCTCCAAAACCGACCACACATTCAGGCTTTTCTTTTAACAAAACCCATCCAGCTTGGACTATTCCTATACAAGTTTTAAATAAGCTTTTAATTTTAAACAATTTAGACTTACCTACAATTCCGCCTGACCATACTGCCACATTAGGCATTTTTCCCAAACGTCCTTTATAATTATCCTTTCCTCTGGCATCGGTTATTAACATTAAACGATATCCTCGTCGTTCAAGTTCTTCGGCAAGAGCTTCTGCCGGATATACATGCCCCCCTGTTCCTCCGGCTGTTAAAACAATCAATTTTTTCTTATCCTTTTTAGTAGCTCTCATCTTTATCCTCCGCATGAACATTTTTTCTGGTCAAGGCTAAAAGCATTCCCACTCCTGTAGCAATGCCCAACAAAGAAGACCCGCCATAAGAAATAAACGGCAAGGTCATACCTTTAGTTGGCATAAGATGCAAAGTAGATGCCATATTTATAATTCCTTGCAAACCAAAACTTGCCGCCAATCCTGATGCCGCCAAAATAATAAAAAGATTACTGTCCTTGCAGGAAATCAACATAGTCCTGATAACTATGGCTGCATAAAGCCCTACGATTAACAAACATAATAACATACCATATTCTTCAGCTGCCACGGCAAAAATAAAGTCGGTATGAGCATCAGGAATATGCATTTTTACCACACCTTCTCCCGGCCCTACACCAAAAACATTTCCGTTTTCAAATGCTTCCAAAGATTTTTTTATTTGATAACTAAGATTATTTTCTGAACTTAAAAACTGGTGAATACGAACCTGAACATGAGGAAACATAAAATATGCACCCACCATGAACACAATACCTAACATAAATAAAATTGCCACAAACACTAAAGACAATCCCGATAAGAATAATTGAAAAGCCCAAATAGCAGAAACCACCAACGACATTCCTATATCAGGCTGCAACAATAGCAGAATCAGCGTAAAGGCATATAAACCTACAGATAAAATATCCCCAGGAAAATCCTGATATTTTTTTTGCCCCTCAAACAACCAAGCAGCCACCACCACAAACATTGGTTTTACAAATTCTGACGGCTGTAAAGAAAATCCCCCCAAACTTATCCATCGATGGGCTCCTTTAACTTCATCTCCCCAAAATAACGTTGCAATCATCAACACCACCGTCAAAACATAACCAACAATCGCTATCCTACGAATAGTTTTAAGATTCTGCATGGATAAAAAAACAATCAACGCACAAGCAATCGGCAAGAAAAAGAACTGCCTTTTAATAAAATGAAAACTTCCCACTCCAATTCGATTAGCCACTGCCGGACTTGCTGAAAAATTTAAAAATGCCCCAATAACGATCAAAAGCCCTATCATTAATAACAGAACTTTATCAACCGTCCACCACCAGTTTGCTATTGCACTTTTACTGTTTCTGGAAAAAGCAATCACTTTAATACCTCACTTATTTAATTTGCAAAGCAGCCAATCCCAAAACCGCCAAGATAATTGCCACAATCACAAAGCGTGAAACTACTTGTGTTTCTGGCCAGCCCAATTGTTCAAAATGATGATGTATCGGAGCCATTTTAAACAATCTTTTTCCACCGGTATGCCTAAACCAAAAGACTTGCAGCATTACCGAAACCGCCTCCATTACAAATACACCGCCAATAACTACCAACAAGAGCTCTTGTTTAACCATAACCGCAACCGTTCCCAAAAAAGCTCCTAAGGCTAAAGAACCGGTATCTCCCATAAAAACTTTTGCCGGATGAGAATTAAACCACAAAAATCCCAAACAAGCTCCTACAACCGCCGCACAAGCTACAGCCATTTCACCGGCATTTTTTATCGGAACAACATAAAAATATTCTGAAGCATCTGTTCCACAAGCATAAGCTATAACCGCAAAAGCAGCAAAAGCAACAACAGAAAGCCATGATGCCAAACCATCCAAACCATCACTTAAATTAACAGCATTTGATGTACCGGTAATAACTACCATTGCAAAAGGAATATAAAACCAAAATAAATCAATTGACCAATCAAAAACATAAGGAATATTTAACGTGTAGCGATCACCTTCCGGCATTTCCCAAGAAATAATTGCAACAGCAGCTAGTGCCGTTACAAATTGCAACAGCAACTTCATTTTAGCTGTCATGGCATTAGCTGTTTGTTTAGTAACTTTCATATAATCATCAGCAAAGCCAACCCCTCCATATACCAACAAGACTACCACGGCCACCCAAACAAAAGGATTTGTCAATTCGGCACACAACAAAATAGAAACTATAACACTACCCAAAATCAACAATCCACCCATTGTCGGAGTACCTTTTTTGGTCAACAAGTGAGATTTCGGTCCATCCTCGCGAATTGGCTGTCCCTTAAGTTGATGATGATGCAAAATTCCGATTACTCTTTCCCCGAAAGAAAGCACCAATATCAAACCTACAAAAAAAGCCATAAAACAACGAAAATACACCGTATTAAGATAATCAGGTGCAGACAGCACGTTAAAAATATATTGCAACATTTCTCAAATCCTCAAAAAATAAAATTTAGCTTATTTTACCCCGTAAAAGCTAAATAAGTCTTAAAGAAACCAAAAAAGCATCTATTTTTATCTATAGATGCTCTTCTCCTAAAATTTATATAAATTAACTATCTTTATACAAAGAACTTTGCTTATAATTAATTATGGCATGACGTACTAAAACACCTATAATCGCCGCCACCGGTACGGCAATCATCAAACCTAAAAAGCCTAACAACACTCCACCGGCCAGTAATGCAAACATCACCCAAACCGGATGCAATCCTATTGAATCGCCAACCAAATTCGGCGTTAGGAAATTTCCTTCAATAAATTGCCCGACCATAAACACTCCAATCACTTGCAAAATCGGCATCATGGTATCAAACTGAGCAAATGCTATAGCCAAACTAACCACAAAACCAAAAATACTTCCCACATAAGGAATAAAAGAAATCACCCCGGCAATAAACCCGACCAATACACCTAAATCTAGTCCGACAAAATACAACCCTACGGCATAAAAAGTACCAAGCAACACACAAACTGAAAGCTGTCCGCGAATAAATGAAGCTAAAATTTTATCAATTTCCTTTGCCTGATTTTCAATTGATTTCTTTGATTGTTTAGGCAACAGATCATCAACTTTTTTCACAAACTTATCCCAGTCACGCAACATATAAAAAGCCACCACCGGAGTAATAAGCAATAATGAAATTATATTAACTAAAGCAAAACCGCTGGTTACCAGTTTTCTAAAAACATTTCCGGCAACTTTCAACGTATTAGCCATGTTACCACGCAGATATTCTCTAATTTTTTCAGATTCCAAACTGGGAAAACGTTCCTGCAACCCCGCAATCAAAGGCTCTATTTTTTTTGAAAACGAAGTTAAATATTCCGGAACTACGCTAATAAAATACCCCACCTGATTATCTATCACGCTAAATAAAGCAATTAACGCCGGCACCAAAACCAAAATGACCAAAAACATCACCAAAATAGTAGCCAGAGTTCGATTTAATCCCCATTTTTCAAATTTAGAAGCCCACGGATCAAGTAAATAACCGATAATAATTCCGGTAACAAACGGCAACAAAACCGAACGCAACACATAAACCGCAGCACAAAAAAGAATAAAGATTGTCAGCCAAATCATCCAATTACGATTGTTAATTCTGCGTGCACCGGCAACCATTATTTTCTCCTTAATATTTTTCTAAAAGATAATAACCATCACGTTCAATCAAACGCAACGTTCTGGTTCTTAAACCTTGAAGTAACTTCTCAAATGATCCGACAAAACTCAATTTAAATTGTACCTTGTTCGTTCCCATCGCTTGCATTTCAATATTACTTACAACCGGAACACTACGCAATAATTTTTCTGTTTGAACCCAGTCACTTAAATTTTCAAAATTATAAACAACGACCTCTGTCGTTTCCAAAGAATTTTCGCTTAAACTTTGTTCTGCTAACTTTCCTTCCAACTGTGCCTTAACCATATTAACCGCAGAATTAAACAACTCCATACCGGAACTTCTTGATCCTGAAACTCTTATAGTCCTCTTATCTCCGCTATAAGAAGTAGCCTGCACGATCAAACCGTCAATTCCGTCATATGTAGCATCTAAAACATATACATCATCAGCACCGTTAACTTGCATTAATTTTGCCAAAGCCTCTCCATCAATACTCTCGGCTTTTTGGGCATCTATAATTGAAAAGTTAGTACCGGTTGCCGGCACAACGACAAAGTTAACACTTCCGTCATTATCCCAAGCCTGTTTCCATAAATTATTGCTCTCCCACAGCATTGGTTTATCACTGCTGAACTCTCTGAACAATGGCACCACCAAAATTTTGCTGCTGCTTTGAATCAATACCGGAATACCTCTTTCACGCATATATTCCTTTAGCATTTCTTCATTTAAAACCACCCGCAAATTAGCAATATAACGCACAGCCGAACTTTTTTCATCAGCCACTGAAATTTCTTTCACGAAATTAATCAACTGAGCATCAGACATGGTTGATAATTTTACAGCTCCGTCAACGGTTGTAATTCTTTTTGCCACAGCACCGATTGCAGCTCGATAAGCTTCGCTCATGGCTCTTTCTCTGGCTTTTGAAGCATCAGTATCTGTAACATCAACATTAACCTCAACCGTAAAACGTTCATCGGCAGCCTGTACCAGGCTTACCAAAAAAACAGTCAACAATAAAGCTATGCAAATAGTTTTTAAACGTAGCACAATAACCGCCTTTTATTCAAAAATTTCCACTTCACTAAAGAAAAAAGCAACTTCACGTTTGGCACTTTCAGGTGAATCAGAGCCATGTACGGTATTTTTATCAATAGAAAGTGCAAAAGTTTTGCGAATTGTTCCTTCTTCAGCCACAGCCGGATTCGTAGCCCCCATTACTTTACGATAACGTGCAATCGCATCCTCACCTTCCAAAACCTGTACCACTACCGGAGCAGAGGTCATAAAATCAACTAAATTGGTAAAGAATGCCTTATCCTTATGTTCGGCATAAAATTCTTCCGCCTGCGTTTCTGTCAAATGAATACGCTTTTGTGCCACGATTCTCAAACCGGATTCTTCAATCATGGCATTAACTTTTCCGGTAATATTTCTGGTTGTTGCATCAGGTTTAATTATAGATAAGGTTCTCTCCATATTTTTTCTCCGCAAACTACATAAAATTTTTCTTAACATATAATACTTTATCCAAATAATCAAAAGATATTTTGACTTTTCAATAATTAGAGAGTAAAGATTGAAAAAACATTAATTTATCTTAAGGAAACAATCATGCAAATCAGTCCCTACATTCAAAGTTTAATTGCCAAAGCTCAAAAGCTTGGCAAAACCATTGTCTTACCTGAAGGCGAAGATGAACGTGTTTTAGAAGCTGCCCATGTTGCCGCCTCAGAAAAGATTGCTAAAATCATTATTCTTGGCAACGAAGAAGAAATAAAATCTTACTTTGCCGGCAAAAATTGGAGCTTAGATGGTATTGAAATTATTAATCCGCAAACATCTCCCAAGCTTGGCGAATACACTGAGCTTTTGTACAATCTTCGCAAAGAAAAAGGCTTAAACAAGGACGATGCTGCAAAATTAGCTCTCAATGCCAACTATTTTGGAACACTGATGATAAAATCGGGTGACGCTGACGGCATGGTATCAGGAGCCAATCATTCCACGGCTGACACTGTTCGCCCTGCCCTGCAAATCATCAAATCTTCTCGCAAAGACAGAGTTGTATCATCATTGTTTATCATGTCCTCTAAAGATGGAAAAACTTATTACCTGTCTGACTGTGCCATCAACATTGCCCCAACGGCCAAAGAACTTTCTGATATTGCTTTAAGCAGTGCTGAAAGTGTTATTCAATTTGGTGACACCCCACGTATAGCCATGCTGTCTTACTCCACATATGGTTCCGGCAAAGGTGAAGGGGTTGACAAAGTAAAAGAAGCTACTCGTTTGGCTAAAGAGGCTCTTACTTCAGAAGAATATGCCAACAAAGATATAACCCTTGATGGAGAACTCCAAGCCGACGCGGCATTAGATATGGTTGTAGCCAAAAAGAAAGCCCCCGGTTCAAACGTTGCCGGCAAGGCCAATGTCTTGATTTTCCCTAGCATTGAAGCCGGAAACATCGGCTACAAATTATTGCAACGCCTCGGTGGTGCTGAAATGTATGGCCCTATGTTGCAAGGATTAAACGCTCCTATTAACGACTTATCTCGCGGTTGCTCTGCCGCTGATATTGTCGGTTTAATAGCTATCACTGTTTTACAAACTCAAAAATAAAAAGGTCTTAACATGAAAATTTTAGTACTTAATGCGGGTTCATCAACCTTAAAATATCAATTGTTTAATGTAGAAGGTGAAAAATATACTGTAGTCGCCAAAGGCAATGCCGAACGCATCGGCCGTGATGCCTCTTTTGTCGGCATCAAATATGCTGACGGTAGCAAAAAAGAAGTCAAAGTTAACCTTCCTGATCATAACACTGCCTTTAATGAGGTTATGAAATTATTGCTAGACGGCGTCATCGGCAGCTTATCCGAAATCCACGCCATTGGCCACCGTATTGTTCAAGGTGGTTCCATTTTCAAACATTCTGTTTTAATAGACAGTAAAGTTATTGAGCAAATTGAAGAACTCTCAACATTGGCCCCTCTTCATAATCCGGCTGCGGCATTGGTTATTCGTGCCGTATTCAAAGAATTGCCAAATGTTAAACAAGTTGCCGTTTTTGACACGGCTTTTCACCAAACCATGCCGGTTGAAGCTTATACTTATGCTTTGCCTGAAAAACAACGTACTGAATACAAGATTCGCCGCTATGGTGCTCACGGCACTTCACATAAGTTTGTTGCCGAAGAAGCCGCTAAAATCATTGGTCAAAACAGCAAAATAATCACCTGCCACATTGGTAGCGGAGCTTCAATCACTGCGGTTAAAAACGGTCGCTGCATAGACACTTCCATGGGGATGACTCCTCTTGCCGGCATTGTTATGGATACCCGCTGCGGCGATATCGATCCATACATTCCGCTTTATATCATGAAGACACAAAACTTAAGTGTTGATGAAGTAAATGAAATGCTCAACAAACAAAGCGGCAAAACCGGTCTCACCGGCTATAGCGATTCCCGTGATTTTGAAGCAGCTTACAACCGTGGAGAACCAGCCGTACTGGATGCCATGAAATGCTATACTTACAGCATTGCCAAATTTATCGGCTCATACATCGTAGCTTTAGGCGGAGTTGATGCCATTATCTTCACCGCCGGAGTTGGCGAGAACTCTCCTTTGGTCCGCCAATTGGTGCTGGAACGTTTGAGCTTTATGGGCATCAAAGTAGATAACGAAAAGAACAAAGTTCGTGGTGACTTTGCTGAAATCACAACACCTGATTCCAAAGTAAAAGCGTTTGTTATTCCTACTAATGAGGAATTGGCAATTGCTCAAGACACCGTAGCTCTAAGCTAAAACAAAAACATTTATAAAAAAGCCCCTTTATCCAAAGGGGCTTTTTTTTTGTTGAAAATTCAACAAGACCTAAATCGGCATTTGCATAATTGTGTTATAAGCTTTAATCGCCGTATCACGCACGGCAACCACCGTTTCCAAAGCCATCTCGGCATTAGAAACCGCCAAAACCACATCTTGAATATCCGCTTTTCCCTGAATACCGGCAAGAGTTGTCTGCTCGGCAATTTTATGCTGTGTTACGGTATCTTCCACCGCAGCTTTAACCATATCACCAAATCCGGCTTGCTTAATTTCTTCTGCCTCAAGATTAGTTTTCTGAGCTTGAGCATTAATACGTCCCAAAGCCTGCTGATAAGCATTCAAAGCACTAGAAATATTACTAACCATAGAATTTTTCCCCTTTTATTCTTCCTTATTTCAAAATATCCAAAACACTTGAATTCATTTCTCTTGCCGTTTTCATCATATTCATATTAGCATCATAAGCCCGCTGAGCTTCTTTCATATCCATCATTTCAATTAACGGATTAACATTCGGCAACGAAACATAACCTTGAGCATCAGCCCCCGGATGCCCGGGAGCATATTTTTTATCAAACGGCGACATATCATTAACAATTTTATCAACCTTAACCATTTGAGCACCGGTTTCCTTGTCAAGATAATTCTCAAAACTTACAACCTGCCTGCGATAAGGTTCACCGCCCGGAGTTGTTGAAACGGAGTCGGCATTAGCCATGTTTTGAGCAATCACCTTCAAACGTTCAGCCTGCACACGCATCCCTGAGGTTGCAATATCCGCACTAACTGATAAATTACCGGCCATATTTTTCCCCTTTAAGCATTAATTTTCGTGTTTGCCATCTGCAACATTGATTTATACTTGTTATAGATGGTAATCATACGTTTATATTCGCTGCTGGCCTTGCTGGCTTCGTTCATCTGCTCTTCCAAAATAACTCCGTTACCATCAATGGTAAGAGCCTCTTTCGGCTGCGGAGTATACACATTATAAGCGGAAGAACTTTTGGAGCTGCTCAAATGTTTTGGATTCGTGGTTTTTAGAGCCATTCCGGCAACAAGCTCTTCACCAAACGTCGGTTTCTCAACATCTCTGGCCAAATATCCCGGTGTAGAGGCATTGGCAATATTTTCGGCAATAACTTTCTCTTTTGCCGTCAGATACTGCATATTCTGATGTGCCATATTAAAAACCGAAAGATTTTTAAAATCCATTTTAACAGTTCCCCTAAAAAAGTTGTATGTCCCCACATACAACAGACATGCAAGATTTATGCCAAACAAAACATCTTGCCAACACCCGCAAAAACTCGTAAACTTAAATAACATCAAGCAACAAACAAACGGATGCTTCCTATGTCTGATACAAATAATAGCTCAAAACCGCAAAAAAACAACGACACAGATACTTTGTCCACAGGTTATGCCGTTGCCCTCGGTTATGACAAAGAAAAACACGACGCTCCGATTGTTTTGGCCAAAGGACAAGGCGAAATTGCTCAAAAAATTATCCAACTTGCCTTAGATAACAACATTGAAATTCATCAAGATGCTGACCTGCTTCAAATTCTAAAAGCCGTAGACATTAATGAAGAAATTCCGGTTGAAGCTTTTGCCGCCGTAGCTGAAATAATTTCTTATATATACCGCCAAAACGGCAAAACCATTGAGCCTTAAAGAATTAACTTTTCTTTTCCATAACGGCAATAAAAAATCCGTCAGTTCCTGTTGATAGAGGAGACATTTTAAGATATTTTTCTAAATAATAAGGATATGGAATTTGCAACAACTTATCCCAAAGTTCTTTCAAATTAACCGGAGCAAATTCATCATGTTTTTGCAAAAATTTATCTATTTGTTCTTCATCTTCTTCAGGTAAAATCGAACAAGTAATATAAATTATTTTTCCCCCGATTTTTACTTTATTTGCCGCTAATTCCAAAAGAGTTTCTTGTGTATGTTTCAACCCTTCCAATTTCTCCAAAGTTAGCCTGAATTTATTATCCGGAGAACGTCGCCATGTCCCTGTTCCCGAACATGGAGCATCAATAATAAACCTATCAAAATCTTTATCACTGTCGGCAACAATATCGGTTAGTTCAATATTTTTTACTCCTAACCGTTCCATTCTTGGCTTAATTGCATTCAATCTCTTGGATGATATATCATGAGCCAAAATATGCCCCTTGTTCTGCAAAATATGAGCCAAAGCCAAACTTTTTCCCCCCGCCCCGCAACAATAATCAATAATTTTGTGTTCAGGTTTCACATCACATAAAATCGCGGCCAATTGTGAAGCCTCGTCTTGCACTTCCAGCCAACCTTCCTGATAAGAAGCACAATTTGCCAAATTTATTCGTTCATTACAACGCAACCCATATGGAGAATAAGCGGTTTCTTGCATAAAAATACCCTCACTCTCCAACCGACGCAAAACCTCCCCTCGCTCATGTCCGTGAACTCTGAAATCCGCTTTTGCCGCCACATTAAGAGCTTTACACAAATCCATGTCTTTGATTTTTGCAAACAACCATTTCGGACACTCGGCTTCCACATAATCGGGATATTGATTTTCTGCCAAATTTTTCAGCCAATCTTTTTCTTCCTCACTCAAAGGTTCAAGCCCGTATTTACTCTCATCAAAAACATCTACCAATTTATCTTTGGCATAAACAAGTAGCATCTTACGAGGATTGTTACTTTCGGCCTCAAACTCCAGTCTCATGCGATTCCTGATAATATCCCAAACCACATCGGTTATAAACCGACGATCCTTTGAGCCTATATATTTTCTTGCCCGTAAATACTCATTAATAATCAAATCAGCTGGTTTTTCACCCTTAAACACCTCAGAAATTAGTTCTAAAACAGCCTTATAACGAGCTCCGCTTTGCATCGATTTTTCCTACCTCTTATTGCTTGGCTGATTTTTTATAACCAACCGCTACCAAATAAGTTTCCGGCGAACTTGGACGGCTGGCGTCAGGCTTAAAATGTCCTACTTTTTTAAAATTTTTCTTCACATCGGCCAAAAGTTCTCCTTCCGCTCCGCCTTGAAAAACTTTTGCTATAAAGATTCCTCCTTCGGCCAAAACTTCCTTAGCAAATTCATAAGCTGTCTCAACCAAAGCAATTGTCCTTAAATGATCTGTCTGTTGATGCCCTGTGGTATTAGCCGCCATATCACTCATCACAATATCAGCCTCGCCTTGCAACAATTCTTTCAATTTATCGGCAGCTTCCGGCTCTGTAAAATCCTGGCAAATAAGTGTTGCTCCTTTAATCGGCTCAGTTTCTAAAATATCGATTCCCACAACCTGTCCGCTGCCTTTGTTGCGTTCCACCGCTATCTGTGTCCACCCGCCGGGAGCACAACCCAAATCAACTATCGTCTTTCCTTTACCCAAAAATTTATATTTTTCATCCAATTGAATAAGTTTAAACGCCGCTCTCGAACGATATCCCAAACGTTTTGACTCCGCCACATACGGATCATTTAACTGTCTTGCCAACCACTGATTAGATGATTTCTTTCTAAACTTAGCGGTCTTGACTCGAACCGACAGACTGTGTCGCCCGGTAATCTCACGCGCTGATTTGGTCAGTTTTCCCATTTTTTTTGTCTTTCTCTATCAATTCTTCTACGATGCCGTCAATGGCAGCTTTTAAAGATACCGTAAGTTCTTTTGCCCCCAAACCGTCATATATAGTCTTAAAAATAACACATCCGGCAATGAATATATATGAACGTTTATCCCCGATATAGGGATTGTCCGCCATTTCGGCTCTGGTTGAATGCAAAATTTTATCTACAACTTTATCCATATCCTCTTTATATAAAATTTTGCCGTCAGCCTTTTCCCTATCATAAACGCCCATATCTTCAACCATAGATACCAAACGCAACGGAGTGCTTGAGGTTGCCACAAAACAAACATCCTTAATATAATTTTCCAAATAAGATTTTTTTACAAAACTCTCCACTCTGGCCTTTATATCTTGACGCAACCTGGCAGCATTTTCTTCTCTGTACTCCACCAAATTAAAAGCCTCTGAAGCATTACGTGCTCCCCAGGGAATGGAAACTGTGTGTAAAATATGTGGATTCGGCGTATTGGTTGCCAAAGTAATTTCCGTAGAACCTCCGCCCAAATCATATAAAACTACAAACTTGGTTTTCCCGCAAACATGACTTAAAGCACCTTTCAAGTTAAGCCTTGCTTCTTCATAACCGTTAATTACTTCAACCTTAATCCCCGATTCGGCATAAACATTTTTTAAAAATTCATCGCTGTTTTCGGCCATTCTGCAAGCAGCCGTAGCCACGGCTCTGGTTTCAACCACATTATATTTATCCATAATCTGCCGATAATCAAAAAAACACTTCAAGCCGCGTTCCATAGCGTCATGTGTAAAACGATTACCTTTATACAACCCCTCACCCAACCTGACTGAACGAGCCTCTTTATGTATCTGTTTTCCTTTTTCATCACAAATCAGCAATTTGCAAGAATTAGTCCCCAAATCAATAGCGGCAAAACACTTTTCAGCCATTGTTTTTTTCTCCTTTGTGATGATTGTTAAAATTATTATTTCTTTTACGCTTAAACGGATAACGAGGTTTAAATCTGCGTTTGCGTTGTGTGTGCATCATATCAAGCAAAATTCCCTCTCTGATACCTCTGTCTGCCACCGTAATTTCAGAAATCGGCCAAAAAGACATCAAAGCCTCAATAATTGCACATCCTGCCATTGTCAAATCAGCTTTTTGAGCTCCGATACATGGGTGTTTTTTTCTCCCCTCATCTCCCAAGCGTTTAATCTTGGCAATCGTTCTCTCAACATCTTGCTTGCTCATGGCAATTCCATCCACTGCCGAGCGATTATACCTGGGCAAATTCAAATGCACTGCTCCCAAAACCGTAACTGTTCCAGAAGTCCCTATAATTTGGATTTCCTGATTGGAAATTGCCTCTTTTATATGATGTCTTTCTTCAAATTCACTCAAAATCTTATGTGTACGTTCAATAATCGTATCATAAGCCAATTTAGTCATGTCTTGTGAAGGAAATGCCTCAGAAATCGTAACCACCCCATATGGCAAAGAAATGTATCCTTCAATAAAAGTATTGCCGCTGTTGGTAGTCCTTGCCAAAGATATTTCGGTTGAACCCCCGCCAATATCAAAAACAAGAACACGCTTAATGTTGCGGCTTAAAAGGGGAATACATCCTACCACAGCTAACCGCGATTCTTCCTTAGAAGAAATAATTTCAATATTAAGACCGGTTTCTCTTTTCACCAACTCAAGAAAAGGTTTGCAATTTAAAGCCCGCCTGCAAGCTGCCGTTGCCACATATCGTGACTTGCAAATCGGAGCATATTCAGCCAACACTCCGGCACACACTTTCAAAGCAGCCACAGTTCTTTTTATTGCCGCTTTAGAAAGCTCATTATTATTAATAATACCCTCGCCCAACCTGGTTATCTTGGAAAAGGTCTCCACGATTCTGAACGAACTCGGTGTTGGTGTAGCAATCACCAACCTGCAAGAATTTGTTCCCAAGTCAATAGCTGCATAGTTAGGCTGCGTTACAGGTTCTGCATTTACTTTTCCACCAACCCGCGGCGAAGGCGTCATCGTTTTCTTACGCCATTTATGCATTTTATATATTCAATCTTTTCAAAATTATTCTAAATTATCTAATTTATAACGCATAAATAAACTCAGCACAATAATTTTATTATTGTGTCATAAAAAAATATCAAAAATTTTAACTTAATTAAATTTCGGACCTGATTTGTTGACGCAACTCATCTATACAGACAAGCTCTTTATTTTCATCTTCAAAATACCAAAAAACCCAACCGTTGCACGCTGCCGCATTTTGAGCTGCCGCACCAACCTGATGAATTGAGCCTTCCGTCACCTCGTTTTTGATTGTTCCGTCGGAACGAATAATCGCACAATGCTTGCGTGTGGCATCATACAAGAAATCTCCAGGATTAAGCAACCCGCGTTCAACCACGTTTCCAAACGGAACTCTGGGTTGTTTTTTCTTGGAGCTGTATTCCAAACACAACTCATTTTTAACCGGAATTACTTTATCAATCCGTTCTTTTGCACCCTTAGCATAAACACTATCTTTTTCAATACCGATAAAATTTCGCCCCAACTTTTTGGCAACTGCTCCCGTTGTACCCGTACCAAAGAACGGATCCAAAATAACATCGCCCACTTTGCTTGATGCCATAATCACTCTATAAAGCAAAGCTTCCGGCTTTTGTGTCGGATGCAGTTTTTCTCCGTTTTTATCTTTCAACCGTTCTTTACCGGTACAAAGCGGAATACTCCAATCGCTACGCATTTGTGTATCTTCGTTCAAGGCTTTCATTGCCTCATAGTTAAATGTGTATTTTGAATTTGGATTTTTAGACGCCCAAATCAAAGTCTCATGAGCATTGGTAAAACGTGTTCCCTTAAAATTAGGCATCGGATTAACTTTATTCCAAATAATATCGTTCAAAATCCAAAAACCCAAATCCTGTAAAATTTTACCAACCCTGAAAATATTATGATATGAGCCGATAACCCACAAAGCCCCGTCTTCTTTTAACACTCGGCGAGCCGCCGTCATCCACTGACGAGTATATTCATCATAAGCTTCCATACTCTCAAAATTATCCCATTCCTCATAAACTCCGCTCACATTGCTGTTGTCGGGTCTGGTCAGGGCATCACCTAATTGTAAATTATACGGAGGATCGGCAAAAATAAGGTCAACCGAATTCTCTTCCATTTGATTCATTACTTTCACACAATCATCATTAATAATGGTGTTTAGTATTGTTTTTTCTTGCTTTCTGCTCATTTTTGCCAACTGAATTATATTGGGTTGTTTTTTTCAATGTCATCAGTATGGGTGATATTTGGTTATAAATTTATTAACAAGCATAAAATTTAAACCAAAAACACCGTAGTCATCTGAAACTACGGTGTTTTTTTTCATATTCATTTAAATCACGCAGCTTTAGACTTAATAAATACTTGTATTGGTTTATATGACTTGCGATGTTCGGGAGTTACACCATATTTTTGCAAACCTTCAATATGCAATTTGGTTCCGTAACCGGCATTTTTCTCAAAACCATAAAACGGATATTTTTGTGCCAACTCACTCATCAAACGATCACGATAAACTTTAGCAATAATTGATGCCGCCGCTATTGAATAACAACGAGCATCCCCTTTTATCACCGTATAACTTTGGCACGGAAAAACCTTAGGATTCTGATTTCCGTCAATTAAAGCTGCTTTCGGCTCTAATTTAAGAGCCGTAACTGCTCGCCTCATAGCCATAAAAGTTGCCTGCAAAATATTGCTCTCATCTATTTCATGAGCCGAAGCTTCACCGATTCCGATAAGTAGTTTTCCCTGCTTTTCTTCTTCAAATAACTTATCATAAAGCTGTTCTCTTCTTTTTGCGGTCAACTTTTTGGAATCATTCAAACAATCCAACAAAAACTCATCCAAATTCTTATCCAAAATCATCACCGCACCGGCCACTACCGGTCCGGCCCAAGGTCCTCTACCAGCCTCATCAACGCCGACAACCAATTCTCCCAGCTTGTTTTCAAATTCAAAATCAGGCATTTTAAATCTCTACCAAAATCTCTTTTGATGATACTCTGCATTTTCCGCCAATCGGCAAAGTCAGATTCGGTGTAGTGTGTCCCAAATCAAGATTCGCAATAACCGGTATTCCTTTCAGTTGCGGAATTGAGCTCACAATATACTGCAAAGCCTCGCGTGAAACTTCTGATGCTTTTTGAAAACGCCCGATTAAAACCGCCTTAACATTTTTAAAATCATCTTGATACGCCACCGCTTGCAGGTTACGCAAAAATGCCTTGGCATCTCCGCCTGAAGTATAACAATCTTCAGCCAGCAAAATTGTATCTTTTTCAAAAACAGGGCGATAACCGGTTCCGTTTAACAACACAAAAGTACCGACATTTCCGCCGATAAGCGTACCTTCGGCCTCGCCTTCTTGCAACACCCACCAACCTTCATTTTTAATAAAGTTGCGTTTTTGTTGGTCAATAAACCACAAATCATCACTCCATTCCGCAGATGGTTTTATAAAATTTCTTCCACCTTCTAACATCATCTTACGCATTGCCTGCCAAGAATAATCAAAACCTTGCATCATTCCGAAAGAACTGTAATGCGGCCCCAAAAATGTAACCAATCCGGTTTTGGCATAAATCCCGTTAACCAAAGCCGTAATATCTGAAAATCCGCAAAAAATCTTAGGATTATTATGAATGAGATCATAATCCAAAAATGGTAATAATTGGTTTGAATTAAAACCGCCGATAATTGTAAATATAGCCTTAACATTTTTATCGGCAAAAGCTTCTTCTATATCGGCACCTCTTTTTTCAATTGAAGATGTTCCCATCAAATCAAAGTTATCATCTATTGTATTTTTCCCGAAAGAAACTTTTAATCCCATTTCCTCAAAACGTTTTTTAGCCGTATCACGACTGTCTGCCCCGATAATTTTTATACCAGTAGACGGAGCAACCACTCTTATTTCATCACCTTGCTCAAGTTGCATCGGAATAATTTTTTGCATGACTCAATCCTCCAATAACATAATATTTCAGTTATTATAATTAAATTTTTGCCATTTGCCAGAACCATCTTGCTTTTTTGTGCAGAATTTTAGCAATTATTTTTTAATTATTATCATTTAAAATTTTTCTCAAAATTATATATCAGTACCTATAAGGATTAATTTTATGAATCTTGATATTTATATTGCCGTTGCCGGTTTCCTTTTACTGCTTTGCGTTTTTGCCAACAAACTATCAGACCGTTTTGGCATCCCGTCTTTATTGTTATTTCTTGCCCTTGGAATGCTTGCTGGTGTTGACGGTTTGGGACGCATCAGCTTTCAAGACAGCCGTTTAACCAACTATGTCGGCACCGTTGCCTTAATTTTCATATTATTTAACGGCGGACTAATAACCAATTGGAACAATGTCAAAAATGAAATCATTCGTGGTTCAATATTATCAACTTTTGGTGTTTTTTTAACCGCAATGTTTTTATTTGTTGGAGCATATTTTATTATTGGTTTATCTTTTGAAGTATCTTTGCTCTTAAGTGCAATCGTATCTTCAACCGATGCTCCGGCCGTATTTTCCGCCATGCGTAGTGCAAATTTACAACTAAGTCCTAAATTAAAATCATTACTTGAATTTGAATCTGCAAGTAATGACCCTATGGCCGTATTTTTATCTGTAGCCGCAATATCTTACATCAACAACCCTCAAATCGGCGTTACAAATCTGAGCCTAATTTTTGTTAACCAAATTTTATTGGGAACACTGCTTGGCTTCATTTTTGGACGTATCGCTACCTATATACTGCAAAATGCTCGTTTACCATATCCCGGGCTATATCCGGTTTATGGCACCAGCATAGCTTTTCTTATTTACAGTTTAACCCAATTATTAGGCGGCAGCGGATTTTTAGCTGTTTACATTGCCGGAATTATAATCGGCAATAGCATTTTTCTTTATCGTCGACACTTAATTCGTTTTAACGATTCTCTTGCTTGGATAATGCAAATAAGCATGTTTTTAATTTTAGGACTTTTGGTTAATCCTCACGAGTTAATAGCCGTAATGCCGGTCGGCTTTGCCTGCACAATCTTTTTAATTTTTATTGCCAGACCTTTAGCCGTATTTATTTGTCTCCATCGCGGTAATTTTAACTATAAAGAACAACTCCTTATCAGTTGGGCCGGGCTTAAAGGGGCCGTACCTATTATTCTGGCAACCTATCCTCTGATTGAAAAGATACCGAATGCTCAATACCTGTTTAACCTTATTTTCTTTCTTGTAATAATTTCGGTTTTATTCCAAAGCAAAACTTTTCCCACCTTAATAGAAAAGCTTGGACTTTCCGAAAATAAACCATCAAAAGACAAGAAGTCCTGGTTTTCAAAATAAAAACAATCCGGATTTCCAACCATAAGAAATCCGGATTATATAAAAAAGATTATTGGAGTTCAAAAAGATCTTTTCCAACTCCGCACAACGGACAAACCCAATCATCTGGCAAATCCTCAAACGGGACATCTCCATCATAAACATATCCGCACACCGTGCAAACCCATTTTTTACCTTCGTTACTCATTTCTTTTCCTTTCTTTGGTTGTATAAATTTTTGAAAACTTTCCATCACATCTTTTTTAAAATATGATCTATAATCTAAATAAGTCAAGGGATTGTCATTTTTTCCATTATCCGCTGAAATCACTTCTGCCACATATAAAGTATTGCTTTCTAATGGATATTTATATAAAACCTTACAAATAAAACTGGCCAAACTATCTTTAACAACTGGCAAATTATCACACACCGAATATTCTACATTTTCCCATTTATTAACATTTTTGCTGCTCTGAAAACCAAAATTTGCCACCACAAAAGGATCAACTTTTTTACACAATACTGAAAGCGAAAATTCCTTTGTTTTATCAATACATGACTTGGTATAACTTGTATTTGAACATGAAAGAGCAATTGCTACCGGCTTATTGGCAACCTGCATCACCGCATCAACAATACTTCCCACCAAACGCTCACCGTCTTTAGCCCCCAACACATACAAACCGTGTGTCAGTTTATACATTGCATCTAAATCCATTTTAGCTCCTTTTGTAATTTCCCTTTAATATAATCAACATTATTATTTCTGCAATGGATAAAATTTAATAATGCGGCGGTGGCGTTTCTTCACTCTGAGGTTTAACCGCTCCTTCATCAACTCTACTTAAAAGATATTGGTTTTGTTTCAACAATTTATCAATAACTTTTCCTTGTTCAATAATTACTTGATTCAGATCATCTAACATCTTTTCTTGTTCGGCTAAAGCTATTTCAATATTAATCAATCGTTCTTCATTTTGTTGCATATTTGCAAATTCCTCTTGTTGAACTCTTAAAATATGTTATCATTTATTTATGATTTTACAACAATAAAAACCATGCCTCAACAATTAGACATAAACCCTGAATTTGCCCTAGCTTTTGATCTGCTGCAAAATAGCGATAAACATCTCTTTATTACCGGAAAAGCAGGTTCCGGCAAATCAACCTTACTCAAATATTGTGTTGATAACTGTAATAAAAACATTATTGTCTTGGCACCCACCGGTATAGCTGCACTAAATGTCAAAGGACAAACCATCCACCGCTTTTTTAACTTTCCGATTAATGTTACTCCGGAACAAATCATTAATTATAAAATCACTCCCAGAGTAAAACGCATATACAAACTGATTGATACTATTATTATTGATGAAGTATCCATGCTCCGTGCCGATATACTAGATTGTATTGATGTATTTTTACGCATTTACGGTCCTCAAAATGACCAACCGTTTGGCGGTATTCAAATGGTATTTATCGGTGATTTATACCAACTCCCTCCGGTCATTTCTTCCCAAGAACAATCCTCCTTTTACAATCGTTATCAAACCCCATATTTTTTTAGTGCCGAAGTTTTTCCCCAAATAAAACTAACCAACATTGAGCTGACTAAAATATACCGCCAAAAAGACTCTCGGTTTATTGAATTATTAGGGCGGATTCGCAACAATACGGCAACTGATGAAGATATTTTAACCCTAAACACCAGACTAAATATTACTCCACAGCAAGATGCTTTTGTAATTTCTTTAGCCACCACCAATAAACTTGCCGAACAAATAAATCAAAAAAAACTCCTTGAAATTAATGACCGTTCTTATATTTCTCAAGCCGTTATAGATGGAGATTTTAATAAAGAATATTTTCCCACCACGGAAATACTGGAGCTAAAACCAGGAGCTCAAATCATGTTTTTAAATAATGACAACAAAAAACGGTGGGTCAACGGATCATTAGGTAAAATTGAAGATATAAAAACTAATGATGAAAAGATAAGATATTTACGTATCAGACTTGCAGAAAACAAAAAAATTGTAGATGTTTTTCCCTATACCTGGGAAATTTATAAATACTCTATAATAGGTAAAGAAATCACCTCGGAAGTTATCGGTTCATTTACTCAATATCCTTTACGTTTAGCATGGGCAGTTACTATTCACAAAAGTCAAGGACAAACTTTTGATAATATATATATTGATATCGGCAATGGCACTTTTGCCAACGGGCAGCTTTATGTAGCTTTAAGCCGTTGTACATCTTTGCAAGGAATACACTTAAAAAAAACACTGCTAAAAAAACATATCTTAACAGATCCTCGTATTAATTATTTTATGGACTTACATCTTAAACAAAACATTTTACCGGAAGATAAAATATCTCTCCTTGAAAAAGCTGCCGCCAAACATCAAAAAATTGAAATCAAATACCAAAAATCAAATAACGAAATTTCACAACGAATTATTATTCCCATCCGCATAAAAGAAGATATTCTTTTGGCTTTTTGCCTGCAAAGAGGAGAACAACGCAGTTTTAAATTAAAAAATATATTACAAATTTCCCCTTTTTATGAATTGTAAATATTTTTTTACCTTTTAAAAGTATAATTAACACAATATCTTACAGAATAAGGTTAAAAACATGACAGAACATTTTACTCCGATAGTAACTTTTTTTTCTAATATTGTTGAAATAATAGAGCTGATATTTTCTGATGAAACAATATACCTCTATATTGGCTATGCTGCAGGAATTGCTACTATTGCAGCATTTGCAATTCAAGCAATTCGCATTTTAAAAACTAAAACCATAAGCGGTTTATCAAGTTATATGTATATTTTATATAGCTTGAGTCTTATTTGTTGGTTCACTTATGGTGTATATATTGATTCTTGGATTCTAGCCATTGCAAACTTAATAACATTTTTATTCACCTTCACAATTTTGGCTCAAATTTTATATTATGATGAAGAAGATAAAATTGAACGTTATCGTCGCGATCCGCTAACCTATGTTTTCAATAAAAACTATTATGAAGAATTTGTTCCTCAAAAAATTATTGAATCAACAATCAACAAACAACCATTTTCTATCATCTCCGGAAAAATATATAATCTGGAAACCATCCGCGAAAAAATGGGAAATAAATATCGTAACAGAGCAGTCAAACACACTGCAAAAATTTTAGAAAAAGCCCTTAGAGACAGCGACTTTATCGCTCGTGTAGAAGATAATTTATTTATGATATATCTATCAAATACAGACGTTAGAACCGCAAAAAAAGTCTTAGAAAGAGTCTTAGACAGCACAAACAAAATTGAAATCAAAAAAGGTTCTAAAGAAAAGATAAATATTCAAATGCTTTTTGGAATATGCTCATCAAATGAAGGAACCAATCTTAAAGAATTAAGCGAGAAAGCCTGTAAAGCTCTTTCAAATACCTCTCTTAAAAAGAATTATCAAATAAAGACGTATAAAGCAGAAAAATCCTAAAAAATAGAAAACCGCCTGAAAAGGCGGTTTTCTATTTTATGGTCGAAATGACTGGACTCGAACCAGCGACCTCTTCGTCCCGAACGAAGCGTTCTACCAGGCTGAACTACATTTCGTTAAATTGCGAATACTCTTTTATCACAAAAAAATTTTTTCACAAGCTTTTTTTACTAAAAAATTATCTCAACATTTAAATCTAGACAAATAATTAAAATTATGTTAACAATTTGTCAAATTAATAATCAACCAAAATGGAATACTACCATGGAATTACGAGATATCATTCCAGATATTAAACAAATGATACCTTACGAATATAATGTTATTGCCTTGGAAGAATACAACGCCATCATCAATAAATACCTAAATGTTGACGCCCGAGAAAATAACCCACGTCTTTTTCATCTATGTGGTATTCCAGGTGCTGGTAAAACAACATTTTATCATACACATAAATGGCCCAAACATGTTTTTATCGGTTTTGACGATATCATGGAAAGTATAAAACAATATCAAAAAGACACAGTTAATCTTGGTCCTGTGATTGCTTTTAAAAAATGGGAAATTCCGGCTCGTATCATAGGTTATGAACTTTTCCGCCGTGCCATCTCTGAAAAAAAGACAATATTTTTTGATAATGGTGCCCTTTCCCAAACCCATCTTAATCTTTTAAAAAATATAAAAAGACTTGGCTATCAAACCACCATGTACTATATTCAATGTGATCTTTTAATAGCAATCAAGAGAGCTGAACAACGTCAAAAAGAAACCCTTCGCCACATTCCGGTTGAAGTCATAGAAAAAAGAGCTGTTATTGAACAGCAAATTGTTCCTCAATATAAAAAAATTGCCGATGAATTCTATGCATACAACAATAACAAAAAAAGCTTCCGATTAATCGAAAGCTTTTTAAGGACGAACTCAGAAGCCGTTTAGATGCTACCGATGCATTGATAATTAAATCCTTTTTCTCTGGCTTCATCAGGATTTAACATATTTCGCAAATCAACAATATTTGGTGTATGCATAACTTTTTTAACTTCATCTAAATCAACCTTGGCAAAATCATGCCATTCAGTCAAAATAGCCAATACATCAGCCCCTTTTGCAGCCTCTAAAGTATTACCTGCATAATAAATCTTATCACCAAAAATCTTACGGGCGTTTTCCATCGCTTTAGGATCAAAAGCCTTTATTTTAACATTATTTTTAATTAACTCTGCAACAATCTGCACGGCCGGAGATTCTCTGCAGTCATCTGTTCCGTTTTTAAAAGCCAATCCCCAAACAGCAATTTTAGCATCAGGGATATTCTTCACTGTTTCCAATATTCTTCCCGCCATTTCGACCTTACGAGCATCATTACCTTTTATTGCCGCTTCAATTAAAGACAAATTAACCCCGTTGGTTCTTCCCATATAAGCCATTGCATTAGTATCTTTTGGGAAACAGGAGCCGCCATAACCAGGACCTGGATTCAAAAACTTATTTCCAATACGACTATCAAGCCCCATTCCCTGTGCAACTTCATAAACATCAGCCCCTGCTTTTTCGCAAAAATTAGCCATTTCATTAATATAATGAATTTTAATCGCTAAGAAAGCATTTGAAGCATACTTAATCGTCTCCGAAGAACGTCTTTTAACAAACAACATTTTAGTCTTGCCTTCAAATGGTTTGTATAATTCTCTAATTAAATCGGCAGCTCTTTTAGTATTTGCTCCGACAACAACTCTATCAGGACTAAAGAAATCATGCACGGCAAAACCTTCACGTAAAAATTCCGGCAACGATACGACATCAAAATCAGCCGTTGGATTTTTTTTACGAATTAGCCCTTCCACAACATCTCCTGTTCCAACCGGAACCGTAGACTTATTTGCTACTACCGTATAACCATGCAAATATTCAGCCAATTCCGTGGCCGCAGCGTGAATATATTTCATATCAGCTTCTTTTGTAACCGGATGAGGAGGCGTTCCCACTGCAATAATAACTAAATCAGCGGTTTCTACACCTTCTTTCATTGATGTAGTAAATTTTAATTTTCCTGATGCAACATTTTTTTTAAATAAATCCTCAAGACCATCTTCAAAAATAGTAAGTCTTCCTGCTCTTAAAGCCTCTATTTTAGAAACCTCACGATCAATACATGTAACATCATTTCCAAGTTCAGCTAAACCAACTCCTGTAGGTAATCCGACATACCCTGTTCCGATAATAGCAACCTTCATGAAGTCCTCTAACAAAAATTATAACTGAAAAACTATTAACAAAATAAAGTTAACATTGCAAGCCATTAATATTTTGTACACCACTAAAAATTTCCCCAACATGTTTTTTTACTTGCAAATATAACATCTTTATAATAGCCTGCAACTCTAGTAAGATTCTATAAAGTGTAACAATGTCAAAAGTAGCTGTACATATACACATATTCTATCCCAATATGTGGCCCAAAATAAAAAAATACTTATCTAACCTTAATGGAATAGATAATGATATTTACATTACATTGACAGAGAAAAATGATTATTTGGAAAATGAAATAAAAATTTCTTTTCCTAATGTAATAATCTGGATTGTTCCAAACAAAGGGTATGATATAGGCCCATTTTTCTATTTTTTAAAAAAAATAGATTTAAATAAATATGATTATATTCTCAAGCTTCACAGTAAAAATGAGAACCGCTACTGCATTACCAAAGTAAACGGTTTACACCTAACACGAGAAATGTGGAATAACCTTTTATACAAATCTCTACTGGGATCATCAAAAATAATTAAACAAAATTTAAAAGCTATGGATACAGATCCTGGGATTGGAATGATTGGTTCTCGTTACCTAATTACCAACTCACATCGTTATTACAAAGAGCACGAAAAGACAATAAAGCAAATATTATCAAAACTAAATCTACCCAACACACCTATAAGTTTTGTCGCAGGTACAATGTTTTTAATACGTAGTAGAATACTAAAGCCGTTGCTTGATGCAGGATATGACATTAATAGCTTTTCAACATCTGATTCATCAATACATGAAGGCACATTAGCCCATACCATGGAAAGAGTATTTGGTGTTTTAACTACTGCTCAAAAATATCGCATTTGTGGGTTTGATAACTACAAATTTATAAAACTAAACTCAATATTTCATAAATTTTTACGCTTTATTTTCCAAAAAAAGATTTCCCAAAATAACTGTTTAACTATAAAAATTTTAAGAATACCAATTTATCACAAGAAAATATCTTAATGCTTGCCAAATGAGCAAAAACAAATTAGCATATCCCTTTGATTACAATATTTTGGAATAAATAATGTTTGGTAGTATAAAAAATAAAATAAAAAATTCATATATGATAAAAAATTATTCCAAGATTTACCCTTATGTAAAACCATACACATTCAGGGCTTTAGTCGCTGTACTTATAACGATTCCGATTGGAGCCATGGATGCCGTAATTGCTGCATCATTAAAACCATATATGGATGTAGTAATGGTTGAAAAGAGCACATCATCAACAAGCTACATTCCTTTATTAATAATAATCTTTAGTATCCTACAAAGTTTGTTAAATTACACTGCCACCTACATGAATACTTGGGTTGGACGCAAGATTGCTAACGATGTAAAAATGGACTTATTTAAAAAACTTATGCACTATGATGCCAGTTTTTTTGATCGAAAAAATTCAGGTGACATCCAATTGCAATTCAACAATCAAGTCGACATGGCTTGTAATGGACTACTTTCAAATTTAAAACTATTTACCACTAGAGTCTTTTCTTCTCTTTCTTTAATTGCTGTTTTGTTTTATAACTCTTGGCAATTAGCTATTGTTGCGGTTATCATACTTTTAGGAGCCCTTTATCCTCTAACAACGATTCGCCGCAAAATAAAAGCATTGTTTGATAAAAATATTTTTTCAAGCTCGGTTGTAATGACCCATTATAACGAAACATTTAATGGTAATCGAATAATTGCGTCTTATAACCTCTATGATTACCAATTTGCACGCTTCAAAGAGACACTCCATTCTGTATTCAAAATCGGTATAAAAATGATTCAAAGAACAGGCATGATATCGCCATTCATGCATTTTGTTGTATCATTAGGAATAGCCTTAATTATTTGGCTTGGAAGTTATCTCATCGTAACTCACCAAATCACAGCCGGAAACTTTGTTTCTTTTATTGCTGCTCTAATTATGCTTTACAACCCTATAAAAAGCATTGGCAATAACTTTAACTCTGTACAAATGTCTCTAATTGCTATGGAAGCTGTATTTAATACTCTTGAAGCTACTCCCAAAATTACTGATCGTCCTAATGCAAAACCACTAAAAGAGATAAAACATGAAATAGAATATAAAAACGTATGCTTTGAATATGTAAAAGGTAAACCGGTTCTAAAGAACATAAACTTAAAAATAAAACCTGGTGAAACCATAGCTTTTGTAGGCAACTCCGGTGGCGGCAAAACAACCATGGTCAATCTTTTACCACGTTTTTATGATGTAAAAAGTGGTCAAATAACTATTGATGGAACGGATATAAGAGATTTTACCTTAGACTCTCTGCGAGATAAAATATCTGTCGTTTTTCAAGATAACTTTCTCTTTGCCGGCACCATCCGAGATAATATCCTTTTAGGCAAAGAAAACGCCACACAAAAAGAACTGGATAATGCTGTTAAAGCAGCCTGTTTGGAAGAATTTATATCCTCACTTGACAACGGACTTGATACTCAAATAGGTGAGCGAGGTGTTCTGCTCTCTGGCGGTCAAAAACAACGTATAGCTATTGCTCGTGCGTTTATCAAAAATGCCCCTATTGTCATTCTTGATGAAGCAACATCAGCTCTTGATAACAAATCAGAAGCAGTCGTTCAATCTGCCATAGACAACCTTATGAAAGACCGCACTGTATTTATCATTGCCCACCGACTATCAACAGTACGCAATGCTGATAAAATCGTTGTAGTAAATTACGGAGAATTGGTTGAAAGCGGCACCCATGATGAGCTATTAGCCAAAGAAGGCAGTATTTATGCATCTTTATATAAGACGCAAATCAAATAAAACTTGGAGCCCTTAAATGAACTCTGACAACTTAAAAGAAAAAATAGTCTCATTTGTCATAAAAATTTCTTCATCATTAATACCTAATCGCAGAATTCGCCACAAACTACGTCAAAAATGGTGGTATAAATATATAATATTGCCACGCATTGCTTCCAACAAACTAAAAACTGGTATAAATACAAAGCCACGGGAAAAAGAATTAATTGTATCTCTAACATCTTATCCTGCCCGTATTAACGAATTACATGCTTGTATATTCTCCTTACTTGACCAAAGTTGCAAAGCCGACCGTGTGATTTTATACTTGGCAAAATCACAATTTCCAAACTTAGAACAAGATTTACCGCAATCTCTTCTAAATTTACAGAAATTAGGGCTTACAATATCATGGTATGATGAAGACATTAGATCTTATAAAAAACTAATTCCAACTCTACAACAATATCCTGAAGCAGTAATTATCACTGCCGATGATGATTTTTATTATCCTAAAGACTATATTAAAACTTTATACGAAGCCTACCGGCAAAACCCAAACTGCCTTCACTGCCATCGAGCCCATTACATAGAATTTAACTCCGATGGTAATATCGCTCCGTATTTATCTTGGAAAAAGAGAGTAAAAACTACCAAAGCAGAATTTTCAAACTTTTGCACCACCGGTGCCGGTGTTATATTTCCTCCACATATTTTGCATAAAGATGTAACCAATAAACAACTATTTTTAAAATTAGCTCCTACTGCAGATGATATCTGGTTTTGGGCTATGGCAGTCGCCAATAATGTAAAAATAAACAAACTTCCCTTTTTCCTTATGGAAAAACGTTGCACACTACCATGTCAGTCAGATAACGAAAAACCTCTTAATGCCGTAAACTGTGCTCAGGGACAAAATGATGTTCAACTTGCTGCAGTATTAAAACAATATCCTCAAATTTTGCAAAGACTGCACACTGAAAGGAATTTATAAATGAAAAATTTTTTAATCACTTTGATATCATTGTTTATTCCCTGCAAAAAAAAACGTCGCAATGTAAGAGATTATCTGCGAGCCCGTTTCAATGTCATCAGCAATCGTAACCCTATGATGATAAAAAAATACCCTTGTTTTCCTAACGCACTTATCAAAAAAAATCATCGTTGTTTAATTGTTGCCCCACACCCTGATGATGAATGCATAGGTTGCGGAGGAATTATCTCTAAATATGCCTCTAACATTGATGTCCTTATAATCAATAGTTCTGGCGTCGCCCGCAACAAAAAAGAATTAAATGCCGAACATATGGCTGATATTAGAATAAAAGAATTTAATCAGTGCATGAATAAAGCTAAAATAAAAAATCGTTGGATTTTCAGAATTTTCGGCACACCACCCATGTTTGAAGATATAGAAAAACATTTTGATGAATATCTTAAAACAGTTGATTTCAAATCATATGACCGCATTTTTATGCCGCATATTTCTGACGGACATAAAGAACACCGTTACGTTAGTACTTGTTTACTGCCTCGTCTGCTTGAAAAGAGTGGTTTCAAAAAAGCATCTCTGGCCGTTTTTTATGAAGTATGGTCAACAATTGATGATCCCAACTATTTTGAAGACATTTCATCTGTTGTCAAAAACAAATCCAAACTTCTGTCAATATACAAAAGCCAAGGCGGAGATAACTATGCCAAACGCATTTTAGGCTTAAACCAATACCGCGGCCTGGTATCCAGATATGAATATGCCGAAGCTTTCAAAATAGTTCCTATGACAGATTTCTTAGAACTAGCAAAAAAAGAAAATTCAGACTTTCCCATCTAAAATACTATTTCCTGTAAGGTGTCAGCCGTGGAATAAAACGAGGAACATTGTTTTTATATTCCTCATATTCTTTGCCATAACGTTTAAGCAAGCCTTTTTCTTCTGAAAGAGGAAAGTAAATAGCATTAATTACAACAAAAATCAGCCAATAAATCAATAATGCCTTGCTTTGAAACAATATAACTTCACCTAACAAAAACAAAAATACTCCCAATAACATCGGGTTACGCACATAAGCATAAGGCCCGCTTATAATAAGTTTGTTTATCGGGTTCCATGGAGCCAAAGATCCTTTGCCGACAGCTGCAAACATCCTCATTGTCCAAACCATCAAAAATAAACCTAAAGCAAAAGCCACAGTCATCAAAAATAACATTATTGATAATTTAAATGACACAAACTCAAACCCGCAAAAGAATAAAATAATTGCAGGGATTGTCAGCAAAACGTTCACAGGCAAGATCAAAATAGCTTTCAGCACTTCATTCTCCATAAATAATGATGACTTTAATAATAAATAATCCCTCACTTAAAACAAGCTAAAAAATTAGCCCGCCTGAGGTTGGTAGTGAACCTACTTATCTCGTAGGTTCAAATCTGGCCGCGCCATATAAAAATAAAAAAGGCCAACCTAGTGGTTAGCCTTTTTTCTTTTTGGTTGCGGGGGCAGGATTTACTAAAGTTGCCTCTACACCTCTGAGCCAAGGCTCACCGGCGTTCTCACGCCCGCCTGAGGTTTGTAGTGAACCTACTTATCTCGTAGGTTCAAATCTGGCCGCGCCATATAAAAATAAAAAAGGCCAACCTAGTGGTTAGCCTTTTTTCTTTTTGGTTGCGGGGGCAGGATTTACTAAAGTTGCCTCTACACCTCTGAGCCAAGGCTCACCGGCGTTCTCACGCCCGCCTGAGGTTTGTAGTGAACCTACTTATCTCGTAGGTTCAAATCTGGCCGCGCCATACAAAAATAAAAAAGGCCGTCATTAAAAGACGGCTTTTATATTTTTGGTTGCGGGGGGAGGATTTGAACCTCCGACCTTCAGGTTATGAGCCTGACGAGCTAAAAACAAAACACTAAGAAAACAGCCGGTTTCCGGCAATGTTATAAAACCCGTCTAGCAAATGCCTAGCAACGCCCGATTTTTGACATAAAAAAACGACAGTCAAAACTGACGAAGTGACTGCCGTTTTGCTACTTTCTTATTTTACCACCAGAAAAAGCCGTTTTGCAGCCAAAAACAGCCGCCAAATACCAGCCCGCCGACAAGTTTCTCGGCCAAATTGGTGGCGCTGCCGACAAACGGGATTCTGCCGTCGAATATCCACGGATCGCGTTCGGCCAAGGTATGGCACAGAGCGTAGATCGGGCTGACCGCCGCTCCGATCAGGATGTAGCGCCAGTCAAGCAACATCATCGGGATCATCGGACAGGTATAGCGCAAGCCCATATAAACAAAGTCATACATAAAACCGTATTTACTGTCCGGAACTTTGAAGGCCTTGTCAAACAGCCAGTCAACCGGGTAATGATACCAGCGCTCATTGTAGCGTCGGATGGTTTCCTCGCTGGGTGTCCCCCGGCCGATATCAAAGCAGGCGCCATGTCCGCGGCTCCAGAACTGGAATTGCAGCCAGCAACTGACGATAGCGGCACCGAGCCAGTTTTGCCAGCTCGACCAGTCAAACAGATAAATACTCATAAAAACTGCCAGCATGCAAACCGTTTGCACACCGCGGTTGCGCAAAATTTTATATGCTTCCAGGCATCCGCCGTACCAGCGGCGCAGGAAAGCGCCAAGCAAAAAATAAAAAATTGTCATTGTTCTCTCCTTATTTAGTTAGTTAAGATATTCGCCGCGCGGGGATAACCGGCGGCCGAGTTTGATGGCATAGACAGGCTCGTCAATAGCCAAATCTGTGCCCTTGCCATTAACGACGGAAATATCGTCAATGACAAAAGTCATCGTCCGGCCGCCATAGCCGAGCGAGAATTTGACTTCGTCGTATATTTCGCCAGGCGTTCCATACACATCAGCCCCGTGAAAATACTGCTCCGTCCGCTTAAGCCTGCGGATCCAGTAGCCCTTAAATTCTCGGTATTCGACGGTCTTCTCGCCGGATTCGATTTTTTCAAACCATTCTTTTTTTAACGGCAGATAAAGCGTGTTCATGGCAAGCCTCAAAACGGAATTTCATCGTCAACAGAGGCAGATGGCGCAGACGCTCCGGCCTCTGGTTGTGCCGCAGGTGTTCCGGCATTGTTTTGGCCTTGGGTATCCTTAAAAGCCAAACTCATATATTTTTGTCCGCTTTGCGACACAGTTATCCATGCAGAAACATAAAACTTTTTGCCAAAAATAGTCGCGCTTCCGGTATAATCCGGACGCTTTTCATTTCCTTGTTTATCATTTTTGAACAGGGCGCCTTGCCCGGCTCTTTGATTGTCTGACATTTTAACCTCCTATGCGATAATATCCGGAATGTCGTCCGGCTGTGGTTTTTCCAAGACCAGCGTCAGAACAGCCCGGCGCTCATCCTCTTGTTTAAGCTCGGCTGAGACGTAGCGATAGCCGTCCTCGTCGTGCATTTTGCGGCAAACGCCCAAAAGCGTGATGACCGCGTTTAAGTTCTCTTTTTTATTCGGAAATTCGATGACATCAGCCATATTGTCCTCCTTTCAATTAAACAAAGCTCTGGCAATAGCCTCAGGGACCGGCACACTCACGGCATTGCCCAGCGCTTTATATCTGACGCTGTCCGACATCCTTTTGCCGTCGGCACCATATTCGGTCCAGCCGTCAGAGAAACCCTGTAAACGCTCGCACTCAAGCGGCGTCAGCTTTCTGACCAGGCGCCCGTCATATATGCCGGGGCTTTCCCGCGCCGTCAGAGTAAATGAAGGATCGCCGTCGTCTTTTATCAGGCGACCGTTTTGTTTTTTTCGGTGTCGGCCTGGCGTCACGACCGGACAAACCATAATATTTTGTTGAAATGAATTGGCGGTTATGGTCGGGCAGGATCCGTCGCGCAATCCTCCCGGGTTTTTGCCGCGCGGATAGACGAGAATTTTGGGCTCAAGGTTTCCTCCCGGCAACGAGTTTAGGCACGGAGCCGATCCGTCTGTCGAATAGACGCGATCCTGCTGGTGGTTTTTAGGCGTACGATTTATTTGTTTGACTTTTTGTAACCGTTTACTTTCAACAACATACGATCCGTTGCCGACGTTGTCGCCGTAGGTGGCTGTAATGCATAGAGCCTGCTCGTTTGATATGACAGCAGGCGACAGGTTGCGGCCTCCGAGAGGAAATATTTGGCGGCCGGCGAAGGCTCCAGAACATCCGACAAAATATACCCGCTCGCGATTTTGGGGTAAAAACCAGTCAGTATCGACAAGTTGCCATTGGCAGTCATAATCCCCAAGGTCGGCAATCTCTTGCAAAAATCGGACAAAGTCGCGTCCTCCGTGACTTGTAAACAATCCTTTGACGTTTTCAAAGATAAAAACATCAGGTCGCAGCTCTCTAATGCACCGGATTGCCTCAAAGAACAAGCCGCTGCGCTCGCCGTCAAGACCTCGCCTTTTGCCAGCAATGGACAAATCTTGGCAAGGAAATCCCGCAGTAATGACAAGCGGTACCCCCCCCCTGTCGCTGTTTAATTCCGGAAAAATCTCTAATTGCTGTGACATCCCCCAACTCCTCCGCGTTTTGAAAATGTTTTTTATAAATCGAAATCGGACCAGGAGCGACCTCGGCAAAATAATGTGCCGCAAATTCAACCCCGGCACGCCGGAATCCTTCGGCAAAGCCGCCTATGCCCGAAAAAAGGTCAACCAGCACAATCTTTGTCATAGCCTGTCCCTTCCGTTAAATATCCGGCTGACAATGGCCAGTGCTTTCATCATTGACGATGTGCCGGCCTCAAACAGGCGGTTGACCCGCACCTGATGCGCAATCAGCGACGACAAGGCCATGAGCTGATCGTTTGAAACAAGGTGCATACCGCGCGCCTCAAACCGAAAAGCCGGATCCTGCATCCGTTTGGCAATGCCGGCAATCAAACCCCAGTCCGGATCCTCGCGGTCGCGCAACGGCGCTTGTTTGACGACAGACATCCCCTGAGTGTATTCGTCGGCCAGAATGCCAAGGTCAAACTCCACCAAGCCTGCCCACTCGGGAATATCGGCCGGATCAATCAGACCTTTTGGGGTGGCGTAGTAAAAGAAGTTTGAAAACTGCCGCGCCTTGCGATGTTTCCCAAACTCAGCCATATCCCGGCGAAAATCCCATCGGTCGACCTTGACCTCGTAGGTTATGGAAAAATAAGGCGGCCGCGGCTGGATAAAGAACGCATCCGCGCGTCTGGAGCCGGCCAGTCCGGCGCACCAGCGAAACTCGGGGAAATTGATGTCGTTTTTATGCTCCGGCACCAAACGCAGGCGGCGCAAAATCTCGGCGGTCGTCTCTTTATCGTTCATCGCGGCGCTCCCTGAAACTTTGACATTTCGGGCAATAATCAATAAAAACCGTGCCCTCAATCGGATAAACGCCCCGGCGGGTTGTGATCTCGCCGCCGATTTTTAAGATATTTATCCAAAAATGACGGCAAAAAAGCCTACGCAACAGTCTGAACATGGGAAAAGGCCTCCTTTTTTAATTCTTTAGCCAGGCGATACGCTCGGCAAGCCTCGTCATAGCTTTCGATATCACGCGTCCGGTATGCCCGCTCATGGCCGTACATCAAACCGGCCATGCGGTACAAAACCTCGGCCTTTGTCATTTTTTTCTGGCGCCACAGCAGATCCAGAACGCCGTCAATATAATTGTAGCCGCGGCGGAGCCGGAAATCAGGGATAACCTTATACGGCGGCTCATCTTTTGCGGCGAATTCGCCATAATTGCCGCAACGCGGACAGCGCGCGTACAAAGCGTCTTTGAAGGCAAAGCGCGGCCCGTAGATATCCGCTCCCGTGACCGTTTCCGGCTCGACATCTGTCTGGCAGTTAACGCAGAACATCGGCAGCCTCTTGTTTGAGTTTCTCGCCCTCCGCCTTAAGCTCGGCAATCATCGCCTCAAGCGTATCCGGATTGTGGTTCGCCAAGGCCGCGTATTTCGCAACCTGGACCGATTTGTCAACAAAAGCCTCGATTTTTTCCAGCATGGCAGCCTCCTATTCGTTGTGTGATTTCAAATCCTTTTCAAGGGCGACAATTTCGCTCAAAGGATAGCGCGGTGATTTTTTCTTGACCGGGTCGGCAAAGAAAAACCGCGGACCACGGCCGACCTGCCGCCAGTAGGAAAGCGTTTTGACGCTGACCTTCAGCCTTTCGGCCGCCTCAGTCGGCGTCAAATTAACCTCGTTTGTCAAATCATCCATTGTAAACCTCCTCGCAATTTCCGGCCTCAACCCAGTATTTGCGGCCGATGCCGAGTTTTTTGAGATCCGGCGCCGCCGACGGTTTGGCCGCCATCATGCCGACAAAAGAGCAATAGCTTTGCCCGGCCAGCAATTTAAGCAATCCGGCGCGGCCTTTGTTGTCCAGAATATCCGCGGCGTCAACGACCAGCGCATGCGAGCCGTCATATTCGGCAATGGCCGCCTGCAGCGTAACCTTGGCGCGAAACTTCTCGCTTTCTGAGCAAAGGACAAACGGCCGGTCGTTGTAACTGACCGACATGTCGCCGTCAACCTTGACGCAAGCCCACCCGGCAACATAGCAGAGATATTCCAGGCGACCGTTGAAATCGGAAAGCCCTTTTTCAAGGGACCGGCGGCGGATACCCTCAGGCTCAAGAACATTGATGATTGCCTGATTTTCCAAAATATTGCGATGCACGCGCAAAGCCTCATTGTAGCGATTGAACGACTGCAGGCGCGTCTCGGCTTTGCGGACGGCGTTGCGCGCCTCGTCAACCTCGGCCGGTTGAATGGTTTTGCCCTGTTTGGCCTCAAGCTCTTCTTTGGCCTTTTTAATTGCCTGCAGGGCACTGTCGGCCAAAATGAAATTATGCTTTGCAGCGTTCAGCTCACGCTCGGCCTTGCTGACGGCGTTGTCGGCGTCGAGGATCTGCTGTTCGAGTTTTTCGCGCTCCTCGGCAGATAGCGACTGTTTGACCGCCTCAAGTTTGCCGAATTGGTAAACGACCGGCTTGCCACAATGCGGGCAGACAAGATCGTAGTTCGGCAGTTTGGGCAGTTTTTCACGCGCCGCGCGCGCCTCTTTCAAGGCCTTTTGCGCCTCGGTGACTTTTCCGGCCGCATCGTCGCATTTTTTTTCCGTCTCGGCCAGCCCGTCGGCTTTTTCCTGCAGCCGCGCAAGTTCATCGGCACTGATGGCCTGGTTGGCGATTTTGTCCTCCAGGTCAGCCCGCGCCAAAGACACGTCAGCTTCAAGAGCCTCGGTCGAGGTTGTCTCAAGGTCGTTTTCCCAGCCTTGCGGAAACCATGACGCGGCTTTTTTCTCGCCGTAGGTCTCGCCGGCGATAAGCGCCCATTGCGATTTAAGACTGCGGCCTTTTTCTTTGGCACGGTCAAGAGAGGCGTCCCATCCTTCGGCCTCGATATTATGCCAGACGGCCTCCTGCACTTTTTCCGAAAGACCGGCGTCAGCCAAGGCCTCGCAAAGCTCCTGTTTGACCGGATCAGCCTTGAGAATATCACGCAACAGTTCGACTTTGTCTTTGTCTGCCATGGCCGGGAAAGCCACCGCACCCACTGCAATGTCGGATGCTTCAGGGGCGGAAACCCCCTCGGAGCGGCGCTCGCACTTTGGCCAAAATACCTCTACCTTTGCGCCGTCTTCCTCCAACACGACGGAGGCCGCGCCGGCGCCGGTCTTGACCAGCATGCCGGCTTTGGTCTTTTGCAAGCCGAGCGGAACGCCGCCGCGCAAAGCCGCGGCAATCGGCAACAAAGTGCTCGTCTTTCCCTGGCCGTTAAGCCCCAAAATCAAAGCAATCTTTGAGGCTTCAACCTCGGCCGCCGCGCAACCCATAAAGTTTTTAATTGTGGCTTTCATGGATTATTCTCCCCAGTTGTCCCATTCCTCGCTGTCATCAGCCTGCGGCATGGCAACCGGCGCCGGTTTTTCTTCGGCAACGTCTTCGAAGTCGGCGTCAATAACCGGAGCTTCTTCCGCCGGGGATTCTTCCGCGGCGGGTTCAGCCGGCTTTTTGGCCTCGGCTTTTTTGGCGCGTTTGGGCTTTGCCGGTGCTTCTTCTGCCGGTTTGACCATCTCGCCGGACTGGACAACCTCGGCCGGACGTGTCACCGGCTCAGCCGACACGGACGAATTGTCATCCAGATCGCCGCCGATGGACAGCTCGGGATAAAACACGCTGGCAAAAAAGGTGGCGGCGCGGTAGCGGATCATCATCTCCGGCATGGTCTTCCATTTGCTGCCGTCTTTGCTGTACCAGCCCTCGGCAACTGCCATTTTCATATCAACCCACGGCCCGATGCGCTCCTCGCCGTTTTTTTTGTCGGTGGCAATGGCGCGGCAGGCAAGGTTTTCAATGCTTGTTTTGCCGCCAAAACCCTGAACCTGCACCGTTCCGTTTGACGCCATTTCATAATGCAGATTATCAACGCGGCTGGTGGTCAGCGCGGCGATGATGTATTTTGACGACCAGGTCGGGCGGCCTTTAATCACATTCAGGTTTTGCATCACCACAATCGGCGACAACCGGTTGCGCGCGGCGATTTCCATCGCCACAATCACGTTCGGCAGGTTATTATAATAAGCCTGCGGCACGATCTGCGACTGCGTCAACAGCTTGCCGATCCGCTGGGCGTTTTCAAAAGCGGCGGCGTCGGACAGAATATCGGTTGAAACGGCGCTCGTCTCATTTTTAACAACGACGTCATTCACCATGGCTTTAATCCTCCTTAAAAGATTTGGTCAAAGTTTCTTCCAGCTCGTCGACCGAAATGTAGGGCACGCCCTCGTTTTTCAGGTCGTCAATCAGTTTGACAATGGCGCGCATGGCTTTGGGCATGGCATCGTGATAGCAGCCGGCGTTTTTGATTGCCTCAAAATCAAGGCACGGATTAACCGGCTCGGTTTCCTGTTCTTCCAGTTTCTCAGTTTCAATTTGTTTATTTGACATTTTGTTTCTCCTAAAAAGTATCGTTAAGCTCATTCATGAAAGATTCAGCTATTGCCTTACGCAATGCCTCGATTGGCACAGCTACCCCCCCCCGGCGCTCTTCATTTTCAATAAGTTTTATAATCTCACACTCAGCATTCATGGCGCTGAACATCATGGCTTTATGAATTCCAAGCAATGGATTGCGTTTTATTTCTGCGCTTAATTTTTCTTCGATTCTGTTTTCAGACATTTTTGGTCTCCTTTGTTTTACATTTACAAAATTTTGTGCCGTATGCCGGGCAATAATGCGGCGAGCACATCATTGAATTCGGGTTCGGCAGCCAAACCCACGGGCTCCCGGATTTACGGAAAGCCTGCAGATCTGATTTGATTTTTTTAATAATGGCATAGGCGAAGTTTTCGGCCATCGCCGGATCATAATCCTGGACAATGGGCGCCGGCTGGGCTTTGGTCTTGCCGACACGCTTGACGTATATCTCGCGCAGCAGGTCAACCTTTTGCCCGGCGGTGCGGACCAGGAGCGAATATCCGCCGTATTGCGGAATGTTCACCCGTTTGACCGTCCCGGACTTAAAGTCCTGGATGGTGTGTTTTTGTCCCTCGCGGCCGCGGATGTCGATATGTCCGGAAAGGACAAAGTCATCGCCGAGATCGGCGGTGAACTCGCCCTCAATGGCAATCTCGTCCAGCTCGGGGAAAACGTCCAGAATGGCATGCGCCTGACGGACGGCCTGCAGAACGCCGGCCGATTTGTCAAAAGTCGTGTCATCCCAGATGATTCCCTCGCGGGCGCTTTCGATAATCGAGGCCTCGGCAACCTTTTTGATTTCCTCGGCATACGGCTGACCTTTTGAACGCAAAACGATCGCCGCCTCAAGCGATTTGTGCATGGCGGTGCCGACGGCGGCGCCGGCCGATGTTTTGGTTGGCGTCAGGTCAAAACCGTATTCTTCGGAAAGTTCGTTAAAAAACATTTTTGCCGCCGAGCGGCGCGGGCAATCCGTATAATGTGAAAGCGATGAACATCTTATAATTGTTGCCATTTCCAATAACCCTGCGTTAAAAAAAAAGTATAAAAATGACTTTTATAGTCAAAAATGACTTTATAGGAAGAAAAAAAGAAAAGCAAGAAAAAAATGCCGTTTTTAGAAAAAAAGTCTAAAAACGGCGAAATTGCTTGCTTTTAAGCTGTTTGAAACAAAATATCAGATGCGCTGGAAAATGCCGATAACCCGGCCGATGATTTTTAAGTTATCCACCGGGACTTCCTCCGCATAAGCATACGACCGGTTATCCACATAAACCTTGGCCAAACCGGTCAGAATATCCGGCGCCATACGGCGAAAAGCATAGGAATCGGTTGTGCCGATAAGATAGACGCCGGCTTCTTTAACCTGTTTTACGCCGGCATCAACCAAAACCTTGTCACCCGATTTGAAGGTCGGCGCCATTTCATCCGAGCGCACCTCGTACCAGCAAGGCTCGGCCGCGCCGGGAACCAGATTGCCGGTGTAGATGGATTCGCCGTCGCCCGCAGCATAGAGTTCCTGAACCGTTGTATGCAAACACTTGGCAACCTTTTCCAGATCGGCATACGGCAGGCTTTGCGTATAACCGCCGCACAACCGGCGGACGGAATCCGGCCTGACACCGGACGCCTTTTCAAAATCTTTGATATAATTAAAGTTGGCCGCGCGGATCATGGCATAGATTTTTTTGCCGAGCGCGCTGACCGGCTTTTTGACGGATTTTCCCATTTTCATACTCCTTTAACGCTAACAACATCATATATTAAAAAAGTCAATTTTGCAATAAAAAACGGCAAAAACGTCAATAAAAATGATTTTTTTTGACTTTTTAACACCCCTGTAATACGCAGAAAGTCAACAAAAGTATAAAAAAGTATAATAAAGTATAAAAAAGTTGTTGCAAAAGTCAAAAAATACTATTATGGTTAAAAACACGAGGGCGGAATGCGTCAGATCAACGCAGCTAAAACACAATAACCCTGTGCCGCCCTCCCGCATAACATAAAAGACAGGGTTAAAAAAAGACAGGGGTTATTATGATTGAGTTACGCGACTATCAGCAAAAAGCAGTAAATGACCTGCGCGAGGCATACCGACAAGGTTTCAAGGCGCCATTTTTGACAGCGCCGACCGGAGCCGGAAAAACCGTCATCCTTTCCGAAATATGTTCAAACGCCAACGCCAGAGGCACCAACACCGTCCTTCTGGTTCACCGCCAGGAGCTGGTTGTCCAGACCGCCAAGACCTTTGCCCGATTTGGCATTCCCCATTCCATCGTTGCGCCGGCAAAAGTTGTGCAAAATGCCATCAAGATACAGCTTGAGGAATTCAACAAGAGCTGGTTTCGCGACGAAAGCCGTATTTACATTGCCACCATTCAAACCCTTATCCGCCGCATGGCCGATTTGCCGAAATTCGAACTGATTTTGATTGACGAGGCGCATCACGGCGTCGCCGGTACCTATCTTAAAATTGTTAAAAGCTATCCCGGCGCGCTCATCCTGGGCGTTTCCGCCACACCGGAGCGTTTGGACGGGCAAGGCCTCGGCGTCCATTGCGGCGGCATTTTTGACAAGCTGGTTTTGGGCCCGTCGGTCAAAAGTCTGATCGAGCGCGGATTTTTAACCAGACCGCGCGTATATTGCCCGCCGATTGAGGTCGACTTCAGCGACTTAAAAACCATTGCCGGCGATTTTGACCGCAAACAGCAGCAGGAAAAACTGCACAAGCCGCGCATTATCGGCAACGTCATCGCCCACTATCGTAAATACTGCGACGGCGTCCCGGCGATAGCCTTCTGCCCGACGGTTGAATATGCCCAGTATGTGGCCGACAACTTCAACGCTGCCGGATATCGCGCCGCCAGTATTGACGGCAAAATGAACGACTACCAGCGCAACAAGACCATTAATGACCTAGGCGCCGGTCGGCTGGACGTTCTGACCAGCTGTGAAATCGTGTCCGAAGGGACAGACATTCCTGTCGTCGGTGCGGCCATCCTTTTACGCAAGACCAAATCGCTCGGACTTTATCTGCAACAGGTCGGCCGCGCGTTGCGCCCTTATCCGGGAAAATCCGAAACCATCATCCTTGATCATGTCGGCAACTGCAACACCCACGGCCTGCCAGACGATGACCACGAATGGACGCTTGACGGTCGTATCCGCCGCAACCGTTCCGGATCATCGGGAAGTCTGGCCTGCCGCCAATGCCTGAACTGCTACGCGGTATATCCCAGCACGGTGAATGTTTGCCCGATTTGCGGCACGCCTGCCAGCAAGACCAAAACCGAGATTGAGGAGGTCGAGGGCGAACTGGTCGAATTTACCCGCCGTGCCGAGAGGGCAGAACAAGGACGCGCCTCAACACTTGAGGATCTTGTCGAGCTCGGACGCAAACGAGGCTACGGACCGCGAGCCGAGGCCTGGGCGCGATATGTTTACAACGGCCGGAAAGCAAAGGAGGCAAAGAGGAATATCGCATGACCAAGCATCGCCGACATCGGACACATCTTCCTGAGCGCTTCCTGCTCGCGGAGCCGGAGGACAATCTGATAGCGGCGGTCATCAGGCAGGCATGGTGCGACGCTTTTGCCGGCCGCGTAAAAGATTTTTATGCCGAAAAACATCGGGACGACGACAAGCGCAACGCCCGCCGGATGTTCGAGGCAGACGAAACGGATGAATGGCGCCTGTCGTTGCGCGACCTGGCGCAGGCCATCCAGATAGACGACAAAAGCCTCGTGATCGGCTACTCGAGGTATAAAGCCCGGGTTTTATCGGGCAAAAAAAAAGTAAGAGCCGGGGTCGCTTTCGACCTGTTATTAAAAACACTCGCAAACGGAGGTAGACTGAAATGAGTGACACGGAAGTTGGCGGAATTGCCACAGACAGGCTGCGGAGCCTTATTGAGCGCATCGAGCGGCTCGAAGAAGAAAAAAAAGGAATTCAATCTGATATTCGCGATATTTTTGCCGAGGCCAAATCCGCCGGATTTGACGTAAAAATAATGCGTATCGTCTTGAAGTTGCGCAAAATGAACGCTGCGGACAGGGATGAGCAGGAATTCCTGACCGAAACCTACCGCAAAGCGTTAGATATTTGAAAGGAAAATAAAAATGGAAAAAATAAAACCTGAAATTTTAGTTGAAAAACTCCCCGGCGACATTGCCTCGGAAGGCCTGAAAAAAGACGATTACGTTATAACCCGCCCGGCTGACTTCTACAGCGGCGCCGGCATCTATGTGCTGAAAACAGGAGGCAGCTCCATGGTGGCCAGATGTATTGAAAAAACCGACGGCAGTATCCACGTTGCCGACGTCTCAAGCGCCAGCTGCACCGACATGAAGGTCAAATCATTTTGCGCGGCGGTCGACCGCAAAGTGCTTGCCCGCGTGATTGTCGATGACAATCTGCCGGCCGGAGCCCTCGAACTCCTGGATCAGTTGTTAAGGGGGTAAGCCATGTCAGAAACCGAAACCCTCAAAAAAGTCATGATTAAGCTCGGCGCCAAAGACTGGATTAAAATCTGGCGCAACAATACCGGCCAGGCCTGGCAGGGAAAACGTTTCGGCTTAAAGCGCGGCACGAGGGTTGTTGACGAGATGGGCAGACACATCACGATTGAGCCTGGCGATATTCTGCTCCGCGGTGCTCATCCCGTCAACTTCGGTTTAATCGGCTCCGGCGATATTGCCGGCATAATCGCGCCCAAAGGCACGGTTATCTACATAGAAACAAAATTCGGACGCTACAAGCAAACCGAGCAACAGAAACGCTTTGCCAAGATGATCCAGGACATGGGCGGAATTTATATTGTCGCCCGCGATCCGGAGTTGGTTGAAAGCCAGATTATTGACGAAATGAGGTTGCGCTATGGCTGGAATGGTTAATTTTGACGAAGTAAACGCGGTAGCTCTCGCCAACCTTGAAGGTCTTGTCCGCGACTGGTTGCCAAACGGCCGCCGCAACGGCAATGAATGGCAGTGCGGCGATTGGAACGGCAATCCCGGGAAAAGCCTGCTCATCAACCTAAAAACCGGTAAAGGCTCGGATTTTTCGGCAGACGAAGCCGTCGGCGACCCAATCGGCATCTGCGCTAAAGTTTTCCGCCTCGACCGGGTTGAGGCCGCACGCAAGCTGGCCGGAATATTCGGGCTTGAGGGTGGTGAGGCAAACGAGCGTACCGAAAAGTACAACCGGCCGCCGGTAAGCACAGAAACACAACAAAAAGAACAAGACGACTATGACCAGGAAAAACAGGCTAAACTCGACCAGATATTGGCAGAACTTGTCGATTTGCGAGGTACCCCGGCGCAGGCATATCTCAAAAGCCGCGGCATTACCGGTGCTCCTGCTTCACAATTCAAATGGCGGCCGAATAAAAGTAACAGCGGCGGCAGCCTGGTTTGCATCGCCAGAGATAGTGCCGGTGTCGTCAAGGCCGTTCAAAGTGTCTATCTTGATGCCAACGGCAAAAAAGCTAACTTTGCAGTCAAAAAAAGAACCAACGGCTTCCCGTCGGGCAACCCGTTAAAAATTAAAGGCGATCCGAACGGTCCCGTTTTGCTGACTGAGGGACCGGAAGACGCGCTGACGCTTGCCCAGACAACGCATTTTGAAGTCTGGTGCGCCATGGGGCTGAATTTTATCGGCAAAATCGAAGAACCGCAAGGCCGGACGCTGATTGTTGTCCGCGACAACGACGAGGAAGGCTCCAAGCCTGACGAAACCATGAACAAAATACTGGCATCGTTTCTTGACCGCGGTTTTAAAAATTTAATGTGTGCCAGACCTCCGCGCTCGATAAAAGATAGTAACCAGCTTTTGCAGGAACTTGGCGCCGACGAGGTTGTCAAAATGATAAATGACGCCCAACCCGTCAAAGATGGACGTTTTGATGAAATTGAGCCTCCGGCTGAATATTACCAAAGCACTCCGCCTGATTATCCGGAGCCTGAAGATTCTATATTTGCACAGCTTGCTTACCGGCCACGCACCGATGTTGGAAATTCCCAGCGCATAGTGGCTCGTTGGGGAAAGATCGTCAAATATGCTCCCGGCATGGGCTGGATCATCTATTCTCACGGATTGTGGGATAATAAACATGCAGACCTACGCGTCATCAACATGGCCAAACGCACAGCTCTTGATATTGCCAAAGAAGCCGACTACGTAGAAGAACACCAAAAATCAGGAATTAAAAATTGGTGCAAAAAAAGCCAGGAAGGCGGGCGTATCAATTATGCGCTGAAACTTGCCCAGCCTGACCTCTACATCGATATTGAACGTCTTGATGCCGACCGCCTATATTTTAACGCTGCCAACGGCATGATTGACTTGACTACCGGAAAATTGATGAAACACAGTCCGGATTTTCACTCCACAAAGCAATCAACCGTGGAATTTAACCCAAGAGCCAAATGCCCAGCATGGAACAAATTCCTTCGCGAGATTTTGTGTGAAGACGACGAAATGATCAGCTTCGTCCAACGCGCCATCGGCTACAGTCTGACCGGTGACACCCGTGAGCAATGTATGTTTGTGTTGCACGGCAAAGGCTCAAACGGCAAATCAACCTTTCTTGACACAATCCAGGCGCTGATGTGCGGCTACCATGTCAAAACCAAGGCCGACGCCTTCATGGAAACCGGCAAGGTAACCGACGCCAACCCGTTTTTGGCCATGCTGCGCTCGGCGCGATTTGTGACCGCGTCCGAAACCAAGGCCGACCGGGCGTTGGACGAAAGCCTGATCAAAGAGGCCACCGGCGACAGCACCATCACAGCCCGCAACCTGCACCAGAACCCGTTCCAGTTCAGCCCGCAGTTTAAACTGTGGCTGGCAACTAACCACAAGCCGGAAATCCGCGGCACCGACGACGGCATCTGGCGTCGTCTGCTCCTGATACCGTTTGCCGCCCAGTTTTATGACAAATCAGATCCGGATGCGCCGGTCAACGGGCCGTTCAAAGACAAATTGCTGATTACCCGCTTAAAAAGCGAGCTGCCCGGCATTTTGGCCTGGGCGGTGCGCGGCTGCCTCGACTGGCAGAAACAGGGGCTGAACCCGCCGGATGCCGTCCGCGAGGCAACCCAGGAATATCGTTCCGAAATGGACGTGCTTGGCAGTTATCTGGAGGAAAACACCATAAAATCGGCCGGAAACACAATATCTTGTGCCAGCCTTTATGAAAACTACAAGAAGTGGTGCCAGGACAACGGACACAGCCCCTACAGCAAAAACAAATTCGGCCGCCGACTTTACGAGCGCCACATAACCAAAGGCACCACGCCGCGCGGCGAAAAAGCCTATGTCGGCGTCAAACTGCGCCAAGAAGAAACCTGGGCGGAATTCAACAGGGGGTGGTGATGATGATGCGCATATATGTTTCCGGTTCGCAGTATCTGGCGACAGAGGTAGACGAGAAAGAGGCGCAGCGAATTATGTCGGCTTTTGACAACCGCGAAACCGACCGCATCACCGTCAAGCAGGACGGTGAAATCTGGAACCTGGCCAAAGCGCATATTGTAGCCATCGCTTTTGAACAAAAACCGGTCATGCCGGCAAAGGTAACATTAAACTAAGGAGGGATATATGGCTCAGACGATTAAACAAAAATGCGACGCCATCGGCATATCTTTGCCGACTTATTATTTAAGGCTCAAAAACGGCATGACGCCTGAAGAAGCTCTGTCTACGCCAAACAAGCGCCGCACCTCAAAATTGAAACCGACGCCGAAACCGGTGCCTGCGCCGATGCCTGAACCTGAGGACCAGGAGCCGCGCGCGCCGCTGATGGTCGGTGCCTCCTGCGTTTTTGAAAGCGACCACCAAAACCGCCGGCGCAAATTCAACCAAAACCGCACCAAACAATCTGCCAAAGCCGCCGGCGCTACACCTCTTGAGTGTCAGGAAAAACTGCAGCACCGTAATTATGTCGAAGAATTAGGCAGCCGTTACCGTATAACTCCAAATAAGACCCCTCTGCCGGCGCTGGCTGCCTCGCCGGTTGAGGATAAAGAAACTGAAGAAGTCGACAACTTCGGACATGTTAACCTCAAACCACTGCGCTATGGGCCGAAACGTTATGGCGTGGCGAAAGAGCCGCGGCCGGATCCGTGGAATGCGGCAGATGAAACCAAGTTTAACAATGCCTGCGGTGGTTATACGGCCGTTATTTTGAACCACGCCAAAGACGGCGAGTTCAAATATCAGATCTATTCGACCAAGAGCAGAAACAAACTCTACACCGACGATGTCGTCAGGTTTATCAACGCCATCATTAAAATTTGCGATCCGGAGGGAAAGACCCCGTTTCGCGTGATTGCGAGGTAGGACGTGGAATTAAACAAAATCATTAACGCCGACTGTCTTGATGTCATGCGCCAGATGCCGGACAAAAGTGTTGACCTGGTCCTGACTGACCCACCGTATGGCATAGGTTCAAGGTTTAAGTCAAAATTCGGAATGCAGATTGAAAAGAAAAAATGGGAAGATTTCAGTTGGAATGACAAAATCCCATCCAAAGAAGTTTTTGACGAAATTATGCGGGTTTCTAAAAACCAAATCATATTCGGCGGCAATTATTTCACGCAATATTTGAGGCCGACAAATGCCTGGCTGGTTTGGGACAAAATCGGTCAATACGACCTTAAAAACCCGTTTTCGGACTGCGAGCTGGCTTGGACAAGTTTTTCCTGCACCGTCAAAAAATACACTTTTGTCAATATGGGTTTTATTGCCGGCAAAGATGAAAAGGGCAAAAGAATTCATCCGACGCAAAAACCGCTTCAGTTGTTTCAAGCCATTTTGCAGGATTTTTCAAAACCCGGTGACATCGTGTTTGACCCGTTTTCCGGCTCCGGAACCACCGCCGTCGCAGCCTACAAACTCGGCCGACAATTTATCTGCACCGAAAAAGATCCGGTGTACTGGCAAAAATCCTGCGCCAGACTGGCCGAGGAAACCAAACAATTACTTTTATTCGGGGGGGGTAAATGCAAATAGATTACGGAAAATCATACTTTGATGCCTTAAAGCGCTATGTGCGCCTGCAAAAGGAATTTGACGAATACCAGCGACGCAGCCGGATGCGCTTCGTCGCCATGATCGCCATCTGCTGGGGAACCTGCGTGGCGCATCTTATTATTTTTATTTTGAATTTAATTTTTAACTGACGGAGGAAAGCATGGATGATTTTGCAATAATTCGCGCCAAAATCGCTGAAAAAGCCAAAGAAAACAATCTGGAACTAACCGACAAGGCTGACGCCGTGGCCAGAGCCAAAAGCCGGTTTTTCGGCGCCAAATACTGGATGAGGTGCCCCTGTGACCCTGGAAGTGACCGCGCTTGCATTTCCGGTCATTGCTGGGCAGATATCGCCAAAAACGGCGTTTGTCACTGCAACCTTTATCGGAGGGCAGCCTGATGGAAAAAAATCTTGTTTTGGGATATAGGGCTCTTTTTCTGGCGCTGTGGGTGCTGTTATGTCTCGGCTTTTGGGTCGCGGCGGGCATTACCGTTGTTTTGCTGGCTTTCCCTGTGGCGTGGTTTAGGCCTGTCAGCTATCCGCTCGGCAAAGCCCTGGAATACATCGGTGATAAAATTGAAGAATTCTTTTGGTAAGGAGTTTTTTTATGAGCAACCAATACGAAATTGAACTTATCCACGCCGCCAATAAGGAATGTGACCGCCTGCAAGCCAAAATTGACGAGCTGGATAAAAAGAACAAAGCTCAAGCCTACCAACTTGGCAATCAGAGATACCGCATCCATAACCAGCGCCACGAAATAAGCAACCGGCTGAAGGAAAACAAAAGGCTCCGGGCATTATTGGAAGAGTGCTGGTATAGGATTCCGCAAATTCCGATAAACCTCAAACTTTTGGAAAAAATCCAGGAAACGCTTGCCGTTGCTAAAATACAAGCTACCCCGGCAGCTGATATTAAGATACAAGAAAGCGAGGCTCGGAATGAAACTTGTTGAAATTAACGATGTCCGTGCTGGGCAGGTGTTAGAGCGCAACTGCTGCATTTTCGTAATTGAAGAAAGAACCGGTGCGCACAACTTTGCCGTCACTCTCTATTGCCACAATCACAAACCCGTGCCAAACGATGCTTATGAGGCATCGGCGACGCGCGAAAGAAATATTGCGGCATTTGATGATTGCAAAATTATCGGTAAAATCGGCATTACCCACCGCATTGAGGGCAATAGGCTCGTCGAGATTCCCCGTTTTGTCGGATTTCAAACCGATGATGTCGTCAAATTCAAATGGGATCCGCGGCTGTATGTGATTAACCGTGAAATCGACTTCGGCATCAAAGAAACCCACCCGAACAACTCATGTTTTGAAGCCACCAACGACCTGTATGGCAGCCGCCAATTGGTGGATTTTGAACTTAAACGCGTCGGCATCCTGGGCGTAACCCACGAATTTGTAAACGATAAAGAGGCCTGAAATGAAATTTGAGGAAGCAATGCAAGAGATGCGGGAAGGCAAAATAGCCTATGTCAAACCTTTCCCGGATAAAGATTTCGAGGTTGACTATTGGATAAGCAACGGCGGCAGGGGCGATAAAATACTGAGTTCAGTATTTATGGGGCAAGTTCCAGCAATCCAAACCTACGCAATTATGTCGAACTCTTGGCGCATCGAAAGCAAAACCCCGGAATAATCCGGGGCTTTCTTTTAATCAGCACGCCCGATGCAGAAAGAAGCATCCGCCAGAGATTTAAGCGCATCAATATGCACCTGAACCCCTGACAAGCCGCCCAGCGCAGAATTGACACGCCGTTCGTCATTGTCGGCGTCTTGCCATTCAAGGCCTTCCTTGGCGGCCTTGATACGTTCGTGTATATCTTTGAGAATAGCCTCCATTGCAGCAACATTCCCGGAAACAATCGTTAATTTAGTTTTGTTATCCATAACAGCATCCTTAAAATATGTCCATACAGTGGATTGATAATATTTAACCTTGTTTAATATCGGTTTTACCTGAGATAAACCTGATTTTTAAGAAGATAACCTCCTATTTATATGTTCATTGACGCTCTTGTCGGGCGTAAAGTCAAGTCATTTTTGCGTCATTTTTGACTTTTTATGAATTTTCATTTTACCGATTTGACCGATTTGACCGATTTTTTAACTTTATTTTTCAAAATCGCACTATGGCAAAAGTATAAAAATACTGTAAGCTTTTGAATTTGCGAAATTTTACCATTTTAACCAATTTAACCCATTTTTTCGGTTTTTTCAGTATTATTTTTTTGAAATTATAGAAGAAAACCCAAAAAATGAGAAAAACGGTAAAATCGGTAAAATAGGGCAAAGTCAAGAAAAATAAAATTTATTGACTTTTTAAGTCAAAAAATACTATCATTTGAAAAAAGGAGGTCGGATGACTGACGTCAAATTAAAAGATTTGGAATACTATCTCGACGACATCGCCGAGAAACAACTGCCTTTTGCCTGCGCCATGGCTTTAACCCGTACATCCGCCAAAATCGGCGATGATTTGGCCAAGAAAGCAGCTCACCAATTCCACACCTTAACGCCATTCTCACGCACCCACCGCACAGCACGCATCGGCGCGGCTCCGTCTCCTGGAAGTTCGTTCGCCACGCTGCCGGCAGATAAAAGTCACGGAATTAACCGCATGCAAGCCGTTCTCGGCAACCAGCACTGGGGTATCGCAGAGCAAATCGCAGACGGGCAAACAGTCAGGCGTCCGCTAACAAGCAAATATCTGTGGGTGCCGTTGCAGGGGCGTAAGCGCAATTTTGGCCCGCAAAAAGCGCTCAAACAACGCGGCGTGTTTGTCGTTAACACAAAAAAGGGCACCTATATCATGCAGCGCAAGGGCAAGAGCAAGACGCTCAAGCCTTTATTTTTGAGGCGTAAACAGCAAATGATCACACCGAGGTTCAATATGCACAAGATTGTCGAGAAAAGGGCTCAGCGCTACATGGATGTGTTCTTCATCAGGGCAATGGACCAGGCTTTAAGGACGGCGAGATGATGTCTGGAAAGCCAACGCCCGCCTTCAATAGGTTCTTCCTAACCCCCGCAAGCCGCGGGTCAGCGCGCGGCGCGGCTTATAGCTAAGTTTGAAAAATAAAAAACGAGTTGCGAAAATGACAGAGATTGACCAAAGCGAAATTGTTGAAAAATTAAAGACCATGAAGCTTGAACTCGTGGAGCTCAGCCGTTTGGTGCCGGATCCGCTCAATACCAAAAACCACCCGGATGAGCAAATCGAGAAAATTGCGCAATCCATGAAAAAGCGGTGGACAAACCCGATCTTAGTTGACGACGACATGACGATTGTCGCCGGCCACGGACGACGGCTCGCGGCGCTCAAACTGGGAATTGAAAAAGTCCCGGTCATCGTTTTGCATAATTTAACCGAGGCCGAGCGCATCCAGTATCAGATTTTTGACAACAAATCGGCCGAAATGGCGGAATGGAACTGGGAAAACCTGCAGGCGCAAATGGATCGGCTCTTGGAGCTCGGCGCCGACATTGAAGAAACCGGCTGGTCGCTTGACGAACTCAACGAAACCCTTGACGACCTTGAGGAAACCCCGAAAACCGTCGACATTGAAAAGCTCGACAACGCCCCGCCTTTGTCCGAAACCGTTAAAAGCCGCCGCGGCGATATATGGATTTGCGGGCAACACCGCGTTATGTGCGGCGACAGCACCAGCGAGGCGGACGTCGACAGCCTGATGGAAGGAACGCTGGCTGACCTTGTGTTCACGGATCCGCCGTACGGTGTCAGCTACAAGGGCACCAACAATCCGAACGGCCGCGAATGGCAAATCATTAAAAACGACCAGTTGCGGGGCGATCAGCTTTTTCTGTTCCTGCTTGAGGCTTTCAAAAACATCAAGCGCTATTTGCGGAAAAGCCGTGCGTTTTACATCTGGTACGCCAACACCAACCACGTTCATTTTGAAACCGCTATCCGCGGCGTCGAACTCAAACCCAAACAGGTCATCATCTGGGATAAAGGCATGGTGCTCGGACATTCAGACTATCACTGGGCATACGAGCCTTGTTTTTACGGATGCCACGAGGGAGAGAATTGCCGCTGGTTCGGCGACCGTACGCAAAAAACGCTGTGGAGTTCTGCGGACCAGGGCTTTGATAACTGGCCGCGCGAGCGCTTGGTCGAGCTTGTCCAAAAGCTAAAATCCGGCTCCGAGATCTGGACAATCAAGCGTGACGCCGCTTCAAGCTATGTCCACCCGACCCAAAAGCCGGTTGAGCTTGCCCAGCGCGCAATGGTTAACAGCTCAAACCGCGGCGAAATCGTGCTCGACCTCTTTGGCGGTTCCGGCTCAACCATGATCGCGGCCGAAAACGTGGGGCGCAAATCCCGACTGATGGAAATTGATCCACGCTATTGCGACGTAATCATCCGGCGCTGGCAGGAACTTTTCGGCGGAACGGCCAAGCGCGAGAAAGACGGCGTGGCGTTTGACGATGCCGAGGAGTACCCATATGTCGGTATTGAGTAAAAGCGACTTCGCCCGCAAGATTGACCGATCGCATCAGTATGTCTCAAGCCTGATTAAAAAAGGCCTGATTGTCCTGACCAGACAAGACGGTCGCGAAATGGTTGAGGTCGAGGCATCGCTGGCCAAAATTGCCGCCCATGCGGATCCGGCCAATAATCCGGCAACGACAATGCCAAGGGCGGACGGACGCCGCAAGACATCCGTCGGCATGGCGCTCCGCCAGTCCGGGACGACGCAGAGCGCAGATGTCGAAGGCATATCGGCGCAATCCAGCAGCACGACGCAATACCAGAAAAGCCGCGCCGTCAAGGAAAGCTACACCGCCCGCCTGCGCAAAATTGAGTTTGAGAAAGAGATGGGCGCGATTGTCAACAAAGAGGGCGTGGAAAAAGCGGCCTTCGGCGTATCAAGGATCCTGCGCGAAAAGCTCAAAGCGGTGCCGAACCGGCTGGCGCCAAAAGTTACGGTTGTAACGGACCAGAAAGAAAATTTTATTATTTTAACGGAGGAAATGGAAGGTGTCATCAGGGAAATCCAGGCGGCCATTGCCGAAATCATCAATACCTGATTTCGCGCCGGAGGACTTTGTCATTCCGGATTTGCCGGAAAGCGACGAAGAACCGGACCGGACAGATTATGAGGGCAGGCTGAAAAAGATTGAGCTGGACAGAGTTGAAGGTCGCCTGCTGGATAAAAACGCGCAAAAAAAAAACAGTTTTGACCTTGGTCGTCTGCTCCGCGACAAACTGGCGGGGTTGCCGTCAAAACTCGCCGCGCGGGTGTCGGCCGAAACGGATGTCAAGAAAAACGAGAGGTTAATACGGAATGAATGCAACAGATGCGGTCGAGAGATACTCAGACGAATGGCTGATTTTGGAAGGCGTTAGATGCTTTTGCGAAGGCTTTCTCAAAGGTTTGGAGCTGCCGCCGCGCCAGACGATTTCCGAGTGGGCGGACGCCAATCGCAAGCTGAGTTCCGAGAGTTCCGCTGAGCCCGGGGACTGGAATACCAGCCGCGCCGAATATCAGCGCGGTATTATGGACGCCATATCAGACATCAATGTGTCTGAGGTGACGATTGTCGCCTCGTCTCAGGTCGGCAAAACCGAAATCATCAACAACGCCATAGGCTACTACATCGACAAAGACCCTTGCCCGATCCTCCTGATGCAGCCAACCGAGAACGTCGCCAAGAGCTGGTCAACCGACCGTCTGATGCCGATGCTCCGCGACACGCCGTGTCTGCAGGGCAAGGTCTCGGACAGCAAAGACAGCGGCAACACCGTCTTGCACAAATCGTTCCCCGGCGGGCACATCACCATGGTCGGCGCCAATTCGGCCGCCGAGCTGGCAAGCCGCCCGATCCGCGTCGTCATGATGGACGAAGTCGACCGTTACCCGTTGTCGGCCGGCAAAGAGGGTGACCCGGTCAAGCTGGCCATAAAAAGAACAACCACGTTTTGGAACCGGAAAATCGTCAAATGTTCCACACCGACCATTGCCGGCATGAGCAAAATAGACGCATCATTCCAGCAATCGGACATGCGCTTTTTTTTGGTGCCGTGCCCGCATTGCGGCAAATATCAACGAATTGAGTGGGCAAATGTTAAGTGGGAAAAAAGAGAAACGGCCGAGGAAAGCGCCAAAACGGCTGTATATGCCTGCCCGCATTGCGGCGCCTGCTGGAATGATGTCGAGCGCTGGCACGCCGTCGGCCTCGGCCGATGGGAGGCAACCAGGCCGTTTAACGGACACGCGGGATTTTCGCTCTGGGAGGGATATTCGCCATGGGTGCCGCTCAAGGAAATAGTCAAATCTTTTCTTGATGCTAAAGACGATCCGGAGGCATTAAAAACATTCATCAACACCTCGCTCGGTCAGGTGTGGGAAGACAAAGGCGAGCGCGTCGACGAAACCAGACTGATCAACCGGCGCGAGGATTACACGACAGCGCCGCCGGAGGTTGTTGTCATCACGGCCGGCGTTGACGTCCAGGATGACCGTCTGGAGGTTGAGCGCCTCGGCTGGACGGTCAACAACCAGAGCTACGGCCTCGGCAAGGTTGTGTTGCTCGGCGATCCTGCGGCTGCACGCATCTGGGAAGAACTCGACGACCTTTTGCAAACGCCGGTCCCTCACGCCCTGACCGGCGAAATGGAAATCTCGGCCTGCTGCATCGACAGCGGCTATTTAACCCAGCAGGTCGGCAAGTTTTGTCAGGAACGCTGGAACCGGCGCATCTGGGCGATTAAAGGCATGCCAGGCGAAGGCCGCCCGATTCTCAAACGCGCTCCGGGAAAGATTAAAAAGCTCAATCTGGAGTTTTTTCTGGTCGGCACCGATACGGTCAAAGACGTGGTTTATTCGCGGCTTAAGATTGACGATCCGGCAGCCCCCGGATATTGCCATTTTAACATGAGTTACGACGAAAACCACTTTATTCAGCTGACAGCCGAGGAAGCAAAAACCTCTTATGTCAAAGGACGCAAGCTCCGTTATTACGCCCTGCGTCCGGGACGCAAACGCAACGAGGCGCTGGACATATTCGGCTATGCCCTGGCAGCGCTGGAAGGGCTCAAACTTTCAGGGCTGAACATGCGGCGGCGCTGGGAAAAGATGCTCGCGCGGCAGGAATACGCCGAAAAAGTCCGCGAAATGGTAGAACACAATCCCGAAGTGGTTGTTGAAAATATCCCTAAGCCGGATATTTTAAGGCCGCGCCGCCGTAGGCGCCTGGTCGGCAGATTTGCCTGATGCCTTTTTACTTCCAAGGGAAGAAAAAGTTATTTTGGCGGATATGCCCGCGCGCGCCATAATTGCCATACGCAACCGAAAGCGAATTGTCCGCAGTACGACAGCGGGAACCGCAATCCGAGGAATAGCTCCAAGCCGCCCCCGCCAGAAGCCTGCACAATTTGAAAAAGTCAAAAACAATGACTTTTTTATACTTTTTGTTGACTATTTTATACTTTAATGCTACGATAAAGTATAATTTTGACGGAAAGGATAGGGTTATGACTGAAAAAGAATTTGAAGAAACCAAAAAACAGGTATTGTCGGCGGCGGCATTTCTTGCCATCATCGGCGGGGCGGTTTTATACGGGTATGACATCATCAGCGCCGGCTGGACAATCCCGGTTATTTTGTTGCTCTACGCCATCCTTGGCGGTGGTTTTTACCATGTCATTGAACAAAAACGCGACACGGACGATGATTTCGACCTTCCGGGCTTTGGCGAACCGGTGTGGCAATCCGACAAAGGTATCCCGGTAAACTTTTCCTACACCGACGCCTCCGGAAAGAAGACCAAACGCCGCATCGTTTTGCACAAGATATTTAAAGACGGCAAAACCCGCTTTTATTTTCAAGGCTATTGCCAGCTGCGCAAAGCTGAGCGCACGTTCGTCAGCGACAAAATAAAAGATCTGCACGACGACAACGGCGAAATCATTGACCTGCCGCAATTTATCAACGACCTAACCGGCTACGATGCCTTTGGAAGTGCCGAAGTCCGCACCGTTAAAGAAAATAGCAAGAAAGAAAAATAAAATTCCGCCGTTTTGTTTAATTATTTTTTAACGATTATGTGCTTTACTGCTTCATGAGCTCAAAACTCAGTATATAGCGGAAAGACCGCCCCGTAAGATTAGCGGATTTTTTTGTGCCGATTTGTCAAAAGTCGGGAGTGCGAGGAAATATCAGAATAACTCCGCGCGACTATATACGCGTTTTGAGCTCCCGACACCTCCACGGTTTGGAGGCAACCTCTCAAAAAAGGTATATAGACAATGAAATCGCTTTTTTATTCTTTCGCCGCGGCGTTTCTCATGACGACCGCCGCTATTTTTACAATCCACAACTACAATCAGTATGCCGCGTCTTTTGACCGCGTTAAACAGGGGCTTGAGTTAAACCGCGCCTATGCCGAATATTTGCCGGTTCTGCAGGCGCAAATTAACGCCTCAACCGGATCTTATTAAAGGTGTCGAAATCGACACCTTTTCACCTCCAAGGTGGAAAGGTCCCTTTGGCGGATATGCCCGCGCGCGCCAACAAAGACATACGCCGCCGAAAGCGGATCAGACGCAGCGCGATAACGGGAACCGCAGTGCGAGGAATCGTCCCAGTCGCCCCCTGCCAGAAGCACCATGCAGGAAAGCGCTTCTAAAACAGAAAGCCCCGGATATTTGCAACTATCCGAGGCTTCCCTGCTTTCCTGGCCGTTGTACACCGGTTCGGTCGGCGCTTGCTTCATGTTTGGTTATAGACCGGACCGGTGGGGCTCGAACCCACATTCTGAATTTCTTCATTGCTTGCAAGCTACGCTCTGACCAATTAAGCTACAGTCCGATAATTGGAGTTTGATATCGCACAAACTCTGTGTAAAAGCGGAAAGTTTAACCTGCAAAGCATTTTACTTTCAATTTTATCGACGTCTTGCGCCGGGTTTGGTCGGATCGGCTGGATTTGAACCAACGGCATCTTGCTCCCAAAGCAAGCGTTCTGCCAGACTGGACTACAATCCGATGGAAAGCAAGAGCCTCGCGACCCTTGCTCGTTTCACTGACGCGGAAAATTCAAAAAAAGCACGGAAGGTTTCGGTCACAATGAACCATGATTTTTACACCTACAACGCCACTCCTTTCGGAGTCCCATTCCGGCAGATCCGGAAGGCTGGTTGCGCGGGATGGACTTGCACCACCGTCCTCTTGGGTATGAGCCAAGCGAGCTACTCCTGCTCCACCGCGCTATAGTATAATTTGACGTCATTTTAACAGCCGACGGGGTTAAAAGTCAAGCATTTAAAATTTTTTTTGAACATTTAAGTATGAAATGACTAAAATAGTTTAAGAAAGTTAAACGCGAGGCAAATATGACAAATAACACCCTGACCGAAGAAGAAAAGGCCGAGCTTCAGGCGCGGCGCAAAAAGCTCATCAACGCCTATACCAGCGGCACGGCGTCCATCAGCCACAACGGTAAAACCGTCACTTTTCGCAGCATGACCGACATCAAAGCCGCCATTGATGCCATTGACGCCGAGCTCGGCACCAAACGCAAAACCCGCGTCATCAAAACCTACTCAAACCGGGGGCTTGCATGAAACTAATCAGAAAAATCAAACGTTATTTTAACGATCCAACCTTTTCCGCCAACGGTCGCGGCCGGATGCGCCGCTGGGTGACCTCATCCAACGGGCCGAATACCACAATCGTCTATTCTTTATCGGAGCTTCGCAGCAAGAGCCGCGATTTGACCCGCAATTTTGCCTATATGAACGGCGCCTACGAAACCGTATCCAGCAATATCGTCGGCCCGGGCATCAATGTCTTGCCCCGGCATGATGATTGCGCTTTTTGCGACCGCATTATTCAGCTTTGGGATGAATGGCAAAACGATTGCGACATATCCGGCACCAACAACCTGCAGAGCCTGCTTGCCCTGGCCGTCCGCGAAAGATTTGAGGCCGGCGAGGTCTTTTTGCGCTTTATTCCCGTTGACGATGGCGTCGTTCCGCTCAAGCTCCAGCTTATCGAGGCAGAGCAGTGCAAGCTTGACGAATGCCACGCCAACGCCGACGGCTCACAGACCATCGGCGGGGTTACCATAGACGCCAAAGGCCGCGTGACCAAATATATATTTTACAAACAGCATCCGGGCGAAAGCGTCGTTGCCGGGAACTACCTCGAAACAGTTGAAGTCCCCGCCTCGGAAGTCTGCCATTATTTCAAACAGCTTTGGGTCGGGCAGGTCCATGGCGTGCCGGAGGCCTTTGCCGCCCTTTTGAAAGCGCGTGAAATGCTCGAATATGACGAGGCCGAACTTAATAAAAAGAAAATTGCCGCCATGATGATGGCTTTTGTCACCACGCCGTCGCCCGATGGCGCGCTAAACTCCGATCAGGACGATATGGACGCCGATCCCGGCGAGGCCGTTGCCCAAATCACTACCGGCACCATCACCACGCTTGCACCGGGTGAGGATATCAAATTCAATCCGCCGGCCGAAAGCGGCAGCTCCTATGAGCCGTTTATGCAACAAAACCTGCGCGCCATTGCCAACGCCGTCCAGTTGACTTATGAAGAATTTTCAAACGATATGTCAAAAGCCAACTTCTCAAGCATCCGCGCCGGCCTGAACATCACCCAGCGCAAGCACCGGCAAGAGCAAAACCGCCTCATCCACCAAATGTTGCGCCGCATCTGGCAGGAATTTGTCAAATGCGCCATCATTTCCGGCGCCATTGAAGCCGATTTGCGGCTCTACAACGAAGATCCGGCCTATTATCACCGCGCCAGGTTCCAACCGGCGGGCTGGCCTTATGTCAACCCGCAGCAGGAAGTCGCGGCGCAAAAAGAAAAAGTGCTGTGCGGCTTTGCCTCGCGGTCGCAAATCGTTGCCGAAAACGGCTTTGACGCCGGTGAAATAGACGCCCAGATAGCGCTGGACAACGCCCGCGCCGCCAAACTTGGCCTCAAGTTCACTACAGACACCCAGGCCGCGCCGGCAAACTCCAATCCAAACCCGGCAATGACCGAAAATCAAGAAAATTAAAAAATTTTTTGAACATTTATATTGCCAGAGCTTATATTGAAATTAGAAAGTCAAAAATGACTAAAAAAGTTAAAAGGATACGTTTATGAGCCAAAAAACCGTAAAAATTCCAAGCATGACCCGCGTTCTGGACATTGCCCCGGAAAGCATTGACGAGGAAAAACGCACGGTTGAAGTCATCTGGACAACCGGCGCCCGCGCCAAACAGTGGAGCTGGGAGCTCGGCGGATTTACCGAGGAATTGGAAATCAGCGAAAAGGCTGTCAATATGGAGCGTCTGGCCTCGGGCAACGCACCGTTTTTGAACATGCACGACGGCTGGAACCTATCCGCCATCCTGGGTGTTGTTGAAAGCGCCTGGATTGTCGAGGGCAAGGAAGGCCGCGCCATTATCCGCTTTGCCAAAGACGACGAAAACGTCGACAAGGTCTGGAATTTAATCAAACAACGCATTATTCGCAACATCTCGGTCGGCTACACGGTCGAGGAATACGAAAAATATGAAGAAAACGGCGAAATCATCTATCGCGCCGTCAAATGGACACCCCTGGAGCTGAGTGCTGTGACAGTTCCGGCGGACGCAAACGCCACCATCCGCGCCAAAGAGCCGCGTTTGGGCGATTGCCTTATCACAACTCGCAGCTTAACCAAGGAGAAAATCATGAAAAAAAGATCCGCCCGCGAAAACGAAGAAGACATCGACATCACCGCCGATGACGAAGAAAACGCTCGCCTTGACGAAGAAGGTCAGGATCCTGAAAAAGATGATGTTCCCGCCGAGAGAGAAGGAAACGAAGAAACCCCCAAAAAAGATGAGGAGGAAGAAGACGCCGCCCCGGCAGCTCGTTCCGCAAAAGCCAGCGTTTCCCGCCGTGATTTCATCTACGGACTTTGCGAGGCGGCCGGATTATCCATCACTCAGGCTCGTCGTTTTGACGAATCAAAAAAGACCACGTCTGAGGTCAGATCCGAAATTTTGAAAATGAAAAGCTCCGAGTTTGAGAATATCAGCAACGCTCGGAACGTTTCCGCGAAGTCAACCAAAACCCTGTCGCAGCGCGCGGCCGAGGTTTATTGCAAAAAGGAATAAGCCATGAGCGAAATTTTGAAAGAAGGCAAATACATCCACGACATCGTCAAGTGGGAAGCCAATGACGAATACTCCCGCGAGGTGGTAACCATCGCCTCCGGCAACGGCAAACTCGAAGCCGGTACCGTTCTGGAGGTCAGCGCCTCCACCGGTAAATACAGCAAATTGTCCTACACCGCCGCCGATGATCCGACCCCGGCGTCTGTCGGCACTCCGGCCGCCGTTTTGCTTCAGAACATAGACGCAACCTCCGCCGATCAGACGGCTGTTGTGGTTGTGCGCTCTGCCATTGTCGTCGACACTCAGCTGGTCTGGCCGACGGACATTGACGAAGACAGCAAGGCCGATGCCGCTGCTGATCTGACCAGCTTGGGAATTGTTATCAGAAAAGGAGTTTAACCCATGCCCGCATTAGATGTGTTCAAAGGCTCGGCTTTTTCCGTTCAGGAAATGACCAAAGCCATCAATATCATCCCTACGCAGTACGGACTGATCAATCAGCTCGGACTGTTTAAGGAAAGAGGCGTGTCAACAACCTCCGTCGCGGTTGAAAGAAAGAACGGCACTCTGAACATCTTGAGCGCCACCGAACGCGGCGGTCCGGGCACGCAAAACGTATCCGGCAAGCGTGAAATGATCCAGCTTGCCATTCCGAACTTTACGCACAACGACCAGATTTTGGCTGATTCCGTGCAGAATGTGCGCAAGTTCGACACCGAAAGCGATCTTGAAAGCGTTCAGGATGTTGTTAACGACAAACTGGCCGAAATGAAAGCCAAACACGAAATCACCCTGGAATATATGCGCTGCGGCGCCCTTCAGGGCTTGGTAAAAGACGGCGACGGCACCGTTTTGTGCGATTTGTTCGCAAGCTTCGGCGTCACTCAGAAGTCCTTTGACTTCAAAACTTCCGCCGCAACGACCGCAATCCCGACCGTTTTGCGCAACGTTAAACGCTATCTTGAGCAAAACCTCAAGGGCGAGGTCATGTCCAACGTCTTGTGCTTGTGCTCCGGCAACTTCTTTGAGGCCTTGGTCAACCACGACAGCCTGAAAGACGCCTACAATGCCTACCAGGGCAGAACGCCGTATCGTGACGATATGCGTCAGGATTTCGTATTCAACGGCATCCGCTTTGTCGAATACGAGGCTTTTGCCAGCAACAGCAAAGGACAGAGCCTGCGCTTTATCCCGGATAATCAGGCAATCTTCATCCCTCAGGGCACTATTAACACGTTCGAAACCGTATTCGCTCCGGCGGACTACATCGAAACGGTTAACACCAAGGGCGTTGCCTATTATGCCAAACAGCAGATTCTTGACTTTGAAAGAGGCATCGCGGTTCAGACCCAGTCTAACCCGCTGACCATCTGCAAACGTCCGGATTTGCTGGTTAAAGCAACCCTGTCTTAAAAACAACCTGCGAGAGGCGGGAGCCTGAAACTTCCGCCTTTTTGGAAAAAACACAATGGCTGAATTCAACGACGACATCGACCTCTGCATGGATCACTGCCTGGATTATTTCGGGGATCCGGTTGTGTTTATGCCGCAAACCGGCGGCAAATACAATATGACCGGTATTCTGGACGAAAACGTGTCAACCATTGATACATCAGGCGAAATTCCGATTGAAACGCCGATGCCTGTCTTGAGCGTCAAGCTCTCTGACTTTGACCGTCTGGGCGTTCCCCGCCCGGTTCAGGGCGACAATTTTGTCGTCAAAGGCAGGATTTATGAAGTCACCCGCGATCCTGAAGACGGCTGGAGCGAAAGCCGCATCACCCTGTTTTGCGGAGGCGATTATGCTGGCTAGACAAGAGATAAGGGAATATGTCGTCCAGAGATTGCGGCAGGATGCCTCGATCAAAGGTCTGGTCGGCGCCAAAATCTATGACAGCAAGGTCACGCCTTTTGTCGGCAAGGAACTGCCCGGCATCAATGTCGTAACCAGAACGCAGAACTCCACCTCGCGCAGTATTAACATCGTGTCGTTTCAGGCAACGCTTGACTTAAGGGTCGAGATCTACGTGACGGAAATGACCGGATGGGCGGCCAAAGCCGATGCTATCGCCGAGGCTGTCGAAGAATGTCTGCTGTCTGATCCGGAGTTCACAAAAAGAATATCCGAGCTTGAAACCTATGATGTCGAATATTCTTTGTCCGACCAGGGTGCCAGACCGGCAGTCGTTGAAATTCTGTCATTTAAGCTCAGCTACTTCCAAACATACCAACCGACAATCACGGATGGCCTCAATTCGGTTGATATCGACGTCGATGTCATCGACCCGATTGCCGACCCGCATCCGGGACCGGACGGCAGGATAGAATTCAAGGTAAAAGCCAATTTACAGGAGGATCAAAATGTTCGTCAAACCAAATCCGAATAAAAAAGTCGGCGGCCAAAAACTCAAAGTTTTTGACCCGGCGCGTCGCGAGTTCCTGCCAGATGCCGGCCGCGATGTACCCAAAACGCCATACTGGCAGCGTCGTCTGAATGTCGGCGATGTCGTTCCCGCGGAGCCCGCCAAAGCTCCGGCCAAAACGGCAAAACCGGAAAAACCGGCCAACTCACCGGCTCCGGCCAAGAAAGCCGCGGCAAAAAAACAATCCGGCGCCAAAAAGAATAGCAAAGCCAAGTCTGAAGCCGCCAAAGCTCCGGAAAATTCCGCAACCGAAGAAAAAAAGGAGTAAAAAATGCCTATTTCATTCAACACCATTCCCAGCACGCTGCGCGTACCGCTCTTTTATGCGGAAATGGACAACAGCAAGGCCGGAACCTTCAGCGCCACCTATCGCGCTTTGTTGTGCGGACAGATTTCTAACACTCTCTACGCCGATGTCGACAAACCGGTGCTGATTTCAAGCGCGGACCAGGCAAAAAGCAAATTCGGGCCCGGCTCCCAGCTGGCGCAGATGGTCGATGGATATTTTAGCAACAACACCTCAGTCGAGCTGTGGTGCCTGCCGGTTTCCGATCCGACTTCCGGCGTTGCCGCCACCGGCTCAATCAGCGTCACCGGAACCGCCACCGCCGCCGGCACAATCTCACTTTATATCTATGACGAGCTTGTCCAGATCGGCGTTGACGAAAACGATGCCGCCGCTGATGTCGCCACTAACATTGCCGCCGCCATCAACGCCGACAAAGATCTGCCGGTAACAGCCGAGGCCAGCGAAAGCACGGTGTCGGTAACCGCCAAACACAAAGGTGTCATCGGCAACGATATCAAAGTCGCGCTCAACCTGGGCGGCGACGCCAACGGCGAGGCCACGCCGGCAGGCTTGACAATCAGTGTCAATGACTTGTCATCCGGCTCCGGCAATGTCGAGCTTGACGACGCCATTGCCAACCTCGGCGATGAGCAATATGACTTTGTTGTCTCGGGCTGGACCGTCAAATCGGTTCTGGATGCCTTCTCGGCGTATATGAACGACAAAACCGGCAACTGGTCATATTTAAAACAGCTCTACGGCCATGTCTGGGCGGCCTATCGCGGCACGTTGTCCGAATGTCAGACTTTCGGCTCCGACTACAATGATCAGCACCTGTCGGTTCTCGGCATTGACAACACGCATTCGCCAATCTGGAAAGTTGCCGCTGCCTGGGCCGGCGCTTCCGCAACGTCCATTGCCGCCGATCCGGCGCGTCCGTTGCAGACCTTGACGCTTGAAGGCATTTCTGCGCCGGACATCACCAGCCGCTTCACGGTAACCGAGCGCGAAACTTTGCTCAAAAACGGCATCTCGACCTATAACGTCAACGCCGGCAAAGTTCAAATCGACCGCGTCATCACCACCTATCAGACCAACGCCTACGGCCAGGCTGACAACTCTTATTTGAGTGTCGAAACAATGTACACCTCGGCCTACATTCTGCGTTATCTGCGCAGCATCATCACCTCAAAGTACGGCCGTCACAAGCTTGCCAACGACGGAACCCGCTTCTCCGACGGGCAGGCCATCGTCACGCCGAACGTTATCCGCGCCGAGCTCATCACCGCCTACGAGGCTCTTGAGTTTCAGGGTCTGGTCGAGGACGTTGAGGCGTTCAAGGCAAATCTGATTGTTGAGCGCAACGCCAACGACCGCAACCGCATAGATGTTCTGTTCACGCCTGACTATGTCAACCAGCTGAACATCTTTGCCCTGATCAACCAATTCCGTTTGTAAAGGAGGCCACAAAATGAAAGCAGTAGGCGGAACAGCTTATATTAAAATTGACGGCGAAAGCCTGACGCTGGCAGGATCCTGGAGCGTCTCGCCGACCAAAAACGTCAAAACCGGCGTTGCCGGCCTGAGCGGTCCGGCAGGATATACCAAAGCGCCGCGCATTCCGTTCATGGAAGGCAGCATCATCGACGACGGTTCCAAGGAGCTGATCAAAAAGCTTGAGGACAAAGACAACGCGACCGTAACGCTGGAGCTGGTTAACGGCAAAAGCTATTACGGCTCCGAGATGTATTTGGCCGGCGAGCCATCGCACGATTTGGCCACGGGCGAGATTTCAATCCGCCTTGAGGGCAAAGTCATCAACGAAATGTAACCGGAGGATGCGATGTCTGTAAAAATCGAATTGTCAACGCCGGTTATGTCCGAGGGCGCCGAAATCAAATCTCTTGAGTTTCGCGAACCTATCGGCGAAGACATTGTTGCCTGCGGTTATCCGGTGCGGATTATCATGGGCAGCGCAACCGATCCCGACGTTGCCGTAGGCGAACAAAAATACGACGTTAACGTAACGGTTGCCACAAAACTCGCCGCCCGGCTGGCTAATGTGCCGCCGTCAACAATCAAGCGCCTGTCGCTTGCCGATTACCAGGCCGCAATCGGAGTTATTATCGGTTTTTTCGGCCAATCAGAGCCGGGGAAATAAGCTATAGCGAGATGATAGGCGATTTGATCTACGCCTATCACATCTCGCCGACCGAGCTCTTCGGCATGCGCATTGACAGGATAGAGTGGCTGTATGGCTTAATGTGCGAAACAAACAAGAGGTTCAATCCCAAAGGACAACAAAATGGCGAAGAATTTTAACATCTGGGCGAATTTCAAAATCAACGACCAAGCCACCAAAGCCCTCAAAAACATCGGGAAAGCCGGCGCGTCTTTGTCGCGTCAGCTTTCTTTTATCGGCAAAAACGCGGGAACGGTCATCGGAAATCTTGGCCGTCTGACCTCGCCGTTTATCGCTCTTGGCGGCGCCGCAACCGTTGCCGGCATGACGGCAATGGTCAAAAACACCGCCAACTACGGCGACCAGATAGCCAACATGGTCGAGCGCGTCGGCTGGGGGACGAAAGCCTTCCAGGAATATGCGCACGCCGCCCGCTTTTCCGACATGACCACCGAAGAATTTGCGTCAAACCTCGAAAAAATGACGCGAAATATGGGCATGCTCCGCGCCGGGACCGGCTCGCTCCTTTCGGGGCTGCAAAAGGTCTCCCCGGTTCTGGCCGAGCAGCTCAAAGCCACCAAAACCAACGAAGAAGCCTTCGAGCTCATCATCAAGGCCATTCAAAAGGTGGATGACCAGACCAAAAAAGCCTATCTGGCCAATCTGGCGTTCGGCAAATCCGGTCTCAAAATGGTGCAACTGGCCAACCACGGCGCCGACGGTCTGGCGGAGCTGCGCAAACAAGCGCAGGAAATGGGCGTTGTGCTTGGCGAGGATGCTGTCAATAACTCAGCCAAGTTTATGGACGCCTTGGAGGAAAACAGCGAGGTCATCCGCGGGCTTTCCGGCGCTATCAGCTCCAAACTCCTGCCGGTTATCATCCCCATAATCCAGAGCTTCAACCGCTGGATTATGGCCAACCGCGATTTGATTGCCACCAAGGTCGACGCCTTTGTTAAAAATTTTGCCAACTGGCTGAAACAGGTAGATTTTAAGGCTGTCGGCAATGCCATATCAAACATAATCAGCGTTTTTGGCGGGTTTATCGACGTCATCACCTCCAGCAAATGGGCTTTAATCGGCTTCATCGCGCTTTTAAACGTCCAGACGATTGCCGCGCTCGCCAATGTGGCACTCGGAATCGGCAAGCTTGCCATGATGATCCCGGGACTTGGCTCTCTTTTGAAAGTTTTAACCGCCGGGTTCTTAAAACTCGGTCTTGCCATTTTGACCACGCCGGTCGGCTGGATTGCCTTGGGTATAGCCGCCGTTGTTGCCGCCTTTACGTTGCTGTGGAAAAAATGCGAAGGCTTCCGCAATTTCTGGATCGGCCTCTGGGATATCATCAAATCATCGTTCCAGGCGGTGGCCGATTTCATTGCCGGCGGCATTAAAGCAATTATGAACCCGATTGACACCCTCATGAAGGGGATTGACGCCATAAAAAGCGCCGGCGGCTGGATTGCCGACAAACTGGGCTTTGGCGGCGACGAGCCCAAAAGCGAACCAGCGCCGCAGAGCGTGCCGCAATCCTCGCCCATTCCGCAAACCCTGCCGCAGACTTATACACCGTACCCTGCGCCGCAGTCGCGCTCAAAGTCGGAGGTTGTCGTCAAATTTGACAATATGCCGCGCGAGGCCTCGGTTGAGAAAATAAGCCAGGAAGGTCAGGCCGACCTCGGCGTCGAATACGGCTACGCATACGGAGGCGCCTGATGGAGTACAGAAAAGCATCATTTCGCGGCGTGGAGTTTGAGGTTACGGGGCGCAGCTGGTCATCCGGCCGCCGCCATCAGCTTCACGAATACCCGGACAAAGACACGCCATACGCCGAGGATTTGGGTAAAAAAGCCGAAAACTACCCGGTAACCGCCTTTGTTATCGGCGATGACTATGCCGCAAAGCGCGACGCTTTGCGCAAAGCCTGCCTGCAAAAAGGACCGGGGACGCTGGTCCACCCCGACTACGGCTCGGTCAGCGTGCTCTGCGATGCCATATCCGTCCGCGAAGAAGTGGACAAACAGGGCATGGCCGTTTTTGAACTGACGTTTGTCGAGGCTGGCGCCCAGGCCATACCGGAAACATCGATTGACATGTCGGATTCCGTTTTGTCGTCGGCCTCGGCGCTGACGGACGCCGCCCGCAACGGTTTTGTCTCCGGTTTCAGCCTGTCGCAGGGCGTTGCCGGCCTGACCTCACTTGTCGGCAACATTGCGGATGTCTGCACGTCGTCGCTCAACGCCATCGGCTCAGGGCTGGAATATGCCGAAGGACTGCGCAGCGATTTAACCGGCGCCATGAACCAGGTTGTTGACGCCGTCGCCATGGCAAACGATCTCAAAAGCTCGGCCGAGAGCCTGTTAAACACGCCGGACGCTCTGGCCGCTCAGCTTGACACCGTTTTCTCGGTGGTTGCGTCCATGGCCGGAACCTCGCCAGATTCCTTTAACACCGTGCGCAATCTGACATCCCAGAGCAACGCCTCGGCAACGGCCAGCGTTTCCAACGAAGACGCCAAGGCCGAAAAGCTCTGCATGCAAAAGATTGAGCAACTCACCAAGCAGGTCATCGTTGCCAAAGAGGCCGAGATCATCACTCAAATTGAGTTTGACAACGCCGATGACGCCTCGTCGGTGCTGGAAAATTTTGTTGCCGACACCGAGGAAGTCGAGCTTTTTGAGGATATCGAGCCGTCCGACGAAATTATGCAGGCTTTGCGCACCACGCGCGAAAATGTCGTCGAATATGTGCGCGAGATTATTCTCGAACTCCCCAGAATGCGCACCATCCGCGTCCCCGAGCACATGCCGTCCCGCGTTTTGGCCTATGATTTATATGAGGATCTCGACCGCGCCGACGAAATCGTCAAAAAGAACAAAATACCCTATCCGGCTTTTGTCCCCGCGGGCAAAGACCTGAAAGTGCTGAGCGAATGAGCATTGAATTGAAAATCGACGGGCAGATCTACAACGGCTGGAAGTCGGCCAATGTGTCCCGTGCGCTCAACTGCATGGCCTCGTCCTTTGATTTGGTCGTCTCGGACCGCTTCATCGGCAGCAAGCAAAATATTCCGCTGGATGCCGAATGCCAGATTTTGATTGACGGCGTTCCGGCGGTTACCGGATGGCTTGACGAGATAACGCCGTCTTACTCGGCCACGTCTCACGAAGTGACCTTTGCCGGCCGCTCCAAAACCTGTGACCTGGTCGACTGCTCGGCCATTATTGACACCGGGCAGATTATCGGCGGCACCCCGAAAGAGATCATCGAGAAAGTCATTGCCCCGTTCGGCATCAAACTGGTGTTCAGCGCCGACCAGAGCTTGCCGCTTATCTCGGACTTCCAGGTTGAGCCTGGCGAAACCGCCCAGTCGATCATCGAGAAAGTCTGCAAACAAACCGGCCTTGTTTATACCGACGATGCCAACGGCAATCTGGTGGTGCAGTCTATCGGTTCCGGCTTTTCCAGCGGCAGGCTGATCCACCGTGTCGGCGACGGCGCCGGCAATAATATCTTGAGCGGCCGCGGAAAATACAGCAGCCGCAACATTTTCCGCGATTATTACGTCAAATCGCAAATGGCCGGTTCTGACGATTCCGGCGGTGAAGACATCACCGGCATTGAAGGCCACGCGGTCGACAGTGATGTCACCCGCTACCGCCCGCTGGTTTTAACCGGCGAAAACGCCATGGATGCCGCCACCGCGCAGACCCGCGCCGAGTGGGAGCGCTCCAACCGCCGCGCCAAAGGGCAGCCTTTTGAGTTCACCGTGCAGGGTTGGCGCAACGCCAACGGTCAGCTTTGGGCGCCGAACTCTTATGTCTCGGTCGAGGATGACTTCATCCGCGTTGTCGGCAAGCTCATCATCTCGGCCGTCAAATTATCAACCGGATCCGGCACGACGACCAGCCTTCAGCTGTCGCCGCCGGACGCTTTTATTCTATCATCCGCCGACCAGCCGATTAAAACATATCAGGGCTGGAAGGAACTGCGCGAGGGGGTATAAATGGACATTGCCGACCAGCTCAAACGTTTCATGAAACCGCTGACAACCCGCGTCCAGACAATGATTGTCCGCGGCGTCATCAAGCTTGTTAACGACAAAACCAAAATCCAGCAGATCCAGGCCTCACTTTTGGCCGGAGAGCTCAAAGACGGCATTGAACATTATCAGGAATACGGCTTGAGTACCAACCCACCGGCCGGAACCGAGGCGCTGGTGGTGTTCTGCGGCGGCTCTCGCAACAACGGCGTCATCGTTGCCACCGGTGACCGCAAATTCCGCCTCAAAGAGCTACAACCCGGCGAAGTGGCGCTATATACCGACGAGGGCGACGTCATCAAGTTCGCCCGCAACCGCAAAATCCAGGTTTCCACACTGCATTTGGAGGTCAACGCGGCCGAAAGCATCAGTTACAACACCAAAACATTTAATGTTAACGCTACGCAAAGCGCGACATTTACAACGCCGGTGCTTAATGCCTCCGCTAATATCTCGGCCGGCGGCGAGGTTAATGACAAAACCAGCACGATGCAGTCCATGCGCGATATTTACAATAGCCATACACACCCAGGCGACAGCGGCGGCACAACCGGCACACCGTCAGCGTCAATGTAATTTTATTTTTTGACTTTTTGAGTTTCAAAACGGTAAATTAAAAGTATAAAAAAACTTTAATAGTATTAAAAAGTATGAAAGCGGATAAAAATGTCAGACATTGCCATTGAGTACAAAAGCCAGATTAAAGAATATGACATCAGCATCTTAAACGGCGATCTCAAAGAATGCGACGACCTGGATTCCGCCGTCATCATCAGCCTGTTCACCTGGGCCAGAGCCGCGGCCGGCGAGGTCGACGAAAACGCCCCGCGTTTCGGCTGGTTTGGCGACAAAATAGACGCCGACAGCACCGACAGCACCGGCTCCAAACTTTACCTTTTGAAACGCAAGAAAATAACCAACCAGACCATTATGGACGCCCGCGAATACATTGAGCAGGCACTTCGATGGATGATTGAAGACGGCGTCGCGACGGAAATCAAAGCCGAGGTTGAGCGCAACGCGTCTGATGTCAACCGTGTCGACGCCCTTGTCCAGATTGTTCGCGGCGACCGCAGCCGCACCATGAAGTTTAACGACTTATGGTCTTTTTTATAAGGAGCCGAAATGTCAAATTTTGCCAAACCAAGCCTAAAAGAACTGCGCAACCGGGCAATCTCAAACATCAACACCTATCTGCAGGGGGCTGATGCCAACCTGCGGCGCCGTATTTTGAATGTTTTTGCTACCATCTTTGCCGCCATGGGCGACGAAGTCCTGCGCCGGGTTGATTACCTGTTAAAGCAACTGTTTATCCAGACCGCCGATGAAGAATACCTCATTAAACACGGACAAACCAAGCGCTTCCCGCGCAAGATGCCGTCCAAAGCCGAAGGACCGGCGTCTTTTCCGGCAACGGCCGGATCCGTTATCCCCGCCGGAACCAAAATCAAGCGTGCCGACAACGTTACCTATTCAACCAAAGCCGAGCGCACTGCCGGCGCTGACGGCACCGTAACGCTGGAACTCATTGCCGACAATGCCGGCAAAGACGGCAATGCCACCGCCGGAACGATTTTGTCGCTTGTCTCGCCCGTTGCCGGCGTCACCACGCAGGGCAGCGTTGGCAATCTGGGCATAACCGGCGGCGCCGATATCGAAGACATTGAGGATTACCGCGAACGCCTGCTTTTTTATGTGCAGAACCCGCCGACCGGCGGTTCAAAAACCGATTATGAAATCTGGGCGCGCGAAGTTTCCGGCGTTACGCGCGCCTGGTGCTATCCGATAGAATCCGGTCCCGGCACCGTCACCGTCCGCTTTATGATGGATGACAACTATGACGACGGCATTCCTCTTGCCGGCGACGTCCAGCGCGTCAAAAACCACATCGCCGCCCTGCAGCCGGCCACCGCAACCGTCTATATCGAGGCGCCGATTGCCGATCCGCTCAACATCGTCTTTGAAAGTCTCGACCCGATGACCACCGAGGCCAAAGCCGCCGTTGAAAGCAATTTAAAGAGCCTGGTGCAGTCAAGCTCGGTCATTCCGGGCGGCGAAATCAAGCTGTCAAAAATCCGCGCCGCCATCAGCAACGCCACCGGCAACGAGGATTTTGTCCTATCCTCACCGACGGCGGATATTGTCATGCCCAAAGGCCACATCACGGTGCTTGGCACCATAACCTACCCGGAAGTTGAGGATTTGTGATGGATCAGTCAGACTACAAAAAGCTTTTTCAAAATCTGATACCGAGCGGTCCGGCATGGAGCCGCAGCCCGAAGTCGGATATGTCCAAACTCGGCGACGCCGCCGCGGCATTTTTCTTCTATATCCACCAAAGAGTTGAGAAGGCCGCCCGCGAGATGTTCCCCGACACCTGCGAGGAAACGCTTGTCGACTGGGAGGCAATGCTGGAGCTCCCGGAGCCCTGCGAACATGGAAACCACGCCGAAGGTCAGACATTTTACGAGCGTGTCAACGCGGTGATTGCCAAAATCAACCGCAATATTTCGCCGACCAAGGAAAACTTTGCCAAACTGGCCAATTTCTTAGGCTACAACGTCAGCATTGTCACCACCCCGCCGTCTGTCTGCGGCATTGCCCGCTGCGGCGAAAACCTCGGCGGCGCAACCGAGGCCAATTATTACTGGATCACGATTGTGGACGGCGCGCGCCTGAGCTATGCGCGCTGCGGCACGGCTGTTTGCGGCGAAGTCCTTTGCCGCATTACCTGGGCGGAAGATCTGGAGTGCCTGCTTAACCGCATCAAGCCCGCCCACACCATCATCAAACTAAGTTACGCAACACCAAAGGAGTAAAAAATGAAATACACACCGCCTTTAAATTCCGAAGATCCGGACGCTGGATTTATCAATGCGGACCCTGCCAACGGTCAGGAAGGATCTATCATCCCGGCCGGAGCTCTTGAAAATCCGCAACGTGAAATCGTCGCGGCCATCACCAAACTGGGCATGACGCCGGCAGAGGCCAACAATCAGCTCGGCACCGCTTTGTTTGAGGCCGCCACCATTTCCGACTTTTGCGCAGAGGCCTCGTCATCCGCGGCCAACGTTTATGTGCTGTCGTCAACCGGACAGGTGCAATACAGCGCCCTGAGCGACGGACAGCGCATCCGCTTTAAGGTTGTTCATCCAAACAGCGGCTCGGCGACCATCAACGCCTACGGCACCGGTGCCAAACCGGCAAAAAAATACGCCGGCACCGCAGATTTAAGCTCCGGCGACCTTTTGACCGGCGCCATAGTGGAATTTTCCTGGAACGCCGCCGGGAATTACTGGGAGTTCATCTCAACCTCCTACGAAACCTCGGGCGTGGCCAATTATGACACCTTCTTCCAGGTCAACCCGTTTTTGGTCGTCAACGGCAAGCGCAACATCACCATCAAGGCGGGGAGTATCATCCGCCTGGAAGTCGACGGCGTGTCACGCTGGCGCCAGCAAACCTCGGATGAAGTTATCAACTGCCAGTCGCTGATGGATTCCGGCACGTCATTCTCGGCCGGCAAGGACTATCACATCTTTTTGGTCCCGGAAGGCGACAATGGCACAAAATTTGTTGTTTCGCTCAACTCCACCTATCCGGGCGGATATTCGGCAGATAACTCGCGCAAAATCGGCGGATTTCACACCGAATGCAGCAATGTCGGCACAATTTCAGGTCATCCGCTGTCCGGCTATGCCGCTGGCGATATCTTGCCCGCCTCGGTGTGGTGCTTAAACCACCGGCCGATATCCGAACCGGAGGGCATGGTCTATGACGACGTCAATGATGTCTGGGTTGACATTTACAACCAGTCCGGTACCGGCGCCAACACAAAATCAGTTTACGGCGGCACCCGAGCCAACACCAGAATGCACTTTGATTTCGTAGATGACCAGCGCTCGGTCAAAAAAACGTTGCTGCATGACGAAGAATTTTATTCGGCGTCCAAAGGCAGCAATCAAAAAACCGTTGTCAGCGGATCCAATCAGCCAAGCCCAGACACAACCGGAGGCCACAGCGACACAGCCGGCCGCAGAATGGTATCAAACATAGGTTGTGAGGAAATGTGCGGCCTGCAATGGCAACATTTGGCCGAAACTCACGCCGCCGGCGGTGCGAACTGGAACAGCCAAAACGGCGACGAAGGTTCGTTCTACGGCTCCTGCATGGTGCTTCTGGCAGGGGGCACCTGGGACGATTCCTCGAGCTGCGGTTCCCGTTGTCGCAATGCGAGTAATTCGCTTTCGAATACGTATGTCGTTAATGGCGCGCGCGGGCGGAGCCTGCCAAAGAGGATGCCAAACTAGGGCAAATTCTTTTTAATTAAAAAGAAAAGGCAAAAAATATGAAGGTTTTGGGTAAATATTTATCACGAGCAGTACATTACCGGGTGCTTCTGGCAGGAGGCAACTGGGACAATTCCTCGAACTGCAGTTCCCGTTGTCGCAATGCGAATAATTCGCTTTCGAATACGAATGTCAATAATGGCGCGCGCGGGCGGATACGGTTTGATCCTCTTGGATAACTCCGGCTGAGATATTTATCCATGTCGCACCGCGCGCCCCAAACAACGGGAACCGCAGTCGGCAAAACACAAAAACGGAGGCAACGCCGGGCTAGTAGCCCAAAAAACGAAAACCCGGCATTTGCAAAATAAGGATTGAAATGGTTAAAAGATACGGAAATTTATGGACGAAGGTCATCACCAAAGAAAACATCCGCTTGTCCTACGAGCAGGCAAAGCTCGGCAAGGGCAAAAAGCGCAATGTGCGCCTTTTTAACCGCGATTTGGAAAACAATCTTGAAAAAGTGCGCCAAAGCCTGGTCAACAAGACCTTCACAACGGCGCATTACAGCACCAAAACCGTTTTTGAACCCAAACGCCGGACCATTTATATTTTGCCGTTTAACCCCGACCGTATTGTCCAGCACGCGGTAATGAACGTTTTAATCCCGATTTGGGATAACCTGTTTATTGCGGAATCCTACGCCTGCCGCGATAACAAAGGCATGCACAAGGGCAGCCTAAAAACGATGGAATACATCCGCGGCAACAGATATTGCCTGAAATGCGATATTTCAAAATTTTATCCGTCCATCAACCATGATATTTTAAAAAGCATCGTCCGCCGCAAAATCAAAGACAAAGACGTCCTGTGGCTGATTGACGACATTATCGATAGCTACCCCGGCGAAACCAACGCGCCGATCGGCAACTTCACCAGCCAATGGTTTGGCAATCTGTATTTGAATGAGCTTGACCAGTTTGTCCGGCACCAGCTCAAAATCAAATGCTACCTGCGCTATTGCGACGATTTTTGCCTTTTTCACAACGACAAAAAAGTTTTGAACGATGCCGCCGTCAAAATCAGGCAGTTTTTAACCGACAGGCTCCGGCTCCGCATGAGCAAATGCGACCTTTTTCCCGTCAGCCGCGGTGTCGATTTTCTGGGATACCGCCACTTTCCCGAATACATACTGTTGCGCAAATCAACAGCCAAAAGGGCGCGCAAGCGCATCAAAAAAGCCGTCTACAATCTGCACCGGCACAAAATAACTGCTGAGCAGTTTCGTTCGGTCATTGCCAGTTATGACGGCTGGATGAAATGGGCAAAAACATACAATCTGCGAATAAAACTTGATCTTGACCGATTAAGAGAGGCCTCAAAAAATGCAAGAACAGCAAATGACATCCTCGCCAGATTATGACAATTATCCGGCTTTTGCCGATGATCCGGAAATGCTCAGAAAATCAAATGAGCAAAGCGGCTTTGTCGGCTCGAAAATCCCCGTTGACAAGCTCTTAAACAAAAAAATAGTCTTCGTGGATTTTAGCGTTGCACCAAGTCAATACAAGCGTTTCGGCGAATCCGTGACCAAGGTGCAAATCATTGTGGACGGCGAAAAGCATATATTTTTCACGCAGTCTAAAAACATAACCAAAACGCTCGAAGTCTTCAAAGACAAACTGCCGCGTGTCGGCACGATTGTCAAAGATGACCGCGCGCTCAAAATTATCTGAAAGGACACACAAAAATGAGAGGATTTCCGAAAATTTTCTGCACAAAACAAGATTACTTGAACCTTTTGGCCGACCCCGAATACACGGACCAGGCAAAAGAACGCCTGCGGTCTCTGGCCGCCGATCGCTTTATCTGGAAAGACAGCGGCGAAGTTTTTGAGCCGGTTCCCGTACCGGCCGGCGCCACCGAGGCCGAGGAAAACGAAACCATTGCCGCCAATGCCGCCGCCAGAGCCGAGCTCGACAACGGCGAAAACTCAAGACTGATCAACACGGCCAAAGAGGGCGAGCCGGAAAAATGGTCAATTTTTAACCTCGTCGAAGATCCGAACGCCGAAATCTTTCGCCTCGGCTTCACGATTGAAGAAGTAGAAGAATTGACGGAGTAGCGGGAAATGTCAGACATCAGGCTAAACTGGGATAACATCGTCATGCTTTTGGCAGAGGGCAACCCGTTCATTTGGCTTTTGCTGGCGATAACCCTGTTTTGCCTGGGTGTGCTGGCCTGGATAAAATATGAACAGCCCCTGCGCCGTCTTGGTTCAGTCATCCTCCGGCATTGCTCCGGCAGATATCGCGCCAAAGCCGAGCGCCAGCTCGAAGTTATTGAACTGTGCGATTTGCGCTACGAGAAATTTGCCGAAAAAATCTACGGTCTCATCTGCCGCATCTCGGATCTGCAAATTGACCGCGATCCCGGCCGCAACCGCTTCTATCAATACCTTGTCAAAACCATGTTTGAGGCCTTTTTTAAGGGTTTCACCACCATGTACAACGATTATCGGCAAGGCAAAATCAAAAACGAAGACTTCACCAGCTACCGCAAAACCCACCATCATATTGCCTGCGGCGCTATCGACGCCGTTCAAAAAGTCGTCCGCCAAAAGTTAAGCGGTGAAAACTGGAGCGAGGACAAAATCGCCTACATCAACGAGATGTTCAAGGTCTGGATGTCGTCGCACGTCGGGCTATTGCGTGAGCTGCTATCATCTGACGAAATGTCGATCGAGGTAGTCAAAACCTGGTGGGTATTTTTTTACGAAATGTTTATGGACGTCGAAAAATTCGGCCTGATGATCAACGGACGCATCACCGGCCTAGCTTTTGACGGACAGCAAATCAAGGAGAACCGCTATGAATAATTTTGAAACCGCTGTTAATTTGACGCTTGAAAAAGAAGGCATTTTGTCTGATCACAAAGACGATGCCGGAGGTTTGACCAAATACGGCATCAGCCAGGCCGCCTATCCCGGTCTTGACATCGCCAGCCTGACCAAAGCCGACGCCATTGCCATATACAAGCGCGATTATTGGGATAAAGCCCAGTGCGAGGAAATCCCGTACCCGCTCGATATCATGCTGTTTGACACCGCCGTCAATCACGGCGTTACAAAGGCGGTTAAAATCCTGCAGGAAAGCCTCGGCATTACGGCCGACGGTGTCATCGGGCAGGAAACCAGAGCCGCTGCCCGTCAAGCAAAAAACAGCATTTACACGGTTTTTATGATTAACCGGCTTTATGCCTACACCGAGGCCAAAAGCTGGCCGACATTCCGCGAGGGCTGGAAAAACCGGCTTGTCCAACTGGCTCAAGAGGTGGATGCATGAGAATACGAGCCGTTATTGCCGTCGTCATTATCGTAGCTGTCGTGCTTTTCTGGGGTGCAATGTCCATCTACGACAAAGGCTATGCCGCGGCCGAAGCTATCTATCAAAAGAAAGCCGTCCGGGCGGCCATGTGCAAAATTGAAAACACCGAAACGCTCGAAAACCAAAAGCAAAAACTCAAACAAAGGGAGGCAAACCTCAATGCGGATTGTAAAGCTCTGTATTCTGTTGACCTCAGTGCTTGCCGTCGCCAGCTGCGCGGCCAACATTAAATATGTGCCTGTCAACTGCTGTCCGGTCAACACCTGTGAGCGCGGACAAACCGTTCTTGACCTTGAAAACGGATTTGACTGTCAGGAACTCGTCATCAAAGCCTGCAGGTGCGAAAAATGATAATATACACCGATTCCAGCTTCAACGAAAAACACGGGGTTGCCGGAATCGGTTGTGTCATCATCTGCGGACAGCAGCGCCGCATCTTTTCAAAATGGATTAAGGCCGAAAACAACAACATCGGCGAGCTCTACGCCATATATTATGCTCTTGAACTCATCAAGCAATATCCCGGGCCGCATACAGTTTATACCGACAGCCAAAACGCCATTGCCTACATTTCCGACAATGTCAAAGACCGCCCCCTCACGCCAAAACAGCAGAAAAACCGGCTCGAATGCCGCAAATGGGCATACCGTATCAACCAAATCGCCCCGCAGGGCTTAAAAATCGAAAAAGTCAAGGCTCACACCGGTCACTATCAATTCAAAGCCATCAATAACGCCTTAGCCGACCTTATGGCCAAAGAGGGAGTTGTCAAGTTTCTGAACAGCCTCACGCAGTCTGTTCGGACACCTGACCGCGGTCGTTAGCCTTGCGGCGCGCTTGTTTGGCCGTTTCAAAATCAACGATTTTATCGCCGCGCATGGCCTCGATAATCTTTCCGGCCGTCTGATTGACAGCCGAACGCAAAGGCTCATTAAACATATGAGTGTAGCGTTTCGACGTTTTGGCATCAGCGTGCCGCAGGCTTTGCTGGATCATCAGCTCGGATCCTGTCGCCATAGCCATATACGAGGCAAAGCTGTGGCGCAGATCGTGCATACGAAAATCTTTCAAACCAGCCTCGGCGCGGATGTTGTCCCAATGCTTGCCCTCGTCTTTAAGCGGCTGGCCGCGAACGTGCCCGTCAAAAATATAGTCGCTTTCCCGATTATTCCGCCGCTGATCTTCGCGAATATCCGCCAAAATATCCAAAACTTTGTCGGGCAGCTGGATATCCTGCGGCTCGTTTGACTTGCTGTCCGGCAGAGATAAAACGCCGCGCTCAAGGTTGACCCATTCCCAGCGGGCATTCCTTATCTCTTGCTTGCGACCGCCGACCAAAAGCAAAATCAGAACCAGCCGCGCGACCTGCCGCTCGCGATATCCGGCATCGAGATATTTCACCAGAACTTTGTCAAGAGCCGCCGCTTCCTGAAGTGTCAGATATCGGTTGCGGGCCTGTTCCTTGAACTTTTTAATCCGCGCCCCGGGATTGGAGCCCTCCGGCCGCCATTCCCATTCCTCGGCCAGGGAAAAAGCCTTTTTCAAAACCTCAAGCACGCGGTTGGCTGTCGTCTTCATCAGTTCGCCCTTGCGGTTCAGCTCGGCGCCGATTCCCTTATGGATGGCCGAAATGTCACCGCGGGTGACCTCGCGCACGCGTTTGTCGCCAATTCTCGGTAAAATATGCCTTTCCCAGTAAATAACGTCGTTCTTGCGGCTCGCCGGTTTCTTAAAAATCGCATGCTCGGCCATATATTTGGCATACAGGTCGCGCATCGTGCCGTTTTTGGCCGGATCCGGCTCCTCTAGCCTTGCGCGTTCGCGAATAACGGCCAAAGGATCCACGCCGTCAAAGGCTTGATTCATCAGCGCCTTGCATTTTTCGCGCGCCTCCTCAACCGTCATGGCCGGAAAATCGCCGAGTTTAACCGTTTGCTGTTTGTGGTTGCGTAAACGATAAAAGGCGTAGAAACTCTTGCGCCCGCTCGGGCGTATAACGACATGGAAACCGGAAACTGTCTCATCCCAGATTAAAAGTTTTGAATTTTGCGGAGCCGATTCGCTCTCGATCAATGTTTTTGTGATTTTTTTCTTCATTTTAATAACCCTGCACCTATTAAAATAGCCAGGATAAGAAAAATGTCAATAGACGATTATACTTCTACCGTCAACGGACGGCAGAAAGCGTAAAATTTTAATACTAAAAAAGTCAAAACATAACGCTGAAAATACGCTGATAAAACTTTCAAAGTTTAGACTGACTTTTTGCTCCGACTAGCAAATGCCTAGCAGAACAAATAGCATTCCTTGGAAAAAAGGGCAAAAATTAGACGTTTTGGCGGCGACAAAAAAGCCAAGAAAAAAGGCTTGGAAAATTGCTAAACTCAAGCATTTCCAAGCCTTTCCAACTGGTTGCGGGGGGAGGATTTGAACCTCCGACCTTCAGGTTATGAGCCTGACGAGCTACCGGGCTGCTCCACCCCGCGATGGATAAGGCATTTATAAGCTCAAAG
>CALXUM010000003.1 GCA_944391685.1 uncultured Alphaproteobacteria bacterium
CTTCGCTTCGGTCAAAGTACTTGTAACATTTGTTTCACACGCTGTCGCGGCTTTACAAATTAACAAGTTCTTTTCACTTTACTTAAAAAAAGACCCGTCGGGGTCTTTTTTAATGGGTCTAGCTTCGTAAGTTTCGCTTAAATAAGCTCAACAACTTCGCTTCGGTCAAAGTACTTGTAACATTTGTTTCACACGCTGTCGCGGCTTTACAAATTAACAAGTTCTTTTCACCAATCTTAAAAAAGACCCGTCGGGGTCTTTTTTTAGTAGACTAGCTTCGTAAGTTTCGCTGATATAAGCTCAACAACTTCGCTTCGGTCAAAGTACTTGTAACATTTGTTTCGCACACTGTCGTGGCTTCACAAATTAACAAGTTCTTTTCACTTTACTTAAAAAAAGACCCGTCGGGGTCTTTTTTTAGGGTCTAGCTTCGTAAGTTTCGCTGATATAAGCTCAACAACTTCGCTTCGGTCAAAGTACTTGTAACATTTGTTTCGCACACTGTCGTGGCTTCACAAATTAACAAGTTCTTTTCACTTTACTTAAAAAAAGACCCGTCGGGGTCTTTTTTTAGGGTCTAGCTTCGTAAGTTTCGCTGATATAAGCTCAACAACTTCGCTTCGGTCAAAGTACTTGTAACATTTGTTTCGCACACTGTCGTGGCTTCACAAATTAACAAGTTCTTTTCACCAAACTAAAAAAAGACCCGTCGGGGTCTTTTTTTAGTTTGGTGCCCTGAAGAAGACTTGAACTTCCACGACCAAACGGTCATAAGTACCTGAAACTTACGCGTCTACCAATTCCGCCATCAGGGCTTGTTGAAAAACATAGGTTTTATAAACTTAAAAACCTTATTAGTCAAGAAACTTGTTTAAATATCCGTAGGAGTCCAAAAGCAACAAACTGCCTAAAATAACACGGTAAATTACAAATGGTAGAAAAGTTGATTTCTTGAGCCACCACATAACAACATAAATAGCAATAATTGATGCCGCAAAGGAATAGGTTATTCCGTCAATTGCATAAATAAGTTCTTTTAAATTATTTTCTTGATACATTTCAAATGCAACCAGTACTGCAGCTGCAATAATTGCCGGTATAGATAATAACATTGAAAATTTGGCAGCTTCACGTCTTTCCATACTTAAAAATCTAGCCATGGTAACTGTTATGCCTGAGCGGCTAGTTCCTGGGATTAGAGCTAAACATTGGGCACACCCTATTAAAAAAGCATCCCAAACACCTAAGTGTTCAATTTTACGAATTGTCATGCTGAATTTGTCGGCAATAAAAAGTAAAATCCCGTAACCCAAAATTGTCCAACCAATTATTTTGCTGCTGCGTAACCATTCCATTCCCGTTTCTTTAAGAAATAAACCGACAAAAACAATGGGAATTGTACCAATTACTATTAGCCAAAAAAGTTTTGCTCCTTGATTGGAAAAAGAGGGGATAAAATATGTTTTGAGCAAGCCTTTAAGAATTTTCCATAAGTCTTGGGAAAAGTAGATCATAACAGCCAGAATTGAGCCAACATGAACGGCAACATCCAGAGCTAATCCTTGATCAGGAAAAGTTGTGAATTTTGAAAATAAAATTAAGTGTCCAGATGAACTTACAGGCAAAAATTCTGTAATTCCCTGCAAAATAGAAAGCCAAAAAATATGCAAATTACTCACGGATTATATTCTCTCTTGTTTAAGACCAACAGCTGTACAAATTCTTTTTTTGAGGGCTAAAGGGGAAATCGGCTTAACTAAATACTCTTGTATTCCCAAACCTTTGGCATCCAAAACGGTTTTTTCTTTAGTGTCAACCGTAACCATAATGATCGGAGTATCTTTAGCACCTTCAATAGCTCCAGATTTTAAGCTTTTGGCAAATTCAAGACCGTTTTGTCCGTTCATTTGTTGGTCAAGAAAAATGACATCAATCTTAAAACTGCGCAAAAGCTCGGTAGCTTCTTCGGTACTGCTGGCTTCTTTGGTGTTTTTTATCCCTATTTGGTATAGGGCTGTTTTCATAAAAGTACGAGAAAATTTATCATCATCAATAATAAGGCAGACTATTGAGTCCCAGATGATTTGTTTGTGTGGATGTTCATTCATATCAGACCTCGTTTATGGCTCAAAGATGCTTAAATGTTACAGCAATTGTTTATAAATTAAAACAAAAATTGTCAGAGGTGTTTATATTTAGTACCGAAAAAGGATTAACTCTGGTTCCGTTTACAGACACACCCCAATGCAGATGCGGTCCGGTGGCTCGTCCGGTTTGTCCGACATGGCCGATTATATCTCCTTGTGAGACTTTATCTCCACGTTTAACCGTCATATCTTTTAGGTGGGCATAGATGGTATAAAGCCCGAAGCCGTGATCAATGATGATAACGTTCCCTGAATAAAATAAGTCAGGATAAGCCAGGGTTACAATACCATCACTGGCAGCGGCAACAGGGGAGCCTTCTTTAGCTGCAATATCAATGCCGCTGTGAGGGCTTTTTTTGATGCCGTTCATAATTCTTTGACCGCCAAAATTACCACTGATGCGTCCTTTAACAGGTTGGATGAAGCCTTTTTGCCAAAAACCTTGGTTGCTTGATTTTTGTTGAGCGGCTCGAACTAACTTTTGCTCTTTCTCGATAGCTTTAATATCGCTGTCTGACGGCGTTACTTTTCTGGGGGGGACGCCTTTAATGTTTTGAATATCCCAATTACCGGGAGCAACTTCAAAATTAATTGTGTTTATGTTACCTTCTTGAATGAGAGAAAGTTGTTTTTGCTTTTCTTCATCACGGCTTAGCGGAAGCAGAAAAAGTCCATCCGGAGAAACATAAATATCTTTGTTATTAAAAATAACTTTTTGAGTTTGAGGGGCATGACCCACCAAAATTTCGCCTTGCATGGTTTTACCGCAAAGCGTTGCAGCTTGGCATGCGGCGGCAAAAATTAAAAAACTAAAAGTCAAACAAATCCGTTTGAAAATCATCTTTTTTCCTTTGCTGTTTTTTGAGCTTTTCTTGTTCAGAAGCCCGTTGAGGGAAAGTTTTTATGCTGCCGTCATAAAAGGTAATTTCAAGTTCTTTATTTTCTTTTGCTTGTTTAAGGTTATAAATTGTTTGTTTATTATCTCCTTTTATCCAAGCAAATCCTCTTTTAAGGACAGCATCAACCGATACTGATTGTAATCGTAACAGCAAATTATTTAAATTTTCTTGATTTTTTTCAAAAATATTTTTTATATAAAATGGTTTAAGTCCAATAACATTTAGCATATTTCTTTTGTTGAAAATAAAGTTTTGAAAAGCGTTTTGTAGTCTTGAAATGCGGTCATCGAATTTTTGAGTTGCCTCAGATAAAATTTGTTCAAGATTGGGAATCCCTCGAACCAGACCGGAGAGAATATTCTGTTTTTCAGTAATATAGCGAATAGAACTGTTTTGTAATCTGGCTCCTAAATTATTTATCTGAATGGTTAAATCACTTTTGACAGGGACCGCAAATTCTGCAGCTCCGGTTGGAGTTGGGGCTCTTTTATCTGATACAAAATCTATCAACATGGTGTCGGTCTCATGGCCAACGGCAGAGATAATAGGAATTTCTGATGCATAGACAGCTCGGATTACGCATTCTTCATTAAAAGGCCATAAATCTTCCAAGCTACCACCTCCGCGGGCAACAATTATAACATCAGGACGGCGAGGGGAGGTATTAGCTGATAGCTTGTTAAACCCTTCTATAGCTGTGGCAATTTTTTCAGCGGCTCCTTCGCCTTGAACCGGTGTTGGCCAGAGTAAAATATGAGTTGGAAAACGATCTCTTACTCTATGAATAATGTCTCTTATGACAGCACCACTGGCAGAAGTTACAACACCAATTGTTTGCGGAAGAAAAGGAATAGCTTTTTTGTGAGATGCATCAAAAAGGCCCTCAGCAGCAAATTGTTTTTTGCGTTCTTCTAATAACTTTAATAAAGCGCCCGTTCCGGCAACTTCCATTTGTTCAATTACCAATTGATAAGAAGATTTGCCGGAAAAAGTAGTTATTTTGCCGGTGGCAATAACTTCAAGTCCGTCTTCTGGTTTTATAGGAAGATTAAAAGCAACACCACGCCAAATAACTGCGGAAATAACGGCATTTTCATCTTTTAGGGATAAATACCAGTGACCGGAATCGGCCCGTTTGGCACCAAAAATTTCGCCTTTTATTTTAACTTTGCTGAAAGCTGTTTCAACGAATCGTTTGATTTCAAAAGAAATTTCACTGACGGAAAATATTGGTGTTTCTTCAGCAGTTCTTTCATGAATGGTGGCAAACATATCTTGCATTTTTATATTCCCAAAAGATTGCGACTGAAATCTAAAGCATTAAATTCTGCTAAGTCATCAATGCCTTCTCCAAGACCAATAAAGTAAATAGGTAAAGGCGTTTCGGTTGCAATGGCAACAATAATACCGCCTTTGGAAGTTCCGTCAAGCTTGTTGATGATTAGACCGTTGATGTCAATAGCATCTTTAAATGTTTTTACTTGATTAACAGCATTTTGACCGGTAGCGGCATCAAGACAAAGCAGAGTGTGATGAGGTGCATCGGGTATAACTTTTTTGATAACGCGAACGATTTTTTTGAGTTCATCCATCAATCCGCTTTTGTTCTGTAGTCTGCCTGCAGTATCAATAATTACAATGTCATCTTTTTGTTTGACGGCTTCTTGCAGTCCGTCATAGCAGAGGCCGGCGGCATCACATCCGGGATCTCCTTTAAACACTCGTACTTTACAACGTTCTCCCCAGGATGAGAGTTGTTCAACAGCGGCCGCACGGAAAGTATCGGCAGCAATAAAGCTAATTTTTTTATCCTTAAATTTATGAGCTAATTTGCCGATAACAGTAGTTTTTCCAGCTCCGTTAACACCAGCCATGAGTATAACAGAAGGCCGAGAAACGGTTAGTTTAAAAGGTTGTTGGCAAGGTTCTAAAATTGCAGAAATTTCTTTGGCAAGAACAGAAGATATTTCTTGTGGGGAAGTATCTTTGGAAAACTTGTGAGAAGAAAATTTTTTTAAAATATTTGTAGTGGCTTGGAATCCCATATCAGAGCTTAAAAGCAATTCCTCAAGTTCTTCTAAGGTTTGAGAATCTATTTTGCGGTTTTGAAAAATATTGTTTAAGCCTGAGCTTAATTGGGTTGAGGTTTTTTTTAGGCTCTGCCCTAATTTTTGCAGCCAATTAATCATCAGAAATTTCTCCATATTGTCGTAATATTTGAGCACGTTGTTTGCGAATTTCTACAGGAACCTGAGGCATTAAAGCGGCAGGAGTTCCGGGGCGTTCGGAGTAGGGAAACACATGAAGTTTGGAAATCTTAGCTTCTTGAACCAAACGAATCGTGTTTTGGAATTGTTCCTCGGTTTCGGTCGGAAAACCGCAAATAAAATCAGCTCCGAAAGTAGCATCAGGGCGGACATGGCGAATATCATTGCATAATTTGATGACGTCTTCACGGCGATGTCTTCTCTTCATGCGTTTAAGAATTAAATTATCTCCGGATTGAATGGAAAAATGAAAATGTGATGTAACATTGGGATATTGTTTTATGATTTTGATAAAATCATTATCCAGAGAGGCCGGATCAAGAGAGCCAAATTGTAAAGAAGGAAGTTCAGAAATTTGTTCTAAGATATGACGGACCAATAAACTGAAAGATGGTTGATAAGAGCAGATGTCAACCCCAGTAAGGCAAATTTCTTTGAATCCCTGTTGTAAAAGGGTGCGAATCTGAGTGATAATTTGTTCTTCTGGTACAGAACGGTTTGATCCTCTGGCAAAAGGTACTATGCAATAAGTGCAACGATGGTTGCACCCTTGCTGGATTTCAACAAAGGCTCGGTGTCTTCCTTCAAATCCGGTGATTAAATATGAATCATAAGAATCATAATCAAAAATATTACCGACTATGGTCTTTTCTGTTAGCGGAGAATTAAGATATTTTTCAATTTCAGTTTTTTCTTTGTTACCTAAAACCAAATCAACTTCAGGCATATTGGCAAATTTTTGCGGAGAAATTTGAGCCGCACAGCCAGTAACGACGATACGAGCATTTGGATTTTGGCGTTTGGCTTTACGAATCGTTTGACGACACTGCCTTTCGGCTTCGGCAGTGACCGCACATGTATTGATAATGACTAAATTATCAACAGATTTTAATTTTTCTTTGAGGACTTCCGATTCATAAGAGTTTATTCGGCAACCCAAAGTTATAACTTCAACCATTGGTTTTCCTTTGTTTTTGTTTGCAAAAAATATAAACGGAAATATAAAAAAGTGCAAGTATGATAAAAAAAAGCACACTTTTTTGCAAAAAAATATTTAAGTTGTTGATTTATTAACTTTTATTAAATAAACTAGTGCCGTTAACATTTGAGAAAAATGTTTTACGAGTTTAACTACATAAGGAGATCCTTTATGAACTTTAGAACTATTCTTTTGGCATCTGCCGCAGTTATGGTTGCTGGCTCTGCCGCTGCTGCTGATTTGACAAATCCTTTCTATTTGCCAGGTCAGGGTGAATTTACTTCTGATACATCTGTTAACTACAGCCGTAATAAATTTAAACACGGATGGGGTGTTGATGAACAATGGTCTGCAACTGAAGAAGTTCAATATGGTGTAACAGACAATTTTGCTGTTAAGGCAGCTATTAATAACGAGTTTGATACTCAAGGTGAATACAACAATGATCATAATTTTGATTATACTGTTGGTGCTGCTTACAATATGAGCCATGGTAGCTGGTTGGGTCAGGTTGGCTTGAATTACAATACATATGATTTGGATACATGGTATGGTAAAAAAGCCAGAGCATCTGCTGACCTCGGCGGTCGTTGGGTTAAATTGCTCAATGCTAATGCCAAAGTTGGTTATGATATGGGCAATGGTTTGACTCCTTACGCTAGCTTTGATGCTTATAGCTATTTGGATGATGATGATAGAGAAATGTGGTATTCTACTTCTGTCGGTATTCACAAATATGCAGGCAACTGGGCTGTTGATGGTGCCGTTCGTTATGACTTCCAAACAGAAGGCAAAAATGCTAACGAGTGGTGGGTTGATGCCGCTGCAGATTACTACGTAAGAGATAATGTAGCTGTTGGTGTGTTCGGTAGCTACTTCATCGATGGTACCGGAAGTGATGACGTAGATTATAACTACGACGCCGGTGCTCACGTTAAGGTATTGTTCTAATATTTGAGAATGATATTTTAGAAAAAGCTCCCTTTTGCGGGAGCTTTTTTTATTAGCTACACAAAAAAACCGAGTATGCTCGGTTTTTTTGAGGTTGGTATGGTTACTTTGTTAATGAGATTTGAGTTAATGCTTCTTCTGTATATTCTTTAATTTTTTCGGCACTAAATTTAATATCACGATGTTCGCTTTCAGAAAAACGCGGATAAATTACATTATGAACGCCGCGTTTACCAATGACAGTAGGCATAGATAAGCAAACATCTTTAATTCCTTCAACCTCATCATGGTGTGATGAAACGGTTAAAATAGCATATTCATTATTGGTGATGGACTGGCAAATTTGACACATGGCACCAGCAATACCATAAAAAGTGGCTCCTTTGCCTTCAATTATTTGATAAGCTGCGTTGCGAACACAATCATCAATTTTAGCTTTAACTTCTGGTGTTAACGGTTTATCAACCATGCGGGCCAATTCTTCAATTTGAACCGTGCCGCCATCTCCGTTTGACCAAATGAGAACTTCACTATCACCATGTTCTCCCAGAACATTAGCATGAACTGATTTTGGCGATATACCTAGGTGATAACCAAGTAGAGTACGAAACCGAGCTGTATCTAAAACAGTGCCGCTTCCGATAACCCTTTCTCTAGGAAAGCCAGATAGTTTAAGTGCGACTTCAGTCATGATATCAACTGGGTTAGATGCAATAAGCAGAATAGTGTCCGGGGCAGCTGCTACAACTTGTGGAATTATACTTTCAAAAATTTTAACATTACGACCAAGAAGGTCAATACGTGTTTCTCCAGGTTTTTGATTGGCACCTGCGGTTATGATTACGACTTCACAACCATTGAGGTCAGCATAAGTTCCGGCTTTAATTTTGTTGGCATAAGCAAATGGTGTGGCATGAGCAATATCCATGGCCTCTGCTTGAGCACGTTTTTCATTAGCATCAATTAAAACAACTTTTCTGGCAACACCACGCATGATGAGAGCAAATGCAGTTGCACTGCCGACTTGTCCGGCTCCGATTATTCCTACTTTCATTTTCTTCTCCTAAGCTAATATTTAGCTTGCATTATTTTGTTAGTCTTATTTTTTCTTGTTTATATATAAGTTTTTTTTATTAAATACAATAAAAAAGGCAGCCTTCATGCCGCCTTTTTTATTCACAAAATTTTTCAGTTTGTTACTCTTTTACAATCGTTTCATCTTCATCAGCTGTTTGTTCAGGGTTAACCTCAACAACATCTTCAGCTTCTTCTTCAACAACTTCGCCGTCTCCAATGGCATCAGGGTTGGTACTTGCAGATAAAGCATTTTCATCAACAATTGTTTCTTCAACGGTAACGCCTTCATCGGCAGTTGTAGCATCTTGTTTAATTAAACGACCAATAACCAACAAAACAACAATGACCAATACAATATAAAAAATCTTTTTCATAAATAACCTCCCTAAAATTAAGAGTCTTTAATTAAAAATAACTGTTTAACAGGTTAATTTTTCATTGTTGGTTTGTCAATAAGTTTTATTAGTTGTTTATATCATATTATTCTGCACGGAAAAGAATCGTTTTGATGAAAAATAACAATAAAACAAAAACTTTTTTGATGGTGTGTAAGGTGAAAAAAATGTAGGTTTTTTGCGGTATTCCTTGATTGGCGGAATAACTCTTTGTGTGTTTTTTGAAAATAATACTTGTCAAATAGTATAAAATTGTGATAACAAGTCAATCACGGGTCGGTTGATCCGATTAATTTGTTTTAATTTTTTTGAGGTTTATCATATGACTGATACAGCAAACCGCGTTAAGAAAATCGTTGCAGAGCATCTTGGCGTAGAAGAATCTAAAGTAACAGAAAATGCTAGTTTCATTGACGATTTGGGCGCTGATAGCTTGGATACAGTAGAGTTGGTTATGGCTTTTGAGGAAGAATTCGGTTGTGAAATTCCTGATGAAGCTGCTGAGAAGATTCTCACTGTTAAAGATGCTATCGATTATCTTTCTAAGAATGCTTAAGTCGGTGTGACTTTGTAAACGTTGTGAAACTCGCTCTATTCAAGCGAGTTTCATTGTTATGTAAATACTGCTATTTAGGATTTGAGGAAAACTATATGAGAAGAGTCGTTGTTACAGGATTGGGAGTTCTCTCGCCGTTGGGGCGCGGGGTTCAGCATAACTGGGAAAAACTTTTGGCTGGAGAATCCGGAATTAAAAAAATTGAAAATATTGACCTTAAAGATATTCCGGTTTCTATTGCCGGGCAAGTGCCTTGGGGAAAAGAAGCTTATGAATTTGACCCAGATACGGTTATGGCTCCTAAAGATCAGAAAAAAAATGACAAGTTTATCCTTTATGGAATGGCCGCAGGAAGTGATGCCATGGAAGATGCCGGTTGGAACCCAGAAAATGTTTCTGAAGAAGAAAAATATCGTGCCGGCGTTATGATGGGATCTGGAATCGGCGGATTACAAACTATTTATGAAAATTCTCTTTCCTTTAATGAAAACGGAATGAAAAGAATTTCTCCATTTTTTATTCCAGCATGTTTGATCAATTTAATTTCCGGAAACCTGTCTATTAAATATGGATTGAAGGGACCTAATCATTCTTGTGTTACAGCTTGTTCTACCGGTACGCATGCGATTGGCGATGCCGCAGCTATGATTGCTCGCGGTGATGCTGATTTGATGTTAGCCGGAGGTGCCGAATCTGCAGTTAATGTTTTGGGGTTGGCCGGTTTTGCAAGAATGAAAGCCATCACTTCCGATTTTAATGATGCTCCGGAAAAAGCTTCTCGTCCTTGGGATAAAGCTCGTAGCGGTTTTGTTATGGGTGAAGGATCAGGTGCCTTGGTTTTAGAAGAATTGGAACATGCTAAAGCAAGAGGTGCCAAAATTTATGCAGAGGTTGCCGGTTACGGCATGAGCGGAGATGCTTATCATATTACGGCTCCTTCCGGTGATGGGGCTTATCGTGCAATGAAAATGGCGGTAGATCATGCCAAAGAAAAAGGTGTTGAGTTGAGTGATATTGGTTATATAAATGCTCACGGAACATCAACTCCTGCCGGTGACGTTGGCGAGGCTTTGGCGGTTAAAAGATTGTTTGGTGATGAGGGAATAAAAAAAGTTTCGATGTCATCTACGAAGTCTGCCATTGGGCATTTGTTGGGTGCTGCCGGTGCGGTTGAGGCCGTATATTCAATTATGGCTTTGCAGACACAGACATGTCCTCCGACATTGAATTTAGAGAATCCTGCTGATGAGTTGGCTGATTTTGATTTAGTTCCTCTAAAGGCCAAAAAACGTGAAATAAAGGCTGTTATGTCTAATTCATTTGGTTTCGGCGGGACTAACTCTTCGTTGGTTTTCAAAAAATATTAATCTAGCAAAAATACAGAGGTCTTAAGATAAAGTCGAAAGACCTCTGTTTTGATTCTGGGATTTTAAAAATTGATAAAAAAACTGCTCTTTTTTTCAATATTAGTGTTGGTTGTTGTTTTTGCTCAAATTAAAATTTGGGTTAATGAAGCCGGTAATCCTGGTGGACCGGTTAATGTGGTTATAAGCAAAGGTGAAAACTCGGGAATCGTAGCTCAAAAATTGACTGAAAACGGAGTGATTTCAAAGCCATGGTTGTTTAAAATGGCTGCACGTTTTAAGGGGTTGGATAAACATTTAAAGGCAGGAGAGTATCAATTTGTTAAAGGAATTTCTTTATCTGAGGTTATAAGGCAAATTGCTCAAGGTGATGTGTTTTTTCGTAAAATTACTTTACCGGAAGGTTTGACAGCTAAACAAATGTTGGAGATTATAAAAGAGGAGGAAGCTTTATCCGGAAAAGTTACAATTATTCCGCAAGAAGGTGAAATGCTGCCGGAAACTTATAGCTTTGTTTTGGGGGAAACTAAAGACAGTGTTATAATGCAGGCTATGGAAGCAATGCAAAAAGTTAAGAAGCAAGCATGGGAAAACAGAGATGAAGGATTGCCCCTAAAAAATGTTGATGAAATGATGATTTTAGCCTCAATTATTGAAAAAGAAACGGCAATTCCTGCAGAACGACGTTTGGTTGCATCTGTTTTTGTTAATCGTTTGCGTAAGGGAATGCGTTTGCAGACAGATCCGACGGTTATATATGCTTTGACTAAGGGAAAAAAAGAATTGGAACGTAAGTTAACCAGAAAAGATTTAGAAATAGACAGTCCTTATAATACTTATAAATATTATGGGTTACCTCCAAAGCCTATTTGTAATCCGGGGAAAGCCTCAATAGAAGCAGCGGTGCATCCGGAGATGTCTGATTATCTTTATTTTGTGGCAAATGGAAGCGGAGGACATAGTTTTGCATTATCTCTTAAAGAACATAATAATAATGTAAAAAATTGGAAGAAAGTTCAGCAACAATAATTTATGTTGCAAAAAAATTAGATTTTTTTATAATGCGATTTACAAAAATATTATTGAGATAAGAATTGTTAAACTTAAAACTAGAAGCCATGAAAACATTTTTGCAAAAGATTTCGTTTGCGGCACAATGTTTGGGGTTTGTGAGTATGCAGTTGGTTGCACCGCCACCACCAAAGTATGTGCGTCGTATGGCCGAGACAAGGAGTAAAATTCGTCAGGCGGAAAAGACACAAAAAAGAAAAGTAAATCGTCGCGGTTTTCGCGGTAAATAAATTTAAAAAATATTTTTTATGGATAGCTTAGAAGAAAGAATTGTGGCAATAATTAGAAAAAATTGTTGCTATGGTGGGTTAATTCTTCCCACGGATAACCTAAAGAATGATCTCGGCATGGATAGCTTGGATAAGATGGCAATGATAATTGACATTGAAGGAAAATTCAATGTTCAATTTGTTGGAGAAGATGATGAAAAACTGAATACAGTTGAGGATGTAATTGATTACGTCCGAGCGGAGATTCGTGTACAAAAGTAAAAATTAAGGCATCTTTTGAGATGCCTTTTTTTATGCTTGACCGATGGTGGTCATGGTTATGGGATAAAGTGCTTCCTGAGGAGACATGCCTTTGGTTAAAACTACTTTGAAAACGGGATACATGCGTTCACATTCTTTGATGGCAATATTTATCATTTGTTCTAATTTATCGGCAAAATAAGTTTCCTCATCATTTATAATAACGGAGTGTTTGAAAACGGGAATGTTTTGTTCTGCCCAATAAGAAAAATGGCCAACCCAGAGTTCTTCATTGGCAAGGGCTAAGAGCTCAAAAATTTTGCTGCGATCTTCAATTTTGCAGTCAATATCCATAAGGCAGGATAAATGAAGACAGTGCATATTGGCTTCCCAGGCAAAAAACAACAGCATGTTATTCCATTTGCCCTGAACTTCAACTACAACTTCATTGATGTTGCGGCGTTCAAGTTCAAAAGATTTTGACGCAAATATGGTTTCAACCAAATCAATCGGGTTATATTCGGGGGCTAAGTTCTTTGCCAATTGCATTATCAAAATACTCCAAATAAATTTTACTATGGATATAGCTTGCAATGCCGAGTCGCAAATATCAATCCCCGAGTCGCAGTTTTCCACTTAATTCACAGCTGTGTATAAAAAATTTTTTTGATTGTTTAGCAAAATCAAATAGTTGGCATAAAATATTTTTTTTTGTTTTTTTAGATGTGGATATATTTGTGGAAATTAAGTATTCTTTAATCTCTAAAATTTTTAAAAACGAGGAAAACAATAAAAATGACAGGTTTGGAGTTTCCGCAGATTTCACCGATTATGTTGAGTATAGGGCCTTTTGCCATCAGATGGTATTCAATGGCTTATCTTATTGGTATTGTTGTCGGGTGGTTTTTACTTAATCGTAATGTGAGAAAAAATAATTTGGGTTTGAGCAAAGCTCAAGTTGAGGATTTTATTTTTTATTTGACTTTAGGAATTGTTATTGGCGGAAGACTTGGATATGCCGTTTTTTATGGCGGATCCGATATGTGGCTTAAACCATGGAGAATCTTGGAGATTTGGAAAGGCGGAATGTCTTTTCACGGTGGTGTTGCCGGTGTTATTGTGGCGACATATTTATTCGCAAAAAAAATAAAATATGGCTTTTTACAGCTTACTGATTTGGTGGTTTTGTATGCCCCGATAGGAATGTTTTTGGGAAGATTGGCAAATTTTGTTAATGATGAATTATGGGGAAGGGTTACCGATGTGCCATGGGCGGTTAAATTTCCGAACGGAGGTTATTTGCCCAGACATCCTTCGCAGCTTTATGAAGCTTGTTTGGAGGGCTTGTTGATGTTTGTTATATTAAACTGGTTATGGCGGTATCCAAAAATAAGAAATTCTTCAGGGGTGGTTTCGGCTTTATTTGTTGTTTTGTATGGCATTTTCAGAATCTTGATAGAATGTTTTCGTGAGCCAGATGCCCAACTTGGCTTTTTCTTTGGAAGTATTACCATGGGACAGATGCTTTCCGTACCATTAATAATTGCCGGTTTATGGGTTTTGAAAATCAGGCTTTGGAAGTAACATTATGGCTGAAGTTGCGAGTTTTTTGCAAAACTTTGTGGGCTCGTACCAATACTTCTACCGAAGAAGCATCACTGCGTTTTTTTTCTGATACGCAAGCAGATACGGTAAGTTTTAATTCTTTACGTTTGGGGTTATATAAAAAAGAGGCTCCAGCAATGGCTCGACGAATTATTTCCAAGCGTTCAAAAGTTTCATTTTTATCCATGTTTTTGTAAACAATTACAAACTCATCAGGACTGTAGCGATATATGCTTTCATCTTTTTCAAGCTCAGAGATTTTGTTTGCAATCAGTTTGGTTAAAATATTACGAACACGTTTGCCAAAGCTTTCACCAATTTTATCGAAGTCATCGATACTTATAATGCCGATACTGTATTTGAGCGGAAAGTTTTTGGCATGTATCATGTAAGAATTGCGACTGGCAAGGTCGGTGAGCGAATCTTTGTAAGTTTCGTTATAAAGGTTTTGAGCAATTGAAATGCTAATGCATAAAATGGCACAGAAAAAGAATAGGCTTGGAGCAGAAGAGTTGTCGGCATAATAAAAGGCAAAAAAGACGCTCAAAAAGCTAAAGAAAAAAGCATAATCATTATTATTTCCACTACGAATCGCATTAGCAAAACAGGCAATAATTATAAAGGCAAAAAGAATATTGCCTAATAAATAAGGATATGCGGAAAAACCAAGGGCTATTTCACTATTGGTTAAATGTTCGGCAAGGGCATATTGGAAAAAAAGAGCTAAGAGCAGATAAATATTTGTACGGCAAAGAAGACGGCGGCGAGGCCAAAAATAAAAAATGGCAAGATTCAGGGGAGTGAAAAAATATAAATTAAGGTAAAAAGATGAACTTAAAAATGAAGTTCCAAGGCGAATCTTGATAAAGTTTAGTAAAATATAAGCAAGTGAAATACAAAGAATTATGAAAACAGGTTTGTTTTGATTAAAATAGAGCAAAGTTAAAAAACAGCCAAAGCTAAAAATATAAAACAATATGTGAAAAGTGTAGTTTGTGCTTTGAGAAAAAGGAGCGCTTATATAAAAACTGAGCAATCCCACGGCAAAAATTATTGAAGGGATAAAAATGTTGCGAATCAGCGGAATGATTTTTTCTATATAAGCAAACTTTTTCACGTTGTTTTCCTTAAAATTTTGTGTTTGAGGAATTTTAACGCCTAAAGGTTAAATTTTATTTACGCATTTTAGAATAGAGCTGTCACCGTAAGAATAAAATCTGTATTTAGAATCAATTGCATGTTTGTAGGCTTGTTGCATTCTTTCAAATCCGGCAACGGCACAAACAAGCATAAACAAAGTTGATTTAGGAAGATGAAAGTTGGTGATCAGCATATCAATGATTTTGAACTTATAACCGGGAGTGATAAAAATATCTGTTTCTCCATAAAATGGGTGTAAAATTCCGTTATCATCGGCGGCACTTTCCAAAAGACGCAAAGAGGTGGTGCCAACGGCAATTATTCTTTTTCCGGCTTTTTTGGCTTGATTAATAATATCTGCCGTTTGTTCCGAAATTATGCCAAATTCAGCATGCATTTTGTGATCTTTAGTGTCTTCGGTTTTTACGGGAAGGAATGTTCCTGCTCCGACATGGAGAGTTAAAAATACTTCTTTGACACCTTTATCGCGAATTTTTTGCATTATTTCTGGTGTGAAATGCAATCCGGCCGTCGGTGCGGCGACGGCTCCTTCGTGTTTGGCATATACGGTTTGGTAGTTTTCTTTATCGTTAAATTTATGCCAAAGCCCGCTGCCCGGGCGTTCTCTTTTAATATAAGGAGGAAGGGGCATAAAACCATATTGTTCAAGTTTATTGCCAAGTTCTTGAGGTTGGCAATTAAAAAAAATCATGATGCCGTCTTCATCTTTTTTTTCAAGCACTTGAGCTGAAAAATCTGATTGTTGAACAGGAATTTCATTGGTATAAAAATGAATAGTATCTCCAATATGCAGACGTTTGGCATTTTTAATAAAAGACATCCAGCGAATACCATCTATGGGGTGATAAAGCGTTACTTCAACCAGGGCTTCTCCTCTTGCACCATAAAGACGAGCCGGTATTACTTTGGTATCATTAAAGACCAAAACATCGCCTTCATTTAACAACTCAGGAAGTTCATTAAAATGGCGGTCAGTTATTTTGTTTTCTTCAGATAAGTCCAAAAGTCTGGATGCATCACGAGGGTTAGCCGGTTGAGAGGCTATAAGTTCTCGCGGGAGTTCAAAATCAAAAATATCTACCTGCATAATAAAAAATCCTTGTGTCGTTTTTTGCTGTTATAGCCCATTGTTTTTTGATTATCAACAGCTAAATTAATACATAAATTATGTTTGATTGCTTTAGATTAAACTATTTTAATAAAATCTTTTGTGGTTGTAATAAGATTTTAATTGACTATTAATAATTGTGTTATAATATCAAAAACGTCTTAAGATTGAAACAAGACATTTATATAAACTATTTGTAAGAGGTTTGATTATGAAAAAAACATTGTTACTGGCCGGCGTTGCCGCTTTGTTTTCTGCTAATGCCAATGCATATGAAATGAAACCTTATGTTGGTTTGGATTATGTTTATTCAATGGCTGATATTGATAAAATTGACGGGGAAAAAGTTTTTGAAGAAGATTTGAATGCTTTTGCCGTTTCCGTTGGTACAAAATTTCATGAAAATTTCGGAGTTGAAGCTTTTTATCAACACTCTGATGAACAGAAAAAGACAACCAAAACAGTTTTGGGTGATGTAAAAGGTAAAGACAAATATAATGCCTATGGTTTGGATGTTGTAGGTTTTATGCCGGTTGCCGAAAAAGTTGATTTGCTAGGTTCTTTGGGTGTCGGTTATTATGATGTGAAGGCTAAACTTGTTCATGCTCCTACCGGTGTAAGCGTTAAAGGTGATGATGACGGTTTCGGTTACAGAATCGGTGCCGGTATGCAGTATAATATGACTGAAAATTGGGCCGCTCGTGTAATGGCTCGTTATGCTTATACTGATATTGATGGTTTGGACAACATTGTTGATTTGACCGCAGGTATCAGATATAGCTTCTAGTAACTATATAATTCATAAGAGTCTCAAAAAACTCTCCCTGCAAAGGGAGAGTTTTTTATTTTTTTAATGTATAGGAGAGGAATTATCCCTTATTTTAGAGCCGTATTACCTTTGGTGATATAATGATATAGTTTCATGTCTATCGTCCCTTGGTATGGATGGAAATTGGAAAGTTTGAATTTTGGATAATGTTTTGGCAATCTTTTTTTATGGTGTTTTTATTAAAAACTATACCGTTGATGCCTAAACTTTGAGCGGAAAGAACGTTTTTTTCTTTGTCATCAATAAAAATCATTTCTTTGAAATCACAACCTAGTTGTCGGCGAACAGCTTCATAAATTTTGGGATTGGGTTTTAAGAGTTTTAATTTGTATGAAGCAAAACGAAACTGAGATTTTACCTGTTCGGGAGCGGTGCTTTGCAGCATGGGAAGAGCATTTGATAAAATACAATTCTCTATTCCTTGTTTGGATAAAAATTCCATAGTATCCATGGTTTCGGTAAAAAATTTGCCAACACCTTGATGCAAGGCTTTGTTTATTTCAATTTTAGTTTTATTATCAAAAGGGATATTATATTCCTGGCAGAGATTTTGGCAAAATTGTTCATCATTAATTTGTCCTGACATGTAGGGATTATAATTAAATTTTTTGACTCCTCCCTTATCTATAAAACCTGCCTTGTCGGTAGTTTTAGATAAAGCCCATTGGTTTAGATAGTTTAAGGTGTATGGATATATGGCTTGTCCGACATCCCAAACGCAATATTTGATATTCATTGAAAATTTTTCCTTTATATATTAATTTTTAGAAAATTATAAGTGAAATGAGTAGTAAAGTAAAGTTTTAAGCGACTTTGTTTATTATTGTTTGAAAGTATAAATTGTTTTTTTAATTAGGAGTATGACACAATGGCTGATAATGGTTTTATTCATTTACAAAATGAGTTGGCAGAATGCAAAATAGCTCTTTGGGGCGGCAATTTGGTGTCATATCGTCCAAAGAGTGAAGAGCATGATATTTTTTGGCTGGGAGAGCTGAATAAGTTTGATAATGTTCAGGCTATTCGCGGTGGGGTTCCGGTTTGTTGGCCTCGGTTTGCCGAAGAAAAGCTAAACGATAATCTTCCCAGGCACGGTTTTGCCAGATTATCAAATTGGAATTTGCAAAATGTAAATGTTGCGGAAGATAAAATTGAGGCAGAACTTTCTTTAGTGCCGGATATTAAATATAACCTGAATTTATCGGCACGGCTTTTGATTAAAATTACGGATAAGTTGGAATATTGTCTTGAGACCAGTAATGACGGTGATGAGAAATTTGCTTTCAGCGAAGCTTTGCACGCTTATTTTAATGTTAGTTCCATTGATGATATAGAGATTAAAGGTTTGGCAGGGCATGGTTATAAAAATTCGCTGGATGGTAATTTTTATGAGTTAGAAAAAGACTTAAAAATCCGGGGCGAGATTGACTCTATTTTTATGAATCAAAATCAACCGATAAAAATAATAGACAGTGGTTTTAACCGTATCATATCAATAGAAAAAACGGGTTCAGAGACAACGGTGGTTTGGAATCCGGCAAAAGATTTGGCAGAAATGAGTGACGGACAATATAAAACATTTGTTTGTGTGGAGCCATCAAACGTGGGAAAGCACTTTATCAAATTAGCCCCACGTGAAAAGCATAAAATATCAGCAACAATCAAAGTGCAGAAATATTAAAAAAAGCTGTGCAATGAGGTTAATACAAAACAGGTAGAAAAAACTTTATACCTGTTTTTTAGTACAACAAATTATTAAAATTTGTTTTTTATCAGAATTTTTGAAAGTCTTGGAATATATACAAAAAAAGCACCTCAAAAGGTGCATTATCAAAAATGGTGCGAGATACTGTGCAATTATCGGACTAATTTCTATGATGATTTTAAGCTTTTCAGTAAGAAAATTGAAATATTTAGAGAAAAGCAGAAAACTTAACCATTTTGTTTTTTATTTTGATACATTTTTAATTTAAAAAAATCAGTTTTAGATGAATCATTGTTAGTTTTAGATGCAATTTGTACGTTAAAACAATCTGCTAATTCAGCTGTTATTTTATAATTATTATTTAAAACACCAGAATTATCAAGCGTGCTGATAATAAGATGAGGATTATTTAAATTTTTTTGAAAAGCTTCATCTTTATTTTTTGAATAAAATTTATCTCTATCCACTATTTTGATAATATTTCGTTTCTTTATATCTTCAATATTATTTTTTTTGCAATACAAATACTGAATTTTTTGGATAGCTGTCCATTCGTGTCCAAATCTTCCATCCAAGCAAACGACGGGAACAAAGTTTTCTTTAGGTACAAAATAAGTATAGCTGTTTTCGTTTATTTTTTCCATAATAAACACATTTTTTTCTTCACCATTTATATAGGCCTTTTTTTTCCAATTTATATTTTTTCCCTCTTTATCGTTGACTCTTAAAGCATAGAAATCTCTTTCGCTATCACTTTCGGTTGCAAATATAAAATTTCCTCTTTTTTCACCAAATTGATTAAGATTGCTGCTCGGTACTAATGTATCTCCCATAATTTCAGGAGGAATATTTGAAGTATGAGTTAGCAATTCAGGTGCTTTATTTTTAATTTCTTGAGCTTTTTTATCTCTTAAACTAATCAAATTACTCATTAATTCATCATATAATTCTCTTCCCAAAAAGACTTCCATATCCTTACACAATCTGGTAAATTCCCCATCATTGTGAAATCTATAATTTTTATTCTTAGAGAAAATATGAAAAAATAACTGACTATTTGTAAACCCAACAGCCTTACTGCAAGCCGAAAAGAAATTTTCCCTTTCCTCATAAGTCCTACGCTCAAATTGTAGTTTCATATTTTCTAAAATATTTTCTAGAGAAGTTTCATCATGATTTTGGGTGTGATTATTTTTTTCTAATAATTTACTCATATCCATCAATATCCATTATTTTTTTCTATTGTTAGCAATAACAAATATATCTAAAATAGTAACATATCCATAAAAAGAAGTAAATACATTCATTCTTGAACATATTTTCAGGCCTTAAAATCAAAACAATTGCAAACAGCTAAACAAAAAGTCCGATAATCTCGCAAAAAACATCAAATTAAAAACATCTAAAATCGGACTCTTTGCAAGCCTTGGAATATATAGCAAAAAAGCACCTTAAAAGGTGCTACCTTAAAAATGGTGCGAGATACTATGCAATTATCGGACTAATTTTTATGATGATTTTAAGACTTTGAGTAGGAAAATGAATGAAAAATATAATTTTGTCTAAATAATGTGTTGTGTTAGCTTTAAAATTATGATATATATAATTTATAATTTTGATATATAGGAGTTTTATTATGACTTTAAGAGGTAAATTAGCCGAAGTAGCCCATAAAAGTGAAGAATCTAAACTTAGAGGTTCAGCACTTGCCATAGCAGAAAAGGAATCTGAAGGAGCATCTAAACTGAGAATAAACTTTAAAACCAATGAAAGTGAAGAAGAGAAACTTTTAGGAAAATGGGCTTACATGAATGTGGCTGAAGATGGTAAAAGTGTAGAGATTTTTGACAAAGATGGAGAAAGCTTAGGTCGTATACGCAGAAAAAATGAAGCTGATGTCGCGGGAGATAATTATTTTCTTGAAACTAGTGATATGACCGTAGTGGGTCATAAAGAAGAAAAAGGTTGGACATTATATGATGTAACTAACAGAGGATATAGTAATGTTAAGATTGAAAATGAACAACGAACAAAAGCGTTAAAGCCATTATTTCATGAAGCTCGTATGGCAATGAATTATCCCGGAGGACGCAGAGCTAGAGTAAATCCCATGGGAATAACACCCAAAACAAGATAATTTTAGTAAAGTTTATTGATATCGACCCTCGTTATAAAAAAACGAGGGTTTCTTTGATAAAAAATATAAAATTAACTTTCAAGTTTTATATACTTTGGAGGAATAACACCGCCTTTAATGATAAGAAGATAGTAGGGTACAAATTCAAAGCGATGATGTAATTTATCATTGCATAGACTCCAATCAATTGGATATTGGCTTATATCATTTAATCCATATAATCTGATTAGAACTTCATCAGCATTATTGCTTTCTTTTAAATTTGGCATATTAGCTACAGAAGGGCTAAAATAAATATCATCTATTAAACCATCTCTCTGCAAAGCATCAATATCTATTGAAAATAAATCAGCTTTTTCAACGAAATCCTTCAATGATAGAGAATTTTTATTCCATTGTATTGGTTCAGTAAAAACTCTTACAGCTCGGCTACGACCTTTAAAACAGCTTTCAAACCACCTCAATATACCTTTAAACGTACTAGAACCTGAACGCCGAATATAATACTTTAAGTTAGCATCTGGATTTTTAGCAAAAGATAGAAGTCCTTTTTCAAGAATAGTATTTCCTTTAGGAGCATAATGGTACAACTTCATCTTTTTTCCCTTATTTTGTAATATTATCATATAATTATAACTTTATTTCAATAATAAAAGTCCGATAAGTTTATAAAAATCATCAAATTAAAAATCCTCAAAATCGGACTCTCTGAAAGGCTTAGAATACATACAAAAAAAGCATCTCAAAAGGTGCATTATCAAAAATGGTGCACCTAGCCAGAATCGAACTGGCACGTCCTTGCGGACAACAGATTTTAAGTCTGCAGCGTCTACCTGTTCCGCCATAGGTGCAAATCCATTTCCGTTTTATACAGAGCTTTTGAATTAATTGCAAGAATAAAATAACATAATTGCATTTTTTTCTTATTTGTGGAGCTTGTTTAAATAGCTGTTGTTTATTTGATAAAAATATGATTTGCTGTTGGTGTTAACGTTAAATATTTGTTTTTTCAGGTATGCGGCAGTTGACAGCGTCACGGCTGCCTGAATTAAAATATAGAAAGGATTTTTATTATGAAAAGCATTAATATTACTTGGCGTAATTACATCCTGCCCAATATTCACAGTGAAGGTTGGCGGTTTGTCGGTATTTTTGCGGCAATAACAGCGTTATTGGCAATTATATGGGAACCGTTGGGTTGGATTGGACTTGCTTTAACTGTTTGGTGTTATTATTTCTTCCGTGATCCGGACAGAGTTACTCCAGAGATTGATAATGTGGTGGTTTCTCCGGCTGATGGTATTGTGCAAATGATTGCCAAAGTTCAAGCTCCGGAAGAGTTAAATATGGGAAGCCAAATGTTTACCCGTGTGAGCATTTTTATGAGCGTGTTTAATGTTCATGTTAATCGCGTGCCGGCTCAAGGTAAAATTACCAAATCAGTTTATATTCCGGGAAAATTTTTGAACGCAACTTTGGATAAAGCCAGCAAAGACAATGAGCGTCAGCTTTTGGCTCTAAAGACAAAAAGCGGAAAAGATTTGTGCTTTGTTCAAATTGCCGGCTTGGTGGCCAGAAGAATCCTTTGTGAGGCAGAAGTTGGTCAGGAATATAAGGCCGGTGAGCGTTTCGGAATGATTCGTTTTGGCTCAAGATTGGATGTTTATTTGCCGGAAGGTGTTGAGCCTCAGGTTGCTTTGGGGCAAACCATGGTGGCCGGCGAGAGTATTATTGCCAACTTGAGCAGTGATGCGAAAGCCGTTAGCGGAGTTGTCAGATAATGGAAAGAATTAATCAAAAACTGCAACTTTCCAGGCAGAAATTGACATCATTGCCGTTTAGGAAGATTGCACCGAATATTGTAACCATGTTGGCTTTGTGTGCCGGTGTTACTTCTATTCGTTATTCCATTCAGGCTGACTGGGTAAAAGCCGTTTTGTGTGTGTTTATTGCCGCTTTTTTTGACGGTTTGGACGGGCGTGTGGCCAGAATGCTTAAGGGTTCAACCAAATTTGGGGCCGAGCTTGATTCTTTGTCTGACTTTGTTAGCTTTGGTGTGGCTCCGGCTATTTTGCTTTATAAATGGTCTTTGTTTGATTTGCCAAAATTTGGTTGGTTTTTCTGCCTACTGATGTCTATCGGTATGGCAATGCGTTTGGCTCGTTTTAACACCATGTTGGATGAAGAGCCGCAACCTGAATATTGGAAGCATTTCTTTGTAGGTGTGCCGGCACCGGCTGCTGCTGCTTTGGTAATGATGCCATTAATGATATCGTTTGATTTCCCAGAGCTGACATTTGTACGTTCACATGCTTTTTGTGCAACGTTGTTGGTTGTGGTCTCGTTCTTGATGGTAAGCAGAATACCTACATTTTCAACCAAAAAGCTTAAGGTTCCTACTTATATGTTTATGCCAATGATGTTGTTGGTGGCTTTATTTGCCAGCTTTATCATTGCTCAACCATGGTTTACTTTAGGAATTATGACAATTCTTTATGCGTTGTCTATTCCGATGGGAATTGTGGTGTTTTTGAATGAAAAGAAAAAATATGAAAAGGCTTAAAATTAAAAGGGTTGTTATTTAACAGCCCTTTTAATTTTTGAGATAAATCTGTTCCAATTCTTTAATTTTGTCGCGGTAGATCATGGCCGTTTCAAAATCAAGATTGGCAGCAGCTTCTTTCATCAATTTATTGTATTTATTTAGCTTTTTATCGATGTCTTTAATGTTATCAGCATCAGTTGTTTTAACCTCAACATAATCGCCGGATGTCATTTCGCTTAAGGCATCGGATATTTTCTTTTTAATGGTTTGCGGGGTGATACCGTTTGCAATATTATAATCTAATTGTTTTTTACGGCGGCGGTTGGTTTCATTTAGTGCAGCTTGCAGAGAGCCGGTCATTTTATCGGCATATAATATTACTCGGCCTTCGGCATTACGGGCGGCACGACCGATAGTTTGGATAAGCGAACGTTCGGAACGGAGAAAGCCTTCTTTGTCAGCATCTAAAATGGCAACTAAAGAACATTCAGGTATATCCAAACCTTCACGCAAGAGGTTGATGCCGACCAAAACATCAAAAACTCCAAGTCTTAAATCGCGAATGATTTCGATGCGTTCCAGTGTATCAATATCTGAGTGAAGGTAGCGTACTTTTATGCCGTTATCATTTAAGTATTCAGTTAAATCTTCGGCCATTTTTTTAGTTAGGGTGGTTACTAAAACACGTTCATTTTTGGCAGCTGTTTTGCGGCACTCTTCCATTAAGTCATCAATCTGATTTTCAACCGGACGTACTATACATAAAGGATCTGTAAGACCTGTGGGGCGAATAACCTGTTCGGTAAAGACACCGTGGCTTTGTTGCAGCTCCCAATCTCCGGGAGTGGCTGATACAAAGATGGTTTGTCCACGCATTTGGTTCCATTCATCAAATTTAAGCGGGCGGTTATCAACGCATGATGGCAGTCTGAACCCATATTCCGCCAGAGTTGATTTGCGATTGAAATCACCGCGAAACATGCCGCCGATTTGAGGAATAGAGACATGGCTTTCATCAACAAAAATCAAAGCATCAGGCGGAAGATATTCAAAAAGAGTCGGGGGAGGACATCCGGCCGGACGTCCGGTTAAATAACGAGAATAATTTTCTATTCCTTTACAATGGCTGGTAGCTTCAAGCATTTCCAAATCAAAACGGGTGCGTTGTTCAAGGCGTTGAGCTTCCAAAAGCTTGTTTTGGTTTTTAAATTCTTCAAGTCTTTCGGCGAGTTCTTTGCGAATATTGACAATAGCTTGTGAAACTGCAGGTCTGGGCGTAACATAGTGATTAGCCGGATAAACTACAACATTGTCAAGTGAGGCGGTGCGTTTGCCGGTTAGGGAATCAAATTCGGAGATGCTTTCAATCTCATCGCCAAAGAAAGATATTCTCCATGCTCTGTCTTCATAGTGGGCCGGAAAAATATCCAAAACATCACCTTGAACTCTAAAGGTGGAACGGATGAAGTTTTGTTGATTTCTTTCATATTGTAATTCTGCCAAACGAGAACATACCTGTTTGATGCTGATTTCTTCTCCTTTTTTGAGAGGAATAGTCATGGCAGAATAAGATTCAACATCGCCAAGACCGTATATGCAAGAAACAGAAGCGACAATAATAACGTCTCTTGATTCCAAAATACTGCGAGTGGCTGAATTTCGCATACGATCTATTTGTTCATTAATGGCGGAATCTTTTTCAATATAAGTATCTGTTTTGGGGACATAGGCTTCGGGTTGGTAATAATCATAATAAGAAACAAAATATTCAACCTTATTGTGAGGAAAAAATTCTTTCATTTCGCTATAAAGCTGAGCTGCCAAAATTTTGTTTGGAGCCATTATCAAAGCAGGGCGGTTGCATTGTTCAATAACTTTGGCCATAGTATAGGTTTTACCGCTACCGGTAACACCTAACAAAACTTGGTTCTTTTCGCCACGGTTAATTCCTTCGCACAATTCTTTTATGGCCTGAGGTTGATCCCCTGCAGGTTGAAAAGGACTGTCAATATGAAAAATTTGCGACATGGCTATTCTATATCAGTATCTTTGAGTGAATCGGTGTAAAATTTGGAAAAATTGTTGAAATCTTGAACATCATGAACGATACCGTTGATTTCTTTGATGTCAACTTTATCTTTTTCCAGGTGGTTGGTCAAGATATTGAAAGGACCATGATATTTGGTATTGGCAAAATAGGGCATAAATTTATTGCGTATTCTTACCAATACGGTTTCTCTTCCGGCTTTTTTAAGAACCGTTGCCCAATCTAAAATATAGTTTATTTGCTCTTGTGATAAGGGTTGTCCAGGTTTGGGATTTTCAATAAGATATTTAATGGTATCGGCAGCTTTACTCCACTGTTCGGCATTCCAGTACATTTCGAATCTTAGTAAAAGAGCGTTTTTACTATTATCTTGTTCAAGAAGCTGTAAAGCTTCGTCGGTTTTACCAATTTGAGACAAAGCTCTGGCTTTGATTATTTTGCGTGGCCCCATAGTTGCCAAACTCAAGTTATCATATTCTGTCCTGTCTAATATATCCAATGCATTACGAGGACTCTGGTCAAAAAGATTGATTACGGCAAGTCGTGCTCCAATTCTGGCACGGTTTTCATCGGTTAGATCATTTTTTAACAGAAGTTCGTTTAAAAGTTCTGATGCCCGCGGCAGTAAATCTACTGCAACCAAGCGATCGGCAAGTTTTTGAATTATGGTATTTTGACGAGAACTTAATTCACTCAGCCATTTAAAGTCATTATAAAGAGCTAACGATTTTATGGGAATCATTTTAGTATCATCTTGATTATATATATAGATATCTTCAAAGATTTTTACCATGCGATTAGTTATGTTTTGCTTCTGTTCAGGTGTAGCAATTTGTAAATTTTCCTGAAGGGTTTTAAGAGCTTGGTAATAATTAGAATCTTTTAGATATAATCCTGCCAAGGAATTTAAAAGTTTATATTTAAATTCCGTTTCACTCCAAGCAAAACGTAATCTTTCAAGTTCTGATATGGCATCTTTTATTTTCATACTGCCAATGCGTTGGCTTAAAACTGCATTTTCATAACGAGAAAGTGCTGAAAACTTTTGGTCATCGCTTTGAGAAATATTGCGGTATTCTTTAATGGCGTTACGAGGGTATCCTTGCAACTCTAATTTTTTTGCGTAAAGATAGTTTATTTGAGGATCAAGATTTTTATTTCTGGATGATACCGATCTTAGAATATCTATAAAATTTTGGGTTGCCAAATCATCATTTGAATCTAAAGCGTTTTGAGTTGCTATGATTGCTACTTGATCTTTAATTTCTTGAGGGTAATCTCTGATGAGAGATATATTTGAAAATAAAATTTTATTGTTTCGTTCGTTGAATTTGTATGCACTTTGAGCTAAAGTACGCCAAAAGATACCCTCATTCATAGAAGGTATGTTGCCTTGATTAAAATCTTCTTCTGCTTCTTGATATCTTTGAGTTAAAAAGTTAGCAATACCACGCATGGCATGAAAATTATCGGTTTGGGCTTCAGGAATGTTGGCATCTTTCATTTGATTCAGAATGTATAGAGCGTTAGTTCCAAGACCATGATATAGATAGTATCTGGCAAGATTAAGCCGGATTTGGTTTTTTTGGCTTTGCGGAGCGTCAAGAATATCTTGTCTGATAGTATCTATGGCTTCAACAAAGCTCATTTCTTGCAAATTTTGAGGAATTTGCAAATTAAAAGCAGGGGTTTCTTTTTTATCGTCTTGAAATTTTTGTCGTTTTTTTAAAGATGACAGATCTCCGGTTATGCTTAATCCACGGTTAGGGGCTTTAAGAGTTAATCCTGAATTACCTCGGCTAAGCATTATATCTGGAGCGTCTATTACAAAAGCCAAGCCTTGTTGAGTTTTTAAGATATCAAATTCAGGGTAACGGTAAGGATCAGTTGTCCCTTGCCCGACAGATGATAAGGGAGCAATAGTTATCATATCACCAATATCCGGATCTATGATGCCGATTATATTTCCGGCACGATCAGTCGGAATAAATAAATAAGGTTGCTTCATGCCATCATATTGAGTAAAGATGGTCATGTTTTTGATTTGTTGTGGGGGATAATGATCAGTAAACAAATCAAGAATCCAAAGCAAACCTTCTTTACGAACGGAAAAATTAACTCCTTCTGTCGGCCGTATTCTTAAGATTGTGGCCATGGGATGGGGAAGCTGAATTATGCTTTTGGCTAAGTTGCCGGCACTATTCTTGAGTTCTTCAATGTTTACTTTTTGTGGTTTGTCAAATGCAAGCCATATGTTCCCGTTTCGTTCAAAAGCAGCCATATTTACAGGATGAGACCATGAAAAGCTAAGGCTGGATATTTGCGGTTTTTGTTCTGTCGATGGAGCAGCTACAAAAAGTCGATTGTTAACGGTTTGCTTGGTCCCAACGGTTATCCTTTCTGATTTTGCTGGTTGGGGGAGGTCTTGAATAATTATGTCTTGAGCCTGAATAAGTTTTTGGGGAAGTAAAAGGCTTCCTATGAAAATTAGTATAAATATGTATCTTCTCAGGTTTAACAACTTACTTCTCAAACTAAATATTGTTTCCTATTAATTGGGCAGTTACAGCTTGGGCTTTTTCGGATTCCATTTGAGAAAGAATTGCCGAAGAAGCAGATGGTTTCATTCCCTTAAGAAGGGTAACAGTAATGTCCATATCCATGTTGTTGAATATACGAGCTGCATCTTTAGGTTTCATAGATGCATAAAGTTTAACCAAAGAATCTATATTTGATTGTTCTTTTTGCGAGTATTCATTAACCAGCTTTTGCAGTTTTTGTTCATAATCTTTTAGTTGGCGAAGTTTCTTATCGATTTCTTCTTCGGCAACTTTTAGCTGGATGGCTCGTTTGTCAATTTCTTTAGCTCGTAAATCTAATATTTCTCTACGATCAGCTAATTCTTGCAAAATCATAATTTCTGATTGTGTAAATGCATTATTGGGATTATCAGTTTTGGCTGCCGGGTTTTTTGATCCTCCTTGCAGAATGTCAGTTAATTCGGCGGTTTCTTTGTTTAACTGTTCTTCTGCTAAAGCTTTAGACGTGCTAATTGTCAGAGCTTGTTTGGTTTGATTGTTGTACATATCAAACACGTTATTAATCTTTATGGATAATGTTAAAACAGCCATAAATATAAAGATTGGCAGAAGGCGTATTTTTAATTTTTTTTGCATTTTTTTTCCTTTTTTATTTGATTGAACGCAATGCTTTTAATAATTCTAATTCAGCTTCCGATCTTGTGTCTTTTACGTTTGTTGAAAACCCTTCTTTAGTTTGAGCTGTATTTGAAGTTTTGTTTTCTATATTACGTGAATTACTGATGACATTTTCGAGTCTGTCTGCTAAGTTATCTGCTCTTTCATTTATAAAGAGTAAATCATCTTTAAGCTCTTTGGCACTGTCAACTACTTCTTTTAAGCCTTCGGAAGAGTGTTCAGTTACGGATTTTAGTTTTGGTATACTGTTTTCAGCTTTAAATGTTGCTTCATTTAAGGCTTGAATTAGTTGAGCCAGAGAATTTTGGTTTTGTCTCAGAGCTTTTAAATTGTTGTTTAGACGATAAGCATATATAATGGTCGGAATCAACAAGGCAATAATTATTATATTTATTATAAGTTCAAGATTATACATCTTTTTCGGCCTTTCCATCAACTCTTATAACAATATGACTATCTTTACGCCCCATGGAACCTTTAAGTAAAGGAACATCTCCGCAAACTATGCTAATTTGTTCAGTGGGAGGTATATCAAGCGGAAGGAAGGAACCTTTTTCCCAGGTAGAAATTTCTCCAAGCTTAATGTTTGTTTCTTTAAGAACGGCCTTAATCTCAACATCAGTTTCCCAAAGTTGAGACATAAGGTGATTTTCCCAAATGGTATCGCGACCAAAACGTTCTCCCATGAACATTTGTAAAAGTAATTCTCTTACCGGTTCTAAAGTAGCATAAGGAATCATAAGATCTATTTTACCTCCGCGATCTTCCATATCAATTCTTAAGTGGGCAACAATAACAGCATTTGACAGTCTGGAGATGGTGGCAAAACGAGGGTTGGTTTCAAGTCTGTCAAAAGCAAAACTAACAGAAGTGATAGGATCAAAAGCGGTTGATAAATCACTTAAAATAAGCTGAATCATTTCTTTGACTATATTGAGCTCTATTGTAGTATAAGGACGACCTTCAATACGCATGGCCGCAGTGCCACGACGACCTCCTAAAAGGACGTCTACCATAGAATAAATCAGAGAACTATCAAGAGACATTAGCCCATAGTTGTCCCATTCTTCAGCTTTAAAAACATTGAGAAGAGTAGGCAAGGTGAGTGAATCTATATATTCGCCAAAACGCATTGATTCTATGCTGTCAAGAGATACTTCAACGTTATCTTGAGTATAATTACGCAAGGATGTCGCCATTAAACGAATTAAGCGGTCAAAAACAATTTCAAGCATGGGTAAGCGTTCATAAGAAACCATGCTGGAATTTAATATAGCTCTAAACCCTGTTTTGTCTGATGCATAATCAATATCATCATTGTTAGAATAGCCTAAAAGGCTATCAATTTCTTCCTGATTTAAAATTTTAGAATCAGGGCTATCGGAGTTTACCGTGTTATTATCTTCAATTATAGAATCTGTTTCTTTTATATTTGTTTCTTCTGCCACTTTTTTGATCCTTTATCATTACTGAATTTCAAAAGTTGTAAAGTTAAGGTTATTAACTTTAAGCGGTGCGACGATTAAATTTATACGGTATAAAAGTTCTTGCTTTAGCCAATAAAGACCAGAGCTTCCAGATATTTCTTCGGGTGTTAGCTCTATAGTGTGAGCTATAATAGCATCTTTAATTTTAGGAGAAAGTATTTCTATTGTTTTGGTGTCTTCAATGCCCGAAAGTTCAATATTTAGCTTTATTTTGACTGTTTTTTTGACAGAATCCTTACTATTTAAAACTGAAGTTATTTCAGGAAGATCATAAAAAACAGTTGTTTTTTCCGATTTAGTACCATCTTGTTCAACTATGTTAGTTAAAACGCTGTAGTTGTTTGGAGCAGAAGTATAACTACGGTTAAAAACATAGTAAAAGCCTACCGATAAACCAATCACGATTAAAACCGGAATTATGATAAATAACATTTTTTTACGGTTTTTGCGATTTTGTTCTTCGGAAACATCTTCTTTGTCCAAGTCATCTTCTTGGTCAATCATTAAAAATTCCCTCCAAAAATACTGCGAATATTTAACTTATTTTATAACATTATTTTTATAAATAAATGCAAATTTATTAGTTATTAAATGTTTAATTTAATATAAGGCATAAATTATTATCAAATGTTAAATTTTTAGTCTATTTTGGGTATTGTTGCAGATTTGTTAAATTATTAAAATTTATCGTTGATTTAATAGATTAGAAACTTTTTTTGTGTTATTATAAAATATATTTAACGACATTAAGGTTTTGCAAAATGTATATTTGGGTTGTGTTGGCAACATTTTTGGCAATTTTGGCCTCTTACACTCTTTCACCACGGACTGATTATAGAAAGCTGGCTGTAGAACCTGTGGCAGAGGCTCAGGTGGCAAAATTGGTTACTAAACACAATGCGGCATTTGAATATGTTAAATTTCGCAAACATCCTTATACTTCAGGTCGCGGAGACATTAATTATGATACAGGGATTATTCCTGATGATGAGATTACGCCTTATTTGCCTTATGGGCATTATAATGATGAAAACTTTATAAGTCAGATATTTTGTATGGATGAATTTATGGAAGTGGCTTATGATAGTGTAGGTAGTGCAGACAATCCTTGTGCAGACAGAAATAATAAAAAAAGATTAATTACTTATGGTCCTATTCCGGAGAGATGGCTTAATCAAATGTCTGGATTAGACAGGCCAAATAATGATTACATGAATGCTGTTCGTAATACTGTGGATGAGGGAGAAATGCTTGGTTATACGGCTAATGGCGATAGTACAATAACTAAGGAAAATCCTTCAGGTTCGGCAGTGATGATAATGGATAGGATGGGAAGTGCAATGTATTATATTCCAAAGGCTATAGTTAATGATGCAGATTTTAAAAATGTTTGTGATTTAACGAAAAATAAAGTTTGTTTGGTTTATATGAGCGGAATATAAAATGCTTTTTAGGAGAAAAGCCATGATAAAAAAGGTTGAAAGTTTGTGGGGACAGAAAGGTAGCATGATGGTGGAAGCTTTGGCTATGCTTGGTCTTATTACTATGGTTACTCCTATTTTGTATAAAAAGGCGGCTGAAAGAACAACTGAATTGCAAGATATTAATACGGCGGCACAAATGCGTACAATATCAAAGGCTTTAGATGATTATATTCAGGATAATTATGCTGAGTTGTCAAGTGATGCCGAGGGTGAATATGTTACGGTGATGACACCTCAAGAAATTGAGGATAAATTGTTGCCATATTTGCCATATAATTTTAAGTTACAATCACGTTTTTATGATGATTATAAAGTTGCTTATCGTAATGATGTACAAAATTTGGGTTCAGCAGCTGAGCCTAAAATTCATTCAGCTATTACCGGTATGATTTTAGCTGATTCAAAAGAAGGAATGCCAATGGTCAGAGCTGCAAAAATTGCATCAATGATTGGAGCAAACGGTGGCGTGGTTAAAGATAAGAAAATTTCAGGTGTACAGGGTGCTTGGGAAGCAGATCTTGGAGATTATGATTTTGCAGAAGATATAAAAGACGGTAGTTTGGCTGTTAGTTCTGTTCATGCAATTGCATCAGAAGGTGGAGGGGCCAGCTCTGCTCACGTTTTATATCGTGATGACAGTAAAGGTGATGAAGAATATAATCGTATGCAGGTTGATTTATTGATGAACGGAAATAATATCAGAGAAGTTGTTCATTTGTTGGCTTTGCCTGATGCAGATGCTGGTTTGGGTAATATTGCCAACGAAATTATTATTGATAGTGATGAAGGTGAGGTTGGAAGCGGAAATGCTATTTTAAGTGTTAAAGGAAAAGCTAATGTTGAAGATTTGTTTGCTGCAGGAGCATTAAAAATAGGAGCTGTAGCTAATCGTGATGTGGCAATGCCGGTATTTAGCGTTGATAATGATAGTATTGATGCCAGCAAAAAAGTTATAATTAACACAGGGGCAGCAACAAATTCTGCTTTGGAAGTTACGGGAACATCAACCTTAACAGGAGATGCAACAGTTACCGGAAAAGCTAAAGTAACTAGTGGTACAGCTACATTTGACGTTGGATCTACTACGGCAAATACGGTTACGGTTAATGCTCCGACTAATATTACCGGAGAAACCTCAATAAGTGGTCAAACAACGGTTAAAGGAACTGCAACAACGGTATCAGGGGTTGATGGAGATACTGATAAATATATTTTATCAACGGAAGGAAATTTGCTTGTAAGCAATAATGCCAGAGTTAAAGGCAAGTTGACTGTGGAAACATTGGAAACAACTAATCTTCATGCAACAGGATATGTTTATGCTGATGATAATTTAAAAGCCGGGTTTGATGGTAATAATTATAATTTAAAAGTTGATGCAGAGGGAACATCTTTACGGAAAAATAATTTTACGGTAGGACAGCGTATTGTAGCTAATGATAGTTCAGTTGCATTATATGGCGGTACAGATACGGCTAAAGGAATTTATAAATTATATGCGGATAATAGTTATGCCGGAATTGGTGATTTTAGTGGTTCGACCAACATTACAAACGGATTTACCGCTTTAGCTGGAGCTGTTTATGGCGTGTCTACAGATAGGGCAAAAATCAGAACTGCTCATGGTATGTTTTTTTCTGATAAAGATAAAACAGTTGTTTCTAAGGGAATATATGAAGACGGGGTTTCTAATAATCAATATTTATTTATGAATGACGGCAGTGTTCAATTAGGAAATAATGTTAATTCCGTTAAGCAAGCAATTACTTTAAATAGTACCGGAGTTACACTTGATTCTGGAAATAATGCTAAAGCTGTGATAGGTGGTGGTGAAGCTATTATTACAGCAGATAATTTACAATTAAAAAGTAATAGTACGGCAAGCAGTAATCCAACAATTTTTGAGGTTAATGAAAATCAGCTAGCTTATGGAAGCAGTGTGGCGGATTTGACTGTCAGTAATGATGTTCGCAGTGAAGGGGTTATTATCAGGCGTGACGGAATGATTCAATTACCAAGAGCTACAAAAAATGTCGATGATAATACAATAGGAAATATGGATACAGTAGGGTATATTCGAGCAGATAGAGTACTTTCTAATGTTGATTATGTTGATCCTTCAGCTTATCCTAATGGTGAATATTATAATTATAGAGGAAGTTCTATTACTCCTTATGATGCTTATCAGGTTAATCCGGCTTATACGTCGGTGATGCATGATATTAAATTAACAACTCGCGGTGGTGCTCGTTTGAGTGATATTTTGCCAGACTTTATTAATAAAGGTATTTATGTGATTGATAATACTTATAAAGAGGATGGTAAAGATTGGAGTACAGATTCAGCTTATAGTGTTACTGTTGTTGAAAATGGCGAAATAAAGGTTAATACCAAGGAGAGTGAAACTTGTCCGTCCACAGATGCCAGATGTATCGCATCTCCGTGGATGGGGTTTGTACCGACACCACAGTGTCCTCCAGGATATTCAAAAGTTATTACCATTAATCCTATTCGATGGAAAATGTCAGAAGCTTTTGTAGTGACTGGAAATGACCTTTCAGGTATAACTGATGCGGCAACTAAATTCAGATATTATTTCGATGTACCGACTGATCCGGGAAATTCTAAATTCCAATTAAATAGTGTTACAGGAAATACTTCTCATACTCATACAGTATCATCAGGTACACCATTAACATTTCAAACTAATACTTGGTTGAATACTACTATTGATGGGGTTAGAGGAGGAAGTTCGACAGGAACTGGAGCCGGACGTTATGGAGATTTTTATGGTTGGCATGCAATTATGGGTTTCTTATACTATGCTGATGAGTATATGGCTTATTTAAGCAATGTTGGAGCTGATGTCTCAGCTTTGGGTGGTAAAGTCGTTTGGAATTTGTTTCCTGTTTATAATGAGGAAATGACAGCAATTGCTGATGTATATTGTTATTTTGAACGAAGAGATATGTCAAGCTCTCCTGTTTGGGGGTGGAAGAGAGAAATGGTTCATAATTATGATCAAGTGAAAAATTTCAGAAGTGGCTTTAATAAATCAAGCCAAGATGGTGGTTATGTCGATCGTTTGAATGATCCGGCGTTGAAATATAATGATCCTTGGTAATAAGAAGCCCCGTATGAAACGGGGCTTTTTCTTATTGAAAGCTGTTAACCAATGATCCGGCAAGCAGGTACCAACCGTCTACAAGTACAAAAAATATTACCTTAAAGGGAAGTGCCAAAACCGTAGGCGGTAGCATCATCATACCCATGGACATTAATACTGAAGCAATAACCATATCAATAATCAAAAATGGAACAAATATTAAAAATCCGATTTCAAAAGCACGACGCAGCTCACTGATCATGAATGCCGGAATAGCAATTTTAAGCGGAGTTTCTGCAACTGTTTGAGCTGGTTTTTCTTTAGCCAAATCAGTAAAAAGCAAAAGATCTTTTTCTCTAGTGTTGTTAACCATAAATTCTTTAATAGGGATGGAAGCTTTTTCAAGTCCGTCCATAACTTCAATCTTCTCATCCATCATTGGTTTGAGACCTTGTTCCCACGATTTCTCAAGAGTGGGGCTCATGATAAATAGAGTTAAAAACAAGGCTAAAGAAACCAGAACCATGTTGGGAGGAGTTGAGTTGGTAGCCAAAGCACTGCGGGTTATGGAAAAGACAACGATTATTCTGGTAAACGATGTCATCATTACTAAGATTGACGGAGCTAGTGATAAAACCGTAATCATCATCAAAACACTGAAGATGCGTGCCGTAGCAGAGCCTGTCGGAGCATCTCCGAGATTTAGACTGACACTTTGAGCCAGAGCAAATTCTGTTTGCGTTAGTGTTAAAAGAATAGCTAATCCTAAAAGCCAAAACAATCTTTTATTCATCTGATTTTTGTCCTTGAGAAATTGGTTTGCTTTCGAGGATAGAAACACAAGAATTGCCCAGCAAAACCAAATGTTCGGTGTTGTCACATTTTAGCAAAACAAGGGAATTTCTGGCATCAATACGGCGAATTTCAACAACATCTAGTCTTTGAGATGATTTTAAGCGGCGAACCAAAATTGATTTACCTCCTTTTTGTTCGCAGTATTTGAAAAACCACAGAGTAAGCAGCAAAAGTCCGATTACAAAAATAAGCGATAAGACAGCTTGTAAAATTTGATGCCATTCCATGAATTTAAATTCCTCAATGCAATTTGTAAGCTAGTGGATTATATGCAGATTTTGATAACACAGTCAATAAAAGGCTTGCCCTTGTTGATATTGTTTGTTAATTTTGATGCATGGTAGAAAAAAAGAAAAAAAATATTGTCAGTAACGAACGAAAAACCTTAGATTTGCAGTCTTTTTCCCGAACACTGCTTCCTTTGACCAAAAAACTTTTGGGGGCAAAGGGAATGATGGAAGTTGAGCTCTTGAGTGAATGGGAAAATATTGTTGGTGAGGACATGGCTGCATATTCGTTGCCGTTGGGCGTGGTTTTTCCAAAGGGAGAAAAAAGTAAGGGTTGTCTGCAAATTGAGGTGCCGAGCGGAGCTTTTGCCTTGGAAATGCAGCATCAGGAAAACTTTGTGTTGGCAAAAGTTAATTCTTATTTTGGGTATTGTGCCGTTTCAAAATTAAAGATTATACAAACAGGGGATTTTGAAATAAAAGAAAAAGATAATATACAGAAAGAACAAAAAACTCTTGTAACTGAAGATGAAGAAAATTATATTAAAGAACTAAGCGCAGACTTGCAAAATAAAGAATTACAAAATATGCTCGAAAAATTAGGGCGAAGTGTTATTTCTGATAATAAGGGTAAAAAATGAAATTCGAAAAATTTATTAAAAATACAAGTGCATTCGTAGCGGCAATGGCAGTGTTTTTTTTGGTTGGAGGTTTTTATCTTTCAATGAAGGGGTTCGTTATGAATCCTGATGGGAGCATTGTTTTGATGCCGCAAGCAATGGCAAAAGATGCTGTGCAAACAATTCCTGATAACATTGTCTTGCCAGAGGAACATGTTATCGGTTCAAAAAATGCTCCGGTGACAATTTATGAATATTCATCGTTTGGCTGTTATCATTGTGCGGATTTTCATTTAGATGTTTTACCTGAATTAAAAAAAGAGTTTGTTGATAAAGGGGTGCTGAAGGTGGTATTTGTTCCTTTCCCTATTGATAAGGCATCGATGGATGCTGCTTTGTTGGCAGAGTGTATGCCAAAAGATAAATATTTTGCTTTCGTTGATTTATTGTTTAAAAAACAACGCGAATGGGGATTGGCAAGGAATCCTCAAAAGGTTTTGAAACAATATGCGGCATTGAGTGGGATAAATTCTGAAAAGGCAGATATTTGTTTGAATAATGATGATGAGGCAAGAGAGATTTTGATGAATCGTCAAAACGGGATTTCTCAACTCGGAATTCAAGGTACTCCGTCTTTTGTCATAAGTTATAAAGGACAGAACGAATTGATTCCCGGTATGCAGTCTTTCGAATCATTTAGTAATATAATTAAGCAAAAAATTTCAAAATAAAAATTATTTGGGACTATATTTTTAATAACTGCTTAACATTTTATAATGTAGAGTTTGGTAATGAAGAATGCACCTGATGACATTAAACGGATCGATGAGCGTATTTCAAAGCTTAAAAAGAAAGAGGCCGCTGTTCGTAAGGAAAAAGAAGAATCTGAATTTGCCTATGCTTCAAAGGTTGGATTCAGAATCGGAACAGAGTTGTTATCTGGAGTTTTGGTTGGTGCAGCAATAGGGTATCTATTGGATGTATTGGCCGGAACAAAGCCGTGGCTTTTGATATTGTTTATGTTTTTTGGTGGTGCAGCCGGAGTTTTAAATGTTTATCGCTTTGCCAAAAGCGAGGAAACCAAACGTAAGGAGTAAGCAGACGTGTCCAATCCGATGGAACAATTTGTGATTAAACCGATTATACCTTTGGAAATCGGCGGTGTTGATGTTTCTTTTACCAATTCATCATTGTTTATGGTGTTGGCGGTTGCGGTATCAACACTTGTATTTGCATTGTGTTTAAGAAAAAGGAGTTTGGTGCCGAATGCAGCTCAGTCAGCAGTTGAAAGTATTTATGAATTTGTGCAAAACCTGCTGAAAGAAAACGTGGGAGCTGAAGGATTAAAGTATTTTCCGTTTATTTTTACGGTTTTTTTGTTTGTGGCTTTTGGTAATTTATTGGGTTTGTTTCCTTATGCTTTTACTTTTACTTCGCATTTGACGGCGGTGGGAAGTTTGTCTTTGATTGCGTTGCTTTTTAATGTGCTTATCGGAATAAAGAAGAAAAAAATAGGTTGGCTCGGAACATTTATGCCAAGGGGAATTCCTTTTGCTTTGGCTCCTTTGATTGTGCCGATTGAAATGATTTCATTTTTATCAAAACCTTTTAGTCTTACGGTTCGTTTGGTGGCAAACATGACTGTCGGGCATATTATGCTCAAAATTATTGCCGGTTTTGTGATAGCTTTGGGCGTGTTCGGTGTGGTGCCGTTGTTGTTTAACAGCTGTATTGTTTGTTTTGAAATATTTATCGCTTTGTTGCAGGCTTTTATTTATACGGTATTGAGCTGTATTTATTTGGGTGATGCTTTGCACGAGCATTAAAATTATTATGTTGAACGTTGTTTTATGAAATTTGGAAAGGAAATAAAATGGAACCTTTAGCTTATATCGGCGCCGGTATGTGCGCTTTATCAATGATGGCAGCCGCTTGGGGTGTGTCTCAGGTTTGGACAACAATTATCTCTACCGTCGGACGCAATCCGCAAGTTAAGAAAGATGTTGATATCTATGGTTGGGCCGGATTTGCAGCTGTTGAAGCTATTGCATTGTATGCCTTGGTTATTGCATTGGTAATGCTGACCGGAAATTAAAAAGGTGAACCGTTTTATAGATTGTCCAGAGCAGAAATTCGGCACCGTTATAATAAATAAAAAGGTTCCGAGTTTCTTCTCTGAAAGATCTTAAAGTAACGGTTCTTATAAAGGAGTTTTTTAAATGCCTCAGCTTGATTTCAGCGTTTTCCCGTCACAGCTTTTTTGGTTGTGTATTACATTTTTTGCAATGTTATTTATCATGAGCAAGTTTATCATTCCCAAAACTGCTGAAATGATTAATTTGCGTAAAGCCAAAATAGACGGCTATTTGCAAAAAGCGGCAGAGTTGAAAGAAAAGGTGGAAGAAACTCTTGATAAATATAATAAGGCTTTGCAAAAAGCAACGGAAGAGGCTAATCAGTCTTTGCAAAAAACGCAGCAAGAGCTTGATGCCTCAATTGAACGAAAACAAGCCGACTTGTCAGCTGAGCTTAATCGACAAATTGCCGAGGGCGAGAAGAAAATTGCACTGGGCAAAGCCAAAGCTCAGCAACAAATAGATGAAATGTCAGCCAGCTTGGCATTAGATGTGCTTAAAAAATTGGGTTTTGATAATTTTAAGGCCAAAGATATTAATGCAGCCATAAAGCAGAACGGAGATAAGTTATAATGCCTATGGGAGAAAATTTATCTAACAAAGAAATTATTGATGCCACACAAGATGCGGTTTTAAATGTTGCCGACAGTGTTATTAACACACTTGAAACCACGGCAGGCGAAATAAGCGGACACGGAGAAGTATTTTATTTGAGTGCCGAGTTTTGGGTTGCGGTTTCCTTTGTGTTAGTGGTTGTCGGTTTGGCTCGTCCGATTGGCAAAATTTTGTATGCGATGCTCAAAAAACGCGGGCAAGCTATTGCCGAACGTATTGATGAGGCTGCAGAACTACAAGAAGACGCTCAAAAGCTTTTGGCCTCATATGAGAGAAAATACAGACAGGCAAAGCAAGAGGCTCAAGAGATTTTGAATCGCTCGGAAAGAGAGATAAATCTCTTAAAAAAAGAAAAAATGGCCAAGCTTGAAAATGATATGAATAATTTGGAGCGTGAGGCGAAAGCTAGAATCGCCGCGGCTCAAGAAGATGCCGTGTCTGAAATTGCTACTCAAACGGCTGAAAAAACCATTAATGCCGTGCGTAAAGTATTAAAAGACGGTTTGGATGCAAAAGCACAAGATAAGCTTATTGAAGATTCAATAAACTTGGTGGCAAAATTGAATCCAAGCAAAAACTAAGCTATAAATATTTTTTATAAATATCTGTAGGGGTGAGCCTGATAGGTGCCCAAAATGTGAAGCTCGCTTGAAAAAAATTTGAGTTCTTCAAAGGCATTTTTAAAGTTTTGGCGGGCAGGGTGAGATTCTATTTCAACATAAAACTGAGCTGAAACAAATTTTCCCTCTAACAGATAACTTTCAAGCTTGGTGATGTTGATGCCGTTGGTGGCAAAACCTCCCAAGGCTTTATATAAGGCGGCGGGAATATTCTTGGCTTTGAAGATAAAAGAGGTTATAAAATTTGAACCATCATCTTCGGGGATAATAGCTTTGGGCGACATAATCAAAAAGCGGGTGGTGTTGTTGTTGGCGTTTTCAATATCAGGTGCCAAAATTTTAAGACCGTAGATTTCGGCAGCTGATTTTGAGGCAATGGCGGCTTGCGATTTGTCTTTATTATTAATGACATCTTGACAGGAGAGGGCGGTGTCTATTCTCTGTACAGGGCGAATGTTGTGTTTTTTTAGAAAAGTTGAACACTGAGCCAAAGCCTGGGGATGAGATGATGCGGTTTTGATGTCTTTTAATTCGGCATCAGGCAAGCCCAAAAGCTGGTGCTGAATTCTCAAAAAAAATTCACCGACGATTGATAAGCCGGTTTGCGGCAACAGAAAATGAACGTCAGATACGCGACCGGCATTGGAATTTTCAACCGGAATCACGGCAAAATCAGCCTCGCCGCTTTGGACAGAATCCATTGCCTGTTCAAAACTTAAGCAAGAAATGTATTCCTGATCGGGGTAAATGGTTTGAGCCGCAATATAAGAATAGGCACCGGGGACGCCTTGGTAAGCAATTTTGAGTTTCATTTTTTATGTTCTTTTACATTTTGAGGTTGATGTTATTCCAGCCGCTTTTTTTGGTGTTTTGTTCCGGCTGTTGTTCTTTGAGCCAGTTGCGGACGGGTTCGTTTTTTTGTTGCAGGAGTTGTTTTTGCTCTTCGGTTTGGGCAACGCCAATCGGCAAAAGCTGGTTAAGCAAAGCCGGAGAGGCAAAATCAACTTTGCCTTTAATCAAAGGTTCGGTCAAAGCATCAATAATTTGGGCGGCAGGTTTGGCGTTAAACGCGGTAACTTTGCCGCCGTAAAAAATAGCAAAAGCATGGCACGGAGACGAGAACAAAACATCGGTAGAATCAACCCCGCGAACAAAACGAAGCATAATTTTTGGGCGAATGACGCAATTTTCGGTTTGATCAAGCAAAACATTGTTGGGGTTCATGAACATTTCAGAAACGACCATGGTTTTGAGCTCATTATTAATAACGCCGCAAAAACCGACAATTGCCATGCCGTCCAGCGTATAGCCGGTATAGTTATCCGGTTTGTTGGCAATTTGGTAGCAAAAAACCTGTTCGGCATCAGTAATGTTGGCAGTGGCGGAATCACCGATTGCGGAGCTGATACCTTCAAGAACGGTATTATAAGCCGGGTTTGGCTGCCAGGCAGGTATTGCTTCAGTTGCTGTTGTGGTTTTTTGCTGGGCAAGAGCCGAAAAACTCAAAGAAAGGCAAAAAGCCAAAGTTGCCAAAGATGTTGTTTTCATCAAAATATTCTCCGCATAAAAACAGTTTTTTATTTTGCTATATTATATAGGCATTATTTAATATTTCCACGTCTTTATTTAAAATAATAACAGTGTCTGATTATTGAAGGTATTTTTGAAAACAAAATAATATTTTTTAAGTGTGTATAAACAAGAATAATAAGCCTGTTAATAAAAAAATAATAACTTGATTGTAGGATAAGCTCAAATAATATGAAAAAAAAGCTTGCTAATTTAGAATTTTTAGATTATATTTTGGACAAAATTTACAAAACTATGGAGATGATGATGAAAAAAACTTTAACAACTTTGGCTTCAGCTTTGGTTTTGACCATGGCTGTCAGTGCAACCGCAGAAGCTCGCGACGGTTTTTATATTGCTGTTCGCGGCGGCTTAACGGATTATAACCTTAACTCTAAAGATGACAAATTCTCGGATACCGCCAGAATGGACTTTAACAGTGTTTGGAATATTTCCGGTGCTTTGGGTTATAAATACAAATATTTCCGTATTGAGGGTGAATATACTTATCGTGATGATGATGAAGATGATTATAAGAACAGTTTTGGTGTAGTCGGCAGCAGATCTTCTTTAGAGTCTGATTCTTTTATGGCTAATGCTTATTTTGATATTATGCCAAACTATTGGATCAGCCCGTTTGTCAGCGGTGGTATCGGTTTGACCCGTTTGGATGTTACTAACCAAGATGTAGGAGCAGCTAAAGATAGTTGGAGTGAAGATAATTTCACATGGCAATTGGGTGCCGGTTTGTCTTTGCGTATCAACAGATGCTTGAACTTTGATGCCGGTTATCGCTATGTTGACATGGGTGAGATTGACGATGCCGATATTAACGGTCATGAATGGTATGGTGGTTTACGTTATACATTCTAAAAATTTTATAAGATGAATGCGACAAAAGGCCCGCTTTTGATAAAGCGGGTTTTTTGTTGGCTAAAAGGAGAAAAGTAAATTTTAAAAAGGCAACGGCCGCGATGTAAAGTCGCGGCCGTTGTTTGTTTTAGAAAAAAACTTCTAAAACCTCCACTGGAAACCAATCTTTGCCTGAAGGGCAAATTTGTTTTTTTCCAATGGGATGGTGCCATTGCTGATGACAGCTTCGGCACCGTCGACGTCAACCTGACCGGCAGCGTCGATAATTTTACCCTCAAAGAAGCGGTACATACATTGTACCCCTGCATTGAGGGAAAGTTTTTTGTCCAAACGAAACTCAAAGTTGAGCTTCGCTCCTATTTGCGGGCGCATTTTATACGTCGCTAAATAGGAATTGATATCGCCGGTGATGTTGTCACCTTTGATATCAACTTGGGTGGCTGAACCCATGAGCTGTTCTCCTAGACCGGCAAAAGCGCCGATCTGAGGTACGAACCAACTGCGTGGGTTTCGCACGAGGTCTCTTTTATAAAATACATGGAGACTGGACCGGTTCTCCATGTAATAACCTTCAATTCCGTAATGGTTGCCCTTACGGAAGAAGGTGAAGGATAAGCCTCCGCCAGCTTTTCCGTCCATGATATCATAGACGGCAAAAGCCTCCCCGAGGAAGCAGCGATCGCCGTACAACATTTTCCAATTCTGGTCATCGTTGTAAGACGATGCGTCGTTGTTGGAAGTTTGTGCGGTGGCGTTTATGGTGGCTGCAACCAGCAGGATGATCATGGTTGCGAAATACTTCATACTTTTCATAGTCTGTTTGGCGGTATTAAACCTTTCCGAGGAAAGGACCATTCTGTTGCCAGGTAGAATGATTTTTATTTTAGCTTCGGTGGTCGGGTTAAAGTTTTTAAGACCACCGAAGCTGAATTAGACACTTGAATTAATTACTTGAGCTCGAGAGTTTTGCCGTTGCCCAAGTTGAAGGTTGTCGTCCCTTTGGTGCTGTTTACAGTACCGTAGGAACGAACGGGGTTGCGGAGACTCTGCGATACAGAAGATACAACAGATACGGTAGAGTAGAAGTTCTCGTTGGTGAGAGACGTCCACATATACTCAGTATCGTTGGTCTGCACGTATGCAGGAGCTGTTCCTTCGCCGCTACGGTAAACACGTCCCAACGGGAAGTTGGGGATGTTTACACCATTCAGAGCCTCGCGGCTCTTTTCTGTTCCGCTGTTTTCGTCAAATTCAACGAACAACATTTGGGTATCGTCGTTGTCTTTAACAAAAATGGCGTATATGGGGCTCGCTACCCATTTATCCCTGCTTTCAGTGTAGTAATCACACTGGTTTGCTTTCAATAAATGATAGCCAGGGATTGTGGGGTTCACAGGTTTTTCTACCTGTGTGCGAACCAGCTGGGTAGCAGTAGCCGCATCGACTCCTTCAACCGAGACAATGTAGCTAATCTCATAGTCGGTGAAAGTGTATTTTTCATCACTACCAGACGATTTATTAACACCATCCATGCGAACAGACGGGTTAATCTGGTAGGTGTCAGTTACACCTTCTTCCTCAAGAATCACTTCTTGAGGATAATCCAAAGTTACCACGTTGTTGAAAAGATTCCACGCGAAGGTGTACTCTTTTCCATTTACTGACGGATTGTTGCTCAAAAGAGACAATTCTTCCGTCGTTGTGAATACTTTGGGTTCCTGGGCTTTGGCAGAGATGGTTACTGCTTTGAACCCAGGTTTCCGACTGTTTAATTCAGTATTTACAGAATGTTCAGTTACGAAATCATAAAGGATTCCGAATTGACCATTCTTAGTACCGGGGCGTTTGTTTTCAAACCATTTGTTGATTTTATCAACAATGGCTTTCACCCTGGTACTGTAATACTGAGTTGCTTCAGCCACTTCTACACCGTTGACCATCATATTGTAGTTGATGGTGTAGTCGGTGTAGTTGTATCCGTCTTCTTCGGACGGGGTATTGCTCATACCAATCATTCTCACCACGGGGGTAAGTTTGATTGTTTTTTGAGCTTTTCCCTTCTGAAGGGTAACCTCAGCGGGACAGTAACCGGTTAAGGTGTTGTCCGTGAGGTTGTAATTGAAAACGAACTCGTTTCCGTCAACAGAAGGCTCTGTTGACAGAAGAGAAAGGATTTCTTCTGTATCGAAAACCCTTTTTGCCTCAGCTTGGAGAGCAAAAGGAATTTCATACAGAAGTCGAGTTCTGCTGTTGAGCTCAGTATTCACTGAGTGTTCAACAACATAGTCGAAATATATCCCTTCCTTTGTTATTTGTTCGTTTTCAATCCGCTCGGTGATTTCGTCGTCTTCCGACGTTTCGACCACCGTAAGAGTAAGGTCCCAGCTTACCTGCTCATCTTCGCCACAAGACATGGTGAAAACGATAGTTGCAGGTATCTGGAACTTTTTCGTTTCCAGCTCTTTGGCATCGCCAAGGATGAGCTCAGATTTAGCTACCGTACAGTAGCTGAGCTCGTCTTTCCCAAAAGTCTGGTTGCCCAGACGAATTTGGGAAACCAAAGTTTCACCAAAGATCATTGAGAGGAAGCTTTCACCAATGGCAAAAACTCCGTTCTCCCAGACGTAAGTCTGGTTGATGATTTTGGTGATATCTTCGGTGGCGATAGACGTGTTACCAATAGTGGCACTATTGGTAACATTATAGTCTCGGTCGTAGGTGTCGTCACCTAAGTTGGCTCTAAAATGAGCGACGTGATCACAGGGGATCGTGATCACGTTCTCGTTGACTGATAACTCAGACATTGAGATATGCTCCGAAGAGAGCAGTTCGTAGGTGGTGCCTACGGGGTTGTTGTTCTCATCGACGTCAATACCTCCCCATACTCCTGCATCGTCCTTAGAGCAAGAAGTAAAAACGACTGCCATAGCAGCGAGCATCAATGCTACGATGGCTTTGAAATTTGTCTTTTCCATAATTGTATGTTTTTTATGATTATTATTCAAAAAAAACACATACTATGAATATCCCGCTTCCCTTCAATAAAATTCAAATGTCTAACTTTCATCCTCAACAAGAACGTTATCTTGTTACAGATTATGAAAATTTGTCGATTCAAATAATACTGAAAAAAATAGAATAAAGATAATATGTGTGCAATTTTAGTTATAGCATAAAACACTGAAAAAGACAAGAAAAAAAGCTTTTTGAGCTGTTTTAAAGTAGGGGTGTTAAGCAAAAATTTACTTTTGACTCGGAATGTTAATTTTGCGAAAATAGCCAAAAATAAGATTTTATCGGGATTCGGCGATGGAATCGGCAAAGAAACAGGAATCTTCCGCCAAAAAGCAAAAAGATGTTTTTGTCTAGTGAGAGAGGCAAAAAGTGAGCAACCGGGAGTCGGGGAGAGCTAAAAAAAAGACTGAGGCGAGTCTTGTCGGGGCGAGTCTTTAAAAAAGTTTGGGAAGACAGAGTCGCCGGCTTAAAAATTGTCAGAGGGTAGCGGAGAAGAGCCAAAGATGTGTATAAATGTTTGTATGAACGAAAGGTTTTGATTTTTTTGCTTGTAGAATCGTTTTTGTTAGTATAACTTAGCTGCGAATAAAGTTCGTCATGCGGGCTTGTTTCCGCGTGGCTTCGTTTTAACAACAATGGCCTTTTTCTAAGGTCACATCTTAAGGAGATGATTTTACCATGAGTAAATGGGTTTATACATTTGGAAACGGCAAAGCCGAAGGCGATGCCAGCATGCGTAATCTCCTTGGTGGTAAAGGTGCCAACCTTGCCGAAATGAACAAAGTTGGTTTGCCGGTGCCTCCGGGATTTACGGTTACGACAGAAGTTTGCACATATTACTACAATAATAACAAAACTTATCCGGCTGATTTGAAAGAGCAGGTTCGTGCTGCCGTTGCCGGAGTTGAAAAAATTATGGGCAAAAAATTTGCCGATGCCAACAACCCGTTGCTCTTTTCAGTTAGATCCGGTGCAAGAGTTTCAATGCCGGGTATGATGGACACGGTGTTGAACCTCGGTTTGAACGATGAAACTGTTCAAGCTTTGGCCAAGGCTTCTGGCTCTGAGAGATTTGCTTATGACTCTTATCGCCGCTTTTTGCAGATGTTTTCTGACGTGGTTTTGGGTGCCGATATTGAAGAATATGAAGGTGCATTGGAAGCCATGAAAAAAGCCAAAGGCTACAAATCTGATACTGATTTGACCGCCGATGATTTGAAAGAATTGGTTAAAGAATATAAAGAAATCGGTAAAAAATTGGGCAAAGTTGTTCCGCAAGATCCTTGGGACCAATTGTGGGCAGGTATCGGTGCCGTGTTTGGTTCTTGGATGGCTGCTCGTGCCATTACTTATCGTAAATTGAACAATATTCCGGGTGACTGGGGTACGGCCGTTAACGTTCAGACAATGGTGTTCGGTAATGCCGGTGATGATTGTGCTACCGGTGTTTGCTTCTCTCGCGACCCGGCTACAGGTGAAAATGTTTATTACGGCGAATATTTGGTTAATGCTCAAGGTGAAGACGTTGTGGCCGGTATTCGTACTCCGCAACCAATGGCCAGCAAAGGCGACGGTACTTCTTTGGAAGAAAAATGGCCGCACCTTTATAAAGAATTGGTTGATGTTCGTAACAACTTGGAAAGCCACTACAAAGACATGCAGGATATGGAATTTACCATTGAGCACGGCAAACTTTGGATGTTGCAATGCCGTAACGGTAAACGCACCGCTGCAGCTGCCGTTCGTATGGCTGTTGAAATGGTTGAAGAAGGTTTGATTAACAAAGAAGAAGCCATTATGCGTGTTGGTGCCGACCAATTGGATCAGTTGTTGCACCCAATGTTGGATCCGAAAGCTAAGAAAAACGTTATTGCTACAGGTTTGCCGGCATCTCCCGGTGCTGCTGTCGGTCGTGCCGTTTTCAATGCTGAAGATGCTGAAGCTTGGGCTGCTAAAGGTGAGAAAGTTATCCTTATTCGTAATGAGACTTCTCCGGAAGACATTGGCGGTATGCACGCTTCTCAAGGTGTGATTACTGCTCGCGGCGGTATGACATCTCACGCTGCCGTGGTTGCACGTGGTATGGGTACTCCTTGCGTTTCCGGTTCACATGAAATTCATATTGATTATGCTAAAAAGACTATGACAACCGATAAAGGTGTTGTGGTTAAAGAAGGTGATTGGGTTTCTTTGGACGGTGCTAAAGGACAAATTATTGAAGGTCAGGTTCCGACAGTTAAAGCTGATACAAACAGCGGTAACTTTGGTAAGTTGATGGGCTGGGTTGATGAAATCCGCACTTTGGAAATTCGTGCTAACGCTGAAACTCCTAGAGATGCTCAAACCGCTCGTGACTTTGGTGCTCAGGGTATCGGTTTGGCCAGAACAGAACACATGTTCTTTGACGCTGATCGTATTCCTGATATGCGTGCCATGATTTTGGCTGACAATGAAGAAGGTCGTCGTGCTGCTTTGGCTCGTTTGTTGCCTTATCAGAAACAAGACTTTAAAGACTTGTTCAAAATTATGGAAGGATTGCCGGTTGTTATCCGCTTGTTGGATCCTCCATTGCATGAGTTCTTGCCCAATACTGAAGCTGAAATGAAAGAATTGGCTGATAAGATGGGTATGACTTTGGAAAAAGTTAAACAACGTGCAAATGCTTTGCATGAAGCTAACCCGATGTTGGGTCATCGTGGTTGTCGTTTGCCGATTACTTATCCGGAAATTTGCGAAATGCAGACTCGTGCTATTTTGGAAGCTGCTATGGAATGTGAAGCCGAAGGTATTAATGTTTTGCCTGAGATTGAAGTTCCGTTGACAGGTTCTAAGAAAGAGTTGGATATCGTTAAAGACATTATTGATACCACTGCCGAGAAAATCTTTGCTGAAAAAGGCAAGAAGATTAAGTATGAAGTCGGCTCAATGATTGAGTTGCCTCGTGCTGCTCTTAAGGCTGACGAATTGGCTCAGTCTGCCGAGTTCTTTGGTTTTGGTACCAATGATCTTACCCAAACTACTTTGGGTATGAGCCGTGACGATACCGGTGCTATTTTGGATGAATATCGCGCTCGCGGTGTTTATGTAGCTGATCCGTTTGCTTCTATTGATGTTGAAGGCGTTGGCTGCTTGGTTAAACTGGCTTGCGAAAAAGCTCGCAGCTCTAACCCGAAAATTTGGTTGGGCGTTTGCGGTGAGCATGGCGGTGATCCGGCATCTATTGACTTTTTCCAGACTTGCGGCATGAACTATGTTTCTTGCTCTCCGTACCGTGTTCCGGTAGCTCGTCTGGCCGCAGCTCAGGCTGCCGTTCGTCATAAAAATGACAAGAAAGAAAACGGTTCTTGCTGCTGCAAGAAAGCTTGCTAAAAGAGTGATTTGCTCTTATAAATAAAGGTGTTAAAATCACCTTCAAAATAAAAAAGACCTCTGAAACCAGAAATGGCGGCGGAGGTCTTTTTTTAGTTTATGGGGTTGACATCTTGTTGATAGTGGAATAGCTTGTTTGGCAAATACTATTATTTATAAACAATTAAAATTTTTTGATATGAATTTGAAGGAAGTTAAAGACTTTTATCAAAGTTTAACAGAGGTAAAAGAAGAAATTAAGGAGTTTTCATCGGTTGCCGTTTGTGAGCTTGACGGCGGAATTAAGGAATGGAAGCACTGTAAGGAGAGTATTTATGTTTTTCTGGAGAAGCAGGAAGAATTTGTACTGAAATATTTTGCAAGAAATTTTCCTACATCATTTGAAAGTGCTTTGAAAATTCCGGATTTTGACTTTGACAATTTCGCAAAATTGCTTTTGCTGCAAAAGCAATTAATTTGTGGCAATGAGAAAAAATTATTTAGCTTGGTTAAGGATATTTTGAATTATCCTCCGTGTGAAAAAATTAAAATCGGGAAAGATTTTTTTAGTCTTTTGGAAGAAGAGCCTATAAAAGTTTGTATTGGTGAGGATGAAAAAACTTTTTTGATTGGTAAATTGTCTAACTATTGCAGTCAGAAAAAAACAGGTGTTTAAAAGAACACCTGTTTTTTGATAATAAGTGTTGACAAAATTGTACAAAATAGGTATGAAATTGATATTAAAAATAATTATTAACAAATTAAAAATTTTAATTATGTATTCAGAGATTGAAAATTTTTATGGAAACAAACCCATAAAAAGAAAAGTTAAAAATTTCATTAAGGTGCAGGATTTTTTGGAATCTAAAAAGTTCCAGATGTTCTGTGATTTGGAAGAAGACAACCTTCAGCGTTATCCCGTAATGCAAATTACCGTTTGCTCAGAGAATGAGGTTTATGAAGTCGGAAATTTTGATGAAATTGAAGATTTTCGCATCAACATATTACCGGAGGAAGGGGCAAGACTTTATAAAGCGGTAAGATTTATTAATCGTCCGACGGTTAGTGACGAAAAAGCCATATATTATGCCATGAGTTATTATGTGCATAAAGAAGAAGAAAAATGGTCGGCGGAGCTGATATTGGATGATGAGTCTTGGCTTGACAGAAAGAAAGTTACTGCTGCTTTCAATATGCTAGCTAAGAAAAACGATTACGCCAATCTCGGCAACACTGAGATGAAGGAAATTTGCCTACATCTTAATGGACGAGTGCCTTTTTCGACCAAGGCCTGGGTTAAAAGAGTTTCTTTACCCAAAAATATGGATCGGTATTTGCTCTGTTTGATGGATAATGGCAGGGTTCTGGATTTGCCGGTTGAGATGGTGGGTATAGAAAAAATAGATATTCCATCCTCAGGGTATTTGAGAACCAAATTTAATTGGTTCCAATATCTTGGGGAAGGAATTTTCTCAAGAGTAAAATAAATAAAAGGCATCGCTTTTAAAGCGGTGCCTTTTATTTTTTAGAATCGGTGAATTTTGATAGAGGATTTTGTTATCAAAAAAAGTTTAAAAATAGGATAATTTTAAGTTTTTTTATTTTTTTTTGTTTGTGAAGTGTTTTTGTTATTGAAAATTAAATTTTTATTGCTTAAGTTAAACCTGTATTAGTTATTTAACGATTACAAAAATTTTAAACCCATATGGAGATTATAAAATGAAAAAACTTTTGAGTTTGTTTTGTGCTGTTATAGCTTTGTCCGGTTGTTCTAGCTTGGGCGAAAGCTCTTTGTTTGGCGGTAGCGAATGCGAAACCAAAATGGCTCGTGACTTTATGGCTAACGCTGAAGACAGAGTTTTCTTTGCTTTTGACAGCTCTGCTATTTCTCCTGATTCTGCCGAAATTCTTGACACTCAGGTTAAATGGTTGAAGAAACATGAAAAAGTAAACGTTATTGTTCAAGGTTACTGCGATGAACGCGGTACTCGTGAATACAACTTGGCCTTGGGTGAACGTCGTGCCAACGCTGTAAAACAGTATTTGGTATCTCAAGGTATTGCTGCTGACAGAATCTCTACCATCTCTTATGGTAAAGAACGTCCGGCAGTTCTCGGCAACAATGAAGCTGCTTGGGCTCAAAACCGTCGTGCAGTTACCGTTGTTAAAGCCGGAAACTAAGTTACTGACTTGAGTTATTCATTAAAAACGCATCCTTATTCGGGATGCGTTTTTTTTGGCTTGTTATTATGATTATTTTAATCTAAATTGTTTGGTAGTTGGTTTTTGTTTTTATAAAGAGGTGTTTCATTATGCGTTTTTCAAAAGTTGTTTTGTTTTCGTCTGTTTTTGGATTGTATGCTTTTTCGGCTCAGGCACAAAGTGCTCTGGAAATGGAAATTGAAGCTTTGAGAGAAGATGTTCAAGTTTTGCAAAGACAAGCTTATCGTGATAAAGAAAACGGCATTGTTCCGGCATCGGCACAAGATGTGGCAGTAAAAATGGGACAGTTTGATGAAGATTTACGTAAGGCAGTGGGCAAAATTGATGAGTTGGAATATAAGATTAAAAATTTGGAAGACCGCATTAATGTTATCAATAAAGATGTTGATATTCGCCTTAAAATGATTGAGGGTAAACCGATAGAAGGTGATGCCGGATTAGGTGCGGCTAAAACTACTTCGGCTAAGTTTAATGCTCCGGTGGCTCAGGGAGCTCCGAAATCTATTGCCGGTGATGCTGTTTCAAAGGGAGATGATTTGCCTCCGGTTAAAACCAAAACCGCTGAGGAAATTTATCAAGAAGGAATGGATGCCTTAAAAGCTAACAACAGTGATGAGGCAGCTTCTAAGTTTACAACCGTATTAACTAAATTCCCGGAGCATAAGTTGGCAGGAAATGCTCAATATTGGTTGGGTGAGGCTTATTATGCCAAGAAAGATTATGCCAAGGCTGCAGTTGCTTTTGCCAAGGGTTATGAAAAATATAAAGATGGAAATAAAGGTGCTGATAATATTTTGAAACTTGGTATGTCAATGAAAGAATTGGGCAAGAAAGATGAGGCTTGCACGGCGTTTACCAATTTGCCGAAAGAATTTCCTAAAGCAGAGGAAAGCGTTAAGGTAAAGGCAGCACAATTAGCTGCCGAACTGCAGTGTAAATAGGTATTTTTTGATGCAGGAATTTTTTGATAAATATCAGATTGATGATGAAGTTATCGCCGCCGGAGTTTCCGGCGGTGCTGACTCTTTGGCATTGGTTTTGCGTTTGCAAGATTGTGGAAAAAAAGTTGTGGCTTTGACGGTTGACCACGGATTGCGTGAAGAATCCAGAAAAGAAGCTGAATATGTGGCCGAAGTGATGAAAAAATACGGAATTGAGCATCATATTTTAACTTGGGAAGGGGAAAAGCCAATCAGTGGAGTAGAAACAATTGCCAGAGAGGCAAGGTATGATTTGTTGCAAAAATGGTGTGCCGAGCATATGGTGAGAACTTTAGCGGTGGGACATCATCGGCGGGATCAGGCTGAGACATTTTTGATGCGGTTGCAAAGAGGTAGCGGACTTTTCGGTTTGAGCGGAATTTTGCCGGTGAGTTATCGTGGGTGGCTCAAGATTATTCGCCCGCAGCTTAATGATGATCCTGATGATTTGCGTGACTATCTTAAAGAACGCAAAATTAAATGGGTGGAAGATCCGTCAAATCAATGTTTGGATTTTCAGCGAGTTAAAGTGCGTAAATTTTTGCCAAAGCTGGAAGAAGCAATCGGTATAAGTGAAGAGCGTTTGGCCGAGACGGCAGCTGTTTTGGCAAGAACACGAGAATATGTGGAAAGTCAGGTGGCCAAGTTTGTAAAAAACAATGTGCGTTGTTGGAATGATAAAATTTTTTCTTTGTCGCCGGAGGTTTTTGCAGACCAACATGATGAAATCAGGTATAGAGTTTTGGCTCAGCTTTTGCAAGAAAGCGGAGGATCTGAGTATGTTCCTGAGGCTGCGGCAGTGTTGCGTTTGTGTGCAGAGATTGATGAAAGCTCATTTAAGGGAGCAACACTTGGGGGGTGTGAGGTATTTAAGGCGGCAAAACGGTTGTGGATTGTGCCGGAGGAAAAAAGCGGTTTTGTGTTAAAACGTCAGGATTGGGAAAAATGCTTGCAGGATTTTCCACAATATGCTAAAGCTAAGCTTCCTTATAAAGTTCGTCGGGCATTGTATTTGGTTTTAACAAAGGCATAAAATGGCAAAAACTAAGCGAAGCGATTTTATTTCAACAGGGTTGGTGGCACAGAACAGACGTGCACATTTTGACTATTTGATTGAAGAAAAATTCGTTGCCGGTTTGCAATTAACCGGAACGGAAGTAAAGTCTTTGCGTTTGGGACATGCCAATATTAATGACGCTTTCGGAATTGAAAAAGACGGTGAGCTTTATATATCAAACATGTTTATTGCCGAATACAGCAACAAGGGTTATGCCTCGCACGCAGAAAAAAGAGATCGGAAATTGTTGCTTAAGCATAAGGAGATTATTGATATTATAAATGCTTTGTCACGCAAGGGTGCAACGTTGGTGGCAATTAGACTTTTTTTTGACGAACATGGCTTGGCAAAGTTAGAACTAGGATTAGGACGTGGTAAAAAGCTTTATGATAAGAGAGAGACAATCAAAAACCGCGATATTGACAGAAAAATAAGATTGGCAGGTATTTGATCCTTTTTTGTAGAACAAATAAAAAGAGGTTGTTGAGTACAACCTCTTTTTTGATTTAAATTTTTAGTTTTTGTAACTTTTCCACAGGTCTGAAACATTTTTACAACCGCTGCTTGCGTTTTATAAAACAATTTGTTATATTACGTGTTATGTATAACAATAATTGTTTATAAAGGAGAATAAAAACAATGTTTACTGACTACAAATCACCGCTGGGCTATGTAGCCGATGGTAAAAAGATAGACACCTATGGCGTTGACCATAGCGGATTTTCAACAAAAGACGAGATAGAATATCAAATGGCTCGGCAAAAAAGAGAAAACAGTTTGATAAAAGGTTATAATAACCAAGGAATAACTAAAGATTACCCGCAATATGGCACTAACTTTTGGGGCAAAGCTGATAATAACTATGGTTTTGGCAACTCAAATATTGCCGATAATATCAAAAACAAACAAAACCAAGACATAAGTTCTGCATTATACCCAAACCAAATAGGAAATGATGCCGCAAGTTATAAATTGGCTCAGAATAATCAAGCTAATACGGTGAGTGATGCAAATGGGCAAACGCTAACAAAATATCAAAAATTAATAGATAAACATTATAATGATATCTATAAAAATGAAGGAAATCCTGATTATGTTTATCTTGATCCTAAATATATAAGAACAATCGGGCGAGGAACAAATATTAACAATCCTAATGCGTTTAATCAAGTTAACTATAAAATAAAAAATACAAATGATTTTGCAAGTGAAAAAGAAAAGCAAGATTGTTATGATAAATTTGAAGACTGGATTAAAAATAATAAAAGACACTCCAAAGATAAACATAATTTTAAAGCGAATTATTTTGAGGATTTTTGTAATTTGTATATAGATCCAAATGAAGCAAAACGATTACATAATGAACATGTTGTAAAAGATATTCCTGTCATAAAAAATATAATAAAAAATTATGATGAATTAAGTTATGAAAAACAGTTGGCAATTTTAGATATGGTTTATAATCTTGGTGCTACAGAATTTAAAAACCAATTTACAAAATTTATTGAAGCTGCAAATGCTAATTCAGAAGAAGGAATGTTAAAAGAATATCATCGAAAGGGTATTTCTGAAGACAGAAATAAATGGACAGCAGATTTATTAAAAAAATAATTTATATAGAATAGAATGTGTTTTAAAACACATTCTATTCTATACCATAAAATTCACCACTACGTCTAAAATTGTTTTTATCATATTCAATCAATTCTACTAACCAATGATAGCTAGTGCAATATACACTATCCAAACATTCAGAAATTTTAAATTTATTGATATTTATTTGTGTCTTTTGGGTAACAGGATTATAAAAACTGCATTTCAAAATAATATATTCTTGTTTGTTTTCCAATAAAACACAAGACTGTGTTGTCCATCCTTCTTTATGATCATCATTTTTTTTATATGTGGATGAGTTTGAAAACTTTAAACTATGTGGAGTTAAATAAGATTCTCTAGCTATTGAAGAAATTGGAATTAACGGCTTATAAAATAGTGGGTTAACAAATTTTTCTTCTTTATTTTGCGTAAATAAGCTACAAGCGGTTGTTATTAGTAAAACAGCCATACAAGCAAACAAGACTTTTTTCATCACCAAACTCCGATAAAGTTATTTACCAAAAATCTTAAACTTAAAAGTTGAAGATATTGTTAAGTCTTAAAAGAGGGGTTTTTGTAACTTTTCCACAGGTCGGAAACATTTTTACAACCACCACTGGGCTATGTAGCAGATGGTAAAAAGATAGACACCTATGGCGTTGACCATAGCGGTTTTACAACCAAAGGATGAAATAGAATATCAAATGGCTCGGCAAAAAAGAGAAAACAGTTTGATAGAAGGTTATAACAACCAAGGAATAACTAAAGACTACCCTCAATATGGTACCAACTTTTGGGGCAAGGCTGACAACAACTATGGTTTCGGCAACTCAAATATTGCCGAAAATATTAAAAACAAACAAAACCAAGATATAAGTTCCGCATTATATCCCAATCAAATAGGAAATGATGCCGCAAGCTATAAATTGGCTCAGAATAATCAAGATAATACGTTAAATAAAACTGATTATTCTCTTTACGGAGATGGTTTCAGTAAAGAATTTATAAATGAAATGATAAACAACGAAGAATATCAAAGGGCGTTACAAGAATATGCAATTCCAAACGAAGGCGGATATGTAAATAATCCCGAAGATCCAGGAGGTGAAACTAATATGGGGATATCTAAAAGATACCATCCGAATGAAGATATTAAAAATTTAACAAGAGAAAGAGCCAATGTATTGCTTTTTAAGGAAGTATGGAATTGGAATGGAATCAATACTTTACCTTCTGAAGTAAGAGGTTTTATATTTGATCATGGAATTAGAACAAGTCCTCAAAATGCCATTAAAACGACACATGAGGCTTTAGGTATTAATCCTACAGGGGATATTATAGGAAAAACTACTTTGGAGCGATTAAAAGATACTGATTACAATGAGTTCCTGAATAAATATAAAAAACTTGTACATGAACAGGATAAAAAGAGAAGTGGGTATAAAGTATTTGGAAACGGTTGGGATAACCGAACTGAAGGATATCATATTTCATATTAACAATGTATTTAAGGGGGAATTTATTTCTCCCTTTTCTTTATTTATAATCTTTAATAAAACTAAATATGCTAATTTGCTTTTCAATTTGTGATAATAATATCTCAATGTATTGTTTTATAACTTTATTAACCTGAGTATTTTTTTCTTGTTCACAAATAGTACCTGACGGAATATTGTACTTATTTAAACAATAGGCAACACCATAAACAGCAAAAGTTGATTTAACATAATTTCGATAACTGTTTATGTTGTTTTTATAATTATAGTTATAAAAATGTTGCAAGATATTTTGTGAGAGATTATCCATACAATTTAATTGATTTTCATTTTCAACACATTGATTTAATTTTATTTTGTATTGAAGCAGCAAAGTATAATCATCAATAATATTTTTTATTTTATCTTTGCTACTCCAATCGCTTTGAGAATAAACTTTATCAATATCAATTCCGTGATATGTTTCCGCATGAACATTTATGCTAACCAATAGGGTGAAAGCAAATATAAAAGCAAAATGAATTTTTTTCATCACCAAACTCCGATAAAGTTATTTGCTTGAGATAGTAAACTTAAAAGTTGAAGATATTGTTAAGGATGAAAAGAGAGGCTTTTGTAACTTTTCCACAGGTCTATAAAAATTTCACAACCAAAGACGAGATAGAATATCAAATGGCTCGGCAAAAAAGAGAAAACAGTTTGATAGAAGGTTATAATAACCAGGGAATAACTAAAGACTATCCTTTAATCAGGCACTAACTTCTGGGGAAATCCCGACAATAACTACGGTTTCGGCAGCTCAAACATTGCCGATAATGTTAAGAATAAACAAAGATTTAAATTACAACAAGTAAATACTATTGATTCAAAAATAGAAAATTCACGACAGCAAATTAATAATTATTTGATCCCGCAGGAAGCGTATAAAAATGCAACTTGGGGAGATAAGACAGCTCAACAGCTTAATAATTATATGCAAGCTTATGATTCATATCCTGGAGTAACAAACACTGGGGTTTTAGCTCCTTTTAATGATTTTATAAGAAATTATGAAGATATGGAAAAAAATGCATTGATTGGTTCAGATAATTTCTTTCATTGTAAAGCAAATTATGAAGCGGCTAAAAGAGGTGCTTGGGGAGAATTGGTAGGAAAAGGAATGAGTGCGGCAAGAGAATTGTACGGTTTGGCAAAGGGAGAGCCTTTTTCGGATGTAAGGAAAGATTGGCACGCCAATCAAAGGGGATGGAACGGAGCTAAACAAGGACTATCCTTGGAGCAAGCTTGTCCAACTGATCCTAAGGAATATGTTGAAATAAAAGATTATGAAGATGTTTTTTAATCTGTATTGACTTTAACAATCTCTATGTTTAAATTTATGTAAGGGCAAAAAATATGAAAACGGTTTTTAAGCAATTTATAAGCTGGGGTTGGATTTGTGCAAAAAAAGGATTGGTGTTGTTAATTCCTATGCTCTTTGTTGCAATGTATTTATTTGATATAACAATAATGGCAAAATATCATTATCCTGAAAATACATCAGTATTATATTTGCAGATATTAGGTGTTGTTTTTTATGTTTGTTGTATATGGTGTATTTTATTTAAGTTAAATAAATGGAATAAGGCTTTGCTTTTACTTTCTTTGCTTTTAATTATAGGGATGTTTTATTTTAACTATGATATTAAAAGAATAAAACAACATTCTGAGTGTATTGAAAATTCAAATATATTGTGTCCTGAAGGAGTAGATCTTCAAGGAGGATAATTATAAAGAACCACCCTTTGAAGGACAGTTTGATAGAAGGTTATAACAACCAAGGAATAACTAAAGACTACCCTTTAGTATGGAAATAACTTCTGGGGCAATTCCGATAACAACTACGGTTTCGGTAGCTCAAATATTGCCGATAATGTTAAGAATAAACAAAACCAAGATATAAATTTAGTTTTGTGTCTTTCTTTTTTGTTGAAAAAAGTTTTTCAGCAGGGCAGAGCATTCAGCCTCCATCAGGCCGCAATAGACATTGGGGCGGTGGTGGCATGTTGGTTGTTGATAGAATTTGACACCGCTGATAATTCCGCCTCCTTTAGCATCAGTTGCGGCAAAATATAAGTTTTCAATACGGGCAAAAGAAATGGCAGCGGCACACATGGTGCAGGGTTCTAAGGTGACATACATGTCAAAACCGCGTAAACGGTTTTGGCCGGTACGGCGGCAGGCTTGTTGAATGGCCTTTATTTCAGCGTGGGCGGTGGCATCCTCGCTGTGTTGGCTGAGGTTGTATGCCTCAGCAACGATTTCGCCGGTTATGGGATTGGTAATTACGCAACCAATGGGAACTTCGTCTTCTTTGGCGGCGATTAAGGCAAGTTCGTAAGCTCGTTGCATATATTCAAGCGGAGACATGTTTTTCCTTTTGTTGTTGTATTTTTATTTGATTATGCTAGAAGTTAAATAAAAAGGAAAGTATAAAATGAGTGAAAGAATAGCAAAATTTATGGCCAGATCGGGAGTTTGTTCTCGGCGTGAGGCTGAAGAAATGATTAAACAAAAACGAGTAACCGTTAACGGAGAGGTTGTGGAAACTCCGGCGTTTAATGTTGAGGGAAATGAAAAAATTTTGCTTGATGGCGAAAAGTTGCCGCAAAAAGAACTTACAAGATTGTGGTTATATCATAAGCCTTGCGGTTTGGTAACTACACATAAAGATGAAAAAAACAGGCCGACGGTTTTTGATAATTTGCCGGCAGGAATGCCCAGAGTTATATCTGTGGGAAGGCTTGATCTTAACTCAGAGGGATTGCTTTTGCTGACAAATAATGGTGAATTATCAAGAAAGCTGGAGATGCCAAATAATGGTTGGTTACGCCGTTATAAGGTGAGGGTTCACGGAGTTGTTGATGCTAAAAAATTAGCAAAGCTTAAAAACGGAATTGTGGTTGACGGAGTGGAATATACTTCCATTAAGGCAGAAATAGAATCAACTCAAGGTGCAAACTCGTGGTTGGCAGTTACGTTGTCTGAGGGAAAGAATCGGGAAATTCGCAAGGTGATGAAAGCAATTGGTTTGGATGTTGCCAGACTTATTCGCTTATCTTACGGGCCGTTTCAATTGGGTAGTTTACGTAAGGGCGAAGTTAAAGAAGTTCCGGCAAAAGTCTTAAAAGAGCAATTGGGAGCCAAGTTTGAACTATGAGGATAATCGGCGGCAAATATCGCGGTAAAAAATTATTCTCTCCGCAGAGTGAGGCGGTGCGTCCAACATCAGACAGAGCCAGAGAAGCTCTTTTTAATATTTTGCGTTCAAAATTGGGAAGTGATTTTTCAAACCTGAAGTTGATAGATATTTTTGCCGGCAGCGGAGCTTTTGGCTTGGAGGCTGTTTCACAAGGGTTTGGCAAAGTTTGTCTGGTGGATATTGATTTGAGCTCTGCAGCAAAAAATGCTGCTATGTTTGTGGCTGAAAAAAATAAAATTACTTTGCTGCAAGATGATGCTACCAAACTTTTTAAAGTTGGTGATGTATTTGACGTTTTGTTTATGGATGCTCCTTATAACAAAGGGTTGAGCGAAAAAGCCTTACTTGCTGCGGCAGAGAGAAAAATATTGAATAAAAATGCTTTATGCTTGATTGAAGTAGAAAAAAACGAAAGTTGTAACTTGCCTTCGCAATATGAACTTTTGGAAACCAGAAATTACGGAATAGCAAAAATTTTGTTGGCAAGGTTTATGGGGTGAGATCCATAATCGGAATACTTTCAACATTAAGTTTGCCGTCTTGATAATCTATTGAGGTAGTAACGGTCAAATATTTATCGTTATCACGGAGTTTGAAAGATTTGTTGCTTAAGAGGATTCTGGCAACAAAAAGACCTTTGCGCTCAAAAAGTTCATTTTTGTTAAGATCTTCTAAAAGTTCAAGCATTGCTTTTGATGAGGTTTTTAGGTACATACGAGGAGCAAAAGATTCGTTAAAATTAATATCCCCTTTACCAACCAAAATTAAAGGATTCCACTGAATTATTAAATTGCTGATTTCTAAAAATCCGCCTTGATGCAGCCAATTTTCCACTGCCGGAGCAAAAGTTTCTTCAGGGTTTATTTGTCCGCGTAAATTAATTTTGGTGTAGATGCGAGTAATCTTTGATGTCAGCGGATATTGAACCAGACCGTTAATGGCAACATCTTTAATCTCCAAATGGCTTTCAAAGCTTGGGTATAATGCGGTACCGGCATCGGCTTGTTGATGATGGCGGAGAGCAAAAACCAATTCTTTGATTTTAGCAAAATCTTTGATTTCTAAATTATCAAATTCAAGTTGCAGGTTGTTAAAACCAAATTCTTTATTAACATTTATTGATAATGCATTTTCAGGGGTATTTATGATGTGGGCTTTTTCATCAAAAACGAATACCGACTGTTCTCCTAAGTCAGCTTTTATTTTTTTGCCGCCAAGCCAACTTAAACGAAAAGATGCTTTGTTTGTTTTTAAGCTCCATAGATGTTCGCCACTTAGATTATAGATTTGCAGGTTGTCAACCTCAATTAACGGATAAATAAGAATATTGTTAAATCGAAGATTTTCATAAGCAATATCAAGTCCGGCTTCATAGAGGTAGTTTTGCCAGGTTAAAATATCTCTTTTAATTTGTTTGATGGCGGCATTGCGGGTTAGGGTAATATCTATAAAAGTGGTTATAAGGATAAATGAAAACAAAAAAGAAAAAACACCGAGTTTGTTTTGCTTCAAAAAATTGCTTCCTCCTTTTAGAGAGGATGATGTTTTTTGAAAAATGTTTTTAAAAAATTCTTTCAATTTATTGACCTTTTTTCTGATATAACATTGCTCTGGTGTAAGGATAGTTTTTAATTGTTTCTTCATTCAATTCTTGGCATTTACTTTCTATGCGGTTTTGCAATTCAGTCATAAATTCTTGTTTTTTTAGCCCGGGTTGAATAGGAGGCATAAATTCAATAATAACCTTGCCGGGATAACGTAAAAATGAATTCTTTTTCCAAAACAAACCGGTGTTGGTGGCAACTGGAATAACAGGAACGTTTAAGTTTTGGTAGAGCAGAGCAACACCTGGTTTGTAGTCAGGTTCTTGTCCGGGAATACGCCTGGTTCCTTCAGGAAATATTATTACCGGACGATTGTTATCAAGACGATTTTGAGCACAACGAAGTAGTTTTTTCATGGCAGCACTACCAGCTGAACGATCAATCGGTATCATGCCGTAAATGGCTTGAGCCCAACCAAAAAAAGGAATATATGTAAGTTCTTTCTTTAAGACGAAAGAGGCTTTTTTTATGTAGTTGCTTAAGCAATATGTTTCAAGAGCAGATTCATGTTTGCCGGCGTATATAGCTTTATTTTGGTCTATGTATTGTTTGCCTCTGATTTCAATTTTGATGCCGGCAAGGTGTTCCATACACCAAACAACCGATGGAATAAATCCATAGTTCCAAATTTTTATGTTAAGTTTTTGAGAAAATATGCCAATGAAAGTGTTAATTATACAACCGACGCCGATAATAGAATAAATTGCTATGTTTGATATTAAAGAGCGGATGTAAAGCATTTTACCCCCTTAGACCTAGATGACTGCTGATATATACATATAAAAATTTATTATATTCTGAAAAAATAAGCGAGGATGTCTGCCAACTAGTCCACCATTTTTTTTGAATGTTTTCAGAATATACCGGATGCGGGATTATTTTGAGTTCGGGATTTTGGCTTTTAAATTCAACAATACTACGTTCAACATGATAGTTTGAAGTTACAAGGCGAATCGAATCTATATGATTTTTTTTAAGCCATGATGTGCTTTCAACGGCATTACCTTCGGTGTCTTTTGCTTTTTGACCGATGATTATTTTTTTGTCATTTGATTTAGTATCTATTTTTTGACGCTTTTTTATATCATCAAATGAGGTGTGGTGGTTAACTCCTGATATAAATAGCATATCTGCCTGACCAGAATTTAGTATTTTTACTGCTTCGGCAATACGATTGCGACCTCCGGTTAAGGCAACAACAGCTTGAGTATGGGTAGTATTGTCAATTTTGTAGTTATTGATACGGTTAGCAAAAACAACAAAACCGATAAGCCAAGATAAAATGGCAATAAAAGCCAATATTAATAATGTTTTTTTTATCATAACATTTTCTGCAAGGTTTTTTTGACAGTATAGTAGGCTGTGAACATTGAGATGCTCATGGCAAATAAAGGTAAGGCTAAAATAATTATCCAGTCAGATATACTTAAAGTTGCTTCACTGATGATTCCTCCTTCAATTTGAGCGGCTAAAGAGGCAATGAAAAATATGGTCGGTATTCCGAAAAGTAAGCCAAATAAGCCTCCTATAAAGCCTAAAAAAGCCATGCGTTTGGCGTATTGTTGAGCCACGTATGTATCTTTGGCTCCCATAGTGTGAAGAATTTCAATTATGTTGTAGTGCAAGCCTAAGCTCATACGTGTAGTATAAAAAATAGCACCTGAGGTTATAAAAATAACCAAAATAAGCACGGTTGTAGCTATGAGTTTTAGCCCGTCGGCAAATTTTATTAGTTTGCTGAGCCAAAGTTTGTGGTTGTCAAGAGAAGCTTGAGGAGAAGCGTTACTCAAATCTTGAGATAATTTAGTAAAATCAATATCTGCCTGAGATGAAAGTTTTACATCTATTATTCTGGGCATTGGTAAACTTTCAATATTTACACCATCTCCAAGCCAAGGGCGAATAAGCTCGCGTAGCTGATCATCATTAAGAGGTGTTACTTTTATTATGCCGTCGACACTTTTTAGAAACTCGACAGCTTTGTCTTGGTAGGCTAGAGTTTCAGCTAAAGCTTTTTCTTTGTTGGTATCGTTTATGGGCATAATTTGGACGGTAAGTGAGCCTAAAATACTTTGATTCCAGTTATAAAGCATGGAGTTTATGGATAAGACTCCGGAAAGAGTTATGGCAAAGATAAATACGGCAATGGATATGATTACCTGTAAGAAAATACCGGTAGCATCATCTTTAAGAGGAAGTTCCTGTTTGCGTGATATATATTTAGATTTGGTCATAGGAACCTCTCAAAGCAGAACGATCAGAAGGATAAATGACTCGCAAACTACGATCTTGTAAATGAAGGCGAGGGTATGCAAAATCTTTTATCAATTTATCGCTGTGGGTGGCAATAACTACAGTAGTTCCAAGTTTATTCAGTTCAACAAAAAGCTTCATCAATTTATTGGCAATAGTGTTATCAACATTTCCTGTCGGTTCATCAGCAAGTAAAAGTTCGGGCCTGTTTATTACGGCACGAGCGATGGCAATACGCTGTTTTTCACCTCCGGAGAGAGTGGCTGTAGCATCCAACATGTGTTGATCTAGCTCAACCCATCTTAAAAGTTCACTTACGCGTTTGCGAATCTCCTTTTCATCCATGCCGCAAACTCGTAAGGGAAGGGCGACATTGTCAAAAGCACTTAAGTGGTCAAGTAAACGGAAATCCTGAAAAACAACCCCAATACGACGGCGAAGCATGGCTAGAGAATCGCGGTCAGTAAAGTTGATGTTGTGTCCGAAAACACTTATATTACCGCGGCTTGGCTTCTGTGCCAAATACATCATACTAAGCAGTGAGGTCTTGCCGGCACCGCTTTTACCGGTTAAGAAGTGGAAAGAGCCTTTTTTGAGAGAAAGCTTTATGTCGCTTAAGACTTCAGCTCCTTGTCCGTAGCGAATACCTACTCCTTGCATATCAATAATACTGTCATTTATTTTTTCCGGCAATTTGTTCTCCTCGTAATTATGTTATTAAAGATATAGCAATTATTTTTTTAATAAAGTACTTTTTTTCTTTGATTAAACGCTTTTTCAATTCTATATTGATGACAAGAGGTAAAAAATGCGCATCTATTGTCCTAAATGTAAAGTCGGGTATGAAATTGACGAGAACTTAATACCCGAAGAAGGAAAAAAGCTTCATTGCAGTTATTGTCATGAAACATTTGTTGCTCATAAAGAGGATTTGATTGCAACACCGGTGTTGCCTAAAATAGAATCCGTGAAAACAACAGAAAATGTTGAAGAGAAAAATATTGAAGATGAAAAAGAATCAGAGGTTGACAATGTTGAAGTAAAAGCAATTTTTGATCGATTGGCAGAGCAAACCGAGAATCTGGCAAAGGAAGAACAAAATATTTCAGCAATAAAAAAAGTTTTTAGGGGGGTGCGTTCTTTATTAGGACTTAATCGCAAAGTTAACAGATATATCTTTTCATTGTTATTGTTAGTTTTGATTACCTTACTTCTATATAATTATAGGTATGAAGTTGTTCGTACGGCTCCTTTTATGAATTCTGTTTATAAATTTGTAGGGGTTAAAGCAAAAATACCGGGCGAAGGGTTGGAATTTCAAAATGTTACTTGGAATTCTGTTGATGAGGGAGGCAATTTAAGATTAGAAGTTAAGGGATTTATATATAATCCAACAGATAAGGAAATAGAAGTTCCGATAATGAGAGTGGAAATGCTTGATAAGGATGCTTTGATGTTGCAAAGTGTTAATCAAAAGCCATCTTTGACATCTCTTAAACCTGGCGGAAGATTAGCCGTAAGTGTAGTTATTAAGACACCGGTTCCTGATGCAAAATATGTTTATATGACTTTTATTGAAGAATAAAATCAACAGGAACGATTAATAATAAAATCTGCCAATTGTTGAAGAGTTTTACTACTATTTCCAAAAGGTAAAAGAGCTTGTTTGGCTTCTTTGATAAGGTCTTTTGCCATTTGTTTTGATTTGTCCAGACCATATAATCCAACAAAAGTAAGTTTGCCCTGTGCCGCATCTTTGTTAAGGGCTTTTCCTACCAATACGGGGTTTCCTTCAACGTCCAAAATATCATCGGCAATTTGGAAAGCAACACCGATTTTACGAGAATATGTGATTAAGGCTTGGCGTAACTTTTTATCGGCTTTTCCTAAAACGGCTCCGGCTTCACAGGCAAAACGAATCAGACGACCGGTTTTCATTTCTTCAATGTGGTTTATAATTTCTTCCAAATGGTAAGATGCGTTGTCTTGTTCGCTGTATAGATCCAACATTTGTCCGGCAACCATGCCGTCAAAAGCTCCGGCGGCAGATGCAAGAAGAGATACGAGTTCGCATCTTATTTTTGTTGAAGAAGATGCTTGTGGAGAGGATATAAGCTCAAAGGCATAGGTTAATAATCCGTCACCGGCTAAAATAGCGGTTGCTTCATCAAATTTTTTATGACATGTGGGTTTACCGCGACGTAAATCATCATTATCCATAGCGGGAAGATCATCATGAATAAGAGAATAAGAATGCAGGCATTCTAAAGCGGCAGCAACAGGAAAGGATTTTTCTTTAGGTATGCCAAAAAGCGTCGCCGTTTCAGCAACCAAGAAGGGACGCAATCTTTTACCGCCGTTGGAAACAGAGTAATACATTGCCTCAACCACTTTTTTTTCAGCTCCTTGAGGGAGAGGGAATAGGTCTTTCAATTTTTCATTAAACCATGAAGAATATTCAACCAACACAGCTTTAAAGTCGTCCATGTTTTTTAATCCTCCGGAGTTGCAAAATCAGATGTGGAAATTTCACCAGAGGGAGAAATTTCTATTTTTTCTATTTTTAACTGAGCAGCTTTAAGTTTGCTTTCACACAGTTGTTTTAGTGCAACAGCTTTTTCATATGCATTAACGGCATCGTCAAGTTTTATTTTGCCGCTTTCAAGTTCTCGAACAATGTTTTCCAACTGCTGCATTGCTTCTTCAAAGCTAAGATCGTTATTGTTATTTTCTGTCATAATATATTGTGCTCCTAAACTTTAGTTGTGTTTATATTATTATATATTAAAAAGAATATCAATCTTTGTTGAAGGTTATTAAACTTTATTCTCAAGTCTTAAGTATAGCTAGCAATTAGCTTTACTATAACTGTTTTTGGGCAGTGTTTTATGATATGCTAATAATAACATTAGGCCTTAAAAAACGGAGGACGATATGATTAGATTTGAAATAGGAAAAGCTGCCAAACTTCTTAAAGCGATAGGTAATGAAAAAAGGTTGGATATTGTTTATAATCTTTCATTGGCCGAAATGAGCGTTGGAGAATTGGAAAAAGTGGTTGATTTGAGCCAATCAGCTTTATCTCAGCACTTGGCTATTTTAAGAGCGGCTGATATCGTCAAAACCAGACGCAGTGCTCAAACGATTTATTATTCGCTCAAAAGCGAAGAAGTGAAAAAAATTTTAGAAATTTTTATTTAGTTTTTAGAATTTTGGTAAAATTCTATATGATGATTTTTAGGGTTGTAACCAATTGAAAGTTCACCGTTTCTGAGTTTTAGAGCTTGAGAACCAAAAATTTCGTAACGCCAACCTTGAAGAGCAGAACAATCATTATCTTTGAAAGAGCTTAGTTTGGATAAATCTTCGTCAGAAGCGATAACTCTGGCAACGACTTTATTTTGTTGACTGATGATTTTTAGTAACATTTTTAATAGTTCCGATAAAGGGGAATTTTGTGAAAAAGGAATCTTTATTTCAGGAGGTGTTACATATTCTTCAGGGGGAATGTTAATTGCTTGCTTAATCACTTCAACAATCTCATCTCCCAGTTTTCCGGCAGCAATGTCTTTAGGTAAAGAACGAATCTCCGATAATTCTTCTTTGTTTTGCGGACAAGAAGAGCAAATGGTTAGCAAAGCTTCGTCTTTTATATAACGTTGACGGGGAATATTTCGTCGTTGAGAACGTTCTTCCCGCCAAGCAGCCAGCTCACGTAATATAGTTAGAAATCTGGCATTATGTGAATGATGGCGAATCCTTTTCCATGCATCTTGCGGATTAATAATATAATTTGACGGATTGTTCAGAATAGCCATTTCTTCGTCAATCCAATGTAAGCGATTATTCTTTTCGAGATAATCTTTAAGATAAGTGTATATATTTACCAAATGAGTAACATCAGAGAGGGCATATTCAAGTTGTTTATCATTTAGAGGTCTTTTGCTCCAATCGGAAAGACGAGAGCTTTTGTCAAGCGTTATGCCTAAAATGCTTTTTACCAGATTTTCATAACTGATGCTTTCTCCGAATCCACAAACCATGGCGGCAATCTGAGTATCAAAAAGAGGGGTGGGAATTTTTCCGCTTAAATTGAAAATTATTTCAATATCCTGACGTCCGGAATGAAAAACTTTGGTAACGGATTTATTTTGCATTAAATCAAAAAAAGATTGTAAACTGAGCCCTTCAGATAAAGGATCTATGATGGCACATTTTTTTGATGAGCCTATTTGAATAAGACATGGTTTGGCAAAATATGTTTTTTCACGCAAAAACTCAAAATCAACGGTAACAAAGGGTTGTTTAGATAAGCTAGAACATAATGTTTCCAGCTCAGAAGTTTTATCAATAAAATTCATTTTTTTCTCTTTTTGATTTTAACTTTAAAAAAATTTAGCAAAACAAGTTTAATATTTTTTTAATTACTTGTCTTTTTGATGTTGCTTTTATCGCTTTTTAGTAATAAAAGTTAGGAATGTTTTTATATGTATTTTGAGGTAGGTTATGCAAGAATATCGTACACATACTTGTGGAGAGCTGCGGGCATCTGATGTTGATAAGGAAGTAAAATTAAGCGGGTGGATTCATCGTAAACGTAATTTGGGTAATTTATGCTTTGTAGATTTGCGAGATCATTACGGAATTACACAGTGTGTGGTGAACAGTGATTCTGATTTATTTGCAAAAATAGAGAATCTGCGTCCGGAATCGGTTATCGGTATAACCGGTAGGGTGGTTATGCGTGAAAGTATAAACAAAAATATGCCAACCGGAGATATTGAAATTAAAATAACCGGATTGGAAGTGTATTCGGAAGCTGAGGTTTTGCCTTTTCAGGTGGCAATTGAAGATGATGCACCGGAAGAAATTCGCCTCAAATATCGTTTTTTGGATTTGCGTAAAGAGCGTGTGCATAAAAACATTATGTTGCGTTCGGCAGTTATTCAGCGTTCAAGAGAGTTGATGCGTGAGCAAGGTTTTACCGAATTCCAAACACCGATTTTGACGGCATCATCGCCAGAGGGAGCACGTGACTTTTTGGTGCCATCGCGTTTGAACCCAGGAAAATTTTATGCTCTTCCACAGGCTCCGCAACAATTCAAACAATTGTTGATGGTTTCAGGTTTTGATAAGTATTTTCAGGTTGCTCCTTGTTTTCGTGATGAGGATCCAAGAGCCGATCGTTCTCCGGGAGAGTTTTATCAGCTTGATATGGAAATGAGTTTTGCTACTCAAGATGGTGTTTTTAAGGTTATAGAGCATACTTTAGGTACTATATTTAATGAATTTGCCAACGGCAAAAAAGTTGATCAGGCTCCGTTTATTCATATTCCGTTCCGCGAGGCTATGCTTAAATATGGTTCGGACAAACCTGATTTGCGTAATCCGTTGATGTTGCAAGATGTAACTTCTTTGTTTGGTGACAGCGGGTTCGGAGTTTATGACACACTGGCTAAAGAAGGAAAAATGATTAAAGGTATGTTGGTTAAAGGTATTGCCGACAAACCTCGTTCGTTTTTTGATAAGTTGGATGCTTTTGCCAAAGAAGAAGGTATGGGCGGAGTTGCTTATATCGCTTGGGTCACATCCGGTGTTAAGGGTATCTCACGTATGATGAGTGAAGCTAAAATTGCCGAGATTAAACAAGCTTTAGGAGCATCAGATAATGATGCAGCCTTATTTATGGTTGGCAAAGGAATTAAGTTTGATAAATTTAGCGGCCGTTTGCGTAATAAAGTTGGCGAAGAGCTAGGACTTGTTGATAAAAACTCTTTCAAGATGTGTTGGATTGTGGATTTTCCGTTTTATGAGGAAAATGAAGAAACCGGCGAGGTAGAGTTTTCACACAATCCGTTCTCTATGCCGCAAGGCGGAATGGACGCGTTGTCAAATAAAAATCCGCTTGATATATTGGCTTATCAATATGATTTTGTTTGTAACGGTGTTGAGCTGTTATCAGGCGGCGTGCGTAATCATTCTCCGGAGATTATGTATAAGGTTTTTGAGATTGCCGGTTATGATCATAGCGTGGTTGACAATAAATTCGGGGGAATGATTAATGCCTTTAAGTTTGGAGCTCCTCCGCACGCAGGATCGGCTTATGGCATGGATCGTTTGGTAATGTTGTTGCTTGATGAGGAGATTATTCGCGACGTTATTGCTTTTCCGCTTAACGGTAAGGCACAAGATTTGATGATGCAGGCTCCTAACACAGTGACAGAAAAGCAGCTTAAAGAATTGCACATCAAAATAGATTTGAAAGAAAATAAATAAAATTAAAAGCCCCTTGAAGTGAGGGGCTTTTGTTATTAAGAACGGAACCAACTATTTGCCTGTTCGTTGCTTGGTATTCTTCCTGAAAAAACAATTTCTCCATCAATTATTACTGCCGGTGTTGATATTACACCATAAGAAATGATAGTAGCAATATCTTCTATTTTTTCAATCGTTCCGGAAAATTTGTTGTCCTTTGCCGCATTTTCAATAACTTGAAATGTAGCTTTGCACTTCGGACAACCGGTGCCTAATATTTTTATTTCTTTCATAATATTTCCCCTATAGTAAATTAAGTAAATAGCCAGTAGCAATAAATGCCACCAACAAATAACCGATGAATATCATCAAAAGTTTCAAGCTAAACACTTTTTTGAGCATCATCATCTCTGGCAAAGAAATTGTGGCAATACTCATAAAAGCCACCAAAGCCGTACCGACCGGAACACCTTTCATCAATAAAACTTGAACCAAAGGTACAATGCCTGCTTGAGAAGCATAAATCGGAATACCGACGATAGCGGCAAAAGGCACAGCCCAAATATTATCCGCTCCCATATATTTTACAAAAAACTCTTGCGGAATATAGCCATGCATATAAGCACCGATGGTTAAGCCGATTAAGATATAAAGGTATAACGATTTAACCAAATTCCAAGAAAATGTATGGGCATATTTGATTAAGGCAACAGCTTTTTCTTTCATAGATGAGCAAGCACATACAGGAGGTGTCGTCTTAGGAATATTAAGAGCTAAATATTTTTCTACATGAAATTTATCAGCCAAATATCCGGCCAAAACCGAAATAATTGTTCCGGAAATAATATAAATTGAAACAATATAAACCCCATAATTTCCCATACTAAGGAGCATTATTGCCGCAATTTCACTAATCAAGGGCGAGCTAACCAAAAATGCCACGCTCACACCAAATGGGACACCTGCTGCCAAAAAAACCATAAATAACGGGATGGAAGAGCAAGAGCAGAAAGGTGTCACCACACCCAAGAATACCGCTAAGAAATAACCGCTCCAGCGCGATTTTCCGGATAAATAATCTCTGACGCGTTCCGGACTAAGCTGCGAGCGAAACAAAGATATAATGAATATTAATAAATATAAAAGGACAAAGATTTTGGTGCTATCTTCAATAAAAAATGCACGGCAGAACCAAGATGCGTTTCTTTTGTGAGGCCCATTTGCAAAATAGACCAATCGGCCAAACGCGTAAATATATCTAACAATTGCATTCTCCTTCACACCAATCTGTCAGCAAAAATTTGGTAATTTTTTTAATCAAACAACATTGGGGTTTATAAAAAATTTGTTTTCCTTTTTTTTCAAAAACACAAAGCCCAACATTGGCCATCAAGCTCAAGTGAAAAGACAATGTATTTCTTGGCAAATCATTCATCAAAGCGGAAATTTCCGTCGGGGTAATTCCATCTTGGCTATGTTCCACCAAGATTCTAAAAATTTGCAAACGTGTTTCATTGCTTAAGGCATCAAATACGGCAGCAATATTATTTAAGTTTTTTTTCATGTAAATTTCCTATATGTTGTTTCTATATTTCTAGAATTATAGAAATAATGTATATCTAAGTCAGGAATATTTTGTTTTATGAAAATATAGTTGATTGTTAGATACTGAAGTTTAATATAAAATAAAATCTTTTTCTTTGAGATGTTCTTAAATTAAATAAAGAAAAGAGAATTTGCATTAATCGACTTTAAAAACAAAAAAACGCCTCTTAAAGGCGTATTTTGTTTTTAATGGTGCCGATTGAGAGACTTGAACTCCCGACCCACTGATTACAAATCGACTGCGCTTATAAAATATTATCTTTATAAATCAATATGTTAATCTTAAAATTTTAGCGATTTTTTAGCCGAGCTACCACCGAGCAACCACGCTAAAACAAGCTACCTCCAGCTTATTACAATGGATAGTGGAATCACCAAAAAAATCTTTTTTATCCAGAAAAGAGAATAAATTTTCTGCTTTTATTCTGAAATAGAGAAATAAGACATCGCATCTTTTATAAGATTGTCAATTAACTCTTTGTGCTTTTTATATTCTTCATATCCCGATAATTTTATATCATACACCTTCCATCGTGCCTTATAACTTACATCTAATCCTGAATTTTCTAGCTCTTTAAGCTTTTCAAGATCTTCAGTTCCTTTTATAACAAGATATAAAAATGATTTTTTAGGTTTAAATGATATAAAGTTTTTTGCTATTCCATCTTTAACCAAACCAATATAAAATTTATTATATTTTAGCTCATATCCGGTAGCAAATTGACCAATATCTGCAAAAATACTATCTACAGACTTGAGCATTTTTGCATTGCTGTTTGTTTCCCAATATTTTCTATCTGTAATTTCGTATTGTTCTTCTTCATCTGTTCCCAAGGTCATCCTATCTAAAACTTTTGTAAATGTTAAGGATATGTTATCTCCAACTTTATATGCTGCAATTTGAATAGCTATTAATGGAATATGTCCATTAAATAAAGAAATAACATTCATAAATCTAGATGTAATTTCTTCAGCTACAATGACTGCACAGTGATCATAATTAGGATAACGCTTTTTTTCTGTATCCCAATATTCAATTGTTCTAATTATATGGCTAGGGTCAGTTGCTCCTAACTGAATTTCCACTTCATATCTTGCTCCATCATCGTCTCCAAGCAGTATATCTAACCTTCCGCCAGCAGGTTGGTTTTTTTCTCTCATTAGAGGTGTTAATTCACCTAAACCTAGCACACTCGGATTATTAAAGATAAAATTTTGTATTAAATCTTCCTTTATTTGGGGATTTCCTTTTAATGAAATTCTTTCTAACTGTATTAATTCAGCCATAGTCATCTCCTTTTTATTATTAGTTTGAAATTGTTCACTAATCTATAAATGTAAATGTTTCATATTTTAAATTATGCTTATCGCAAAAATTTTGAAAATATTCCGTCGATGTTTCTTTGGGAAATAGCTCCTTCAATTTAGATAAGATTTTGTGTCCGTTGCATTGATACATATCATATAATTTTTGTGTTGCTTCTTCCGTAAGAGTTAAGTGTCTTTCATAACATCCATAAAGTCCTGCTGGATCATAATATTCTATATCCAACTTATTATCCTTTATATGTGCAGTAATATAGAGACCGTCTTTGTTACAAATATCTAGCGATAAGTGTTGTTGTACTTTTAGTGGTTTATTTACTTTTTTTTTCAAGTTCTTTGTTTTGGAGGTATATAATGCTGCTTTGACATGGATAGGAAGTTCCATTTTGCTTATTTCATCAAGGATTTTATCCTTTTCTTTATTAAATTGAATCTCGTTCATATACAACCTCTAAGAAACTATGTTATTCTAAAACTACCAATAATGATAGTATATTAAAACTTGTAGTATTTCAATGTATTTAATTTAATTTTGAATTTTTTTAAATTTTTGCCTCTTTATTAAGCCGTCAAATTTGTAATATTATATATAGAAATACCCTGCTAGGTTTACCATTTGTAAATTAGGGGAATCCCAAGTGGAAAAGATTTCTCCCGATAAGCTATTGCCGTGAATAACGCGAACACTTAGGCCTAATAAGCTAAGTTGCGTATAAGTCATGCAGACACATAACTCATCAATATCAGTGGCCTCAATATATAATTTGCCGCCCAGCTTTTCATATCCGCGATTTTGCAGACATTTAACCAATCCCAAAACCATAGCTCCAGATCCGCAGGTTGGCTCGGCAACGCGACAATATCCTTTTTCTTGAATTGCTTTTTCTAAATTTTCATTAAAAGTTATTTCTGCCATAAACTCGCAGATGTGCGACGGAGTGAAGAATTGTCCTCTGTAATGCTGTCCTAAATTTAATCTCGCAAATATTGTTCCCAGATAATCTTTTGGGCTTTCTAATAATAATCTTGCTAAAATGGCCATAAGGCTTGGAAAATATTCATTGAAAACAGCTTTATCATATTTATTCGCAATATTCTTAAATTCTTGCTCTCGTGAAATAAACAAATCCCTGTAATAGCTTTGAGCCATAACAGGGGCATCCTTAAAGGTATTGTGTAATGAACAACTGCAAATTTTACAAAAATCTTCAAAAACTTTATATACTGGGTAATAACTTAATCCGGAGATTGCTTCCAATCTCCGGATTATGCTGTCTTCATTTATTTTTTCGACTTCTTTTTGCTCGATTTTTTTTTAGATTTTTTGACTTTCTTAGATTTTACATTACAAATTTCTTCATCAATCTCATCTGTCGGAATTGGAACAATGGTTTCCGGTGGAAATCCTTTCCATTCGTCATCTTCGTTTTCTTGGACTTCTTCCAGCGCATTTTCGCTAAAAGAAAGAGGAGCGTTTTCTTGAGGCTCCTCTTGTATCTCCGTGTTGTCTTCCATTTCAACTTTCTCAAAGGTCATTCTCCCGTTTTCATCATAACCTATTTTATGGCACTCGGTTACGACTAACGATTCGTCAGGAACATCTAAGCCTTTTCGCTTAATGTATTTTTGGCAAAAATCTAAATATTGGGGGTTTATATCATCGGGTTGCTTTTTGGTTACAACATTTACAAATTGTTCTTCCACGTCATCAATTTTAATACTTTTGAACTTTTCTTGATATTCTTCAATCATTTTATCAAACTGGCTAACTTGGTATTTGTTGTCGGTGTGGATATTAATATATGGGTCAAAACCTTCAAATTTCATAAAGAAATAATATTTATTATAAAAGTCATACAAATAAACTTCTTTATTGTCGCCGGTATAAAAGGTTTCAAGAGATTTCTTTCTGGTTAATGTTGGTTTACGGTTGCGGAATAACATCTCTGTATATCCGGGGTATTTTTTTACATCAAAAGTCATTTTTGCTCTCCTTTATTAATATTCAATCGGTAATAAAATTGTCAAAACTCTGGTGGTTATTGATTCATCTGCTGGATTTTCAGAGCCATAAGTCAAAGTTTTGTCATAATAATCAATTTTCCAATAAGCCTCTACATCACCTTCTTGGACAATTCCAAAGTCATGCTCTCCGTGAGGGTCATTTTTGAAATTAAACTCATTAAATTTTTGCACCTTGCTTATAATTTTTGTTTTTGTCGCCCAATCCAAAGCGTCAATTCCGCAAGTCATGAGGACTTTACCACCGCAGAAGCTCTTTCTGAATCGGTCATTTAACTCAGCGATTTTTTGATGATTAGGAGATAAAAAGCTATCATCATATTCATCTTCTAAAACACTTTCCATTTTTCTAACTCCTTGATTTTATTAAATTATCCTTACATATTCTATACTGACATACCGTTGGTAAAACGCAAGTACTTTTTAGAAAAATATTACTGTTTTTCAATAAGTTAGGCTGTTTTAAGGTAACAATTTATTGCGAAAATAGAATTTTTCATGTACAAAAGAATGAATTAATTATGGCTTTTTATTTTGACAAAATTTAATTATTAATTAGTTTGTAGTTACAAGAAGTTAATATTTGCTGATTTGATTGCATTCAAGTTTAAATATTGTTTGATAGGCTTTTATTAGGTTTTCAAAAGTCAAAATTGCAGCGTGAGGTATTGACATTTAAGTCTTTTGTTAATAAGCTAATGCACATTCGTATAGCTAAAAAAATACCACAATGAAATATATTGAAAGCAATAATCATATTGAAGAATTGTTTAAGAATCCTTGGTATCAAGTATTACTTAATACATTTAGTTCTGTTATCTCATATACTCATGACTTTTATAAAGAGAAAAAAATAAAACCTGTTATATTTCCAATAACAACAGGCTCTATTAGTTCTCCCATGGGGGAAGGAAGTGATTCGTTACCTGTTAAAGTCAATATTAGAGGTCAGGACGTGTTTCTTGCTGATTCTATGCAATTTAGCCTAGAAATAGGAACTCGCCTCACAGAGAAAGGGTGTTACTATATTATGCCCTCTTTTCGCGGAGAAGATGTCGACGAAAGACATTTAAATGAGTTTTTCCATTCAGAAGCAGAAATCAAGGGTAATTTAAATGATGTTATGAAAATTATTCAAGAATATATTTTGTACTTGAGCACAAGATTTCTTTCTGAATACAAAGATACTATAACGTCAATCTGCGGTGTTGAACATATTTTGGAGTTAGTCAACAATCCTAAAAATCATTTTATTCAAATACCATATAAAACAGCATTAGAAGAACTTAAAAGTGTTAATGATGCTGTATCTAAAGATAATTTTGGTAATTTGATTATTACAAAATATGGCGAAAAAGAATTAATTCGACGTTATGGAGATTTTTGTTGGTTAACAGAACTTCCAACCAAAATCGTTCCTTTCTATCAAGCTTCGGAAGAAAATGATTTTGAGACGGCAAAAGCTGCAGATTTACTCGCTGGAATTGGTGAGGTGGTTGGTTGCGGTGAGCGTTGTACTTCTGCACAAGATTTATTAAAATCGTTGGATTTCCATAAAGTATCTATTGATGATTATAAATGGTATTATGATATGAAAAATATCTGTCCATTACAAACGGCAGGTTTTGGTATGGGAATTGAACGTTTTATACTTTGGTTATATCAACATGATGATATCAGAGACTGTATGCTACTCATCAGGAATCATAAACAACTGAACTTTCCATAAGGAGTTATCATGGATTTAAGTAAATTAACAGAACAAGATATTATGAAAATGTCTTATAATGAGTTAATTGGATTGGTTAGAGAAACCAATCGAATTCCAGGAGGAGCACAAACGGTTGCTTATATAGCATCTATGTGTTGTCTGCATGAAGGCAAGAGAGTATTAGATATAGGGACAAGTACAGGAAACACTGCAATAGATATTGCCTCTTTGTCAGGGGCAGAGGTGGTCGGCATTGACATTAATGAGGACAGCTTATCAGAAGCTAGAAAGCGGGCAAAAATTGTTGGTGTAGATTCAAAGACTACTTTTGAATTAAATGATGCCATGAATCTATCCTTACCGGACAAGTTCTTTGATATGGTAATTTGCGGTAATGTTACATCGTTGCTTAGTGATAAAGAAAAAGCTCTTTCTGAGTATCAACGAGTTCTTCGAGACACCGGATTTTTAGTTGCGGTTCCCATGTATTATATAAAAAAGCCGTCAGATCAGTTAATCAAAGATGTTTCTAATGCAATTCAGGTCAACATTAAACCATTATACAAAGATTTTTGGATAGATTTCTTTACAAAAGGGGATTTTGAAATTTTTCTTGAGAAAGATTTTGCTTTTGATAACATAGACGAAGAAAAAATAAATCAATTTTGTGATTACATTTTATCAAGAGAACATCTAAAAGATTTAAATGAAAAAGCCGCCATCACCCTTAAAGAGGTTTATAGAAGATATATGCTACTATTTCGTTATAATTTATCGCATATGGGATATACAATCTTAATTTTAAGAAAATCACATAAAGAAATAGATCCTGAATTATTTACAGCTCATGCTTTATAAGAAAACTCCTCCAGAAAAAAGCCCTTGATAGGGCTTTTTTCTTAGGTGTTACTTTTTCTCAATAAGAATCGTATAGCAAGCTGGTCGCACAGCCAGACGTTTATCAGCAAGAGTGAAGTTTTGTAAATCCATTTCTACCTCTTTTATAGTGGAGTTCCATTTATCTTCACTACAATTATTAAATTCACCCTCAAGATGAAAGTTTAGAAATATTTCAAGAGCTTCTTCCATTGAGTCATAATATATTGGATCGCCAAGTAAGTGTTCAATCTGATAATTAATTAGGTTTTGACTTTTTAAAATTTCTAAAGAATCTTTTATAGCCTCTAGAGATAAGCTTAATTTATTGCCTCGGTCATAAACGTACGACTTTTTAGCCCACTGCTTCATTAGGATTTTTTGTTCATCAGACTGGGAATCGAAGTGAATGATAAAAAATTTACCATTATTGTTTAAGTTGTTTTCAATAAATTTTTTTAGTATGTTATGAATATGTGATTTTCCCTGTTCTTCAGTTTTAAAGCGTTCAAGATGCTGGTGAACAGAATGAGAAAAACTCCATAAACTAAAACAAAAGTCATAATTTTCATTACAACTTTGCATATAATTGAGACTATCACTCAAAATTGCATTATGAATGGCATAGTTTTTACGAGAATAGTCTAACATTTCAGTGCTCAAATCTAAAATATCTAAATCAGACTGAGGATATCTTTTTAAAAATTGTATAGTGCCGCGACCTGTTCCACAACCAAACTCCATCGCTTTGAAAGGAGTTGATATTTTTTTTAGAACGTTATCAAAAATTTCTATATCCGTTATTCCTGAAAAAGAATAAGTTTTAAGTAATTTTATATAGTAATCAGGAGGTAAATAATCTTCACGCTTCCTTTTCATCATAAAAGTTTTAAAGTTTTTCATTTTTCACCTAAAATTTTAAGGATAAATCGCTAATATTTAATGTTGCTTCAATTCCATATGGCAAGGTCATCATTGGTTCAGTATGCCCAAAGTCCATACGAGAAATAATTGGTAGCTCAGGATGCCCAAACTCTTTGGCGACAATTCTCAAGGCCATTTCATCAAAAGAATCTAACATAGCCATATCATTAAAAAATTCTCCTGGGCGTCCAATCATTATTCCTTTAATTCTATCAAAACAACCCATCAAACCGTAGTTTCTAAGACATTTCATAAAATAATTACTACCTAAGTTTATATCGGAGAGCTCTAAAAATAAAATAGCTCCATCAAAATCCGATTTATTAAAGAAATAATCTGTACCTTTTAACTGTTCTAAGCTTTCAATACATCCACCTATTAAATGACCGCGAACATTTTGACAACCTTGTAATAATTTAGGTGGACAAGATTTGTTTAATTTTCTTTTGATTTTTTGATTATCAGGATTGCTCCAATCTAAGAATTCATTAGTCCATCCGGTTTGATTGGGATAAAATATATCGCAACTATCATCACAAATCATTTTTTTTAAGCACTCATAAGAATATGGCTGCATTCCTCCATTTTCTGCAAAACCAGCCATAACAGTTGGTCCATAATAAGAAGTAATGCCAAGTTTATATAGAAAGACGTGAATAGCAGTTGCATCTGAGTATCCTAAAAAAATTTTAGGATTTTGTTTTATTTTTTCTATGTCTAGATATTTTAAAAATCTAACGCTATCATTACCACCAATATTACAAATAATTGCTTTTATATCCTTATCTTCTACCGCTTTCATAAAGTCTTCAGCTCGCCCTTCCGGATGATCCTGTAACCATGCGTGAGATTTTAAGGAATTTGGCATTTCCACAACTTCAACATTAAATTTTTTTTTCAATTCTTCGATGCCCGCCTTATACCTTTCCGGAAAGATAGAGGCTGTTCCAAAAGAAATGGATATTGTTGCAACTTTATCACCTTTTTTTAATTTATTTGGTATAATCATGAAATTTCTCCAAAATGGATGTATTTATCAAGCCCTGCTTATGCGTATTATTTTCTCTCTTTAAACTTGGAGCAACCGCGGAGATTGCTGTTGAAATTATAGCATACCTATTTTTTATAGCATTTATATCGTAATTTTCTTTTGAGAATGCCTTCATATCATCAATAGCCCATTGCTCAATCGTCGATAAGACTTTATTGACTCTACCTTCTCTTAAGTGATTCTTAATTATTTGGTAATCTTCCGATTGAGGGGCAATATAATTATGGTTCTCAAAAACAGATAACCTATGAAAGTATTTTCTGAAATTTTTATAAGTCCCATTTAAAAATTGTTTATAACTATCTTCTGTTAATTTGTAATCTTTAATTTTATCAGGAACTCTTGAGGCGATAAACAGACGAACTTTACTCAATTCATCAGGAGTATAGCTGTCTTGCATTAAAATTGAGGCATCATTATCTTGTGTTAGGCAAAAACCACGAGCGGCAAATTTTATATTAAATTTTGATACATTAAAACCTTTATTGAAAATTGTTGGCATCATCAAAGAATAATAAGGTAAAATATTTTTGCCAAAATATGAAATCATTTTAACATTCTTAATATCATTAGCAACATTTTCTGGTTTAGAAGACACTGCCAGCAATTTTGAAACCATAGAATCATACCATAAATAAATACTTTTTTCTTTATCTATTGGCATTTGTCTTCCATAATTATTTCTTGTGAATGTCCAACAATCAAAATCTTTATTGTAAATATTTTGTATATTTGGAATAATATTTGATGTTGTATCCTGCTGTTCCACAAGATATTTTAAAAAATCTGTCCTTGGAAGTAATAGGCCCCATTGCATATCCTGTCGTATTTCAACATTATTACTACCACATAATTTACAGACAAAATCTTCTTGTAATAGTTCTTCAATAGAAGAATGTTTTTTTAGTCGTCCCTCTTTTTGAGTTGTAATTTCACATTCTGATTTGGATAGGTCTTCATGGCAATCTTGACAATAAAAAGAATAATCCTGCGTTTTAACTAATAAGCCATTTTTGTATAATTCACCTATAGAGTATTCAACAAATTCGTTCATTTTGGAATTATCAGAATCAATATATAGGTCAGGTTCAATGCCAAATTTAGATAAAGTTTGTCTGAACTCTTTTTTGCAATCAGTTATATATTGGGATTTGTTTTTAATGTGTCGCATAGCTCGGTATGCGTGCTTGCCATAAACATCAACTCCTGCAATCATTTGGCTTTCCTCACCAAATGATTTTAACATTTTATTTAATATGTCGGCAGGCAAATATGTGCTAGATATATTTGTATATCTAATTTTGGCAGGTATAAAAACATTTGCAGTTGTAATTAGATATTTAGACATTTAAGCCTTAACTGTTTTGTTGTAAGATACTCAAAAATACTATAATAAACCCAAAAAAGCAATAATAAAATTGCCAATAAAACCTCTGAATGACTTGATTTATTAAGATTTTACCGTTAGCATAACCTAGTTAATTTTATATTTAGAAGGTAGCAAAAATGGCGGAAAATATTGAGATTAAAAAGGTTGACGGCAAAAGTTTGGATATTGAGGCGGCTGATAAAGAAAAATTAAAAGCCGTGTTTCCGCAATGTTTTAGTGAAGGCAAACTGGATATAGACAAGTTGTTGTCTTTGTGTGGTGAATATATAGACAACGATTTTGAGAAATACAAGTTTGAATGGAAAGGCAAATCCGAGTGCTATAAAATTGCCGGTAAGCGTTCAACAGGAACTCTCCGCCCATGTGTGCAAGAAAGTGTGGATTTTGAAAATACCAATAATCTGTATATTGAGGGCGATAATTTAGAAGTCTTGAAGCTCTTGCAAAATGCTTATTATCGTAAGGTTAAGATGATTTATATAGATCCGCCGTATAATACCGGTAATGACTTTGTTTATGAAGATGACTTCAAAGATCCTTTGGCAAAATATAAGGAAATTACATCGCAAACAACCAAATCTAACCCCGAAACTATGGGCAGATATCACACAAACTGGTTGAATATGATGTATCCTAGATTGCGTTTGGCGGCTAATTTGCTTCGTGATGATGGTGTGATTTTTATTTCTATTGATGATAATGAAGTTACAAATTTGAGAAAACTTTGTGATGAAGTCTTCGGTGAGGAGAATTTTGTTGGTTTGTTTACTATTCAAAGTAATCCTAGAGGCTCACAAAATAGTAAATTTTTATCTTATGTACATGAATATGTTTTAATGTATGCAAAAAGTATGGATTGCTTAGAAATAAAAGGCGTTGAAAAAGATGAAGGTTCTATATCTGAATATTCATTAAAAGATGATAATGGTAGGATGTATCGTCTTTTAGGATTAAGAAAAAGAGGCGGTGCATGGAGAAAGGAGGATAGACCTAATATGTTTTATCCTGTTTTTGTAAATCGCGAGACGCATGCAGTATCTTTAACAAAAATGAATGATGCGGATATTGAAGTGATTCCTCAAAGACCTACTGGTGAGTTGAGTAGATGGACATGGGGAAAAGATAAATTTATTCAAGAAATAGATAAAGTTGTAGCCAAAAAAGTTAATAGAACTGGGGAGCCAGATGCGTGGGATATATTTAGAAAAGATTTTATAGATAATGATAATGGTGAGATTAAAACTACAAAAATAAAAACTATTTGGATTGAAAAAGAAACAAATTATCAAAATGCAAAAAATGAAATAAAAGAACTCTTTGGTAATTCAGAAATTTTTGATTTTCCTAAGCCGATTTATGTAGTAAGTAGACTTGCATCAATGCTGTTCACTGATGATACAGATATAATTCTAGACTTTTTCTCTGGTTCAGCAACCACAGCCCATGCTGTTATGCAAATGAATGCTGATGATCAAATAAAACGTCAATTTATTATGGTCCAACTTCCTGAATTATGCAACGAAAATTCACAAGGAGCGAAAGCCGGTTATAAAAATATTTGTGAAATCGGTAAAGAACGTATCCGCCGTGCTGGAGCTAAGATTAGAGCAGAACATCCCGAAGTTGATACGGGATTTAAGGTTTTCAAATTAGATACTTCAAATCTCGTAAAATGGGACGATACGCCGATTTTAGATAATAACACCCAAGATTTGTTTACTCGTATGAACAATATGGTTGAAAGTATCAAAACAGACCGAACGGAATTAGATGTTGTTTATGAGGTTATGTTAAAACTCGGTATTCCGGTTACTTACAAGATTTTTGAAACTCAAGTAAATGGCAGAAAGGTATATTCAATCGGTGAAGATGGTTTGGTTTTGGTCTGCTTGGATAAATCAAACGGCGGAATTACACCGGAAGACATAACTGCAATGTGTGATTTGGCTCCTGCCAAAATTGTTGCCGCTGAAAATGCTTTCAAAGATGACGTTGCCCTCTCTAACGCATATTATATCAGTAAAGACAAAGGTATTGAAATAGAGCTGTTGTAGGGGGAAATGATGAAAAAACTAATAAAATACTTTTTAATTTTAATATTTCTAATTTTTATATTAAGTTTTTGGGGTGTTTCCGTAGATCCTATTTGGCTTTCTAATATAAAGTGTTCGTTTGAACAAAACACTATTTCTTTTTTTGATTTTATTATAGATACAGGAAATTCAATTAGTTTAGTTTTTGCTGTTTTAATTTTATGTTGCTTATTTAAATCTGAGATCTCTACTTTGATAAAATCTATATCTCAAAAAATATCAGAAATAAAAGTTTTAAGAATTAATCAGTGGCAATTAGAAACACTAGAAAAAGTTGAAAAAGAAGCTGAAAAGATACCTCATAAAACGATAAAAATAAATAACAGACAGCCCATAGATAGGTTTATGCACTCATGGATTAACTTTGAAAAAATATTTATGAAAGGATTAAATCAATTTAATATAAGAACTGCTCTCTATGAAAGGTACAAATCGGGATTATTTGTTAAAGATGAATATGAATTTTTACTATTTATACTTAGGACAAGAAATCAAGTTTTTCACGGTGAAAATATCTTTATATCTGATGAAGTTTATTTACAAATGTCTGATTTTTTAGATAGTTTAAGCATTATTTTGGAATATAAATGGAAAAATGAAGATCAAAAACGAAAAATAAGCAAAAAATAATAAAAACTATTTTCTTATGATTCACACCAAAAATAAATGAGGTTTATAAATAATACCGATGGATATAGTAAGCATAATTAATCAAATATCTTTCGCAGATGCCGGTAAAAGCCTTTTAAAAAAGTATCAAAATAAAAAAAAGGAAAACTTGCGTTGGGTTATTGAAAAAGAAATGCGCCAAGGAGATTTTTCTCGTGTTAATGAAGATGATATGATTGCTATTTTCTACAGATTGACTCGCGAAGCATTAGAAGGTACGGCTATATGCAATTTACGACTTATGGCACGTTTGATTTGTGGGTTAAATGAAAAAGGACAATTAACGGCAAATAATTTTCAAAAACACGCAAAAATATTAGCAGATTTAGATGAAAATGAAATTGTACTTCTTGCAACAACTATAAAGTACCTAGAGAAGAATAACGATTCTTTTGAAATATATGATAGAGCATTAGATAATGCTTTAATAGAATTATTTGGCGAAAAACAAGGTAAAATTAATATATTATCCTATCATTCTTTACTGACAGGATTGCAACGTACAGGTTTGGTTGTAAAAAATGGCATGGGGTCAAGCAAGTACAAATATGGACACGAATTTTCGTTAACTCCAAAATTTAAGGAATTGGTTGATTTATTTCCTAACTGGGAAGATATTGCAACTTACTCTTGTGTAGGTAATAAAGAAAGATAAGATAATGACAAATACCGGAATTGAATATGAACTTTTTGTGCAAAATTTAATGCAAGCTATACTTAATTCTGAAAATCAAGGCGGGCAGAAAAACATTAAAGTAAGACACAATGAAAAAATCGCTGATAAATTTGGTGTTGAACGGCAGTTTGATGTACTCTGGGAATATGAATTAGGGGGAATCATCTATAATACAGTTATTGAATGTAAAGATTATAATTCCCCCATATCCATTGAAAAAATAGACGCTTTAATTGGTAAATTAAAAGATTATCCAAATTTTAGAGGAATTATTGCGACCACTAAAGGTTATCAATCAGGAGCTAAAGAAAAAGCCAAAAATAGTGGTATCGAATTATTGTGTGTTAGAAAATCTGATGATAGTGATTGGGTTAATGAAAAAGGGCAGCCCTTAGTAAGAAAAATATCCTTAAATATTACGATATGTCCATCGCCTGTGATTATAAAATGTAAGACTTTTCTTGATAAGAAATACCTTGACGAAAACAATATAGATATAGAACAGATTAATATTTCAGATCCGTTAAATACTGAAGTTTTTATAGAAGATAAAACTAAAAATGAAAAATATTCCTTATATGAATTACAACAAAAAATTGCAAATAAAAATGATGATTATGGACTTCATGAAAAAGATATTGAATTTGAGGATGCTTATATTGTTAGGCAAAATATCAGACTAAAACTAAAAAAGCTTCATATTATATATTCAATAGCTCAACCATGTACTGAAACAATAACAATAGACGGAGCAGATTATATTCTTGGTGTTGTGGAATATTTAAATCAAGGTAAGAAAAAGACTGTTTTTAATACTCCATATGAAGGAACACAAGTAAAAAATGAAGCCCTTCCCAATAAGTCTTTGGAGAAAAATTCATGAAACTAAAGTTTAAGAATCAAGATTTTCAAAATGATGCTGTAGAAACGGTGGCAAGGCTTTTCAAAGGGCAAGAAAAGGCTAATACGACTTTTTCCATCTCGGATAATTCGGCTCAATATAATTTGCTTGAAAACGAGTTTGGCTTAGGCAACCGTCTTTTGATTGATGCCAAAACATTACAAGAAAACTTAAACACCGTGCAAAAGGCTCATGCCTTGCCTCAAACCGAAATTGATTCAGCTCAGGCTTTTCCTATCTCCGTTGAAATGGAAACCGGTACTGGAAAGACTTTTGTATATACCAAAACCATATTAGAGTTAAACAATCTTTACGGATTTACAAAATTTATTATTGTTGTGCCGAGTGTGGCTATTCGTGAAGGTGTTTATAAGTCTTTGCAAGTTACCGAAGATTATTTCAAAAACCAATATAATCGCCCTTATCACTACTTTATTTATAATTCTGCCAAACTCAATGCCGTTAAGAGTTTTGCAACTTCTGATAATATTGAGATTATGATTATTAATATTGACGCGTTCAAAAAAGCCGAAAATGTCATTAATCAAGAACAAGACAAATTAAACGGCGAAACGGCAATGCGTTATATTCAAAACACTAATCCGGTGGTGATTATTGATGAGCCGCAAAGTGTTGATAATACACCAAAAGCCAAAGAGGCGATTGCTTCACTTAATCCGCTTTGTGTCTTGAGATATTCGGCGACACACCGAGAAAAGCAAAATCTGGTTTATCGTTTGACGCCGGTTGATGCTTACCAAATGGGCTTAGTCAAACAAATCAGCGTGATTTCCAATTCAATCCTTAATGATTCAAACAAGCCTTATATTGCTCTGAAGGCTGTGTCTAATGCTAACGGATTTACCGCCAAGATAGAGATAGACGTTGAAAATAAAGAGGGACTGGTTAGCCGTAAGACAATTACGGTTAAACCGAATGATGATTTGTTTATTCTCTCCGGACACCGCGAACTTTATGAAGATTATGTCGTTTCCGGTATTGATTGCACTCCGGGGTATGAATGTATTGAGTTTTCTAATGCAGAAACGGTTAATCTTGGAAAAGCGATTGGCTCCGTTGATGAAAATGTGATAAAACGTGCTCAAATCTACCACACTATAAAAACGCATTTAGATAAAGAATTACGCTATTTTGATAAAGGGATTAAGGTTTTGTCGTTGTTCTTTATTGATGAGGTTAAAAAATATCGAACGGAAGACGGCGGCAAAGGAATTTATGCCCAGATGTTTGAAGAATGTTACAACGAACTGATGGCTAAACCTAAATATGCCGTTTTGAAAGAAAAGTTTAATACGGATGTTGCAAAAGCTCATAACGGCTATTTCTCTCAAGATAAAAAAGGAAAATATAAAGACACCAAAGGCGACACGCTTGCAGATGATGATACATACAATACCATTATGAAAGACAAAGAGTGGTTGTTGTCTTTTGATTGTCCGTTAAGGTTTATCTTTTCTCACTCTGCCCTGAAGGAAGGTTGGGATAACCCGAATGTTTTTCAGGTTTGCACGCTTATCGACCAAAAATCCGTGTTTACCTGTCGTCAAAAAGTCGGTCGTGGTTTGAGATTATGCGTTAATCAAAATGGTGAACGTATTGAAGACAAAGACATCAACATTCTGCACGTGGTGGCAAATGAGAGTTTTGCCGAGTTTGCTCAAAAACTGCAAACCGAAATTGAAACTGAAACCGGCGTTAAGTTTGGCGTACTTGAATTGAGTATGCTGATTGGCTTGACTTATGATGAGGAAAAAGAAGTTCAAAAAGAAATTTCGCCCGAGATTGCAACGATTGTGATTGAAGATTTACAAAAATCAGGCGTTATTGATGAACAAGGCTCTCTCAAAAATGAAGTGGCTCCGGAAGAAATTCAACTGACGAGTATTCCCGAGGCTATAAAACAAGAAGTTGTCAAAACCATAAAGAACGAAAAAACAGTTTCGGTTGCGGCTCTGGCCAGCAAAACTTATACTGAAAAAGTCGTTGAGAAAAAAGTTATTGATTATCACGAAGCCGCTCAAATGATTGAAGACCTGAAAGAAAGCAAGGTTATTGATAAAAACGGCAAAATCAAAGATACAATGAAAGCTCAGCTTGCCGCAGGAACACTTAATTTGAACGAAAGGTATTCTAAAGCGGCTCAAAGAGCGATGTTGCAGGCCTTAAACAAAGCCGATACCAAGACAATTATCCGAGACGCAAGTAAAGAAGTTACGGTTCGACTGAAAAAGCAAGCCATAATCAGCCCCGAATTTTTGGAGCTTTGGAATAAAATCAAGCAAAAAACGACTTATCGGGTTAATTTTGACTTAGATGTCTTAGTGGCTAACTGTATTAAAGACTTAAAAGAAATGCCGGCTATATCTACCGCCCGATTAATTAGTCAGACTGCTGATATTGAAATTCAAAAATCAGGCGTTTCGCATATTGAAAGAGCCATGGTTTCAACCAATTTAGAGCGAAACTATGATGTTTTGCCCGATATTTTAAGGTTGATATCCATAAAAACCTTATTAAAACGCTCAACCATCAATAAAATTATTCAAGAAAGCGGTCGTGGAACGGACTTCCTCAAAAATCCGCAAGAGTTTTACGAAAAGACTTTAGAAATTATCAAACGAAACCGCCACAAATTGGCTATTGACGGTATTAAATATGTAAAACTTGCCGGTGAGGAATATTATATTCAAGAGATTTTTGATAGTTCCGAACTTATTGCCAACCTTGATAAAAACGCGGTGGCCGTGGAAAACAGCATATATGATTATGTGATTTATGACAGTAGTGTTGAAAATAAATTTGCCGTTGCTCTTGATAATGATCCTGATGTTAAGATGTTTTTCAAAATTCCGAGCCGCTTTACCATTGAAACACCTATCGGACCCTATAACCCCGATTGGGCGGTTTATTTGGAAAAGAACGGCGAACAGAAACTTTACTTTGTCTTAGAAACCAAAGGTACTGATTTTATTTATGGTTTGCGACCGGAAGAAGCCTTAAAGATTCATTGCGGATATGAACATTTTAAGGCTCTTGATAATGTTACATTCTCCGAAAATCCGGTTAAAGACTGGAGAGAATTTAAGCAAACGGTATGATAAAATGGGCTATTCTCGGTTACAATCATCATTTGAGGCGGTATGGAAGGCTAGAAAATTAGCCGGTTTAGTTCATGATGATAATTTTTTGCCGGTTTATGCTTCTGCCAATATCAAAATTTTGCCTTATCAAATTGCCGCGGCCAGATTTGCCTTGCGTTCGGGCAATCTAAAAGGTTGTATTTTGTGTGATGAAGGTAGTTTGGGAAAAACCTACGAGGCGTTGTTGGTTGTTTCCCAGCGCTGGTATGAAGGAAATGAACATATTTTAATTGTTTTGCCGCAAAATTTAATATCACAATGGCTAAGCAAACTCACGGAAGAATTTAATTTACCGCTTATTGACTGGGCAGAATATACGCAAGAAAGCCAAGGTGTATGCTTAACAACTTATGAAAATGTTGTTAAAAACGCCGATAAAATTGCCTCTATTAATTGGAATTTGGCTGTTTTTGATGAAGCTGATTTTCTCTTTAAACCCGACAATAAGTCCGTTATGGTGATTAAAAACGCAATCGGAAATGCTTTCAAACTTCTTTTGACACCAACGCCGATTACTATGAGTATTATGGATATTTATGGTCTTATTCATTTTATTGATGAAACATTATTGCCGGACGCAGACAGTTTTTATAAACGCTATTTCAGAAAGCCTGAAAATTATCCCGAATTATCATCTTGGGTATCGCAATTTGCTTTTCGTACCTTAAAAAAACAGGTCGAACCGTATGTTAATTTTACTAAACGGTTGCCTTTTGTGTTAAATTACTCACCTCAAGATGAAGAAAAACAACTTTATGACTTGGTAGCCAAATATTTATCTTTGCCAAACAAAACCGCTTATCCGCAAATGGATAATTACCAACTGGCTTTACAGTTTTATCATACTTTGTCATCTTCTTCACAAGCCTTTGGCCAAATGCTTGAAGCTCCGATTGAACGTGCCGAAAATGAGGAAAAAGTATTTTTGCAAGAAATACAAAAACTTGCCTTAAAGATTAAACTTTCTGCCAAAATGCAAGAATTATTAACGGCATTAAAGACCATTTTTGCACATCTAAGATCTCGCAAGGAAACACAAAAAGTTCTTATATTTGTAGAAAACTCAACCACATTGACGATATTGGCTGATTTGTTGCAAGCAGAACAATATACGGTTATCACACACACCGATAAAAATGCTTTGGAAAAATTCCGAGAAGATAAAAATATTCAGATTTTCTTGACTAACGATACAACAGCCAAAGGACTTGATATTGAGTATTGTCCGGTGGTTATAAATTATGATTTGCTTTATAATGCCGTTGAAATGGAGCAAAGAATCTGTCGTTGCCACCGCCAAGGACAAAATTCTGATGTTTTGGTTGTTAATTTGCTTAGTAAGGAAAATATGTCTGATGTGCGTATTTTGGAGCTGATTAACAAACGAACATTACAATTTCAGGGGATTTTTGGAATGTCCGATGATATTGTCGGCAATTTTGATGAAAAATTATCTGATGTTTTGCAAAAACGGCGGACTTTATCCGATATTCAAAATGATTTTATGACGAATATGAATATCAATAAAAATGCAAACGCTCAAATTGTATCTGAGGCGGAAAGCGTCTTATTTACCACTTTTACCAAAGATATTGCCGAAAAAGTTCAAGTTTCACCAAAATATATTCAAGAACAAGCCGAATGTATTAATCAAGATTTATGGGAAGTCGTAAAGTTTTATTTTGAAAAGTATTTTCCTCAATATATTATAGATAACACCAACAAAACCTTAACCTTATCTGAAAATTGTCCGCCACCTTGCTTGTTTTATTATTCAAGCGGAAACAGAAATGTGCCGTACACCGGAAAGAAATGCTACGGTATGTCTAAAGATTTTAAGCCGGCTTCCCATCGTATTACCTTAACCTCAATTTTGGTGAAAGGAATTTTGGAAGAAATTAAATGTTCTGAAAACGGAAAAATTAAGATAAACGGCAATGTTCCTTGTTGTGAAATTTCTATGTATAATGTGGTGTTGCGGCAAAATAAAACTTTTTTAAGAACGTATGATATTTTGTTTGGGCAATATGAAAACAGAGATATCTTATCTCAAGATGAATGTGAAAAGATTTTGGCTCAACCTGTTGAAAGTTGTGAAGAAACAGGACAGGAAACGGCTTATTGGCTTAAGTTGATGTCTTCTTCCAATGTAAAGTTACCAAATATTATTGAAGAAACCATAAAAAAAGATTATCTCAAAGAGCAAGAAAAGTCTTTTAATGCGGATATTGATATCATCAAGATGAAAGCAAGTCGGCAAAAATCTATTTTGGAGCAAAATATTAATATTGCTAAAGCCGAAGTAAAGAAAATCAAAGATAAATTGTCTTGTGCCACCGATAGACTGGAAGAATTAAAAATACAAAAACAATTAAATTGCCAAGAAAAAAATTTAAGAAAAAAAGAAGAAGGTCTGTTTTTAGAACAAATGCAGATTGAGACCGCCACTGAGGAAGAAATAGAAAAACTTAGTAAGGTTGATGAAATATTTGTAAACAATTCGTTAATATTTAGAATAAGATATTAAAAAAATCCCCACAGAAAATAAATTCTGTGGGGAGATTTTGTAAACATGTTCTAATCAATATTTTTATCCAAGCTTTCAGATAAATTATAAGAAGTCGTTTTTGATAAGGAGATTATCATATCACGAATTGATTGTTGTAATTTGCAATTTTTAATTTTTTCTAAAGCTATTATTAGTTCGATATTGTTTTCCTTAAACAAAGGATCAGATTCTGTATTAATCAAAACATTTTCATTACTAATTCCATAAAGCCTGCGAGGGCTATATTTATCAATTTTTTCATCAATTCCTTCGTAAAAATAATTAACTGGCACTTTTAATACCAAAGCCATATCCCAAATACGGCTTGCTCCCATCCGGTTAATTCCTTTTTCATATTTTTGAATTTGTTGGAAGGTAACACCCAACAATGAAGCCAGCTTGGCTTGTGAAATTTTTAACATTTCTCGGCGTAATCTGAGACGATTTCCTACATAGACATCTATAGGGTTGGCCTCACCATTTATCATTCTTCCCCTAGATTTTATAACATTAGTCCTAATTTGATTATGATTCATAACACACTCCTAACTATGTTATTAAAATAGGTTTATAAGATTTCCATATCTTTTGTATACCGTATTGTGAAATCAAATTTTTTATAGACAGCACAAAACGACCACCTTTTGCACAAAGGTGGTCGGGGACGTTCGTAAATCATGTAGCTAGATATGATTCTTTCAGCCTTTAGAGAAAAATATCTCTTGAACATACGCTAAAAGCTCCCCGACCTTAGATCGGGGCAATTTTGTTGCTACATATAAATATAACAACATAATGATGTATTGCCTACACCACTAGCTACATAAGGCCTACGACAACCTCGCACCTAAGTGCTAAACAGCATTATTCATACTGTCTGCCCTTGAATATAAAGGAATTTTGTTAAATTTCAACTAAGAAATTACAAGCATAATTCATCATAAACTACGTTGTTACGGTCGATTTGGTTAATGGTTTCCGGTGTGTCATTGAGATAATCGGGATACACCGGTTCATAAATAAGGCAAAAATCACCGCTTATATTTGTTGTGCAAGCGGTTAACACGCTCATCATCAGATAAGCTATCGCGAGCTTTTTTAGCAATCTTGAGGGCATTATTTTCTCCTTCCAACTGTTCTTTTTCTGCAGTTTCTTTGGCTTGGCGATAGCCAAACAAATATAAAAAAAGAGCGATGACCGCGAAAACCACCGCTCTAAACTTCTTTAGAATCTCCATTTTCTTTTTTTCTCCGATTAATTCCGATATCTCGTATTCCGCTTATGCCAAGCATTATTCCTAAACTGGTTAATAACTGCTCCCAGTCCACCAAATCGGCATGAAAATATGGCACAATAACACAGTTATTGAAAAATCCGTAACATAAAATCCAGCCAATTATAGGTATCCAACTTCTCTTATTTAATCGAAACATAAGTCTATCCCTTTCTGGATTGTGTCATCAGAATAAGGCTGAATACCGTTTTCCATACGAATAACAGCTTTAATAAACACCGTTAAAACACCTCGTTCTTCAATGTCTATCTTGGTATCTGGATAAACTTCGAGTTGCTTGGCTACAGATTGTATATAAGCTTTCGTTTGATTTTCATTTGGTGGAGCATACCGACTAACAATTTGACGAACAGTATTAAGTCCGTGGATTTTCTTATAATTAATTAAAACCTTTGCCAATGCACGAATACCAAAAATCGGACTTTCAAATACGCAAAAGGCGGAATCAATATTCCGCCCGTTTGGATTTAACCCTTGCCAATTAGCTCCATGACGTATGTTTCCAGGATTGTTGTTTCTAATCCCTCTTGGTAGTTTTTGATTCATTGTGTATCTCCCAAATAAGTTGTCTTAATTCATCAATTTTAAGTTCAAGACGAGTAATATGTACTTGCGTTGCATATTCTTTTGCCACTTGGACTTTAAAGTCGTTTAGTTCTTTTTGGACATTCCCAACTTTATAAACCAGCCAAACAAAAGCCGGAACGCAGATGATTTGTAAAAATTCTAACCAATCCATTGATAACTCCTACTAAGTTGAATGCACTCTTGAATCTTCAATAACCGCCGTTAGTTCTACCTTATCTGAACGCGGCCTTATTGCTGTTATTCTGGCAAATATGCTCCATTTGTCGTTAGTTCCAAAAGCAAAATGAGTTCTTTCTCTATTTGTATCAGTTGAAATTTCAATATCAGGCAAAGTATCTAAAATTATTTCAGTAGAAACTTCGCCTTGATTGACGAGATAAGGACCGGCAAGAGAGCCATCTTTCTTACGCAAAGCCAAATAATGCTCTTGTCCGTCTTTGAAGGTAACAGGTTCAGATAAAGTGAGCTTGAGGCCTTCTTGTTTCAAGATTTCTCCGCCTTGTCCCCATTGAGCCATGTCGTGGGTAATGGCAATTAAATCTCCGTAACTTGGGATTAATCCCTCTAGCTCCGTCGTGAAAGTTACAATTCTTCGGCGGTAACGATTGGCTAAAGCCATATAAGTTGCTTCTCTTAGTGCTTGCTCTTTATTGGTACAGCCAAAAAGTTCGACAGTTGCAATTTTATCGGAGCTTGAAGCTTCAAAACTTCCGGTAACTTCTGAGGTTTTCCAAGTTTTCTCAGAAAAATATTCTATAGTAACGCTGTCTGCCGTATCTTCGGATGGCATAAGATATTGTATAGAAAGTGAATCTTTTACAATATTACGAGGTCCAAACAAAGCAACCGGTATGGTTTTAGGATCATCTCTAACAAATCGGACAATACCGCCTTGAATAAATGCAACAGCTCTTCCGACTTTTGCCGTTCTTGACAGGGCTTCATATACGGTTAATTTACTATCAAATACCGCGTTAAAGGTATCGCCCCTTGCACTCCAAACTCTATCCAAATCGTATAAAGCCTGTAAATCAATGGCGTTGTCTTTGAGATTAGCACCGTATGAGGCTTTCAAAATATCAGCCAAAGCCCAAGCGATTGAACGTGTCGGCTCAACAGAAGACGACCAACCCGAAAGCGGCGACCAAGTCTTGAGCTTGCGTGTTACAATGCAATTCACTAAGCGGCTTGACCTTTGTGAAAGATTGTCCGTTGCCTTCATTATAATTGCCAGCAAGGTTACGTTTCCGTAGTTTTTTTCTGAAACGATATATCCTTTAGCAGAAGACCAACGGATTTCATGACCGGCACGTGATGATGTATCTTTGTCATCAATACGAGTAGCTCGGATTTCATAACGCCCTTCCGGAACATCATAAGTATAAGTTTTGTATATTCCATTATGTGTAGCTTCGGTAATGCTTTCTGAACCTAAAGTATACCAATTTTCCAAAGCTGTATCATTATCATCTATAGAACGAACTTCTATTTTCCACTGAATTGTTTTGGAAGATAGTTCACCATTATCATTCGCATAATAACAACCACGCTGGAACGCCACATCAATTTCTATCTTATTTATTTTGGTTTCTGCCGGATTTAAGACAAAATGACCACAATACTCATTTTTTAACAATTCCTGACCAGCTATCTCGGCAGAAGTTACAACATCTTCAATAAACAATGTGTTCTTTTCTTGTGGATTTATGACTTGATAAGTTATTTCCTTAAAAGAACTAATCGGTGTATCCTCAATGCGGATTTGTTCAACATCATATTCGCCTTGTCCGATACAATGGAGCTGATAAACATATTGTTCGTTATCAATATAGCGATAATAAGGTTGACTGGCAAAATCGGGATAGATTAAGTGGCGACCGTAAATTACCGGTATCGGATTACCAAGCCGTGCTTCATTTCCTTGAGCCTGCAAAGAATATGTCGGACTTTGTGTATAAGCGGAAGACGTCATACCATTAAGAGCCGGTTTGGGGGTTGGAATAAATGTATTAACAAGAATTCCACCAGCCATAGAAACACCAGCCGCGGCCACACCACCCCAAACGGCACCGTAAGCCGCTCCGACAGCTCCGCCGGTATAAACAGTGGCAACAATTAAAGCCACGGTTAATACAGCTTTAATCGGATTAGATCCGCCACCACCACCGCCCAAAGGCAAGGCAACAAAACTGACAACATCTTGAGATGATAAAAGGCTAGACCAATCTTTACGAAGTCTGGCAACGCCATTTACAAAACAAATTACCGGACGAGATAAATCAATCTTTTGAGTATTTACAATTTGCCAAATTGTTTGATTTTTGGGTAAGGTTTTGCTTATCCGTCCTTTGTTTAGGCTAAACGGATTTGTAAAGTAATTAAAATAAGTCATTGTTTTATATTTCTTTCACTCGGTAAAAACTATCAATAAACCAACCGGAGAGGTTAAGAAAAGGTGCTTTTTGAAAAATAACGCCGTTTCCGCGAACACAATGCAAAATGCCGCCACCATCAATATCAAGCCATAAACCAGCATGAACTGGATTTTTAGCTTGTCGCATTAAAACAACATCTCCGTCTTGAGGCTTATCAACCTCAACGAAGGCTTGAAAAGCCAAATCACCGTGAAAAGCCCTAAGAACATCTCTTAAATTGTTTGGATTGATATTAACTGGTGGCACATTGTAACCATATTCGTGCAAAAGCACAAAACGAACAAAGCCCCAACAGTCAAAACTGTCAGGGCCTTGTGCACCGGCTACCCATGGGCAACCTATGTATTTATTTGCAAAATGTGTCATATACTAATATTCTATTGCGCCTTCATTAATACCATCAGTAAATGGATCGTCATATCCTGATCCTATTGCGCCTTCATTAATGCCATCAGTAAATGGATCGTCATATCCTGATTCTATTGCTCCCTCATTAATACCATCAGTAAATGGATCGTCATATCCTGATCCTATTGCGCCTTCATTAATGCCATCAGTAAATGGATCGTCATATCCTGATCCTATTGCTCCCTCATTAATAGCATCAGTAAATGGATCGTCATATCCTGATCCTATCGCTCCTTCATTAATACCATCGGTAAATGGATCATCATAAGCGTATGATGAAGTTGTCCAAAATAAAATTAAAGCTAAAAATAATCTTTTCATTTTAATTTCTCCTTATAATAAATAAAGATACTTCTAATATTTTACATATTCAACCTCTATCTACTTAACCCAGGATATTTTTTAACGGTATAATTTTCTGCCGGAAAGGATTTGTTGCCAATATCCATCATTCTGGCGGTGGCGGATATTTTTGATATATCGGCGGTGATTTCCGTTATTACCAAAGTGATTGGTGGGTCCATTTGCGGATAGCTCAAATCGCTCGATAAATACGGACGATATGTCATCTCAATCATATCTTGGGTTTCAATAGCTTGATCCAAATAACGCATAATTTCAGTTGAAACATTATCTAAAGATAAGCTAATTTCCGGTACCGGAATATTTTCTACCGGCGGAAGTTGTAAATCAAAGGCTAAAGCTATAAATTCAACGTCTTTACCACCATCTAGCGGCGCATTGTCTTCCAGTCTGCAAGTATGATTAACATTATCGCGCACAACTCGAATAGCGGTTGAATTGCCGTTTTCGTCTTTGAAAGCTGGATGCCTTAGCTCCAAGGTATGTAAAATAACAACATCACTCGGAGCTAAAGCATAAGCCTCTTTTAAAGCTTCTGATAAAGTATTATCCGGCATAAATTATTCCTTTTGTATGTTTTCTTGTTTGGGTTTTGGGTACTTGGCTTTAATTGCTGATATTGATTCCTGCCAAATATTAGTCTTATAAACATTATCCCAATAAATCATATCTAATTGGTCTCCAATAGGAGGATACTCTTTAGCTCTTTTTTCAGCATAAGTAAGCTCTTTTGGTGTATTTATCGGGTGAACTTCTTTCCATTTTTTTATAATACTACCTTTTTGTTCTTCATAACTAGGAATATAAGTTAGTCCATCTAAAGGCATATCATTTTCTATCAATGGCTTATATCCTTGTTCTTCCATCAATTCTTTTGAACAATTAAAATTACTAATACCCATATAATTTTTAGGAGCAAATTCAATTTCTCCATTATATAATTTTGCGTATCTTGTCATAATAAACTCCTATGTCTTAAATGTGTTGCCCTCTGTGAGATTTTACTAATATGTACAATTTTTCGAACACTTAATGCAATTTTTTCGTCTACGCAGACATAACAACACATATTTTTTTTAACAATCAACAAATCTCCCTTTTTGCAAGAACCAGCAACTTCCACAAAATTGTTTTTTGTAAAAGCATCCATCATACAATTATAGGCTTGGTCTGGTGAATATTCTCTTGAGTAATTATCCACTATGGTCATATCAATTTTAAAATTATCTTTGATAAAATTTGAAGCGACATGACAACAATCATAGTGTTGTCTATCAAAATCTTTTATTAAATATTTTTCATACATATTATTCATCCTTGTGGTGTTAATATTATCCAGCCATTACTGGTAGCTTGCCCATATCCTTGAGTATGAATAACATCAGAACATAAACTAGGGTGAGTATAGGATGAACCACCACCTCCTCCTGGACCACCACCGCCACCATAATATCCTGCACCACCACCACCGCCACCAAGACTTTTATCACATTTTCCGCCTAGCCCAAAGCCTCCTTGTGATGTCGGTATAGTGCTATCTTTCCAATAACACAATCCACCGGCTGTTTGAGATCCACCGGCTCCAGATACAGCTGAGGTAGAGGCAAAAAGTCCATTGCCGCCTGTTAGACCACCCCCATGACCTGCTTTATAATCTTTTGCACTATCTACACATCCGCCACCACCACCGGCACAAATTAATCTACTATTTAAATCTCCTAAAATTGTTCTAATATCAGAGCCACCACCGCCGCCACCACCAGTATAATTGTTTGCACACGGAGCTCCTGCACCACCGCCATTCCATCCACCATCATTATTTGACTTTCCCATTCCTCCCACATAAATAAATAACTTAGATAAACCGGATACATTTAAATTACATTGAACTCTTCCGCCCTTACCTGCTATGGATGATATTTTGCAATATCCAGCTCCACCGATACAATCTACAGAAATCAAAGATACGCCTTTGGGAATAACATATTCTTGTACTGTTCCTGTAAAATTGAATTTTATTGGTGTTGTATCAATTTTAATTGTTTTAATCATCAATAGTTTTTCACTGTTTAATAATCTACTCATTAACCTGCAACTCCTTTAACTATTACACCACATACCCATGCTCCCAACAATTTATCATAATCAAAATATACATCATAATTTCCAGCTTCGATTTCTGGCGTGGTTTTATTAAAAAATCTTGTTGTTCCCCAATTTATTGTTGGACTACCTGTTACTTTCATCATTAGCTTGATTTGATTAAAAACATTAGCATTACTTGGGGTCGGCAAGGAAAATGTAGTTGTTCCGCTTACTGATATTGTATAGATTTTATTGACTGCCAGAGAAATTGTACCAGAAGTCGCTGTTAACGCCGTAATTGCTGGTTGGTAGTTTTCTACATAAGATTTTTGAGCCGTCGAAATAGGCTTATTAACGTCAGATGTATTATCACAATTTCCTAGGCCTATTTGTGCTTTGGTTACGCTGTGAGGATTATTTTTATTTCCCGTATGAGAACTGACAGTACTTTGAGTTGCATAAGTATTCGCAATAGCTGAATTTTGACTATCATTTACAGACTTAAGCGTTTTGGGCGTAATAGCTTTTACAGTATTAGCTCCACTTAACGCTTCCGTTTCTGTTGCTAATTGGATAATTCCCTTTACACTTTCAGTCGCGTCTGAAAGATTTGCCGAAGCCGCGGCTTGCTCTGCCGATAATGCAGCGGCTTTTTCCGATTCAAGTGCGGCTTGGGCTGATTGCTCTGCTTTTACAGCATTTTGTGCAGCATTTTGAACAGCATCTAAATTAGTAACCACCGCTCCAATATTATCTTTTATTTGGGCAACTGCTGAAATACTTGTCGAGATTGCAGAAACATTTGATATTTCATCAGCTACTACCGCCAAAATATCTATATTTTCTTCATTATCGGCAACTTTCTTAATATTAGAAATATTACTACTGACGGTGTTTATATCGTTTTTGTTTTCTGCCACAATTTTAATTTGATTAATATTTTCACTCGAGGATTTTATATCATCACTATTCTGTGCAACAATAGAGATATTTGGAATATTTTGAGATACAACTGTAATTGCTTCATCAACATTTGCCGTCTTGTTAACTGCTTCCGAGATAGAGGAGACAACTTCAACTTCTGAAATATGTTCCGCCACAACGCCTATTGTATTTCCGCCAGTTAAATCTGATGAAACGGCGATAAACCCTGAATTATTTAAAATATCATTTTTAGCTTGCACCGCTGTATTCTTAGCTTCTGTCGCAATTTGAATAATATCACTTGCTCCATTAGAAATACTATCTCTTATATCCTTAATGGCTTTGGCTACTGTAGGAATTTCGCCACTTTCAACCGTTATAGTTTCGGTTTCTCCGCCGTTGACAGTTTGATGAAGTTTTTGAGAAGCGGTTTCGGCTACCGTTACCGCTTGGTCTAATCTTTCTTGAATATTAGGCATTCGCTTGATTCCCTTTTAGTTTAAGTGATTATGAAGTGTGCGATTTACATAAGTGTGAAGACGTTCAACGCTAAGAAGTAGTTTGTGATAATCGCTGTTTAATAACAGTTCTAAGCCGTCTTCTCGTAAGGTTGGGCGGTCGCGGATTTCTAGTTCGGAGCTGATTTCCCATAGTCTGCCATTGAGCAAACTCGCTTCAAACTGTTGCGTAAATCTAGCGTCTTGTTCAATTAAGCCAATGCCGCCTAAAAGTGTGATGATGAACCATTCGCCGCCTTCTTGGGCATAATATTTGTACCAAGCCTCAAATACGGCAAATTGCTCTAAATTAAATATCCATTTTACTGTTATTCGGCTAGGAGTTTGCGTATATCTCCGCCTTTGACGTGCCGGTCCGGCTTCCATTTCGGTTCTAACGATTGCTTCTCCGGGTTTTATCGCATAACCTTGAACTGTTGGATATGGTAAGGTTTTGGGGAAATTTATTGTCATTTTATTCCTTCTGTTATATGTTTCTTCTCAAGGAGAAATTATGAGTGAAGTTTCAATTAAAATAATATGTGATAATTGTGGATATGAACTACAAGAGTCTGAAAAAATTTGCCCTAACTGTCATAGTGAACAAAGAAGAGTTTTTATTCAAGTTTGCGAAAAAATCCATATTTCCTGTTGTCAACGCTTGAAGGCTAAAAATCCTCAATACCCTAGTGATAAAAAATTACGTTATGATTTTATACAAGGAGATGTTCCATCTAACATAACATATAATGGCAGAGCAAAGCTAAAACGTATCATTGATAAAGACAACGATTACTATTACGAGCACGTGGAAGATCATAAAGGGAACGTAATACACCATTGCGAAGAACCTCTTTCTAAACACTATAATCATGGAAGTGCGAAAAAGATTAACGATAACTCCCGTAAGCTGGATTAAGTGCATAGCGTTGTTCTAAAATCGGCGATAACCCTTCACCTTTGCTGATGTTTTTGCCGATAGTGCTTTCGATTTGCTCGATAATGACATCAATAGATACGTTGCCGTCATTATCTTGATTTGAAGTTGCATAAGCCTTTGTGCCGGAAGCGTTATTATGAACATTTACATTAACACTTACCGGAGTTTTGCGGTTTAATTCGCCGCCAAGGGCTTGCATTTGTCCTTTGGTAAAGATTGTTTCACCGCGTTTAGCTATAATCGGAACTTCATCACCGACCAAACCACCGCTGTGGAATTTGGGCGCACCAATGAAAACCGCCGGATTTACAGATTTACTTGCTAAATTATCAGCTCCGACAACTCCGCCACTATGTGCCATCGCAAACCCAAAATAACTGCTGATACCGGTTAAAAGAGGCATAGTGATTGATTGGCGAATTGCAATCTGCATCATATCGCTGATAATTGAATTAACAAAATCGGAAAAACTAATCTTTCCTGTCGTAACAAAAGAAACAAGCGTGTTTTCCATATTAGAAAAGGCATTTTTTACTGCGTTTTCTGCTAAACTTGCAAAATCACTGAGTTCATTTTGTACATTTTGAAAACCACGCTTAAACCCGTCTTCCAAAGTTTTTGACGAGTTTAAGGCCGCTTCATTGGCTTTTTTTACCATGTCATCATAAACTTGATTAACTTGTTCTTTGTATTTTTCATAATCTCCGGCATTCGATTTTAGGTTATTGAGTGTGTTTTCTCGCCACTCTTTAGCTTTGGCCATAGCTTGATCATAAGGACTTTTTAGCTCTAAAACCTTTTGTTTGATATCTTCAAGCGTCTTTTTATAGGTGTCTGCTTTGATATCGGTTTTAGGCGTAACAGTTGCCTGAACATTTGTTTTTTCCTCTACCTCGATTTTAGGACGAAGTTCGGGGTTTCTTAAATATTTCAGTTCTTCTCTGGCTTTTATTGCATCTTGTTCAGCCGCTTTTAGCAAAAGAAGCTTGTTTTGGATTTCTTGAGCTTGTGGCTGAAAATCAGGATATTCAGCCGCCAATTTCCAAATTTCTTCCTCATAACGCTCTAAATCAATTTTAGATTGACGTAAAACATTAGCCCAATCTTTTGCGTAAACCTCATAATCTTCTAAAAGAGCGTTTGGCGTAAAACGAGTTAAAAAAGATAATCCACCGGTGTTTTTTAACTCTTTTCTCAAGTCTTTTATATTTTGCTCGGCGGTTTTAAGTTTTAAGCCCCATTCAGCCAAAGCCATGTCTTTGGTTTGTTCGGCAGAAAACTTTGTCGCTTCTTGAGCGGTAGCTTTGAGTTCATCTTGCAACTTCTTTAAGGTTTCTGCGTGGTCTTTGGCGGCTTTTTTGGCGACATTATGACTATCTACAAGTTTATAAATCGCCATTCCGGCTAAAACAGCTAGACCAGCCGGACCACCGATTAAAGCCAGCGCACCTTTCAAAACTCCGGCGGCTGTTGCGGTTATAGCCATTTGCGCCGCCGCCAGTTTTGAAACATTATTCATCATAGTAATTCCGGCAACGGCAGATTTAGCTGATACAGATAGACCGGCTAAGCTAACCTGCAGATAACCAACTCCGGCTTTAAGCAGATTAATTCCGCCCATAATTGCCGAAGAACCAAGGCGAACACTCAAAAGAGTTAGAGCTACATCTGCGTGTTCTGCTAATAAAAAGAAAGCGTCCGAGGCGATATTTACCGCGGTTGCTAAGGTTTTACCTATGGTATCTGCGGCACTTCCGCCACTTTCCACTAATTCGTTGAATTGAGTAAAAGTGGATTTTAGAGCTTCATTAAGACCGCTTTGCCCGATTTGACGATAGATTTTTTCAAAACTGTCTTCAATATTGGACAATACGCCGTTCATGGTTTTCATTTGTTCGTCCATCGCTCCGGCAAAATTTACATCACCGAGTGAACGAAGATATTTTTCAATATCGGCGGCATTTTTCTTTACGGTTGTTGTAACTCCGGCGAAAGTGAATTTAACTTCATCAGTTAATGTATTGGCTTTAATACCAAAACTTTTGAGCCTTTCAAATTCACCAACAGTTGCATCGGCAACGGCTTCCACAAAATCAATCATATTTTTGCTAAATGCAGAAGCGGTGTTGCCGTAAGAAGTTAATGCCTCTTCCGAAGGGTCAAGCCCTAAGGCTTTAAGACGAATAAAAGCCTCAACAATTTCATTGAGCTGGTATGGCGTATTAATCGCAAATTTTTCAATTAAAGTAAAAGCTTCTTGAGCCGCTTTGGTAGAACCGGTTACGGTTTTTAATGAGGCTGATAATCTTTCAAAGGTTGTGTTTGCACTGAAAATCGAAGAAAATGTATTCTTTAAGCCCTGAAATCCAAGATAAGCTCCAAATAAAGCCGTACCTTGCCGAATAACCTCATTAAAAGAGCGAGCTGTTGCATCTAAGGCCTTCAAATTATCATTAGCCGGAGTAATAACTTGAGTAATACGCCTAAAAGCCTTATCTCCGTCATTTCCGAGGTTTTTAAATTCCTGCCGGACTTTATCACCGCCAACGGCTGATAATCTGATACTTAAATTTTTAACTGCACTCATGATTTTCCCATAAAAAAACACCCCAACTCTATGGTTGAGGTGCAAATATTCAATACAAGTTTTTTATTCATAAAAAGATGAAGTATCTACTTCTATATCGTTCATTTGAATGATTTGACAAGGACTTATACTAAGTTCTACCTGAGCAGAGAAAGGAAAGTCATTGGTGATTGAAACGCTTTCTTCTCCATGCCCATAATAACTCTCAAGATAAATCCTTCCATGAATTTTTATTGATATCGTATTGTTGTTACCATTTAAAAAATCAATATTTCTTATATAAAAGTCATTAACTGAATATCCAGAACCAGATAAAAGACTAATTTCTTCAATGTCATAGTTACAGACATAATCCTCTAGCATTTCGTGATATGCTTCAAAAAAATATGTCGATGCTATTTTTTCGAGAGCATTGTAATTATCTATGAGAGATAAAACGCAACTTTCAAAAGAAGTTTTTAATTCTTTAATTTTTTCATCATCAGTATCAAATGTTGCAGATTTTATATGAACGAAGTCAGAGAGTTTGTTATATAATTTTAAAAAATTATCTATTTCTTCAAAAGCATGGGGAAAACACTGAACAATATCATCCGATAAATTATTAAATATTTTGTATCTTAGATATGCTCTTCTGCTGATCCTATTTTTATCTTTATCAAAGTATTTTTTATTTTCCTCACTAAACCAAGAGCAGGATTTTACATCTGAATCTTGAACAGTATCTTCTAAGAACATTCTAAAAAGCTCACGGTATCCAAGACAAAAATTATTAAAACGCAAAGGATTACTATATTGTCTTAAAGAATGATAGGTTGAATCTAGTATATTTAGATATAATAAATTTTCACTAAAAAAGTGACGTATATCCTGTTTAACTTTATCTTTTGTCAAAAGTATCTCCTGTTTTTTGTATTGATATATTGAATTTTATAAAAATTTTTTCTTTGATACAAATTAGTTATTTTTATTATTCACATATTCATTAATTCCCCTTATTCCTACTGGCAAAAGTTCGCTCATTATTTCCATATCCAGCCCAAGATTTTGAGCTAAAGATAAGGCAAGAGATAGGTCAGGCTTGGAAAGTTTTAATAAAATTTCCCAAGCCTGATAACCTTCAACGGTTTTTAGGGAAGTTTCTGTATATCGGCATTTGTAGAACGGACAGAAGATTTTTCCGTCTTGGTTACATCCGGCACAGTAGCTTCGCCCATCGCCGAAGTGCCATTTTGCGCGGGCAAAGATACGTTTTTTTCAGCTTCCAAAACTTCACGCAAACCACAATATTGATTGCGAAAATTCTCGGCAACAACCCAAAAATTAGAAAATAGCTCCTCGATTTTATCTTCCGTCAACGGAGCTTTGTCTTCACTTTCAGCCTCTAAAACGCCGTTCCATTCCAAAATGCCGGCAACTCCTAAGCCGATAAGTAAGAATTTGTCCGCCAAGGCTTCACGTTTATGCGGATTTTCTATGTCTTCGACATTTGCATCACTAATACCGATATCTTTGTTGGATTTATAAATTTTAGCCAATTCGGCTAATTTTGAGTTCATATAGGCTTTTGCCTCATAAAAAACGGCGGAAGTGCAAGGTTTAACCTTAACTTTCACGCCGTAACCAATTTCAAGCCAATATGGCTCTTTTTGAATTTTTAATTTAAGCATCAATAGCCCTCCACATCATTGACTAAGGTTACAGTCATCATTTTGCCAAGTGTCTGGTCTTTGGCTCCTTGGAAGTCATAAGAACATTCTATTCCTCCCGGTCCATCAATAGAACGCTTAGGTTTTGGCAAATAAACTTCATGGCAAGAAATTACCAATTTCATTGAATCTGATAATTGGTAGCCAAGCTCAATATCTACCGGAGTACCGGCTCGGGCTTTATCCAATAGAATATTATCGGCATATTTGGCAGAAATACTTCCGGTTAGGCTTGCAACACCTAAATCTATGGCCTCAACTTTGCCGTCATTACGGATTGTTTCGATTTTTTCAAGATTATTAGAGTATGTGGCACTTGCCGAAGTGATATTAGCCAAGAGTTCACCGCCGCTTTTGATATAGCCTTGAAATTGTGATACTCTGGTGTAGGTATATACTTCGGCAGAGCTTTCAATCGAAGTTTCGGAGCCGCTTTCTCCCTGAGCCATAAGGTTGATTGTGGCTTGGGCTTCGCCGGAACGTGCAAAATTAAAGGCAATACTATTAGCTCGCACACCGGAAAAACGAATATATTGCGGTACTTCCGGCAAGCCAATCTCTAATGAATAACTTGGAATTGATGTTTTGCCGCTCTCAAAGGTATGCGTATAAACAGTTTCCTCGTTGGTTGTTGTCGGAGCTCCAAAAATAGCTCTTAACCAAACGCCAATGTTGCGAAAATCAATCGGTATTGCCATATCGCCATCAACATTGATGACATCCTGAAAAGGTTGTGTCGGGTCGCGACCTAATCCCAATACATTTGACGAAACAAGACTTTGTTCACTATCAAGAGATGATGAAATAAAAGGTATTTGCCGATATCCGCTGTCCGGCAAAACGCCGTACTCACTTTCTTCGGCAATTAAAAGCTGGGCATTCCAGCCATAAGCTCTGGACATATTAGCCTCCATTCGTTTTGTTAAGATATAAAAAAATCCCGAAAACTCGGGATTTTTTGGGGTTTGCAATTTTCAAAGATTTTCTATGATTTGTATTATTTTTTCTATATTTGGGGTTTCTTTAATTATATTGTGAGAAATATCTTCACCATATAGAAAACTTTTTTGAATAATCATAAGATTATCTTTATCTGATTTTCTTTTGACTTGCCAATCAGTTGCTCTCTCAATACTGTTTCTCATATTTTCCTTAGTTAATATCAGGTTTTGAGGCAGTTTATCATAATCTTTAATTCTTATTCTACTTTTTATTCCTTTACCTGAGCTACCAGTAAAGTCTTTACAAGTTAAAGCATCTAACTCACAAATATGTTGTTTAACCGAAATATTGTAAGATTTTCCTCTAAACATCAAATAAATAGCATTATGAATAGTGAAACCATCAATATTTTTAGAATATTTCTCATACAAGCAAATATGCGGGGTATGTCCTTGGTCAACAATATACCAGTAACTTTTCTGAAATTTTGTATTATTGATAATATTTGATGTTATCTTATCAAGAGCACAAGCCATTTCACATTCATTTTTGTTTGTAAAAACATTGGCATAATCACTATTTTTCAAATATTCTTCTATTTGTTCATAATCTTTGGAATATTTTGAGAACCATTGATTAAACAAATAATGATTTGGGTGCTTTTCAAATAAACGATATATTTCATCATGCCCACATATATAAATATTTTTATAAGCATTATATAATCTTCTTTTTTCCTGTTCCGAAGTAAAACCTGTCTTAAAATACATTATATATATGTTGTCAGAAGCAATATTCTTTATTTCTTTAACATAGCGTTCTATTTGTTGGTCATGTTCTTGAGTTAAAACCTTATCTTCAATAACAATAGCGTATAAATTTCCTTTTGTATCTGTCAATTCAAGCAAAATATCAATATGCTTTTCTTGACGAGAGATTTTTTGTAAAGATAAATCGTTTCTTCCTGTCGTTTTTTGAATAAAAATTTGAGCAAAATTATAAAAATCTTTTGTTTCTGTTTGATTATAGTTTTTATTTGCCCAAGATAAAAGCCAACATAAGAAAGCATCTTGCGAGAGTTCTTTGGTTGCAAAATGAAAAATATTTGGTTCAGCGTTATCGTTACTCATAAAAACACTCCTTTGAAAATAATAATATTTTTATGATAAGAGAAATATTATTAAAGTAAAGCACTTGTTGTTGTGTATTCAAGAATAATCGGAATAATTGCAGCTTTAATGTTTGGGGCTCCTTCGACATATTCTTCCAAAATTTCCGGTTGTTTGGGATATATATAATCGGTTAAGCCGTTGAGTTTATCTTCGTAACAGAGCAAAGTGCCGACTTTGACTAAGATTTCATCTAGTTTTTTATCCCGCACCTCTGATTTTGCGTCTTGAACAATAACTTCTAGTTCTGCCTCGTGATGAAAAATACACATTGGCGGCGATAAAATGACTTCCGGATCTCCTTGCTTGCCGTCCCTTAAAATCAAAATTCCGTTTTTAGGTATAGTTTGTGGAGCAAGTTCATTTCGCTTAATTGTTATATCCAAGCTCTTAAGCCTTTCAAATAAGGCTGATAAAATTTGTTCACGTTTGCTCATCATCTTTCCAATTCTGTAAAATTAAAGTTGGTAGCTTGTTTTGCCATTTTAGGCTTTCTGTTTCAAAGTTAATCAATTTGGGCATTTTTACTTGTGGCACTAGCCAGAAAGCAATTATTGTCTTGCGTTTTTGTTCGTGTACCAACAAAGAAGCTCCGTGTGAACGATAAACAAAACGTAAGCGAATACCTTTTGAACGCTCATAAAGTTCAGGAGTAATTTTACGTCCGCGTATTTTTTGGGGAATTGCCGGAGTTGGAATAGCAAGCCAAAATCCGTCATTTCCTCGAATTACCAGCCCAAACTCAAAACTCTGCATAATTTTTTCAGCTTTGGAATAGATATGTCCGGCGGCATTTAAGCTACTTTTTGATTTCGGGTAGATATCGCCTCGCCAAGTAAAAGCTAAACGAGAGCCTAATCCTGCTGATTTTACTTGCGTTCGCATACTTTCTTTGAGTTGGTTTGTTGCGAGAGATACGCCTCTGGTAACAGCTATTTCAGCATTTTTTAGTTCTTTTTCGAGATATTCGGTTAATTTTCCGCTTAAACTGGCTTCTAATCGCATAAAACTTCACATACCCAAATTAGATTATTTGTGTCTTTTATAGGCTCTTGGCTGACGGTATATGCAATATCATCACAATAAATAACGTCATCTATTTTCAAATCAGGGGCATCAGATATTCTGATTTTCATAGTATTAGTTGCTGTGTGGGCTTGAGAAAAGCCCACACTCACAACCATATCGGGACGCAAGAGAAAAATTAAGACATCTTTGTCTTGATATTTTCCTGCTTTTCCCAGCTTTTCAAACAGACTATCCACCGCTTTTTGGAACTTTTGGACCACTGTTTTCCGTCTCCTTTTTATTTTTGGCGTTGTTTTTATCAGTTTTCTGAGAATTGTTAGTGGGTGGTGGTGTAGAAGTCTGTTTGTTTTCCGTTTTACCGATTTTTCTCACAAAACCGCGGCTCAAAAGGGAATTGGCTTCTTCTTCATTGGAAATATCAATTTCGCTGTCTGGAGCATATTCCTTTTTTCCTAAAACTACCGTGATATTGGCTAATACTTTCATATTAAAGCTCCTACTTAATGGTTACACACATTGTTGCGTTAGGACGATAAGGTACAATCAACGGAGCTGATTGTAAGAGCATCCAGCGAACGGCAGGGTCATTTTCTAGCCAAGATTTAGAAAAATAACGGGTTGATTGAAAAGCGGCTTGTTCATCTTTAATGGCTCCATAACAGCGCACGCCTTCAACGCCGCTACGACTACCTAACAAAACCGTATTTTCAGGAAGAATTTTCTTTTCGGTATCATTTTCGATATATACATCGTTATATACCCAAACCTCAAAATCGCCAATGTTACCAACAAATCTGGCTTTTTCATTACCCAAGATTACAGGGTCAATGTTCAAAGTGTTGTTTGTGCCTCGGCGATAGTCCAAATATTTTTGAACAAAAGGATTGTTACGAAAGATTTTCCAAGCGGAAGGCTCTAAAATCACGGTATTAGCGACAACTCCTGATTTGGATTGAATTGTTCCAGCCCAATCTTCGAGATTGTCTAAAATGTTTACGCTTTCTTTGTCCCAAGTGTTTTCACCGGCAAGAACTTTCGTAAATGAAGCATCGCGGCCAAAATCAACGGTTACAGAAGGGTACCCATCACCAGCTACCGTGATTTTTCCGGTGCGGAGAACTTCCGAAGCCATAACTTCTTCTCTACGAGTTAGACAATCAAGTTGATTGCTAAGTGTTACGGCAACGGCTTTTTCCAAGCGTTGAGCCGGTGTCAATTCTCCGCCAATTCTTTCGCCTGCCATACGTTTGAAAGGCATATCCGGCGTAAATCTTCTTTTATCTTTGACATAAGCCGGTTTGAAAGATTTGGTTTGATAGCCTTCGTGTTCAACGACTTTTCCGGGCATTAACGGCGAAACAAACGGAGAAATTCTCGGTTTGCTTTCTTGCGTATCAAAATAAATTTCTTCGGTGTCGGAGCGGAGTTCTTGAGAAAAGAACATATCCAACAAAAAAGAAGGTGGAGTTTTTAAGTTCTCCACCACTTTAGTTAAGACATGAGTTGAAAAAATATCCATTTTTGTTTCCTTATGCTTGAGTTTTCTTAATGAAAATGCTCTTTTCGCGGAGCTTTTCGGTTACGGTGTCCTCGGTGAAACTACTATCGAATGTCAAAGCATCCGAATTAAATTCACCTGTAAAATAAACCACGGCCTGTTTATCTTCACTTTCGGCGTTGACGTTTTCCGCCAAAATTGCGACAGGGATTTGTGAGCCATCGCTTACGGAAGAAACGGAAAGTTTGTATTTTCCTGATTCCGTAATTTTTCCTAAAACAGTACCTCGGGTATAATTTCCTGCGGTAACATTTACTAATCTGGCAACCCTCGGAAAATCACCAGCTAACAAATTATCTGGCTTGAGAGTGCCTTCGTCTTTACAATTTGCGTACATTTTATTCTCCGTTAGAAGAAGTTGCTAAAGAGGCGACACGTTGAGCGAAAACGTCAATATTGTCTGGCATTTCCGAATTTGCCGGTACAATTTCGGGATTAGCGATTGTAGCCATGGCTTTCTCAAAGGGGGAAATTGCCTGTTGTTTAGGCATTTCTTTCAAAAGCTCAATAATTTGAGATGATGAAAGGTCCGTGCTAACCAACATTTTATTTGCAATTTGCTCTCGTCCTTGAGCTTCGTTGCTGTCAAAGACTTCTTTCATTCTTTGACGTTCTTGTTGTTTGATTTCCTGTTCATTCATATTTTCAGTTTCCTTTTCTTTGTTAAGGTCTGTTAAAATTCGCTCGAATGAGCTTTGGCGATTAGCCAGACCTTGCCAAATCGCCTTTTTACCGACAAAAACATCTCCTTGCCCAAAATCTTTGATGACAGTTTCGGTTGAAACATCACGATAAAGGGCAATTTTATTGATGAAAACTTCGGCAAGAGAATCTAATCTATTTTGAATATGAGCTAATCCTTCAGGAGTTTCAGGATTAATTCGTTTTAATGGACTTTGCGAAGAAACAATTTCGATTTCATTTTTTCCGTCTTGACGTTCATAGACGGCAACGACACCAATAGAGCCAACCAGCGCCGTATCTGTAACAACAATTTCATCACAGGCCGCCGCGATCCAATAAGCTCCGGAACAACAATTTCCTGAGGCATAAGCAATAATAGGCTTTTTTCCTCGGGCTTGATAAATCATATCGGCTAATTCGGAGCAACCATTAACTTCACCGCCGGGGCTATCAATATCAAACAAAATGGCTTTTACTTCTTGATTTTCTAGTGCCTCATTAAAATCTCTGGCTAGAAGTTCATAAGAAGTCGCGCCACTAATCACCGTGAAAAGGTTTGCATAACGGAATAAGGGGCCGTGAATAGGAATAACTGCGACATTGTTTCTTACGGAAACGGCATAAGTATTTTGCAATTTCCTTCCCAGTTGAGCTGCGATGGCTTCCGGATTGGCATTTTGTCGCTTGGCTATATTTATTATATTTTCTAGCGTATCGCTTGTCGTAGCCCATGGTTCATTGGTTATTTTGTTCCATATTCTCATTTGTATTTTCCTCTTGTGTTAAAAGTTCAAGATTTCCGTTTTCGCTTGGAGAAATGCCAAGCTCTTTCATTCGTTTGAGTTCTCTTACCCTTTGCATTAAAACTTCTTCCCAGTCTAACCCTTGAGAAGCGCATTCATCTTCTAAAGTTGATAATCCGGTTTCCATTCTGATTTGAGAAGCTTGAGCTTCTTTAACTGGGTCAACCCAACCACGCCCGGGGCCTATCCATTTACAACGACACCAAGCGGCTTTGTTTTCATAAAAGTTAGGGGCTTCAATAAGCCCCTTGTTGACACATTCTTCCAGCCATAATTCAAAGACCGGTTTAGCCCAATAGTTGATTATCCAGCTCCTTCGACCGTTGAAAAATCGCCAAGCTTCGATTAAAGAAGCCCTTGCAGATGAGTAATTTGTCTTAGAAAAGTCTTTCATTAACAGTTCCAGCGGAATATTTAAGCCGGTTCCGATATGTCTTAAGACATTCTCAACAAATGCGGAATAACTGGAATTAGGTCTGCTTGGCGTAAAGGCGGAAACTTTATCCCCCGGAAATACCGGAATGATTGAGCCGCCCTCTAATTTAACGCTCCAGTCTTTTCTTTTTTCCAAGTAATCATCAACAGATTCCCCAAACATTTCGGCAATAGCTTCGCTATCCATTGGCGTTTCAATAAAGGCGGCAATCATGGCATTAACTACGGAAGCCTTTAACTCTGAACGCTCATAATGGTCCAACATCTTAAAAAGTGGCATAATTGAAGTAAAAAGTGGCTTTCCGCGGTTTTGCCCGATACGCTCGGGGTGATGAATATGTAAAATGAGCTTTCGACCGAAAGAAGTGCGTGCAGGGATTTTTTGCCATTTATTGACACCTTTATTATAATAGTAGTCATTCGGATAATATTTACTTATCCAATAATTTTTGGCTTCTCCGTACTTGTTAATCTCAATTCCGTCCCTTAAAAACTCATTATTTTGTTGAAAATTGGGATTTGAAAGTCTATCCGGTTCAATTAATTGAATACAGGTCGCAAACGGAAAATCTTTATTTTCTCGCCATAAAACCAAGGCGAGAGCTTCTCCGTTTTCAATCACAGACCTAAAGATTAAGGCGGTTTGTGAATTGAAGTTTAATTTTCTTGCGGCATCGCAATAATTACTTTCCGCCCAAATTCTCCATAACCCTTCGACTTTTCGCGCCCATTCTTCCAAATAATCAAGACTTAACCCTAAAATTCTATGGTCTGGAATAGAAACGAGTTTTAAGCCGTTTCCGACAACATTATCGACAAGAGTTTGAATAGCTCCGCTGGCAATTCCATTATTACGGATTAAGTCGCGTGAACGAGCTACAAGAGTGGACAGCTCTCCCTCTAGCTCCATATCTGCAGAATGTCTAATCGGTCGCCAACTTAACAACTCTTTTGCTGAAAGTGAGGCTCCTTTATAACTTGTATCATCCATATCTAAAAACTCACTCTAATGACTTTTCTGTTTTTAACTCCCTTTGCTTGGCTTATTTTTCCTTGCAAATAGGAAATATATTCTTTTAGTTTTGCGGCATCGGCTTGAGCGTAAGATGTTGAGCCAACACCTTCAACATTAACACTGACGGTTCTTGCTCCAATCATAAGCTCATGATAAGCCAGCTCCGCTTCCTCTAATTGTTTTTCTAAAATTTCAATCTTTGTCATTGTAAATCCTTATAAATAGGGGTCTTGCGCTTTGACTATCTTTGGCAAAATATCAAATTTTGTTTTTTTCTTAGTCTGTAATTTAACTTTTTCTTTACTTTCTGGAATGAGAGCTTTTTCTAAATTACGCCATTTTGTTTCAGTAAATTGTTCTATACCAAAACTTATGCTTGCCGCTCTGGCATAAACACGACAATCAAGAGCTTCGTTTCGTTCTCTTGTTTTCTGCCATTCGCGTTTTTGATAGCCTCTAACCATTTTTGTAACAAGTTGTTCGGCTGTTAATTGTTTGAAATACTCGCTGTCATATTTGGGAAAATGACAATATCCGGCAGGATAGCTCTCGTCTTCATTTTGAGTTAGCCTCAAAAATTGGTATAATTCCGATTTCAGAATTGATGTACCAACGCTCCAAACTTTAGCTCCGCGGCGAAGTCTTTTGCCGTTGATGTTCAAATCCACCCTTGTCGGCAGGCCTAATGGCGTAACGCCGCTATCTGTTCCTTTGATTGCCATAGCAAAATTTATGGGTTGTTTACGTACCCAGTTATATACTTGTTGCGTTGCAAAACCGCTATCTATAGCAAAGCGAGAGATTGGCAACATTACACCGGAAGAATGTTCAAAGTATCGTTTAGAAAATTCGCTTAGTTCGTTCCAAACTTCTTCTCTGGCGGTATCTCCGTTAATGATGAAGTAACCAACCGACCAGCTTTCCTTATTTCTGCCCCAAGCAACGACTTCACATTCTATACGGTCTTTTTGGACATCGGCTCCGGCGGTTAAGAATAAACCACCGCTGGGGACGATTTCTTGTTGATAGTCTTCTCGCTTGTCAAAGAGAATCTGCCATTCCGGAGCTTCTCCTTTTTCAAGCCACGTTTCTCCCAAAACGGTATTTACCCAAACTTTTAAGAGATTGTCCTTATTCTTAGCGTCCAAGAACTGTTTAACGGCATCCGCCCAAGAAAACCACCCGACCGGAGAATATAAAGAAGAAAGATGAAAACCGGCGACATTACTTTTAGGATTGGATTTTTCCCAAATACCATTTTCTAACATCCAAGTTTTTAGATGTTCTTCAATAATTGCGCCACAATATTCGCAAACGTAAGTCGCCGTGGCTGGGTCATCATTTTCAAAATGGATTTGTTTCCATTTAAGCGATTGCCTTTTGTTGCAATATGGACACGGAACCATATAATGACGTTGGTCTGATTGCTCGTATTCATACTCAATTCGGCTAACGCCTTGAATAGTCGGTGTCGAAACCATAAAGATTTTACGGCGGTTAAAGGTACTTGTTCTTTTGATAGCCAAATTTACAGGGTCGCCTTCACCTTCAACATCTCCTTTATAGGCATCTATTTCATCAAGAAAAATATAGCGGACCGGCATTGAACGAAGTCCGATAGCTGAGTTTGCTCCGGTTAAAACCAATACACCGCCTTGAAATTCTTTCATCAAAGTTGTGTTGCTTGCATCTTTGGAGCGACGATCACTGATAACGCCTTTTAATTCGGGGCTTGCCTCAAACATCGGATCTATACGAGTTTTGGAAGTCCTTTTGGCACCGTCAACGGTTGGCATAACCAACATAATGGGTCCTGGGGATAAATGAACAATATAACCTAAAAAGTTATTACCAACCTCGGTACCGCCAATTTGCGCACCTTTCATAAAAACGACTTTTTCAATACCGGAATAGGGAGAAAGACAATCCATAATCTCTTTTAAATATGGCGTTCGTGATGTTCGCCATTTTCCGGGTTCCGCTGATGCTTTTTGCGAAAGAATCCTATATTTATCTGCCCACTCGGATATATTCATAAGAGGCTCCGGCTTTAATCCAGCATTAAAACCTTCATTGTAGATTGCAAAAGCATCAGCCACTTTCTAAAATTTCCTCAATAACTTGTCGTATTTCTTTAGTTAAAATTTCGTGTATTCGGTTTGTGTCGCTTTCTTTGGCGAGTATTGAGGCCACTCTATCAGGTATATTCAATAAGGCATCTCGTACCATTCGACCTTTGTTGAAAGCGGCAATTCTAACGCCATCAGCCGACACCAACATTTTAGCGGCTTCCTTGTTTTTTGTTTCAAGATATTTGACTTTTTCAATTTCACTTTTTATTCGTGTTTTTAGTAATACAGTTGATAGATTACTTAAGTCATCCATACCACCCAGCGCATTTTTACTACTTTTCATAGGCTGACGTATTGCCGCGATAGCCATATCGGCTTCTTCTTCGTTGATTTTGCCGTTATGTAATTTGATTGTCCCGTTGTTTACTAACTTATTTACATATTGTCGGGTATAATTATGTTTTCTGCCCCATGCCGCTTGCGTGATATATGCCATAATTTACTAAACTTCTTTGTGATATGTCTATGAAAATCATTGCAACCCTATGTGAATATATTATAATGTCTATATGAAAATTAAATTTGTTACACATAATCTAAAAGTTACTGGATTTAAGTATTTTTGGTTAAAATATGTAAGGGGCTTTGACCCTACAGTTCATTGTGCAAAGTGCTTAATTGGCGATTATTCTCAAAAAGTTAATCTCTATATGCCGGTTAATACCGAAATTGAGCTAAATGAATTTTCAGACTATAAATGTTTATATCTTTGTGGCGTAATCGGTTATGTAAATAACCTTCACGTTCCCTTTGTTCCAAGCGATAATGAAAATGATATCATTACCGCTGAAACATATCTGGGAGATAAAGTCATTATAACCGGAGCAAAGCGTTTGCCAATTCCGCCGTTAGAAAATGGTTATAATGGTTTATCTCGTGCTTTCACATCTTGCCGTAATTATCAATTTGGAGTTAGTTACCTTTTGCCAATGCAAAATGATAAGCATTGATGACATCTTTACTTCGACCAATAGGCTTTCCGTCCGGATGTAACATCTCAAATTCGCGAGTGATTGATTCTTCAATGGCCTGTTGGGACAAAACAATATTTTTTATTCCAGACATACACCAAACCCCCGGATTATGACGCTCAAGTTTTGCCTCGGTTGCATTGATATACCTACGCCCCAAAGCAATAGCTTCTTTTTGCCGGTGAAACTTTTGATAAAACCAATGTCCTTTTCGGAATAACGCAGAAAATCCGTCATCATCCAAGAACTCTATATATCTGTGAGATTTAGCTTCTCCAGCATAAGTGGTTCTGTCTTGCAAATCTATCTTTTCTCTGGCTCTACCCGAAAAATAGATTTTTCCGCCCATACGACACATTGCATTAACAACTGTCAAAACATCGTTTTCGGCAGTCATACTGTCAACGGAATTGAGAACATAGTCGCAAATAACAATGTCAAATAAACCTTTAGTTTCTAGTTGTTCACAAAGATTATCTATCATTTTATGGACCATTGTCGAATCAATAAAATTCCCTTTGCGATAAAACAACTCAACGCCGTGTATGTCATAGCCGATTTTTCGGAGCTTTTTTACATAATCGGCTTGCCCACAACCAAAGTCTAAAATCCGCTCTCCTTTTTTGTAGTTTGGAATTAAACTTTTTTCATAAGTGGGAGAGGCATTAAATGGTTTTTCGACTTCCTCATCATTTCTCAAGCGGAATTTTTGAGCGAAAGTCTGAATAAATGTCGTTTTTTCCAGATGTTCATAAGAGAATTTTCCATACTTTTTATTTAGAAATTCTGCGGCAATTTTAGCTTTATCGTTTGGAATGCGATAAACTCGTGCCGGAATTCCCATTGCGCGACAAGCCAAAACATATTGTCCGGCGTGGATAACCTTGCCGGCTTGCGTTGCCACACAGGCTCCCCAATTACCATACTTGATTATGAGCTTGCATATTTCATTACGGACATTTGCCATTTTTGCACGCATATTACCACGGAGCTTAATCGTTGGTACCATTTCAAAACCAAGATTTTCACTCCTTCCAACCCAAGCTCTTTCATCTCCGCTATCAAAATCGGTGCCGTTGTGTAGTTGGTTAAAGCGAATTTCATCAGTTTGATTGATGTTTTTGGGCAAAAGATAAACCGGAGCTTTATCATGACCTGCGGCCAGCAGAGCTTTTGTCCTTTGGTGTCCGGCAACAATCAAATTTCCCGAAACAATAATAGGTTTGACAATTCCCAAAGTCTTTATTGATTCCCTTAATGTTTTGAGAGATTCTTCATCTATTTGCCGAGGGTTATAATCTGCTCCGACTAAATCTTTGATGGGATAATCTAATTCTAACATTTGGGTAATAAAACCTTTGCTACAAAGCCATAACGAACGCCGTTTTCTTTTACAAAATTCTCGTAAGCATTAACCAAGCTCTGATATTCTTCTTCCGAAATATGGATTTTATAACTGCCAAACGACAAAAATTTATTTGTTTGCGTCTTTTCTTCTTTTTCGCCTTCCAAGGGGTCCAAAAGTTCGTTGTCGTTATCTAACTTAAGGATATCATTGAGGAAATCGTCATCAAAACCGGTAATTTCCAAATCAAGGCCATCATCAAGAATTAATTGCAACTGTTCTGATAATTTGTTCAAATCCCAACCGGCATTAAGTGCTATTTGGTTTTCTGAAATACATAGGCGTGCTTTTTGAGCGGGGCTTAAGCCGCGAATAATCATTACCGGTACTTCTTCAACACCCAACATTTCACCTGCGGCTTTTCTTCCGTGTCCGGCAAGAATCATATCATTTTCATCAATAAGCATTGGAGCTGTCCAGCCGTTTTCCATCATGGAATTGGCAATTTGCATAATTTGCTCTTTGTTATGAGTGCGTGCGTTTCCCTCATATTCCTTTAAATCCGCCAGTTTGCGGCGACTATACTCAAGATTTGTATTTACTTCTATTTTTTCCATAAGTTTACATCCTTATATAAAAAATGGCGGTTTTCTTAGAAAAACCGCCCAATTCGTCAACTAACTTATTGTTTTAATTTTAAAATCATAACAGATTGATTCAAAATAATTTTTTATTTTTTCTTATTCTATGAAAAAATAACGCAAAACCTGATAAATCAAGGAAAAATCAAAAAAATGTCAACTATGTCAACCAAAATTTTTGAGCTATCGGCTTAAAATACGCCGCGCTTGAGCCACCCCTATAGGGTTTATCTTACAGAAGGACCCAGAGCAATTTTCGGTGTCTATCAGGCATAAAAAAATGAGAGAAGTTGCCTATCGACACCTTTTCTCATCTTATCTAAATCATAACGGAAAATTTTTGAAAATGTCCATACAAAAAATCAGCGTATCAGAAAGAATAAGTTTTTTATAGTTCAATACAGCTCCATACAAGGGATAATTTGAAAAAAATTATAGGCGTTCTATCTTTTCACTTAAAAAATCGAGGGCTTTATTGAGCTTTTCATTACCGGAGCTTCGAGATATTCCCAAAGTCGTACAGATAAATTTCCAGCTTTTTCGTTGAGCTTTATACCAAATCAACTTTCTTTCAATCTCAGTTAGCATTGTAGTCCAATCCAAAACTTCATCAAGTCGTGAGAGTTGTTCGGAAGAGGGGCGCAATCTTATGATACGCGGTTCTTGTTGAAGAATTTCCAAAGGTGTGTACATGATATCTGGCCAAAAGCTCTTACATTTGGGTAAAGTTACCGGTGGTAGCTTCTTTAAGGTGTAAACAGCTTCCTCAAAGCGGTCTAATATTTCCTGTCTTGTCATTTTAGCCATGGTACCCTTCCTTTGCCATTTTATCCAAGACACTGTCAAACTCATCAAACAAGCCAAATTCTAGAGCTTTTCGATATTGCATACCGCGCAATTTACAGCCATCATTGCGGTAGCTATATTCCATTTCAAGAAACTCACGCTCGCCGATTGTTTCTTTAAGCAAAGTTGTCATAATGTAGTCAACGGCTCTTTTGTAAGTGCTAAGTGTGTATTTGCATTTGTTTCGTTTGATGTCTTGCCTCATCAGCTCAACCTCTAAACACATAAACGCTTTGGGGGTTTCAGGCATTTTGCTTTTAATTTCTTCTTTATCTTGGTCACTTAGTTCGGCAAGGATATGAGCGAGTTTAGGAAAGCTGGCAACTTTCTTGTATTTGAAAAGATTAAAACAAGCCTGTTTTAATTGAGCTTCTGAATAATCGCCTAATTCTTTCACCCATTGTTCAATGATTTTTTCAGGCTCTTGTCCGTCTTTGGGCTTTTTTAGCCAATTCGGCTCACCATATAAGTCATACAAGACTTCAAACACGCAATTCATAACCTTATGCTTCTTATTCAACATATCAACTACAGACATTAGGCTATTCCTTTCGATTTTAGCAATTCAGCAAAAGTCTTCTTAGGGGCTTGTTCATTAGAACTCTTTGATAAAATATCCGAATGTAATGAGGATATTTTATTTTTTAAACTATTCTTATATTCTTGAGTCGTGGTCGTTGGTCGGACTTTTGATTGGTCGTTTATTGGACATTTGTCGGACTTTTGGCTGGTCGCTGGTTGGACTTTGGGCTGGACATTTTCGTTTGTTGTATCTTGAAATAAGCTATAATTTTCAATGGTTATCAAAGAATATTGGTTGGTCGTTTTGATGGATATTACGCCGGACATTTTTAGTTTCTCCAGAGATGTCCTTACTTGGCGTTCTGACAGACATAATGCCTGTGCTAACTCGACTCTGCCGGTGATAATTTGTCCGCGTAATACATCAATATTTCGCCACCGCTTGTCTTCATAGTTAGCGGATAAAAGCAAGTGCATAAATACCCTAAAGGTATTTGCATCACGATACCATTCCCATTCAATTATTTGACGGTGAATTTTTATCCAGCCACTCATAGGAAATATTCCAAGAAAAAAGGTTATTTCCTGATAATATTTGTGTTTTGAGCAATATTTTCGCGTTCAAACGCAATAATACTATCGAGAGAATATAAAATTTTTCTGCCGATTTTGATAAAATGAGGACCAAATCCGTTGGTTCTCCAATGTTCAATCGTATTAGGATTAAGTTTCCAACGCTGTGATAATTCCTTCGTTGTTAAGTATTTTGTATCTGTCATAATTTTTTCCTTAAAAAACATTGAAATTTAGTTTCAAGTTCATTTTTCTGAAAAAAATTATGATTTATAAGTCGGATAGGTCAGAATAGAACTCGGATTTCCTCGGATATTAAATTATTAAAATATTTAATATGTTGAAATTTAGGAATTTTTACATCGGATGATTGTCCGACTTAACTCTTCTCATCTTGTGAATTAATCAATATTTAATCTGTAATATCCTTTTGCCTTATATAAAATACGCTCCGAAATAGGGTGAGATTTGAATAAATCCATTAAATGTTGAGTTCTGGCTCCACAATCAAACAAGATCGTTTTTCCAAGAACCCAAGGGTTGCTAGATAAAGCGGCTTGATATAATATTTTGATAATGCGAGCTTGTAATGGGCCAAAACAAAAATGGGCTTTATGTATTGTTAAAACATTATCACAGAGTTCAGATTGCTTATTGTTGTCAAATAGGGGCAATTCTTCTTCATAAGATAACTGATGCATTTTTTCAAAATTTTGCAAATCTTTTAAGAAAATCATTAAATCTATTCTTTTGATGATAATTTTTTGTGGCTGGATTAAAAATTCTTCCGTTTGTCCATCGTCTGAAACGAATTTACTAATTGCTTGTTTGTGATGTCTAAACAAAAAGTGACAATCATCAGGAGAAATACATTTACACCCCGAAAAAACAGAACTATTTCGAGGTGCGTGTTCTTTGGGACTTAACTTAACTGAACAAACTTTGATGTAAACCGGTATCAGTCCATTTTCTATGCAATATTCAACGTCTTTTATGCTTCTGCGCCATCTAACTGACACTTCATTCAAATAAAAATAGTTCTTTGTTGGAAATGGCATTTTATATAATCCTTAATACTAATTATTAGCCAGCTACTATTAATAGTAATTAATGATTATATATATACTTAAGATGTAGTCAAGCGATTGGTAATTGTATATAAAGGATCAGAAATTTATAAGCTCTGATATAGTATTCGCTACGTCAAATACAGGTTTATTAGCCAAATGAGCATAATGTTTAATCATGGCCGTTGATTTATGTCCCAGCATTTTTGCGATTGCCGCTTCACTATGTCCGTGGGATATTGCCATACTTGCCGCAGTATGTCTTAAATCGTGAACTCTGAAATTTTTGATGTTTGCATTTTTCATTATAGTATGCCAAGCGGTTTTGAAATCAATATTATGTCCTTTGAAATTTTTTCCTTTGATTATGTATTCTGATAATTCTCTTTCCGGTCTTGCGTATAATTGATTCAAAATCTCCAGCGCTTTACTGTTTAAGAAAATAGTTTTCTGTCCGGTTTTACTATCCGGCAAATTGATTAAAGAATTGTCAAAATCTACCCATTCCCATTTACAAGTGAGAATTTCATTTTTTCTGGCGGCGGTTAAAAGAAGTAGTCTAATAGCGGCAACAGTATATAGCATCTCAGGAGTTCTTTTTTCTGCTTTTCTTAATTCTTCTGAGAAACGCTCCATTTCCTCGGAGCTTAAATATCTTATTCTTAATTCCTCTTTATATCTTTGAACACAAGTGCAGGGGTTTGAGTTTGGGGTTCTTAATTTCCATTTTTCCATAAGATTAAAAAGTAAATTGAGTAAGCTCAGCATTCTGTTGGCATTATATTTAACGCGAGCCAAAGACCTATGCAAATGCTCAATATCAAGATTATTAATGTCAGTGATTTTTCTATTTCCTAAAACCGGCTTTATATAGAGCCGCCATAATTGCTCGTTGTTCTTCAAATATGTTTCTTTGTTTTCTTTGAGTTCCACATAATCTCTTTTGAATACTTCCCAAAATTCCGCTAAGGTATCAGCTTTTCTTAAAGAAGCTTTTTCTTCTTGAGGGTCTTTGCCATCGCGTATCATTAAAAAAAGTTTGGCGGCTTCTTCTCTTGCTTCCTTGCAACTTAAATTTTGGATATCACCAAAAATATACCAGCGCTGAACGGCATTTCTTCCACCCATTGAAGTCCTGTATTTAATAACATATTTCTTTTGGCCATTAGGGATAACTTTTAAGGCGAATCCTTTAACCATATCGTCCCAAATATAATAAATCTTATCTTTGATTTCAGCATTGTTAATGATTGAAGATGTTAAAACTGGCATCAAATTTCTCCATAAAATAAATTAACCTTTCGTTAATATTCTAGCTTATGGGGGGTCGGAAGCAAGCTCTTTTTTAGGAAAATCAATAACTTACATCTAAAGACAGTTTAATCCATAAAAATATGTTGATAAATTTTATATGCTATAACTTATTGAATTTTAATGATAATTTTTGGTTGGTGGTAGCTCGGTGGTAGCTTGAGCTATAAAAAGAGGATAAAAACGCTATTTTTGAGTTGAATTTAATAGACTAAAAAAAGAAAAAAGCCCTTGAATTTCAAGGGCTTGGAAACTGGTGCCGATTGAGAGACTTGAACTCCCGACCCACTGATTACAAATCAGTTGCTCTACCAACTGAGCTAAATCGGCATAAAAAAACTAAAATTTTTCAAATCAACTTCATACAAATAAATACAATAATTCTTAAATTGAGCTACCACCGAGCTACCACGCTCTTTACTGTTGGCTCCATTTAGCGATTCCAACATACAGCTCAAATTTAGTACATCATATTGTTTATAAAAGAAAATCATTTAAAATCAACCTTTTATAAACATGACTTGCAACGATTACAAATCAGTTGCTCTACCAACTGAGCTAAATCGGCATAACGGTGCCTTTATAATAGATGAAAAATATATTGTCAATATTTTTTATAGTTAAAATCTTAGAATGTTAATTGTAAATTTTTTTAAATGCATATATTGTTTTTTATGAAAAAAATATAATATTGAAAAATAGTTTTTTGTCATTGATATAATAACTTCTTTTATTATTGACGATAAATGCTATTAAATTTATAACAATAACAGAGTTTTTTATAAAAAGGTTGTGTTTGATGGCTTTTAAAACTAAAAGAATATTAAAAAAAGCAGTTTCTTGGGCAGGGCTTTTTTTCTTTGCCGTTGCCGCATATATGTTATATGTGCAGCTTTCTAAATATAGTCTTGATGATATTAAAGAAGCTTTGCTTAGTATCCCGGCTGAAAATTTGTGGCTAGCTTGTACGGCATCCTTTTTTGGCTATGTTGCACTGTCATCATATGATTATTTGGCATTGAGGTATGTCGGACGTAAATTGGCCGCTTGGAAATGGATCTTTGCCGGATTTATAGGTTTTTCTGTTAGTAATAACGCCGGACATGCCATTGTTTCGGGAGGAACGATCAGATATCGTCTTTATACCAGATGGCGTTTCAGAGGTGCTGAAATTGTGAGAATGGTAACCTTCTCCGGTTTTACGTATTTGGTAGCATGCTTCTTTCTCATAATAGTGGGATATTTTTTGACTCCTAACCATGCTTTTGGAGAAGGTTCGGTTTCTAAAGTGACGACAGAAGTTATTACTTTGGTCTCGGCTTTAGGATTATTAGTATATTTTGGTGCCAGCTTATTTTATAAAAAGCCGATAATTATTAAGGAGATAGAATTTGATATACCGTCATTTAAAATGGCTATGGCTCAGGTTTTTATCGGGGGAGCTGATATTTTAATGGCGTCATTGGTGCTGTATTTTTCTCTCATCCCGTTTGTAGATATTTCTTTTGATGTGTTTATCGGAGTGTTTATTATTGCTCAAGTTTTGGGTGTATTTAGTCAAGTTCCCGGAGGACTAGGCGTATTTGAAGGATTATTTATGTTTATTATCCCCGGTGAACATAATCAGGCAGCATTGTTCGGAGCATTGATTGCTTATCGTATAATATATTATTTGTTACCGTTGGTTTTATCAGGGGTTGTGCTTATCGGCTATGAAGCTTATTTGAAATATGTTAAAAAGCAACAACTGGAAAGATTAAAGATTTTTAATGCAAAAAAAATGCATGAAATGTAAGAAAACTCCCGAAGATTTTCCTTCGGGAGTTTTTTTAGTTAAAGGTTTATAATAACTTTAGATTTCCGGCGGCAATGCGTCCACGATCATTATAAGTTTCATAACTTATTTTTTGGTGTTCTTTGAGTTCTTTGAGGCCAATTTTTTCAAGTTGGCAAGCATGAACAAAAACGTCTTTGTCGTTGTCAATTGGAGAGATAAAGCCATATCCTTTTTTGGTATTATACCATTTTACTGTGCCTATGGACATATTTTTTTCCTTTGTAAACATTTGTACTTTAGCAATCATAGATTTATTATATTCTAATATGCTACTATTAGTTTAGCTAATAAACTTTATTTGTCAAGGAATTTTTTGTCTATTGATTGCCTAAAAAATCATTTACCTCTTCGATGAAATATTCCTTAAAGCTTATAGGGTCAGAGGTCATGTTTTGAAGATTTTCTATTTTTTGATAACCAAAAGTTGCTCCATCATCAACTCTTACTAATACAACTTCCAGTGGTTGTGATAATTGATAAGTATTGATAAAGTTATTTTCATCATCATTAGCATAGTTGATTATAAACATGTTATATTGGTCAATAAAGTTTTGATTATATATGTTTTCAATCATTTCAATGGTGTCGGCACAAGTGTAGCAGGGTTGATTGTTGAAAAAAATATAAATGATTGATTTAGAATAATCGTTTTGTGCGGCGGAAAAATATTCTTGCATTCCTTGGTTAGGCATATAACCATCAGTATCTTGGACCTGAGCTTGCAGAGGTGAAGATATTGAAAAGGAAGCAATCAGTGTAAGTAAAATATATTTTTTCATTTGCAAATACTCCTTTCACTTAGCAATGAAACGGGATATTTGCCGCAACATTACCGTTAAAGTGGTGAGCAGGCATCTTTTAGCCAAGGCATAATTTCTTCAGGAGCCAATGGTAATAATTTTGAAAGTACTAGCTCATGATAATCATTAAGCCATTTTATTTCCTGTTCGTTTAAGAGATATTTATTGATTAGACGTTTATCAATAGGCACAAGTGTTAAAGGTTCAAATTTTAACATGGAAATTTTTTCATCTTGAATAATTTTATATAGATTTTCAATGCGAATACCATAGGCGTTTTCAAGATAATATCCTGGCTCAATAGATGTTACCATGCCTGCTTTAAGAGGAGAGTTATTTGCTCGAGGAGAAAGACTGTTGGGACCCTCATGTACATTTAGAAAATGCCCCACACCATGTCCGGTTCCGTGTTTATAATCTTTGCCAAAATGCCAAAGCTCGGCTCTGGAGATTGTATCAAGACAGCTTCCGTTAGTATTTTCGGGAAAACAGGCAGAAGCGGCAGAAATGTGAGCTTTTAATACTTGAGTGAAGCTGTCAATAATTTCAGCTGATGGCTTTCCAATGGCAATTGTACGAGTGATATCGGTGGTACCGTCATAATATTGAGCTCCGCTGTCTAATAAAAGTACGGAATCGGCTTTTAAGTGTTTGTTGGTTTGTTTGTTGGGTTGGTAGTGGACAATAGCAGCGTTTTCAGCAAAAGCGGCAATGGTGGCAAAACTGTCAGAATAAAAATTTTCTTCATTTGAACGTAATTCATGCAACTTTTGAACAATGCCAAGTTCATCACTGCGATACCAATTTTTATTGAGCCAGTATAAGAACCTGCAAACGGCTATGCCATCACGAAGGTGGCAATTGGTAAATCCTGAAATCTCAACCGGATTTTTAACGGCTTTCCAAAGCTGAATCGGGTTAACAATATTATTAATCCAAACACGATGGTCTTTCATAATGGTTTGAATTTTTTTAGGGGTATGATTAAACGAAAGACCGATGTTTAAGCCTTTGTAATGAGCAATTTCGGTTTCTATTTTTTGCATGTCAGAGGTAAATAAACTAACTTCACCACTTTTATCAATAAGGGCAAAAGCTCTAATTATCGGAGTATCTCTTAAGCAATCAGAACGCAAATTCATAAGCCATGATACGGCATCGCATTCGGTAATAAAAAATGCATCAAGTTCATTTTTGAGCATAAATTCGGTAAGGTAAGATATTTTTTCTTCAACCGAAATGCCGGCATATTCTATATCATGTTCAAATATGTTTACCGTTTTATTGTAAATTCTTGAACCGAGGAGGGATTTGGTATCTTCTTTGAAAGTATGTTTTTTTAAAGCACGGTTCCAGTAATCAATTTCACTGATTGAGTGACACCAAGGATCGTAGCCAAAAGTGCAGGGATTATCAATATTATTATGAATCCAAGAGCCAATAGAATCGTTGGTACAAATAACGGTTATTTTATTGGTGTCAACTTGTTTTGAGGCTTGAATTTCATAGCGGCCGTCAACAAGTAAAAAAGCTTTATCTCGGAATATTATGAGGTTGCCGGCAGAGCCATCAAAGTTTGATATTTCTTTGACTTTGTTTTCTTCTTCTAAAACATCTTGACCAAGAAACATATTGTTACGAGTAACAATATAAGCATCAAGATTGTTTTTTATTAACTTTTTTTGGAGTTCTTCTAGGGTCATGTCTTTATACTTTCTTCATTAAAGCGGCTCGCCAATTGTCAAGCTCATAAAGTTTTTTTAATTTAAGTCCAAGGGATTGGTGAGAAGATATAATCCAATCACTTTGATCATCAACAAAGCCGGATAAAATGCAGTAGCCATTTGCAGCAAGATTATGTTGTAGATCAGTTGCCATGGAAATTAGCGGACGAGCTAAAATGTTGGCTAAAATTAAATCATAGGGAGCATTATCTTTTACTACAGATGCCTTATAGCCGTCACTTTGTTCAACAATTATGTTTTTTGCCTCATTGGTTGTGGCATTGCTACGTGTTACCAAAACTGCTTCTTCATCAATATCAACGGCAATTATTTTTGCCTTTGGCCAAAGTTTGGAAGCCGCTAAAGATAAGATACCAGATCCGGTACCGACATCTAAAATTTTATGAGGCTTGAATCCTTGATGGTATAATTCGCTTAATCCTTTAAGGCAGGAGCGGGTGGTTTGATGATCAGAACCAAAAGCGGTGGCCGCATATATTTGCAGTGGTATTTTTGAACTTTTGGGGGCTTGTTTTTCATGTATGCCGTAGATAATAAAATCTTCAGTTTCAAAAGGATCAAATTTGATAACATAATCTTTGAGCCAATTATTACTTTCCAAAAACTCTATTTTATATGGAGGAAGGACAACTCCGGTTTCATGAGCATATTGATTCATCGCATTTTCATCAAAACTACCGCTTTGATAACCAATATATTCATCATTTTCATCATCAGAGTAGTTTTGAGCTGAGACCTCAAAATAGTTTTCCATAAAATTTTCAAATTCGCTTGAAACAGGTGCTTTAGGAAAAAAAGTTACCTGCCAACAACTGCTCATCATAAAATTATCCTCGTGCTTATAAACATTTATTTACTAAAATAAGATTATAGTATAATAATTAAAAATAAATTTAATTTGTTAAATTGAAAAGGCCTTAAAGATGAAAAAAATATGTCTGTTGGTTGTTCCGATGTTGCTTGCAGGTTGTCTTAATGCCGGCGATTATGATATTTTTCCGGCCAGAAATGATATTTTTACGATTGCAAACGGCTACGGTATTTCTTTTTATGATAATGATGAACGTTTGATTGGTTCGGAAACAATAGAAGAAACCAACTATAAGCTAAACGAATCGGCAACGGCATATAAAGGTTATACGGTTTTGAGCAATAAGGTTTATCGTAAAGATTTTTATGAAGAAAATTTTGTCCGTCCAAATAAAAACGGAGCTTTAAACAGTTCGTCTTTACCGCATAAATTTTTTGCCAAAGATAAGTATAAACTTATCGGTGAGGTTACAATAGATGGTAAACGTTATAGATTGGTTCCTGGAGAACTTGAAAGCTTTGTATTTTTAATTGATGATGAAGGCTATTTTTATCGTAATATGGGGCAAGTTAAAGGAGGAACTTTGGTATTGTTAGATTCTGAATTTTTTCCGTATCCTGAAGATTTGAAAATGGTAGAAGTTACCACCTCTCGCAGTGAGCAGACAAAACCGATTAAAGGTTTTGACGTGAAGTATGATGGGGTAAGGCTTGACAGGATTTGGTTTACTTATCTTGAATATACGGATGATGATGGAGAAAAAGGAACCTTTGAAAATATTAATTTCCCGAATAAGCCTGGTTTGATTGATATTAACGGAATCGGCTTCAGAGTTTTGCAGGCTGATGATGAAAAATTGCAATATATGGTGTTAAAAGACGAACATTAATTAAGCAATATATGAGCTCGGTTGGGTTGCAAAAAAATCTTGCACTTAAATGCGGCTTGATGTATAAAAACTCCGAATTAAGATTTTGAAAAGGAGTAAATTAATGTCTGGACACTCCCAGTTTAAAAATATTATGTATCGTAAAGGTGCACAAGATGCTAAGAAGGCTCGTGTTTTTGCCAAGCTTGCTCGTGATATTACGATTGCCGCTAAAAGCGGTTTGCCTGAGCCTGATAAAAATCCGCGCTTACGTCTAGCTATTCAAGCTGCTCGTGCCGAAAGTATGCCTAAAGACAATATTGAACGTGCAATTGCCAAGGCTACCCAGACAGCAGGCGGAGCTGATTATGTCTCTACTCGTTATGAAGGATTTGGTCCCGGTAAGGTTGCAATTATTGTTGAGGCAATGACCGATAATAAAAATCGCACAGCCGGAAATATTCGTACCATATTCGGTAAAAGAGGCGGAGTCATGGGCGAAAGCGGTTCGGTTACCTTTAATTTTGAAAGAATCGGCTATATTCAATATCCTTTGGCAACTGCCGATGCTGATAAAATGTTTGAGGCTGCTTTAGAGGCAGGGGCAAATGATGTGGTATCAGATGAAGATAATCATGAGATTGAAACCTTACCTGATGATTTGGGGATGGTTACTGAAGCTTTAGAAAAAACTTTTGGTACTCCTTCGGCATCTCGTTTGGATTGGAAACCAATGGTAAAAACTCCGGTTAATGATGTTGAAACAGCTCAAAAATTGCTTGATTTTATTGATGCTTTAGAAGAAGATGATGATGTGCAGCAGGTATATCATAATGCTGATATTGCAGATGAAGTTATGCAAAAGCTGAATCCGGAAGAGTAGGTTTTTGATGTAAAAAAATCCGTCCTGGCTTTGGCTAAGGGCGGATTTTTTTGTTTGAGGAGATATGAATTGCGTATTTTAGGACTAGATCCGAGTTTGTCTTCTACCGGGTGGGGAATTGTGGAAGTTGAAAATAATCGTTTGCGATATGTGGCAGATGGTTTTATTCCGACAGATCCTAAAATGCCAATGGCAGAGCGGTTGGCTCTGATTAATAAAACTTTGTGTGATGTGATTGAGTTGTACAAGCCTGATGAGGCGGCAATTGAACAGGTGTTTTTGAACTCAAACGCGGTATCTACGATCAAGCTTGGCATGGCAAGAGGTGTAGTTATGATGGCTCCGGCACAATATCATATACCGGTTACTGAGTATGAGCCTAATAAAATAAAAAAAGCAGTTGTGGGGGTTGGAAAAGCCGAAAAACAGCAAGTGGAAACTATGGTTAAAATATTGTTGCCAGGGTGTAAGCCTAAAAATAATGACAGTTCAGATGCTTTGGCAATTGCAATTACTCACAACAGTTTTAGAAAGGTTCGCTAGATATGAATATTGATTTGGTTATAAAAAAAGTTAGAGAATTGCTTGATAGTGACAAAACTGGTCATGGCTTTGATCATGTGGAAAGGGTTTGGAAAACAGCTATAAAATTGTGTGGAGAGGACAAGGCTGATAAAGATGTTGTTGCGTTGGCAGCTTTATTACATGATGTAGATGATTATAAACTTTTTGGGCAAGAATATGCCGATAATTTGTATAATGCAGTTAGAATTATGAAAGATGCTGGTGTTGTTCCGGAAAAACAAAAGAAAGTAATCGAGATTATAAAAAATATGGGATATTCAAAAGCATTAAAAGGTGTAAGGCCTGTTTCTTTGGAAGGAAGAATAGTCTCTGATGCTGATATGCTTGATGCCATAGGTGCAATAGGTATTGTTAGGACTTTGGCATATGCTTTGGCCAGATGTGAAACGGTTGTTTTTGATAAAGATGTGTGGCCGGAACTTAATTTAAGTGCGGAAGAATATAAAAAATCAGGAAGAAAATCAGATAACTTTATTAATCACTTTTTTGAGAAGTTGTTAAAGATAAAGGATATTATGTTAACACCAGAAGGTTTTGCCGAGGCAGAGAAAAGGCATAAGCTGATGGTGGATTTTTTATATGGCTTTTTTGATGAGCAGAGATTGGATGATTGGAGTGCTTTTTTGAGTGATTTTGAAACTAGGAAAAAGGCTGCTTAAAGTTTTTATTTTGTTCTATAAGTGAAATTAATTTGTTGCAGGGAAGTTATAAATTGTATAATCTGGCAACAGGTATTATATAATGAGGTGAACATGATTGCTAAACTACGCGGTATGGTAGATTCTATAGGCGAAGATTTTTGTGTTATTGATGTTAACGGAGTGGGATATTTGGTATTTGCCTCTGCAAAGACATTAAGTAAATTGGTTTTGGGCGGACAAGTATCGTTGTTAATAGAGACCGTGGTGCGAGAGGATAGTATATCATTGTTTGGTTTTGCCGATGCCTGGGAAAAAGAATGGTTTGCCACTTTGACCAAAGTGCAGGGTGTGGGAGCAAAAGTTTGCTTGGCTATTCTGTCGGTGTTAAATCCGTTACAATTGGCACAGGCGGTATCGGCTCAAGATAAAAATTCTTTTACCAGAGCAAGTGGTGTCGGGCCAAAATTGGCGGCTCGTATTGTGACTGAACTTAAAGATAAGATTGTAACTGTTCCGGTTAGTGATATGGCAAAGGATATAAATATGGATATGACACCTCAGGACCAAGTAAATAATTATGAAGATGTTTTAACGGCTCAAGCGGCTGATCCTGACAAAATTGAAGATGCAATTTCTGCTCTTGTTAATTTGGGATATCAACGTTTAGAAGCATATAAGGCCGTTAATCAGGCTGCTTTACAGGCTCCGGATGCCGATATGGCTGAATTGATTAAATTGGCTTTGAAAGAATTTGCAAAAAAGGACTAACTGAATGATTGAAGAACGGATTGTGAGTCCGCAAAGACAGGAAGATGATGAACAAACACAAGGAATGCCGGTTAATTTGCGACCGACAAGTTTGAGTGACTTTGTTGGTCAGCGTACGGTTTGTGAAAATCTTAAAGTATTTATTGAGGCTGCAAAACAGAGAGGAGAAGCTTTGGATCATGTTTTGTTGTTTGGTCCTCCGGGGCTAGGCAAAACCACTTTGGCTTCAATTGTGGCTAAAGAATTGGGAGTCGGGTTCAGAGCTACTTCGGCACCTATGATTTCAAAATCAGGCGATTTGGCAGCAATTTTAACTAATCTTGAACGCAATGATGTGCTGTTTATTGATGAAATTCATCGTTTGAATCCTGCGATCGAAGAAGTTTTGTATTCGGCAATGGAAGATTTTCAGTTGGATTTGATTATAGGTGAGGGGCCTTCGGCTCGTTCGGTTAGAATTGATCTGCAGCCGTTTACTCTGGTCGGAGCGACAACCAGGTCAGGAATGTTGTCAACTCCATTGAGAGAACGTTTCGGAATACCTCTGAGGTTGGATTTTTATTCTCCGGAAGAGTTGAAAAAAATTGTTTTACGCGGAGCAAAATTATTGGAAATGCCATTATCTGATGTCGGGGCATTGGAAATAGCCAAACGTTCAAGAGGGACACCTCGTGTGGCAGGGCGTTTGTTACGGCGAGTTCGTGATTTCGGAGCTGTTTGTGGGGCGAGTGAAATTGATAATAAAATTGCCGACAGTGCTCTAAAACGTTTAGATGTTGACGATTATGGTTTGGATGCTTTTGACAGACGTTATTTGAATTGTATTGTGCAAAATTACGGCGGTGGTCCGGTGGGAGCAGATACTTTGGCGGCAGCTTTGTCAGAAGAGAGAGATACAATAGAAGAAGTGATTGAGCCGTTTTTGTTGAAATTGGGATTTTTGCAACGCACTCCTCGCGGACGTGTTATTTCCGACTTGGGATGCAAATATTTGGGAGTGCCTAAGCTTAAAAAAGATAAAATGGCAGCACAATTGGATTTACTTGATAATTAGAGGTTTTTTGAAATGATTATAAAAGCGGTTGCTTCACCAAAAGGAGAATTTAACGGTAATGAATTTTTATTTCCGGTTAGAGTGTATTATGAAGATACCGATGCCGGTGGAATCGTTTATTATGCAAATTATCTTAAGTTTGCAGAAAGAGCTCGTACGGAATATATTAGAGCATTAGGATTTCGTCAGCAAGATGATTTGGAAAAAGAAGAAAAATTTGGTTTTGTAGTGCGTCATTGTGAAATTGATTATTTGGCTCCTGCTGTTTTAGATGATGAATTGGTGGTAAGTTGTCAGGTGACTGAGGTTGGCGGAGCATCGGCTGTTATGCATCAAGAAATTACCAGAGGAGAAGATATTTTGGTTAGTTTGGATGTTAAGGTTGTATATTTATCTATCAGTAATAAAAGACCAACCAGAATTCCAAAAGACTTATTAGCTAAAATGGGATTTTAGAAAAAAACATATGCCGTTGTTAATTGTGGACAGCGGCATTTTTATGAAAAAATAGTAAGATATTAATTGAATCTTTAATATTCTGTGCTAAATTCCGATTAAATTTTTGTGAAACAATAAAAAGGTGGATGAGATTATGGATACAGAAACTCTTGGAGATGTTGCCGCAACAGCTTCGCAAATGTCTATGTGGGATTTGGTTTGGGCATCTGATATGGTGACCAAAGTGGTTATGATAGGTTTGATTGCCGCATCTGTTTGGTCATGGGCGATTATTTTTGAAAAATTTGGAACATTGCGTCAGGTTAAACAACGCTCTGTTAAGTTTGAAGAAAAATTTTGGTCTGGAGGCTCATTGGATAGGTTGTATGATTCCATCGGTAATCATCCAAATGATCCGATGGCGGCAATGTTTGTTTCTGCAATGCGTGAGTGGAAACGCACCAATATTTTAAAATCAAAGACCGATCGTGGTTTGCGAGGGGTTTCTTTACAACAACGTATTGAAAAAGCAATGACTGTTTCTATGGATAAAGAGCTTGATGAACTTGATACTAGAATGGGATTTTTAGCTTCTACAGGTTCGGTTGCTCCATTGGTTGGTTTGTTCGGAACTGTTTGGGGTATTATTAACAGTTTTAATGGTATTGCTTCTACTCAAAGCAATTCATTGGCAGCAATGGCTCCCGGTATTGCAGAAGCATTGTTTACAACTGCATTTGGTTTGATTGCGGCTATTCCGGCGGTGGTGGCATATAATAAAATTTCTTCCGATATTGATCGTTATGCTAAAAAGTTGGAAAATTTTATGGCCGAATTTTCAAGCATCTTATCTCGTGAAATTGATGATACCGCTATTAAAGCCGATATGGCCGGAGAATAAAAATGGTATTTATGGTAGAAAATCAACGTCATCAATCTGTTCGTTACAGACGAAATGCCGATATAAACATTACTAATTTGATGGATGTTATGATGGTGTTGTTGGTAGTGTTTATGGTGGCAGCACCGTTGATGACATCTGGTATTGCTCTTGACTTACCAAAAGTCGGCGGCAAAGCTTTGGAAGGTGAGGAGACCTCAATAAACATAAGTGTAGATAAAGAAGGTTATTATTATATCGGTGAAACCGAAGTTCCTGCCGATAAGATTGTTGACAAATTAAAGGCAATGGTCGAGGCCAATAAAACTTTGAGCGTTACCATTTCCGGAGACAGCGGAGCTGAGTACGGAAGAATTATCGGATTGATGGCAATTTTGAAAGAAGCCGGTTTTGATAAAGTCGGCTTGAAAACCGAACCTAAACCGTTGAATCAAAGAAAGAAAAAATAAAAAATGAAGACGGCACTGAAAAAATCTATTGCGTTGCACTTAATCGTTTTTATTTTGTGCATGGTGGATTTGCCTTTGTTTTGGTGGGACAAGCCAACAATTGGGCAAGTGCCGATCATTGTTGATTTGCAAAATGTTAAAATATCTGAAATGACAAATTTGCCTCCTAAGGCTAAAATTGGTAAAGAAGATAAAGCTGCATCTCAGGTTAAACGTAAGATAGAAGAAAAATATGCTAAAGAAGAGCCTAAAGAGGAGGCAAAACCTGAACCTGAAGATAAAAAGGCTGAGCCTGAAGATATTCCTGAGCCTCCGGTTGCAAAGCCTGAACCTCCAAAGAGAGATCACTTGGTAGCACCTCAGCCTAAGAAGCCGGCTCCAAAGGTGAAAAAAACAGAAAAGCCAAAACCCAAACCACAGCCCAAAAAGCCTACACCTAAAAAGCCGGAACCGAAAAAAGATACCCAAAAACCAGAGTTGGCAAATCCGTTGAAGAGTTTGTTGGCATCGGTTGATGCTTTGGAAAAAGCTGAAGGAAATACGGATACAACCGCAACAATAAAAGAAGGTACCGAAGTTAACAATATGGGAATTGAAGGAGGAACCGGAGGATCATACTTCAGTGAGTTGTCAATATCTGAGATTGATGCAATTGCCGGACGGTTGCGTGCTTGTTGGAATCTTGATCCAGGAGCAATGGGTATTGAAGATATGATCGTTGAAATCAGGGCACAGCTTAACCAAGACGGAACAGTTCGCAGAGTTGATATTTTAGATACATCTAGATATAATAGTGATAGCCATTTCCGTTCGGTAGCAGATAGTGCTAAAAGAGCTGTATATATTTGTGCTCCATATTCAATTTTGGCTGATAAATATGCTGAAAAATATGATTTGTGGAAAACAATGCGTTTGCGTTTCAATCCGATTGACAAACAAATCAGATAGTTTTTAAATCTGATATAGCATAATAGTGATGTGAGGTACTCACAATGGCCGATGTTAATGTAAAAAAAATGCCAATAGCAATAATTTTAGAAGATAGTTTGAGCTATTTTAAAAATAATTTGTTGCAAATGACGAGTTTTTCTTTGTTTGCTTACTTTTTAGCGGTGGTGGCGTTATATAGCTGGAAAACAATTTGGTTTTGGCCTTTTATGCTGGTGGTTTATATCCTGTGGAGTGCTTTTTTCCGTTTTTATTTTAAGCGTCAGCCTTATTTTTCTTTACGACCGATTATGTATTCCATGGTGCCGTCAACCAAAATTTTGGTTTTGGGTGTGGTTATCATAACTATATTGATTGCATTGCCTTTTGTACCTTTGTTTTTACCGATTTCTCCGGATTGGATTGATGATTATGCATTATTTTTACAACACAATATGCAAGAAAGCGATGTGGTCGATGCGGTTTTGAATTTGGTGGTGATAATTTTATCGCCGTTTTTGTTTTATCGTCCGGCGCTGGCTTGGATTGCAGCTATTACCGGCAGAAGCGGTTCTTTAAGATTTGCCTGGAGCAAAACCAAGGGTAATTATTGGGAATTTTTGCTGATGGCAATTATTATAGATTTAAGCTCTGTACTTTTTTATAAACTAATATTGATATTGGGCGGGAACATTGCCGTTGCTCTTATATTTTTAGCACCGTTGACAATTTATTTTAATGTAGCATTGGCTAAAGTTTACAGCTTTTTCTTTTTAGAGTAGGGTAAAAAAACGGATATATCCATGATTATAAAATCAGGACTAAGGTGCCGAGAGTAATCAGTGTGCCGCCGAGAACCACTTTAAGCGTTACTGCTTCATGCAAAAAGATAAAGGCCATAATCATACTTATGACAACGCTGAATTTGTCTACGGGGACGACTTTTGATGCATCGCCAATTTGCAGTGCCTTAAAATAAAACAACCAGGAAAAGCCGGTGGCAATGCCAGAGAGAATCAGAAACCACCAGCTTTTGGCGGTGATGTGGGGCAATTGGTGAATGCTCCCAGTTATGTATACGATGCCGAAGCTTAAAATCAAAATGACGGCAGTGCGGATTGCCGTTGCCAGATTGGAATCGACGTTTTCAATGCCGATTTTGGCCAAGATTGAGGTCGCTGCCGCAAAAAAAGCTGAAAGAAGTGCAAAAAACGCCCACATCGGAAAATCCTTTTTCATTGTGATATTAATTCCATAAATTCTGCTTCATTTAAAACTTTTACTCCGAGCTCGGTTGCTTTGGTTGCTTTGGAGCCTGCATCAGCTCCTTGGATTACAAAGTCGGTGTTTTTTGATACCGAGCCGGCAACTTTGGCTCCTAAACTTTGGGCTTTTGCCTTTGCTTCAGAACGGGTCATTTTTTCCAATGTTCCGGTAAAAACAACAGTCTTTCCGCTTAACGGAGAATTATAATCAGCGGTATCAACAAAATCTTCAACTTTGATTTGTTGCAAAAGTTGATTGATGATTCTTATATTATGTTCTTCTTGAAAAAACTCAACCATATCGGTAGCCATGGCGGCACCAATACCGTCAATGGAAATAAGTTTGGCGGTTTCTTTATTTATCATATCGTGCATAAAGTGATTAAAACTGCCGTAGTTTTTGGCAATTAGCAATGCGGTAGCAGAGCCAACTTGACGAATACCCAAAGCATAAATAAAACGCGGCAGACTGATGGTGCGTTTGGAATTGATTGCGTTAAATAAGTTTTCAACCGATTTTTTGCCCCAACCTTCTTTGCGTTCCAAATGAATTCCTTGCTGAGAAGAAAAAAGGTCATCTCCGCCAATATTGCGTTGTTGAATGGTAAAAATATCAGCCGGATTTTTCAGTATTCCTTCATGATAAAAATCTTCAACAATTTTTTCTCCCAGACCGGCAATATCAAAAGCGTCTTTTGATACAAAATGGATGATGCTTTCAACCGCCTGAGCCGGACAAGAAAGTCCTCCGGTACAACGGCGAACGGCTTCATCTTCCTCCCTGATAGCATGGGAACCACAGATGGGACACGTAGTAGGAAATTTAAATTCAACTGAATCAGATGGTCTCTTTTCTTTTATTACTTCAACTACTTGTGGAATAACATCTCCTGCACGTTGGATTATTACGGTATCGCCAATGCGGATATCTTTGCGTTTGATTTCATCTTCATTATGCAAGGTAGCATGAGAAACAATAACGCCTCCGACATTAATCGGCTCCAGGTCAGCTACCGGAGTTAAAGCTCCAGTGCGACCAACTTGAATGCGAATATTGTTAATTTTGGTTAGAGCTTGTTCGGCAGGGAATTTGTGAGCTATGGCCCAACGCGGAGTTCTGGTTAAAAACCCCAAACGTTCTTGCAAAGCAATTGAGTTAACTTTATAGACAACGCCATCAATATCGTAAGGAAGAGATGAACGAATCTCCATTAAGTGTTGGAAACTTTTTTCAATATCAGAAACGTTATGGCATAAAGTATTGTTAGGATTAGTGGGAAATCCCCAATTTTGAAGGTAGTTAAAAAATTCTTGTTGAGAGTTCCATAGGCGTTCGGAAACTTCTCCCCAAGTGTAGGCAAAAATACTCAATTTGCGTTGAGCGGTAATTTTGGGGTCAAGCTGCCTCAAAGATCCGGCAGCAGCATTGCGGGGGTTGGCAAAAATCTTTTTACCTTCAAGAGCATTTTTTTCATTGAGGGCAAAAAAGTCAGCTTTTGACATATAAACTTCACCGCGAATTTCTAAAATTTGAGGAGCGTTTTTAATTTCTAAAGGTAGCTGCTTTATGGTTTTAAGGTTTTCGGTAATATCTTCACCGGTTGTGCCATCACCACGGGTTGCAGCCTGAACGAATCGACCATTTTCATAACGAGCGGAAAAAGAGAGCCCGTCAATTTTAGGCTCACTCATAAAATCTATATCTTCAGATGTGTTAAGGAAGCGTTTGACGCTTAGGATGAAGTCTTCAACTTCTTTAATTGAAAAAACGTCACCTAAAGATAACATTGGAAAGCGATGAGTAACTTTAGAAAATCCGCTTTTAACCGTAGCTCCAACACGACGTGACGGACTGTCTTGGCGAATAAGCTTTGGAAAACGAGCTTCAATGGCAAGGTTGCGTTGTTTTAGACGGTCATATTCAGCATCGCTTAAATATGGTGCATCATTTTGATAATAAGCATCATCTGATTTGGCCATTTCTTTAGCCAAATATTCTAGTTCTTGAGCTGCTTCTTCTTCGGTTAAATCGTTTATATCTTTCATTGTCTATCCTCAGTTTTTTTATAATATAAATGTTTTAATATGAAAAGCTATAACTAGATAAAGGTTATACAGAATTATAGTTTACAAAAATATTGTGTTGTAGTATTAATAAAGACAAAATTTAATTATTAATATCATGATTATGAAAACGAAGATTTGGGCAATCGTGTTAACTGTGTTAACATTTGCCATTTGGTTTCCGGAAAATGCAGAAGCACAATTTTCAATGCGTAGAAGCAGAGTGACAACTACAGCTAAACCCAAAACCAAGCAAGTCATTATTGCCGGTACAAAAGATGGGGTTTTATCTTATCTAATTCGCGACGGTAAAAGACAAAGCTTTGTACAAAAGGAAAAAATTTGGAATCCGTGGTGTTACTTCGTTAAAGATACGCTTGATGTTAGAATCCCTTTGTATAAATCGGAAGAAGAAACAGTTGATGAAAATTCTTTTGCTAAATTATTGCAAAAGCTGTCTGCTGATGGGTGGATTTTGGAAATGTGCTCAAAGGATGAAACCGGAGAGGTATATGTTTTTGAAAAGTAAAAAAAAGCCGTCTGGTTTTCAGACGGCTTTTTGATTTTATAATGGGGCGACGACCATCATCATTTGCTTACCTTCAAGTTTGGGTTCAGATTCTATTTTAATTAGACCATCTAAATCTTCAACCAAACGATTAAGTACTGTTTTTCCCATGTCGTTAGCACTAAGCTCACGCCCTTTATAGCGCATGGTAAATTTGACTTTATTGCCATCACTCAAAAATTTTTTGGCTTGTTTGACTTTTACTTCGTAGTCATGTTTGTCAATCATGGGGCGAAGTTTGAGTTCTTTAATTTCAATTACTTTTTGATTCTTTTTAGCCTCGGCTTTGCGTTTTTGCATTTCATATTTATACTTGCCGTAATCTAAAACTTTACATACAGGGGGAACAGCTTGCGGTGATATTTCAATTAAATCAAGTCCGGCATCATCGGCTATTTGTAGTGCCTCTCGAATCGATACTATGCCTCGGTTATCACCATTTTCATCGATAAGACGAACTTCTTTTACTCTTATATCTTCGTTAATGCGCGGTCCGTCATCTTCTCGTACTGGCGCATTGGTATTTTCTTTAGCTATTTTGGCCTCCTATATATATTTTAACAATGCTGTACATAATACAAAAGTAATGTAATTTTTCAAGGGAAAAATGTGTATTAGTTGTTTATGGGGATATAGAATCTAATATGACCATAAGAATATATGTGTTTTATCTTAAGTTTTATGGGCTAAAAGATAATTGACAGATGAATTTTTTTTAATTAATATGACGTGTTATCAATTGGTTAAAATATTTTTCACAAAAAATGATTTTTTTTTGAAAAAAGTTGTTGACATCTAGATGTGAGTGTCATATAAACCACCTCGCTGACGTTGAGAAGCAAGTTAAAAAGTTTTCAAAGCATCAGTGGTTATAAGATATAGTAAACAAGGTAGAGAGGATACGCAGACGGTATGGTTATATATTGTCTGAGTATTTAGAAGG
>CALXUM010000004.1 GCA_944391685.1 uncultured Alphaproteobacteria bacterium
AGCTAACACACAAGCAATGATAGACCAAATAGGAGCGGATGCTTTAGCTGCTACAGCCGCTAATCAGTTTTATGCTCCCGGTGTTGATAAAAATGATGCCAACTTCGGACAAGGTCAATGGTATCTCCCTGCTATTGGTGAATTAATGGAAATGTATGGCTTTGATGCTGAAGTAATAACAGCTGGAGATGGCACGACAGGAGCTAATGGAGATAATAAAGACAAAATCAATTACACTCTTTCAGCCATAAATAAAGTTGATGGAAATGCTACAACTTTAACAAATGAATATTATTGGTCATCTTCCGAATATGGAAATTACAACTCATGGAGACTTGATGCAACTACTGGAACACGAAAATACGATTACAAAAATGACAATCATTACGTTCGTTGTTTTCAATATTTAGAGAACAAATTTAATCCTACAGATACAGCTTCGGCTCCTCAAATCGGTGATGTGATGTATTCAGATTTAAGTTATGGTTCTGCAGATGATTATGATGGCAGCAAAACAGCTGTAGGTGTGGTTACGTGGGTTTCTGAAGATGGTAGGTCTGCTAAAATTATTAATCTTAAAGATTTAACTTTTAGTTCTAATAATTTGGTAAATAATTTTAATCCTGATGATCCTTATGCGGGAGCCTATAATAAAAGTTATAATTGCGTTGAAAGTAGATGGTATGATAATATAACAGGAATAGAAGATTATGATAAAGATAAGTTTCTTGCCACTATTCAAGAAACTGTGGCAGAAAGTGCAGATGAGCCACAAGATAAAGGCGGATATGATACTACTCAATATACCTCCATCATCTCTCAATATGATTCACTAATCAAAGATGCATCATATAAGGGAGTAAATCTCTTACAAGAGCAGGATTTGAAAGTAACTTTTAATGAGGGCAGAACAGCTTGGCTTGACGTGTTAGGTAAAGATGCATCATCAACTGCCCTTGGTTTAACCACCTTAGAATGGAATTCTAAAGAAGATATTGAAAAATCGATTGAAGAATTAACCAATGCGATGAATCAAATCCGCTCGATGTCATCAGAATTGGGAAGTTATTATAATATTGTTTTATCTCGTCAAGACTTTACCGAGAACCTAATCAATGTCTTGGAAGAAGGGGCAGATAAGTTAACTCTAGCCGATATGGATGAGGAATCCGCTAATATGCTGGCCCTACAAACTCGCCAACAACTGGCGATTAATTCTCTTTCATTAGCCAGCCAAGCAGCTCAGGGTATTTTGAGATTGTTCTAAATTAAAACCCTGATATTGAAGTATCAGGGCTTTAATTTATGGTTAATGATTAATTGTGATTACTCATCACTTTCCACTGGGCCATCGCCACCAATCATTTCAGTACTTAGGTGACCAGCATCAGCTTTGATTTTGTTTTCAATCTCTGAGGCAATATCCGGGTGGTCACGCAAAAAGATTTTGGCATTTTCACGACCTTGACCTAGTTTTTCTCCATTATAGGCAAACCAAGCTCCTGATTTCTCAATAACATTGGCTTTAACGCCGAGATCAATTAATTCTCCGGTTTTGGAGATGCCTTCGCCATACATGATATCAAAGTCAACAACTTTAAACGGAGGAGCAACTTTGTTTTTGACGATTTTGACTCTGGTTTGACTGCCGATTACATCTTCTTTATCTTTAATTTTGCCAATGCTGCGAATATCAATGCGGACAGAAGCATAAAATTTTAGAGCATTGCCACCGGTGGTGGTTTCGGGGTTGCCAAACATGACGCCGATTTTCATGCGGATTTGGTTAATGAAAATAACTAAAGTATTAGAGCGAGAAATAGTCGAAGTGAGTTTGCGGAGAGCTTGGCTCATTAATCTTGCCTGCAGGCCCATGTGGGAGTCTCCCATTTCTCCTTCAAGTTCAGCTTTGGGAACCAGAGCAGCAACAGAATCGACAACCAAAACATCTATGGCTCCGGAGCGAACCAATGTGTCAGCAATTTCAAGAGCCTGTTCTCCGGCATCAGGTTGAGAAATAAGCAAGTTTTCAATATCAACTCCGATTTTTTTAGCATATGAAGGATCAAGAGCGTGTTCGGCATCAATAAAAGCACATGTTCCGCCTTTTTTCTGAGCCTGAGCGATAACGCTTAGAGCGAGAGTGGTTTTTCCTGAGCTTTCTGGGCCATATATTTCAACAATACGACCACGGGGAAGCCCTCCAATGCCCAAAGCCATGTCCAGTCCCAGAGAACCGGTTGATATACTTTCAATGTCTACATGAGCATTGTCTTGACCGAGTCTCATGATAGAGCCTTTACCAAAAGCCTTTTCTATTTGGCTCAAGGCGGCGTCCAGTGCTTTATCTTTATCCATTATTTAACTCCTTAAGAATTTGGTTCAATAGAATCTTCAAAATCAATATGTTCTATTTTTGTTCTTTTGGCAAGAACTTTTTTGCATAATGTTTAATTTTTTTGTGTCTAGTTTGCTCAGGCTTTGATTCTTCGGCATTTTCTTCTTTTTCACGGTATTCTCCAAGAGCGGCAGTTACGACCGCTCCAAAAATAACCACAACCCAAATCAGGTAAAGCCAAATCAACATCAGCGGAATGGCAGCCAAGGCACCATAGAGTGTTGTATAGGTACTACCAAAGCTCATAACATGGCCAAAAATCTGACGCATTATATAAAATAGAAATACAGCAACAAGGGCTCCAGCAAATGCATTGGATAATTTTACTTTTTTATTGGGAACCAACATGTAAAGTAGGATTAAAGCAAGAAGAGTGAAAAATGTTGGAATGATAGTGCTTAAATAAAATTCGGCACTTATGAAATAATCAGGCATAAATTTTTGCAACGTATAAACGTATCCTCGCATAGAAAAGCCTGCTCCCAACAAAAGAGGACCTAGAGTTATAACGGTCCAGTATAAAGTGATTTTGGTTTTAATGTTACGGGATTTGTAAACTTTGAATATAAAATTTAGGCTATTTTCTATGGTAGAAAGCAATAAGATTGCCGTAACTACAATTCCAACCACTCCCATGGCAGTTAGTTTGGCAGTGGCACTTATAAATTCATTTATATAAAAACTTACTTCTTGCTCAATATCGGGGACAAGATTTTGTAGTAAAATGCTTTGCAGTTGTTCTTTGACTTCAGAAAAGACCGGAAAAGCAGAAAAAATTGCCAGACCAACGGCAAGAAGCGGTACAATAGCAATCAGCGAAGTATAACTTAAAGAGGAAGAAACTCTAAAAATCATGTCGCTTTGGAGTCTTTTAAAAAGAAATATTATGAAATTTTTACTTGTAACCAATGCTATACAAAGCTTTGCGGTAGTTTTTTGAAAATATTTATTAAGATACATTCCGCACCTATTAAAAAAGTTATTTACAAATTAATCTAAATTTTATAGAAGTCTATTCAAGAATTCAAGTTATTTAACTTAAATTGTTAATTGTGTAAACATTAGTAAAGGAATATGCTATGACTGAAACTACGGCTCTTATGACCGGTAAAAAAGGTCTTATTATGGGCCTTGCCAATGATAAATCAATTGCATGGGGAATTGCTCAGGCTTTGGATGCTCAAGGAGCTCAGATTGCAATTTCTTATCAAAATGAAGCTTTGGAAAAAAGAGTTCAACCGCTGGCTGCTCAATTGCATAAGGAATCTTTGTTAATTAAATGTGATGTATCTGATTCTGCAAGTGTGGAAGCTTGTTTTAAGGAACTTGGTGAAAAATGGGGTAAAATTGACTTTTTGGTTCATGCTATTGCCTTTTCAGATAAAAACCAGTTAAAAGGACGCACAATTGATACAACTCGTGAAAATTTTGCAATGACAATGGATATTTCATGCTTTTCTTTTTTGGAAGCTTGTAAACACGCTTCATCAATTATGAATGAAGGTGGTTCTATTGTTACTTTGACTTATATGGGCAGTGAACGTGTTTTGCCAAATTACAATATTATGGGTGTGGCAAAGGCTGCTTTGGAAGCTTCAGTTCGTTATGCCGCATCTGATTTGGGTGCACAGGGAGTTAGGGTTAATGCTATTTCGGCCGGACCGATTAAAACTTTGGCTGCTTCAGGGATTGGTGACTTCCGTAAGATTTTGCACTGGAATGAGTTGAATGCTCCTCTTTTGCGTAATGTTACACAAGAGGAAGTCGGAATGGCTGCTTTAGGTCTGCTATCTGCTTGCGGAACCGGAATTACAGGTGAGGTCGTTCATGTTGATTGCGGTTACCATATACAAGGTATGTTGAATTTGATTAATGCTCATGCAACAGCTGAAATGCTTAAGGAATAAAGCTGCTAAAAACTTGTATTTATATATTGTGAAAAAACAACATCAAGTTATAATAATGGCCATTGTAATAATGGCCTTTATTATTTGAAAAAGGAATTGTTGATGGCAAAGATAAAAACTCCATTTCCGGAACTTAAAATTAAGGTAAAAGAAAAACAGGCAATTTGTTTGTTCTTTAAGGCATTAATTTATGCTTTGTCAATTTTTGGGGCAATATGTATTTTGTTGCTTTTGGCCTTTTTGGGGGCTTTTAAACAAGATATTTTTATGCCGGGGAGTTATGTGCCTGAAAAGGCAATTTTAAGAATAGATTTTGATGATGCTTTCAATGAGACGCGTAACGATTCATTGTTGAGTGAAATGAATAATGTTAATCCATTGTCTTTTAATGAATTGTTGATGGTTTTGGAATATGCCGGTATTGACGATAGGGTTAAGGCTCTTGCCGCAAGAATAAATGTGTCTAATTTGGGAATGGCACAATTGCAAGAATTGTTTGTGGTGATTAAAGAATTTAGAGCCAGAGGTAAAAAAGCTTATATTTTTGCTCCAGGTTTTGGTGGAATGAGCGGAGGAATCTCTGAGTATTATTTAGCAACCGCTTTTGATGAAATTACCATGCAACCTAATACCGAGGCTGGTATCAGTGCAATCAGAGCCGAAGTGCCGTTTTTTAGAAATGTTTTGGATAAAATAGGGATTACGCCTGAGTTTTTCAGCAGATATGAACACAAAAATGCAATGATTTCATTTACTGACAAAAATCTCTCAACAACCTTTAAAGTTGATATGAATATGTTGATTGCGTTTCTTAATATTGAAATGGTATCTGAAATGTTAAAAGAGCGTTTTCCGATGATGACTTCAAGGGATATGCTTAACGTTATGGATCAGGCACCGTATTCGGCAGAAGGCATGATGCAAAGGAGTTTGATTGATAAAATTGCTTTTGAAAGTGATTGGATTGATTCAATTGAAAAAGAATATGATGCAGAGTCAATAGATTTAATTGATTATGCATATGATGTCCATCAGGGTAAGAAAGGTCCAGAGGTGGCAACTTTAATAATTGAAGGAAATATTGTTGATGGAGAAAGTTCTTCCGGGAGTTTGAGCTCGGAAGCTGTTGTTGGAGCCCGTACAGTTTTGGAACAATTGAAGGAAATCAGCGATAATGAAAATGTTAAAGCGGTATTGGTTAGGATTAATTCTCCTGGTGGAAGTTATAATGCGGCAAATGAAATTTGGTATGCTTTAGAAAAACTGAAAAAAGAACGCAAAATACCAGTAATTGTTTCAATGGGAAATTATGCGGCATCTGGCGGATATTTTATTGCTTTGGCCGGTGATAAAATATTTGCCGATGTTTCAACCATTACCGGTTCAATCGGAGTGTTAGGAGGAAAATTTGCCTTGGAAGATATGTGGAAAAAATTAGGAGTTAATTGGGCCGCTTTTGACGCTACAGAAACTTCCGGTATTGATAGTATAAATTTTAAATTTACACCAAAACAGAAAAAGGCATTTAATGATTCTCTTGACAGGGTATATGCTGATTTTACGGCTAAAGTAGCTAAAGCCAGAGGTATTGATATTAAAAAATTGGATGACTTGGCAAGGGGCAGAGTTTGGACCGGTTCAGAGGCAAAGAAAAATAATTTGGTTGATGAAATCGGTGGGTTTAATCAGGCGTTGTCCGAAGCTAAAAAGAAAGCAGGTATTTCTGGACGCTTTAATTTAACGGTTTATCCAAAGCAAAAAACGCTGCAGGAAAAGATAAGAGAAGCTTTTATGGCTTATCCGTCTGTTTCGGCTCAAAAAATAAAAAGCCAATTAGGGCTTGATTTTGAAGAACTTAATGTGCTAAAACGTCTGCAATATGATGCAGTTATGATGCCGTTTATTATTAGAATGTGAGGAAATTATGGCAATAGATACACAAACAGTAAAAAGAATTGCTTTTTTGTCGCGTTTAAGGATTGATGATGACAAAATTGCTTTAGCAGAAGAAGAGTTTAATAAAATTTTGGCTTGGGTTGAGCAATTGCAAGATGTGCCAACAGATGATGTTGAGCCTTTAATATCTGTTAATGAAAATAATTTGAGTTTGCGTAAAGATGAGGTTACCGAAGGTAATCAGGCAGAGGCCGTGTTGGCGAATGCTCCGATGAAAGAATACGGGTATTTTGCCGTGCCTAAGGTTGTGGAATAAGAGCTGGGAAAGAAAAAATGACTGATTTAACAAAATTGACAATTGCCGAATCTCGCGAAGCTTTGAAGAAAAAAGAATTTTCGGCAACCGAGTTGACTGAAGCTTATATTAAAAAAATGGATGAGGGGCGTAAGTTTAATGCATTTGTTTGTGAAACCCCTGAAAAAGCTATTGAGCAGGCTAAATCAAGCCAAGAAAAAATTGCCAAAGGTGAGGGCGGAGATTTGGAAGGTATTCCATTGGGAATTAAAGATTTGTTTTGCACCAAAGGAATTGCCACAACTGCTTGTTCAAATATCTTAAAGGGATTTGTTCCGCCGTATGAATCAACGGTTACATCTAAGCTTTTGGCGGCCGGAGCCAACTTTTTGGGTAAGCTTAATTTGGATGAATTTGCCATGGGCGGGAGCAATGAGACATCTGCTTTCGGGCCGGTGGTTAATCCGTGGAGCAAAGATGTGCCCTTGGTGGCCGGAGGGTCTTCAGGCGGTTCGGCGGCAGCGGTGGCGGCAGAGATGTGTGCAGCAGCAACCGGAACCGATACCGGAGGCTCAATTCGTCAACCATCAGCTTATTGCGGAGTTACTGGTATTAAGCCGACGTATGGTCGTTGTTCTCGTTATGGGATTATTGCTTTTGCATCATCTTTGGATCAGGCCGGACCAATTGCCAAAGATGTTCGTGATTGTGCAATTATGTTGAAAAATATGGCCGGATATGATGCCAAAGATGCAACCTCGGTTAAAGTTGATGTGCCTGATTTTGAAAAATTTTTGGGAGCGGATATAAAGGGGATGCGTATCGGTATTCCTAAAGAATACAGAGTTGACGGATTGGATGAAGAAGTCGCAGCATATTGGGATAAAGCAGCAGAAATGTTGAAGGCAAGAGGGGCTGAGATTGTTGAAATTTCTTTGCCTCATACAAAATATGCTTTGGCTACATATTATATTATTGCTCCGGCGGAAGCTTCTTCAAACTTGGCAAGATATGACGGTTTGCGTTATGGTAACAGAGTTGACGGAGTGCATTTGGATGATATGTATATAAATTCTCGCACGGCAGGATTTGGCAGAGAAGTTAAGCGTCGTATTATGATTGGGACTTATGTGTTATCAGCCGGTTATTATGATGCATATTACTTAAAAGCACAAAAAGTTCGTCGTCTTATTAGAGATGATTATGTTAAGGCTTTTGAAAAATGTGATTTGATTTTAACTCCGACTGCACCTACAGCGGCTTTTCCAATCGGAGATAAGTCAATGCAGGAAAATCCGATTACTATGTGGTTAAATGATATCTTTACGGTTTCGGTTTCTTTAGCCGGTCTGCCGGGAATGAATTTGCCGATTGGGCTGAATAAAAATGGTTTGCCTTTGGGAATGCAACTGGTGGGCAAGGCTTTTGATGAAGAAAGTATATTTAAGGCCGCATCAGCTTTGGAAAAAGATATTAATTTCAAAGGAGTGAAATAAGATGACGGGAATGATTATCAACGGAAAAACCGGTGATTGGGAAGTTATTTGCGGGTTGGAAATTCACTGCCAGATTATTTCAAAATCAAAAATCTTTTCAGGGGCATCAACTCATTATGGGTCAGATCCCAATGAAAATGTGTCTTTTGTTGATGCAGGAATGCCAGGAATGTTGCCGACTTTGAATGAGTATTGCGTGCGGCAGGCGGTTAAAACCGGTTTGGGGCTTAATGCTAAAATCAATAAATATTCAGAATTTGCTCGCAAGAACTATTTTTATGCCGATTTGCCACAAGGGTATCAGATAAGCCAATTTAAGTATCCGATAGTGGGTGAGGGATTTGTGGAAATTGATTTGGAAGACGGTTCCAGCAAAAAAATCGGAATTGAGCGTTTGCATATTGAGCAAGATGCTGGAAAATCTATTCATGATATTTCTCCGACCAAGAGTTTTATTGATTTGAACAGAGCCGGTGTGGGATTGATGGAAATTGTTACCAAGCCTGATTTTCGTTCACCTGAGGAAGCCGGTGCCTTTTTGCGCAAATTGCGTTCAATCGTTAGATATTTGGGTACTTGCGACGGCAATATGGACGAAGGCTCAATGCGTTGCGATGTGAATGTGTCGGTTCGTAAGGTGGGTGAGGATGGTTATCGCACTCGTAATGAGATGAAAAACGTTAACTCGGTTAAGTTCGTGATGCAGGCAATTGATTATGAGGCTCGCCGTCATGTCGAAACCTATGAAAACGGTGGGATGATTGAACAGGAAACTCGTTTGTTTGATCCAATAAAAGGTGAAACCAGAGTTATGCGGAAAAAAGAGTTTGCTCATGATTATCGTTATTTTCCGGAGCCTGATTTGTTGCCGTTGGTTTTGGATGATGCTTTTATTCAGGAGGTTAAAGATGAGATGGTTGAGCTTCCTGATGCCAAAAGACGTCGTTTTGTGGCAGAATTGGGGTTAACTCCATATGATGCGTCGGTCCTGTGTGAGGATAGAAAAACCGCCGAATGGTTTGAAAAAGCAGCTAGAGGGCATGATGCCAAAAAGGTGGCAAACTGGATGATGGGCGACTTTTTTGCAATGTTGAATGAAAAGAAAATCAGTTTGGAAGAAAGTCCGATTACTCCTGAAAATTTGGGCAAGTTGGTTGAACTGGTTACAACCAACGTAATCAACGGCAAAACAGCCAAAGACGTGTTTGCGATTATGGCGGAAAGCGGTGAAAATCCCGAGAAGATTGTGGATGAAAAAGGCTTGAAGCAGGTTACCGACAGTGGTGAAATTGAAAAGATTATTGATGCGGTTATTGCTGATAATCAGGACAATGTTGCCGCTTATAGAGCCGGAAAAGTTGCTCTTATGGGTTGGTTTGTGGGGCAAGTTATGAAAGCCTCAAAAGGTAAGGCTAATCCGGGAATGGTTAATCAGTTGTTGAAAGCTAAATTAGACGGAAAATAATAGTCTTTTTTTTAGAGAAGATGATATGTATATAGAAAGCCACCCTTGAAGAGGGTGGCTCTTTTTTGTAACTTTTCCACAGCTAAATATAAATTTTTACAACCGATACCTGTGTTTTACAAAATAAGTTGCTATATTACGTGTTGTGTATTAAACACATGGGTAAAACTTAAAAAATAAGGATAAAAAACTATGACAAACTCAAAATCACATCCGGTACCGACTTATGCCGCATACGGCGGAGTTCCTACCGATGAGGCAAATTTTGCCGGAGTTGGAACAGCCTTTGATTGGGCAAATAGAGCGACTGAATTTGTTGGCACAGGATTAAGCGGATATGGGGCAATTACAAAGGGGATTCCTGCTTTGAGGGATGCTTATAATGGTTACAATATTTACAGAGGAACCAGAAACCTTGAAAAATCAGCTTCAACGCGGAAATAATTTTGAAGATATTTATATGGGGCGTATTGATAGAAACAAACTCAATGAGATTAATGACATTCGGCAAGAACTTGGAGAACCTATCATTCCTTCAGAAAAGGTAAAACTTCTTAAGAATGATGTTCAATATATTTGGAATAGAAGCATTCAAGAAGGAGGATCTCTTCCCAGAGATGTTGCTCAATTAAAAACTTAAGCCCCTTTGTGATTAAGGGGCTTAAGTTTTTACATCGGAGCAGGAACCGGAAGTTTGGGTGCTGCTGCATTATCATTAGGCATTGGGCCTTTCATGGGCGGATTAGCCATGGGTCCTTTCATTGGAGGGTTGTTCATTGGACCTTTCATGGGTGGATTAGTCATAGGTCCTTTCATCGGAGGGTTGTTCATTGGACCTTTCATCGGCGGCATATCAAGGTTTGGTACCGGGATATCTTTATTTTCAGCCTGAGCATTGGCTGCAGGCACTGTATTAGGAGCTGGGGCTGCATTGCTGCTGGCGTCTTTGATATCAAGCAGGCCATTTAAAATCATATGGCTTACTTTATCACCAACCTTAATACCATGGCGTTTGACCTGACCGGCATTGAGTTCAATAACCGCACGAACCGGATCACGAGAAATGATGAGTTCTTCCGACATGGGAACAGCATTTTCTTTAACCATGCTGACAGTGGCATCAGGAGCTACAAAAACCATATCCAGAGGAATTTTGGTATTTTTCATCCACATGGCGGTTGGGCGAACGGGATAAATGTTAAATATCATGCCAGAGTTAAAGCCCAGGGTATCACGGTTCATAAGTCCAGTTTTAAGTTCTTCAGGGGTTTGGGCAACCTCAACCATAAAACGAATGTCACCATTGTCGGTTTTGATAACCAAAGGGGTGGTTGGCTTGGGTTGCGGTTCTTCAGAACAGCCGATAACCAACAATGCCAGAAACAAAATTTTGGCAAATTTAGACATGTTTTTTCTCCTTAGATTGGTTTGTGTTGACCTTGCGTGGCTGCCATTTTGATACAACCACCGGTCCGTTTTGAGATATCAGAATTTTTTTGGAGGTTTTGTCTGCTGCTTTTTGTAAAGCAGAAAGGTTGATATTGGTTCTGAATTGGAGAGCCATATCTTCCAATGGGACCAGATTTTTTTGCCCAACGTGATAGTTTTTGGTGTAGCTATCTGAACTCTTAATGAATTCAGAAAGTTCGCGAATGCTCATCGGGGAGTATTTTTTCCAAATTACTTCTAAGTAAGAGCTGATATGTTCGGCAAACTCAGGTTTTGGCATCATGGGGAGGCCAAAAGAAAGAATCCTGCTTAAATTTGGTTCGCTGAAACCTCTTTCATCACAAATAAAAACGCCGGGGACAAAATATTGAAAATTATTGTTTAGGGCATAGTGAACCTGAGCCAAAAACAGTAAATGCTGCAGTTTGTCGTTTTCAAGATACACATTGTCTTGCTCGGCTCGTTTGAAAAACCAGTCAGCTACTTCAATGATGGAGTTTACGGCTGGGGCAGACATATTTTGTTACCTCCGATAATTAGTTTGTTTTGATTATAATATATGTGTTTTGAATTACAAATAAATATTGCAAGATAATCACGATAAAATTTATATGCTAAAAAGTTTGTTTTTGCTCTTGTGTTCTACGGATTAATAAGTTATCTTTTTGAAGAATGAATTTTTTTGATAGGGAAATATCAATGTTTTTGCTTAAAAAAATGACAGTTTGGTGCGGAATCTGTGCTGCTGTATTAGTTTTGAACGCTTGTGCCAGTGCAGTTTTCCCGGATTTTGAAGAAGATGAAGAGGATGTGGTTGTCAGTGAAGGCGGCCGCGTAGTTAAAAAAATGCCTAAGGAAGGTTCTTCTTTGAGAGCAGATACCGAAAATGCATCTTATGAAGAAGATGATGGCGATAATGTTGAAGAAATTATTGCTGATGAGGAAGTTGAAGCTGCTGAAACAAAACCTGTTGATGTGCAGGAAATAGGTGAGGAGCCGATTGATGAGGATGAAAATAAGGAAGTTACTTCAGAGGATGTTGATAACCTTATTGGTTTGTCTGATTCAGGTCCCAGCGTAAGTTATCGTTTGGATACTTTCTACTTTGATAACGGAAGTTCAGTGTTGAGTGGAAAGTATAATGCAAATTTACGTAAAATTGTTAAAGAAGCCAAAGCTAATAATGCATCGGTTATTGTTTACGGACACTCTTCAAGCAGAACTCGTAATACAGATCCGGCATCACATAAATTGGCTAATTTTAAAGTTTCTTTGGAAAGAGCACAAAGTGTTGCCGCAGCTTTGCGTAGAGCAGGAATGCCTGCAAATAAAATTGTGGTAGAAGCATTGTCTGACAGTGCTCCGGCTTATCAAGAAGTTATGCCGGAAGGCGAACGTTTGAATCGTCGTGTTGAGGTTTATATAGCATATTAAACTATGAAAGATAAGGCGGAGTGATTTAATCAGCTTTTAGCATGTGGCTGATGGAATCGCTCCGTTTTTTTGTAAAAGGGTAGAAATTTTGAATAGTGAAACTGCAGATAGAAAATCGATAGGAGGCAATTTGTGGAAAATTGCCGAGGTTGATGAACGGACTGTTGAATTGTTAATGCAAAAGCTGCGGATTCCTTATTTGTTAGCTAAGATATTGGTTTTACGTGGAGTTAATCCTAATGATGCTGAAAAGTTTTTGGAACCTAAAATTCAAAATTTGATGCCAAACCCATTTGTATTGAAGGATATGGAAAAGGCAGCCAAAAGAATTGCCAAAGCAGTAGTTGATAAACAAAAAATTGCCATAATTGGTGATTATGATGTTGACGGAGCAACATCATCATCAGTTTTGAAAATGTTTTTAGAGGCTTGTAATAATAAACCAGAATTGCATATTCCCGAAAGAGATGAAGGATATGGCCCCAGTGTAAAGGCTGTTGATGATTTTGCAGCTTGGGGAGCAGAATTATTAATTACCTCAGATTGCGGAACAACGGCTTTTGAGCCTTTGGAATACGCTACACAAAAAGGAATAGACGTTATTGTGCTTGATCATCATGAGGCAGAAGTAAAACTTCCCAAAGTTTATGCCGTAGTTAATCCCAAGCGTCTTGATGAAGAAAACGATTATCCTTATTTGAAGTATTTGGCTGCAGTTGGTGTTGTGTTCTTGACGGTAGTGGCGGTTAATCGAGAATTACGCCAAATGGGATTTTATAATAGTGAGTGCCCTGAGCCTGATTTGATGAAATGGTTGGATTTGGTGGCTTTGGGTACGGTTTGTGATGTGGTGCCGTTAAGAGGCTTAAACAGAGCTTATGTTAAGCAAGGTTTGAAGGTTATGGGAAAACGGCAAAATGTTGGTTTGACAGCATTGATTGATAAATCAGGGATTAATGATATGCCGGCGGCTTTTCATTTGGGATATGTTTTGGGACCAAGAATTAATGCTTGCGGGAGAGTAGGCGATTCTTCAATGGGTAGCAAATTGTTATGTTGCCAAAATGATTATCAGGCTCAATTGATGGCTGATAAAATGAATGAATATAATACTCAACGTAAAGATATTGAAAACTATGTATTGCTTTCGGCAATAGAAATTTTGGAAGGAAGTCCGCAAACATATCCTATTGCATTTGTTTATGGAGAAGATTGGCATCAGGGTGTTATAGGAATTGTGGCAGGAAAACTGAAAGAGTGCTATAATTTGCCGGCATTTGTGATGTCAATTGAGGCAGATGAGGTTAAGGGGTCTGCCAGATCTATTCCACAAATTGATTTGGGAGCATTGATTATTGCAGCTAAAGAAAAAGGAATAATAACCAAAGGCGGTGGGCATATGATGGCTGCCGGATTTTCTTTGGAAAAAGAAAAATTGGAAGAATTTAGAGATTTTGTTGGGAAGTATGTGGTTGAAAAAATAGGTTCAGAAGCACTTACCCCGCTGCTTGAAGTCGATGCAATGCTTGATGCCGGAGGTGCTAGCTTGGAATTAGCAGAGGCATTGGAAAAATTAGAACCATTTGGGGCTGGAAATCCTGAACCGAAAATTATTCTAAAAAATGTGATGATTTCAAAGGCGTCATTGGTAGGAATCGGTCACGTGCGTTGTATTTTATCTTCAAAAAACGGAGCCAGTATTAAAGGTATGGCTTTTAGGGTGGGGGATAATGATATTGGTCAGGCAATGCTAAATTCTAAGGGAGAAGTGTTTGATGTGGCCGGAGTGTTGAGAAAAGACACTTGGGGGGGAAGAAATTCTGTTCAATTTTTAATTGATGATATAAAAAGGTGTTGATGATGGTTAGCAGAGAAGTAAAAAAGAGAGCGTTAAATATTAAAAGAATACGTTTACAGCGAGAAAAAGAAGTTTTTATGAAGCTTGGAGCAAAGCTTAGAGCATATTTGTTTACCGGTATATTGGTGACGGCTCCGGTGGCAATAACTTTTTATATGGCATATAAGTTTATTTTTTGGGTGGACAGACTAGTTAATCAAATGATTCCACCACAATATAGTTTAGATAAATTTTTGCCGGTTACAATACCCGGAATCGGTTTGTTAATTTTGGTTGTCGTGTTAATTTTGGTTGGTATGTTTGCTGCCGGTTTTATGGGACGTTTCTTTTTGCGTTTGGGGGAGTGGATTGTTTATAAAGTTCCACTAGTATCAAGCGTATATTCTGTGTTAAAACAAGTATTTGAAACATTTTTTTCAAGTAAAACTCAAGCTTTTAGCCGGGTGGTAATGTTAGAATATCCACGTAAAGGAATTTGGATATTGGGTTTTGTGAGCAGTGAATTACAGGGTGAAATTAAAGCTAAAACACCAACAAAAATGCTTAATGTATTTATTCCTACAACACCTAACCCTACATCAGGATTTTTAATCTTTGTGCCCAAAGAAGATTGTATTGAGCTTGATATGAGCGTGGAAGAAGGTTTGAAATTTGTAATATCAGGCGGTTTGGTAGAGCCTAAAGGGAAAAAGAAATAAGGTAAAAAATTTTTCCCCATTTGTAAAAAAAGCTTGATTATTTTTTATTTGTGTTTTATTTCTAAGCACAGCTTTGTTACCAATACGCGGCCATGGCGGAATTGGTAGACGCGCAACCTTGAGGTGGTTGTGGGAGAACTCCCGTGAAGGTTCAAGTCCTTTTGGCCGCACCATTAATTTTTTAATTGGTTAATGAAGCTTTTGCTTTATTAGCTGATTAATGTTGCGGAAAGGACTAGCACGCTTTAGTAAAGTTTGTTTCGCTCAAAACCAGTTTGGCTCACAAACTTAACTAGTCTGGTATTATTTCGTAAAATTTCCGCGTTGGCGGAAATTTTTCTCATAATTGGCCGCACCATTAATTTTTTAATTGGTTAATGAAGCTTTTGCTTTATTAGCTGATTAATGTTGCGGAAAGGACTAGCACGCTTTAGTAAAGTTTGTTTCGCTCAAAACCAGTTTGGCTCACAAACTTAACTAGTCTGGTATTATTTCGTAAAATTTCCGCGTTGGCGGAAATTTTTCTCATAATTGGCCGCACCATTAATTTTCAATTGGTTAATGAAGCTTTTGTTTTATATGGAGATGCTTGGCATAGATTTTTAATTGAAACTGCTTAATTTTAAGGCAGTTTGTTTTTTAACAGAGGAGGGTTGCATTGAGTAAACGTATTAAACATAAGCTGCTACCCAAATCTAAAGCTTTCAAAAAAAAGAAAAAAAATAATTCTCAAAAGCAATATCCTTTAGGCTTAGGGCCTAAAATGATTAATTCTATGGAAATTGCCCTGCGAGAGGATGATGTCGTTCATATTCGCAAAATTGTTGAAGGTTTGTCGGAATATGATTTGGCAAGCTTGATCGAATCGCTACCTTTAACTGAACGTAAGAAATTAATTGAGATTTTGGGCGATAAAATTAATCCTGAGGTTTTTCCCGAATTAAACGATGTGGTTCAGGAACAAGTTATTGATACTTTGGATGAGCCGCAGATTGTTAAAATCGCCAACGAACTTGATTCTGACGAAGTCGTTGAGATTCTGGAACATATGGATGAAGATGAACAAAAAAACATCATCAAACAATTGGATCCGGAATTAAAATATCAGGTGCAGTCATCATTATCTTATCCGGAAGATTCTGCCGGACGTTTGATGACCAGAGAGTTCGTGAGTATGCCTGATTGGTGGACGGTTAAGGAAGCTAAAGAATATTTACTTAAAAATGAAGAATTGCCTGAAGATTTTTATGATATATTTTTAACGGATGAAAAGTTTCGTCCTACCGGACAGATTGCTTTGGATAAATTGTTGAGAGCAAAGCCCACAGACCAGCTTTTTGATGTGATGGACGGCGAGATTGTGCCGATAAGTGCAATGACGGACCAGGAAGAAGTGGCTCATATGTTTCGTGAATATGGTTGGAAATCAGCCATGGTGGTTGATAATATGGGGCATTTGGTCGGAGCAATTTTGATTGACGATGTGGTAGAAGTTATTCACGAAGAGGCTACGGAAGATATTATGCACTTAACCGGAGCCGATGAAGGTGATGTTTATAAATCCGTGTTTTCTATTTTTCGCTCAAGGGTGGTTTGGTTGTTGACCAATTTGGTGGCAACAATTATTGCGGCTTCGGTAGTGAAGGGTTTTCAGGATATTATTGCTCAAATTTCAGTATTGGCTGTATTGATGCCGATTGTGGCATCAATGGGAGGAACAACCGGAAATCAGACTTTGGCAGTAGTTGTTAGGGCTTTAGCAACTAAAGAACTAACTTCAACAAATACGATGAGAATGATATTAAAAGAGTTTTTGGTCGGTTTGACAAACGGAATGCTTTTTGCAGGCTTAATTGCAGTAATTACACATTTGTGGTTTCCTGATTATAAGGTTATAAGTTTTATTATTGCTATTGCAATGTTGATAAATCTGACAATTGCTAGCCTGGCAGGGATATTAATTCCTTTAACATTGAGCAAGTTGAAGGTTGATCCGGCAATTTCTTCAGGTGTGTTTTTAATTGCAATTACTGATTCCGGCGGATTTTTTGTTTTTTTAGGATTGGCTAAACTGTTATTGTTTTAGTTTGAATTGTTTATATCTTTGACTTCTTACTTTTTATTTGTTGATTATATAATTATAATCAGTTGAGGTTTTATTTTTAGGAGTTTTTTTGTGTTATTGGGATTATGTATTGCTTTGATGGCGGTGTTGTTTGATCAGCTAAGCAAATATTATATAATGCATGAAGTATTGGGGGAATATGCGGTTATTGTTTGTGCCCCGTTTTTTAATTTGGTTAGAGCATGGAATACCGGTGTGAGTTTTTCAATGTTTAATGATTATGGCAGTTTAGGAGCCATAATTTTATCGGTGATTGCTTCTGGTATTGTTTTATTTTTGTTATTTTGGCTTAAAGAGGAAACAAACCGTTTGTCACAAATAGCTCTGGGCCTGATTATAGGCGGAGCAATCGGAAATATTATTGACAGAGTACGTTTGGGAGCTGTTTTTGATTTTTTGGATTTCCATGTGGCAGGGCATCATTGGCCGGCTTTTAATTTGGCAGATTCTTTTATTTGTGTGGGAGCTGCAATTTTGGTTTTGCAGGGAATATTTAATGTTATTAATAAAAAAGAGGTTAAAAATGATTAGAGTGTCAGCTTTCGTTATTTTGGCTTTATTGTCTTTGAGTGCTTGCTCAAATACTACTAAGGAAAAATTAGGTTTGAGTAAAAAGGCTCCAAATGAGTTTATGGTTGCACCAAGAGCACCATTATCTTTGCCGCCTGAATATAATTTGCGTCCTGTGGTTGAACCGCAAGAAGATAATAATGATGCTGATGAAGGATTTTCGGATTCAGAACAAGGACTTTTAGATAAGATTAACGGTTAGAAATTAGTTTTTGATGCGAAAAAAATGTGCTTATATGTTGTTTTTGCTATTGCTTGCGTTTCCTGATGTTACGCAAGCAAAGCTTTTTGACGGAAAAGAGTTTTCTTTGGATAATGGCTTAAAAGTTATTGTTTTGCCAAACAAAAGAGTGCCGATTGTTAAACACATGGTGTGGTACAAGGCAGGTGCTGTTGACGAGCCTTTGGGAAAAGGCGGAATAGCACATCTTTTAGAGCATTTGATGTTTCGGGGTACAGACAAGGTTTCAGGGGCTGATTTTAATGCTGTTTTGGAAGAAAACGGTGCAGAAAGTAATGCTTTTACATCGGCTGATATGACTGCATATCATCAGTTTTTAGATCGCAGTCGTTTGGAACTGGCAATGTTTTTGGAAGCAGATAGAATGCGCAACATTAATTTAAATGAGCAAGCATTTGAAACAGAAAGAAAAATCGTTTTTGAAGAACGCAAGCAAAGAGTTGATAATAATCCGGTGGCACGTTTTGCGGAAACTGTTAATAAACTTTTGTGGCAAGATCATCCTTATGGTCGTCCGGTTAGCGGAACCGAGCCTGAAATATTGGCATTAAAACTTGAAGATGCTAGAGATTTTTATGATAAATACTATGCACCCAATAACGCTATTTTGGTTTTATCCGGTGATATTGATGAAACAGAAGCCAAAAAATTAGCAGAAAAGTATTATGGTAATTTAGAAGCATCAAAAATTGAAACAAATAAGGAATTTGGAGAAGTCTATACTAGTCAAAAAACGGTTGTTGAAATTTCTATGCCGGAAATTAAAGGGGTTAGGGTTGTAAAGTTTTTTGCCGCTCCGTCTTATAATAAAAATAAGGAAGATGCTTATGCTTTAAGTATTTGGTCAAAGTATTTGGGTGAGGGAGAGACCTCTGCATTATATAAGAAACTGGTGTTAAGAGACAAAAAAGCTTTGGCTGTTACAGTAGATTATGACCCGGCAGCCAGAGATTACGGAAGATTTGCGATTTCGGCAATTCCGGCTCCAGGAGTTAGTGCTGATGAGTTATTAAAAGATTTAGAAAATGCTTGGGATGAGGCTTTTGCTGAATTTAATGAAACAAAAGCCAAAAAAACAAAACAAAAAATGTTGGCCGGGTTGATTTATTTGCGTGATAATCCCGAAGATGCGGCTTATATTGTCGGTCAATTGGCGGTTATAGGAATGCCTTTGGCAGAAATTGAAATTCAAGATGAAAAAATTAAAGAAACAGATTATCAAAGTATTTTGAAAGCTGCCGATAACTTGAAAAGACAGGCTCCAATGGTAATCGGAATCTTAAAGCCGGAGGATAAACTTAAATGATAAGGCGTTCATATTACAGAAAAAAATCAAATAAGTTGATTTTGCCGATAATGGTGTTGCTTGGTTTGATTCTTGTCGGTGGGTATAATTTATTTAAATCAGTTGATTTATCTGACATTGTGGCCAACAGTGAGCTTGAGGTTAAAAATTTTGATGCAAGAGTGCAGGAAATCTTATCACCTAAATTTAAGATTGGTGCGTATTTGCTTGAAGATAGGAATAATCCAATCATCAGTATAAGTTTTATCTTTAAAAGTGCCGGATATGCCAGTGATAATGAGGGTGAAGAAGGTATTGCCAATATGGTTGCAGCCTTATTAAAAGACGGAACCAATGATTTGGATGCACAAGCTTTTAAGGAAGAACTTGAAAATCTGGCAATAGGTTTGGATTTTAGTGTAGATAAAGATGATTTCAGCGGCAGTTTGTTGACGACGAGAGATAATGCTGCAAAAGCTTTTGAATTATTGAAAAAAGTTTTATCTAATCCTCGTTTTGAGGCAATTGACGTGGCAAGAGTAAAACAAGAATTGTTTGAAGCTTTGAGAAGGCAATCAGAACAACCGGAAAATGTTTTATCTTTAGTTTTGGCAGAGGATATTTATGGTAAACATCCATATGGTCGAAATTCATTGGGAAAGGCAGATGATATTGCTAAGGTTGATGAAGAAAAACTTAGGACTTTTATAAAAGATAATTTTAGTCGTCAAAATTTGATAGTTGGAATTGCAGGAGATATAAGCAAAGTTGAGGCGGAAAATTTTTTAGATGAAGTGTTTGGCGTTTTGCCTGCAAATGGTAAGATTAACTTTGTTCCGGAGGCAAAACTAGATTTTGACGGGAGAGAAAAGCAAATAACTCGTAAAGGCGGACAAAATATTGTGGTAATGGCTTGGCAAGGAGTATCAAGAAAAGATAAAGATTTTTATCCTTTATTTGTTGCTAATCATATTTTAGGCGGCTCAGGTTTGACATCGAGGCTTTCTCAGAAAATACGAGAAGAAAAGGGGCTGACTTACGGGGTATATTCTTATTTGTCCTTAGATGATAAATCTCCTTTATTGGTTGCATCTTTTGCGTCAACTCCTGAAAAATATACACAGGCAAGAGATATTTTGGCTCAACAGTGGCAAATTTTTAAAGATAACGGAGTTTCAGCTCAAGAGTTGAAAAAAGCTAAAGATTATTTAGTTGCTTCATATAATTTACGATTTGCCTCTATTGGAAATATTGCAGAAATTTTAGCTGCTATGCAAAAATATGATTTAGGGCTGGATTTTCTGCAAAAAAGGAATGATTATGTTAGGGAAGTTACTTTGGATCAGGTTAATGAAGCTGCCAAAAAATATTTTGATTATGAAAAACAAATAAGTGCAGCAATCGGTGATTTTTAGGTATGTTAAGGAGAAGATAAAATGTTCGGAAAAAAAACAGAAGTAAATAAAACCAGAGCATGGAAAAAGCTGGAAAGTTATTATAAAAAATTTCGTAAAACAGAAATGAGAGATTTGTTTTATAAAGATCCGCAACGTGCCGAAAGATATAACATCAATTTAGAATCGGTTATGCTTGATTATTCAAAAAACATAATTAATGATCGTGTGCTTGCTTATTTATTGGCTTTAGCCAAAGAGCGTAAGCTGCCAGAAAAAATTAACGCTATGTTCAGCGGTGAAAAAATTAATATTAGCGAAGACAGAGCTGTGTTGCATGTCGCACTCAGAAACAGAGCCAATACTCCTATTTATGTGGACGGCAAAAATGTTATGCCGGAGATTAATACAGTATTGGCAAAAGTTAAAAAATTTTCGGAAGATGTTCGTTTAGGTAAGTTTGTAGGACATACAGGAAAGAAACTTACCAATATTGTTAATATAGGTATTGGTGGCTCATATTTGGGGCCCAAAATGGCAACTGAAGCTTTGAAGAGATATTGGGCTAAGGATATTAAATGTTATTTTATTTCAAATATTGATGGAACGGCTTGTTGTGAGGTTTTGAATAAAGTTGATCCGGAAACAACATTATTTATTGTATCATCAAAAACATTTACCACGATTGAAACTTTGACAAATGCCAAAACTTGTCGCAAATGGTTGGTTGACGCTCTGGGGGAGCATGCCGTTGCCAAACACTTTGTGGCCGTTTCTACTAATGCTAAGGAAGTGGCTAAATTCGGCATAGATGTTGAAAATATGTTTGAATTTTGGAATTTTGTCGGTGGCAGATATTCTATGTGGTCGGCTATTGGTTTGCCGATTGCCATTGCTATCGGAATGGATAATTTTGAAAAGATGCTTGAAGGTGCATATAGCATGGATATGCACTTTAAAGAGACAGAATTGGGCAAGAATATTCCGGTTATATTGGGATTATTGAGTGTTTGGTATAATGATTTCTTTAATTATCATAGTCATGCAGTTATACCCTATGATCAATATTTACAATATGTTCCGGAGTATTTGCAACAATTGGTGATGGAAAGTAATGGTAAGTTTGTTTCTAATAATAATGAATATGTTCGTTATGCTACTTCTCCGGTTTTATTCGGAGGCCCGGGAACAGATGTCCAACACTCATTTTTCCAGATGATACATCAGGGTACTTCGGTTATTCCGTGTGATTTTATTGTTCCGGCAATTTCACATAATGAAATTGGCGATCATCATGAGATTTTATTGGCTAATGCATTGGCTCAAGGAGAGGCTTTGATGAAAGGTAAAACAATTAAAGAAGCTGCCGAGGAGTTAAAAAAAGCCGGAAAGAGCAAAGAAGAAGTCAATTTTTTGAAGAAATTTAAGAGTTTTCCGGGGAATAGGCCTTCAAATACATTAGTTTTCAAAAAAATTGATCCTTATACCTTGGGTGTATTGATTGCCATATACGAACACAAAACTTTTGTAGAAGGAGTTTTGTGGAATATAAATTCTTTTGATCAGATGGGGGTTGAACTCGGAAAACAGATGGCTTTGAGTATTTTACCAGAATTGCAGAACAATGCATTCGGTATTGAACATGACAGCTCAACTAAAAATTTGATTAAAGTAATTAAAAAGTTGAGGAAGTAAGATTTGTCTATCAGAATTTTGCCATCAAATCTTGTTAACCAAATTGCCGCCGGAGAAGTGGTGGAACGTCCGGCGTCAGTGATTAAAGAGTTGGTTGAAAACTCTCTTGATGCCGGAGCGACAATAATTGAGGTTAAACTGGTTGATGGCGGAAAAAGTTTGATAACCGTTAGTGATAACGGCAAAGGTATGTCTCCAGAAGAGCTTGATTTGGCGGTCGAACGGCATGCTACTTCTAAGTTGCCCGATGACAATCTGTTTAATATAAATTTTTTAGGATTTCGCGGAGAAGCATTACCTTCAATTGCTTCAGTTGCTCGTTTGAGTATCATAAGCAGGGCAGATGGTGCTGATAATGCCTGGAAAATTGAAGTGAACGGCGGGGTAAAATCAAAACCTATGCCAGCGGCTCATTCCAAAGGTACCAGAATAGAAGTACGAGATTTATTTTATGCTACTCCGGCAAGATTGAAGTTTTTAAAGAGCGGAAGCTCGGAAACAGCTCAATGTATAGACATCTTACAAAGAATCGCTTTGGCGAATCCTAATGTTGCTTTTTATTTATATGACGGAGATAAGAAAAAGTTGGCTCTTCCGGCATGTAGCGGAGATTTGTTTGATGCCAGATTAGAACGATTAAGCGATGTTATGGGGCGTGAGTTTGCAGAAAATTCAATTTTAATTAATGCTGAGCGTGAATATATCAAGATTAACGGGTATATATCTTTGCCAACACTTAATAAGGCAAATTCTTTGTCTCAGTTTTTATTTGTGAATAATCGTCCGGTCAGAGATAAATTGTTGTTAGGAGCAATTAGAGGGGCTTATCAAGATGTTTTGGCATCGGGCAGGTATCCTATGTGTGCTTTGTTTTTTGAGGTTGAGCCAAAGTATGTTGATGTAAATGTTCATCCGGCTAAGGCGGAAGTCAGGTTTTATGATAATGCTTTGGTAAGAGGATTATTGGTAAGTGCTATTCGTAACGGTTTGAATTTGGCGGCCAATAGAAGTGCAAATATTTTAAATTTAGAACAATTGGCTCAAGATAAAATTCCTGATTTTGATACTCGAATTCCTGAAAACGAGTATTTAAATTCTCCAATGCCTCGAAATTATTATACAAATTTGCACCCTACATCCTTTAAAAGGCAAGCGGATTTGCCTGATTTAGAACATAAGTTTTCGGTTAAAGTAGAAAATGTTGAAGAATTTTCTTCTAATGTTGATGTGGGCCCGCTTGGTTTGGCCAAAGCTCAATTTCATGACACATATATTATATCACAAAATGAGGATAGCATTATTATCGTTGACCAACATGCCGCACATGAACGTATTGTAATGGAAAAACTTAAAGAAGGGTTGAAACAAGGCAAGATAGCAACACAAATGTTGCTTATTCCCGAAGTGGTTGATTTGTCAGAAGTTGAGAAAAACAGAATTTTGTCGGCAGCAGATGATTTGGCCAAATTAGGCTTGGTGGTTGAAGAGTTTGGAAATGCAGCTGTTATTGTAAGGGAAATTCCTGCTTTGTTGAATAATTGTGAAGTTAAAACCTTGGTTAAAGATTTAGCTCAGGAAATAGCAGAGTGGGGGAACGGTTTTGAATTAACCGAAAAATTGCATTTGGTTTGTGCCACCATTGCTTGTCATGGTTCGGTTAGGGCAGGGAGAAGGCTTAATATTGAGGAAATGAATGCTCTTTTAAGAGATATGGAAAAAACTCCGCATTCAGGGCAATGTAACCATGGACGGCCTACTTATGTGGAGCTTAAAATCGCAGATATTGCAAAATTGTTTGACAGATAGAATGAAAGTTTAAGTAAAATGATGATTAGTCAAGAATTTATTGATGGCTTTATGGCGGCATTGGCTGCCGGTCTAATTACCGGAGTTGGCGGTTTTTTGATTTTTTTGAAAAAAAGATATTTAAAAGCAGAGATTAATCTGCTTTTAAATTTGGCGGCAGGGGTTATGATTGCTGCGTCATTTTTTTCTTTGTTAGTGCCATCAATGCAAGAAATTTTGTTGGAAAGCAAAAATATTTATGTTTCGGCATTTGAATATGTTTTGGCCGTTTTTATCGGTGTTTTGTTGGTATGGTTGCTTAATTTGTTGGTTCCGCACGAACATAATGCAATGGGACATCACGGACCGCATTTTGATATAAAAAAGGCGTGGCTATTTATTATTGCCATTACCTTGCACAAATTACCGGAAGGTTTGGCCGTGGGAGTAGCTTATGGGGCGGAGGAAATAGTTAATCCATTGTCTTTAGTGATAGGAATTGCGGCTCATAATATTCCCGAGGGATTGACAATTGCCATATCTTTGATGGCGGCCGGATATTCGAAATTAAAAGCTGCAAGTTGTGCGTTGCTTATAGGTTTAGTCCAGCCGTTAGGAGCAATTATAGGTTTGTTTTTGATGGATATCAGCTTTAATATTATTCCTTATGGTATGGCTTTGGCTGGAGGAACTTTGTTGTTTGTGGTTATAAATGAGATTTTGCCGGAAACATACGGAGTTAAAAATACAACGCGATCTTCCGCGGCTGTGTTTGCCGGGTTTATTGTTATGACATTTTTATCTATCATTTTTCAAGAATAATAAAAAACCAGCTTATAAAAGCTGGTTTTTTATTATTGATTACTTTGCATCTCCGATAGTTGTTATGTAGTTGTAGTTGGAAACAAAGTTAGTATCATCTAGATTATGATAGTTAGATGTGACACCTATTCTAAGTGTGGTACATGAGCTAAAGCTTAATACAATAACTATCAAAATAAAAAATAATATATTTTTTTTCATAGGCACAAAAATTTAAATTCTGTTACAGATTGTATCTTTTATATTTCAAAGGTCAATAAAAAGTTGGTTTTTATTTAAAAAATATATTGACGGAGTTGCAAACATCATATAAATATATCTCCGTACTAAGTGGAGAGTTGGCAGAGTGGTAATGCAGCGGATTGCTAATCCGTCATCGTGAATAGCGATGCACAGGTTCGAGTCCTGTACTCTCCGCCACTTCAAAAACGCCTTTTGATAAAAAAAGGCGTTTTTTTGTATTGGAGACAGGACTACGCTCAGGAATGTAGGCTCGCCGCGGTTAATAGAAAATTCTATGAAATATATTGTTAATCAAATTATTAAATATCTTGCATAAAAATTGTGATGTTTACAATATGTATTATGTGTGGTGTGTTGATCGTATCAACCACTTACAGACGAGATTTTTATGACAGAAAAATTTGACTACCAGAAAATTTATGAACAATTTAGTGTTCTTAATGCTGGAGCCATATTTCTCAGAGATAATGATGAGAAATTAAAAATAGTTTTCAGTCTTATAAATAAGAATAGTGATGATATCGATTTTGTGGTGTGGATCGCTCCGGCTTGTTATTTGGCAACAGGTGTGTATGTTGACGATATAAAACAAGCTGCCGATGGTTGGAGTGAACGAATAGAGTTCTATTCAACCGAAAGTATCTCTTTTTATGATGAAAAATATTTGGCTCTTTATAATTTGTGTGATAAGTACAGGGTTTTTTGTATTGTTGATGAGAGTTTAACGTTTAAAAATACAACATCAGGAAGGACAAAAAAACTTTTAACAATAAAACATAAGTTTAAATATAGACTTTTATTGTCAAAGAACCCTCTTTCTCAAGGAATTAGGGATTTGTATGCTCAGGCTAAGTTTTTGGATCCTAGTATTATTAATATGACGGAAAGACAATTTTTGTACAGATTTTTACCTTCATATATTGATAGTTTTGATGTTTGGAAAAGGTATTCTAATCCGCAGTATGAAGGACAAGTGATTAACTTGGTGAGACCGTATCTTTTGGTATGTGATTTTGAAGATAATTTAAAAATTAACTATCATGAACATGTGTTTGAATTAACCAATGATGAAAAAAAAGTTTATCAGGAAGATAAAGAGGATTTTTTAGCAGGAAGAGAGCAGGTAGCTTATTTACAAGTTGTGCAAAGATTTCAGTACTTTTATACAATTTGCCAACAAAAAGTTGATGCCCTTGCTAAACTGGTTAATGAGATTATAAAACGTAAGGAAAAAGTTATTATATATACAAAGTATTTGAGCGAAATAACTTTTTTAAGAGAATCTGGTGCTTTAGGAAAAAATAAGAGTGTATTTATGTCAGGAAATTCTAATAAAACCAAAGCGTTAGATTTGTTTGAGAGTGAAATTAATATTATGATTTGCACATATAAGGTTGAAAGTCCTAGACTTAATTTAAAAGGGTGTAATAATATTATATATTTTTCGCAGACTTTTGATTATAAAGATAAGTTGCATACGTTGTCTAGATTCTACCAAAAAGAAGTATTAGAACTTAATGTATATGATTTTTGGGTTAATACAAAATTGGAGAATCTTATGAAAGAGAATATTATGCGAAAGAAGAGTTTGTTGAAAAATGTTTGCAAAATGATGTCCTGTGATGAGGCGTTAAATTTATGAAAATTTATAAAGACAAAAACGTTTTTGAAGCAACAATGGAAAGAATCAAATTTGCTTTTGACAATTTTGATAATGTTTATGTTGCCTTTTCAGGAGGTAAAGACAGCGGGTTGCTTTTGAATATGGTTTTGGATTATAAACGTCATAATCATATTGACAGAAAGATTGGTGTTTTTCATCAGGATTTTGAAGCTCAATATCAATTAACAACCAATTATGTTGAGAAAATGTTTGATGATAACATTGATGATATAGAACCTTATTGGGTTTGTTTGCCAATGGGTTCTCGTTGTGCCGTGAGCAATTATCAGATGTATTGGTATCCATGGGATGATGAGAAAAAAAATTTATGGGTTAGACCAATGCCTAATAGACCTTATATTATAAATTTGGATAATAATCCGTTTGAGTTTTATAAATATAAAATGTCTCAGGAAGATCTTTATGCCGGATTTGCTCATTGGTATGGAAAGCATCATAAAGGAAAAAGTATTTGTTTGGTTGGAATTCGTGCTGATGAGTCTATAAATCGTTATCGAGCTTATGCAAACGCCAGAAAAACCTTAATGAGAGATTCTCAATGGACAACAAAGCTTGATGACCGAGTATATAATGCTTATCCAATTTATGATTGGACAACTAAGGATGTGTGGGTTGCCAATGCTAAAAGGGGATATGCATATAATGAAATATATGATTTATTTTATAAAGCAGGGCTTTCAATTAATCAGATGAGGGTTTCTAGTCCTTATCATGAAAATGCAAAAGAAAGTCTTAATTTATATAGAGTTTTGGAGCCGACTACTTGGGCAAAAGTTGTGTCTAGAGTAAATGGAGCCAATTTTGCCGCTATGTATGGTAATAGCAGGCTTATGGGCGTGGGGAAAATTACGCTGCCTGAAGGACATACTTGGCGTTCTTATGTTAAATTTTTGTTGGCGACTCTTCCTGAGTCTATTCGACAAAATTATATTAGTAAATTTAAGACCTCTATTCGGTTTTGGTGGAAAAGAGGTGGTGTGGTGTGTGATGATGCCTTGAGAGAGCTGGAGGAATGTAAATATCATATTCGTCGTAATGGTAAGAGTAAGTATAAGTCGGATAAAGAAAGAGTTATATTCTTGGGAACTCCGGATAATACAGATAATATAAAGTCAAGTATTGATATCCCTTCTTGGAAAAGAATGGCTATCTGTATTCTTAAAAATGACCATTTATGTAAGTATATGGGATTTGCACAGACCCAAAAGCAGACTCAAAGAGAAAAAGAACTTATGGAGAAATATAAGAGTCTATGAAGGTGATGTCACATGAAAGATTTTATCAGTCCCGTGTATAATGTGCGGGCGGTTCCTGTTGAGAAAGTTCAGGCTAATGACTATAATCCTAATCGAGTAGCTCCTCCAGAGATGAAACTTTTGGAGCTTTCAATATGGGAAGATGGTTTTACGCAACCTGTAGTTTGTTATTATGATAAGGATGCTGATAGTTATATCGTAGTTGATGGATTTCATCGATATACTATTATGAAGACGAGTGAACGAATTTATGCCAGAGAGCATGGTAAGCTTCCTGTGGTGGTGATTGATAAAGAGCTGGGGGAGAGGATGGCTTCAACAATCAGACATAATAGGGCCAGAGGAACCCATAGTATTGATTTGATGAGTAATATAGTGACTGAATTGCTTGAAATGGGTAAGAGTGATAGTTGGATTTGTAAAAATATAGGAATGTCTGCAGATGAACTATTGCGCCTAAAGCAAGTTACAGGATTGGCTGCATTGTTTAAGGACGAAGAATTTTCTCAAAGTTGGGAGGTTCGTTAATATTTTTATCATGACCTTTAACTTGAAAAAGGCATAATTATATTTTAGATGAAAATGTAATTATGTTTAGGAGAAAGTGATGAAATGTGTAAAGTTAAATAATGATTTACAGATGCCGATTATTGGTTTGGGGACTTGGCGTTCTAATCTTGGAGAAGTTTATCAAGCGGTACGTTGGGCTATAAAATTAGGTTATAAGCATTTTGATTGTGCCTCAATTTATGGTAATCAAAAAGAAATCGGTCAGGCTTTTCATGATGCTATGGCTGAAGGAGATGTGAAACGTGAAGAATTGTTTATTACATCTAAGTTGTGGAATGATTCTCATGCGTCTGAAGATGTTCGTCCTGCTTTAGAAAAAACTTTGAAAGATTTGCAGCTTGATTATTTGGATTTGTATTTGATTCATTGGTCGGTAGCTCAAAAGAAAGGTACAGAAATGCCGGAAAAAGATGATGACTGGGTTTCTCTTGATAAAATCCCATTGAGCTTAACTTGGGGAGAAATGGAAAAGTTGTATAATGACGGTTTGGTAAAAGCTATAGGTGTTTCAAATTTCAGTTCTAAAAAAATTGCCGATTTGATTGAAAAAGCAGAAATTATACCTATGGTTAATCAGGTAGAATGTCATCCTTTATTACAACAAGATGAATTAATTGATTTTTGTAATAAAAATCAAATTGTGGTAACAGCTTATTCTCCACTAGGTTCACAACATGTTAACAGTGAAAATGGTGTATTGGAAAATAGTGTGATAAAAGAAATGGCAGAACGTTTGAAAGCTACTCCGGCACAAGTGGTGCTAGCTTGGCAAATGAGAAGAGGGGTGGTTGTTATTCCAAAATCTGTTCATGAACAAAGGATAAGAGAAAATTTTGCAGCTCAAGCGGTGGAGCTTGATGATGCCGATATGGAAAAAATAGCATCACTTGATAAACATAAACGGTTTATTGATGGGCAGATATTTGTTAATAAAGAAGCTGGGTATAACAATATATGGGATGAATAAGGTAAAAAAAGCAGGCCGGACAGCCTGCTTTTTTTAATTAGCATTGAGTAAAAAATTGTAAAAGGCTTGAGAATTTTCCCATTCAACGGTTATTTCCAAAACTTTGAAATGTGGTCGTAGTTTTATTGGTATTTTTACAAAGTCTTTGGATGTGGTGTAAATATCAGCGTTTTTATTTTTAGCAATTTCAATTATTTGCAGCAGTTCTTTTTCATTATAAAAATGATGGTCAGGAAAATCAAAGTTTTGGAGTATGTTAAAACCGCATTCTTCTAAAGATTGGTAGAATTTTGAAGGGTGACCTATGCCGGCAAAGGCAATAATATTGCGGTTGGTAATTTTGTTACAATCGGCAACGACTTTACCTTTAAATACAGGAAGTGGTTTTAATATTGAAGCAAGATTATGTTTATCTTCACCTAAAATTATTGCTGCATCGGCTCTTTTTAATCCTGATGATATAAATTCACGTAATGGTCCTGCCGGAATACAAAAGCCATTACCAAAACCATAATTCCCATCAATTACCAGAAGTGAAATATCTTTATAAAGAGAAGGGTTTTGAAAACCGTCATCCATTATGATTATGTCTGCACCATGGTTAATTGCTTTTAATGCCGCCTGATAACGATTAGGATTAACGACAGTTGGGGCTTGTTGTGATAAAAGCAAAGGTTCATCTCCAACTTCCATGGCTTTGTGAGAGGGGGTTACTAAAGTATTTTTATCTTTGCCACCATAGCCACGGGTGATAAAAAAAGGATTTTTATCATTTTGTTGTAACATTTTTGCTAAAGACAAGCAAACAGGGGTTTTTCCTGTTCCACCTGCAGTTAAATTACCAACGCAAATTATTTTAGCATTAACTTTATGTGTTGTTTTTAGTTTGAGACGAAGAGCAGTTACAAGCCCATAAACAATGCCTAAAGGGAACAAGACTACAGATAAAAAATTTATGCTTTTCCAATGCGTTGGCGTTTTCATTTAAATAAAACCTTTAACTTTGTCCATAATTCCATCTAAAACTCTTGCTTCACTGCTGGCCCAGTTATAAGCAAGACTGCATTTTGCTTCTAAAAGCTCCTTGTTTTGAAGGAGCTGAGTAACTATTTCTTCTAGCTCAAGGGTATCTGTTACTTGAATTATAGCGTCAGCTTTTTTAGCACGGTTCATGGCATCAGTGAAATTGTGCATATGAGGACCGACAATAACAGCATCGTGCATACGGGAAGGTTCGATGAAATTTTGACCACCGTGCGGTATTAGGGAACCACCAATAAAAACAATTTTGGCAATATCATACCATATGCCCATTTCACCAATGGTATCAGCAATATAAATATCATCTTGAAGAGATAGTTTTTCGTTTTGAGAACGTAAAACTGATTTTAATTCCAGTTTAGATATTTGTTCTTTAATTTCGTTGCCGCGTTGGGGGTGGCGAGGTGCAATTATGGTAAGAAGATTGGGAAATTTTTCTTTAAGACGTTTATGTACTTTAGCTATACGGATTTCTTCGTCGTTGTGAGTAGAGCTGGCAAGCCAAATAAGGCGGTCTTTGCTCATTTTTTGAAATTCTTTTTTCTTTTCTTCATCTATGGGTAATGGTAAGCCAGCATATTTAAGATTGCCTAAACACATTGTGTTTGCAGCTCCCAGTACATGTAAACGATAAGCATCTTCTTCAGATTGTCCCAGGCAAAGCGTAAAACAAGAAAGTAACTCTTTACTTATAAAGTCAAATTGTTGCCATCTTTTGAAAGATTTGTTGGAAATACGTCCGTTAATTAAAATTAGTGGAATATTTTTACGTTTAATGCTTGATAGCATGGCAGGCCAGAATTCGGATTCAAACCATAAAGCAACATTGGGGTGCCAATATTTGACAAAGCGAGTGGTAAAAATCGGGTTGTCAATGGGAATGAATTGGTGAAAAGCACGCTCAGGTAAGCGTTTACTCATAACATCAGCCGAAGTTACGGTGCCGGTGGTGACCATTACATGGATATCGGGTGCATAATCCAATATTTTTTGGATTAAGGGAAGCATTGATACAGATTCTCCAACCGAGGCTCCATGTAACCAGACAAGGCGTCCTTCGGGGCGCGTTTTTTGGGGGCGTCCAATCCTTTCGTTAAAACGTTTAACATCTTCTTTGCCATTTTCTTTGCGTTTATTTATATAACGTTTGATAACCAAGGGGTATAGAATGGTGATAAGTGCATTGTAGATTTTTATGAACATTTTTTCCTCTTGATTTTATGCGGTTCGCTACCATCATCGGGAAGAATGGGTTGGCGTCCTGTTAAGTTATCACATTCAAAAGTTGTTTGGTTTAGAATATCTTCAAGCTGGATACGATATTTTTCAAGTTCTTCTTCGGAGGCGTCAGCAGGTATAAATAGAGGGTCTGAGATTAAACATACCCCTTCAGAAAAAGGGAATGGAACCATCATTTTATCCCATGATTTTTCAATTATTTTGGAGTTTTTTATGCTATAAGCTCCGCAAACGATTGGTTTTCCTGTTTTTTGAGCAAAATATATGGGCGATTTGTTCATGTGCATGCGTGGCCCTCTTGGGCCATCAGGAATAATTGCTATGGAAGCCTCTCTTTTGATTGTATGCATTAATCCCAAAGCACCTCCGGATGCGTTTTCATTGCTAGAACCTCCAATGGTGCCAATCCCAAAGCGTTGCAAAAGTCCGGCAATTATTCTGCCATCGCGATGTGGGGAAACCAGAGCTTGTAATTCGCTGCTACGGTCATAGAAGTATGGAAGCATGAGAGCTCTTCCATGCCAAATAACAAGTATAACGCCGTTATTTTCTTTTATAAGATGATAAAATTTATCAACGCCTTTGGTTTGCCAACTTGTTGTTAGGCCCACTAATTTTGCATAAAGATAAACAATGCCAGACACAATATACATTGCGGCTTTGGTTTGACCGATTTTTTTTAGTGGCCTTTTTATAAATTTCCAACGCCAGTCCATTCGTTTTCTTCTTTTAAGTTATTCCGAAACAGTATCTGTGACACTGATACCAATAGTTTCGTTATCGGTTATGATCACTTCTCCATGTCCGATTAAAACGTCATTGGCATAAATATCAACATAATCATTAATATCACGATCAAGCTCAACAACTGCACCACGTCCTAATTTAAGTAGTTGATGGACTCTTAAATCTGCAGTTCCTAATGTTACGGAAATATCAACAGTTATATCGTTGTTATTAATTGCATTTTTTTGTGCAGAAGGCATTTTAAAAACTCCATTTGATTTTTTTATTTATATTAATCTATTATTTTTAATCTGCAAATTCTTTATTTATACTTATTAAATGTAAATTTTAATCCTTAAAAATATTTTTGTGGATTAAATGATTTGGCATTGCTCAAATTTTACTTATGTGTCAAAAATTTTAGGAGTTGGCATTGCATATTGGAAATATTTTCCATATATAGAATGTATAGTACAAATAATTATAGGTGTTTAAAATGGTTGCTAAAAAAGAAAAATATCCGGTTTTGCCGTTAAGAGATATTGTTGTTTACCCCAAAATGATTGTGCCACTATTTGTGGGAAGGGAAAAATCTATTAATGCTTTGCAGGAAGTGGTAAATAATGACCAGAATATTGTCTTGGCAACACAAAAAGACGCGGCAATAGAGAATCCTAAAAGTGATGATATTTTTCATGTCGGTACATTGGGGACCGTTTTACAGCTTTTGAGACTTCCAGATGGAACGGTTAAGGTTTTAATCGAAGGTTTAGAGCGGGTTAAGCTTGATAAGGTGTTTGAGGATGATGCTTATATGGCTGCAAATATTACCTTGTTGCCGGAAAAGGAAGATAATTCTCCTGAATTAGAAGGAATTGTTCGTGCTACTTTATCGCAGTTTGAAGAATATGTAAAGCTTTCAAGAAAAATTCCGCCAGAGGTTTTGGTAGCGGTTAACCAAATTGATGATTATAGTAAACTTGCTGATACGATTGCATCACATTTGTCTTTGAAAATTGCTGACAAACAGTCGTTGTTGGAGGGAATTACTTTAAGCGAAAGATTTGAAAAAATTTTAGAGTTTATGGATGCTGAAATAACTTTGTTGGAAGTAGAGAACAGAATTCGCAACAGAGTTAAAAAGCAAATGGAAAAAAGCCAAAAAGAATATTATCTGAATGAACAGATGAAGGCTATTCAGAAAGAACTTGGTGATGGAGAAGACGACGCTGAAATTGCGGAATATATGAAAAAAATAGAAAAGACCAAGCTTTCTAAGGAAGCAAAAGAAAAGGCTTTGGCCGAGGTTAAAAAGTTGAAAAACATGAGTGTTATGTCTGCTGAGGCCACGGTTGTACGTAATTATTTGGATTGGCTTTTAGATATTCCTTGGAAAAAACGTTCTAAGGTTAATAAAGATTTGAAAAAAGCTATGGAGATTTTGGAAGCTGATCATTATGGTTTAGACAAGGTTAAAGAGAGAATTGTTGAATATTTGGCGGTGCAGGCACGTGCTGATAAGGTAAAAGGGCCTATTCTGTGTTTGGTTGGACCTCCGGGGGTTGGAAAAACATCTTTAGGAAAATCAATAGCAAAAGCTACGGGAAGAAATTTTGTCAGAGCTTCTTTGGGGGGAATGCGTGATGAGGCTGAGATAAGAGGACATCGTCGTACTTATATTGGTTCAATGCCCGGAAAAATTATTAAAGGGCTTAAAAAGGCCGGAACATCTAATCCTTTGTTCTTGTTAGATGAAATTGATAAGATGGGCAATGATTATAGGGGCGATCCGAGTTCGGCTTTGTTGGAGGTCTTGGATCCGGAGCAAAATGCTGCTTTTAACGATCATTACTTAGAGGTTGACTATGATTTATCTGATGTAATGTTTGTTACAACGGCAAATTCTTTGGATATGCCTCGTCCGTTGTTGGACAGAATGGAAATTATTCGTTTGTCGGGCTATACCGAAGATGAAAAAATTGAAATTGCAAAGAGGCATTTAATTCCTAAGATTTTTGAAGAAAATGTTATTAAATCTTCGGAACTGCAAATTACCGACGGAGCTATTCGTTCAATTATACGTTATTATACCAGAGAGGCCGGTGTGCGTAATTTGGAACGCGAGTTGGCAACAATTGCCCGTAAAGCGGTAAAGGAAACATTATTATCTAAGTCAAAAACCAAAATTAAGGTTGATGAGAAAAACTTGGAGAAGTACTTGGGGGTTATCAAATACCGTTTTGGTGAGGCTGAAGAGCAAGATCATATCGGAGTTACAACCGGTTTGGCTTGGACAGAAGTCGGTGGTGATATCTTGTTTATTGAGGCGGTTGATATGCCCGGTAAGGGAAATATCAAACAAACCGGTAAGCTTGGTGATGTGATGAAAGAATCGATTGAAACAGCTTATTCGGTTGTGCGTTCTCATTCTCAAGAGTTGGGTATCAAGCCTGAAATATTTGAGAAGACAGATATTCATGTCCATGTTCCGGAAGGGGCAACCCCTAAGGACGGACCTTCGGCCGGTATTGCAATGTATACGACGTTGGTTTCAGTTCTGACTAAGATTCCGGTACGCAAAGATGTGGCTATGACCGGTGAAATAACTTTGCAGGGCAGGGTATTGCCTATCGGAGGCTTGAAAGAAAAGCTGCTTTCGGCATTGCGTGGTGGGATTAAAACCGTGATTATTCCGAAAGATAATGAGAAAGATTTATCGGAAATTCCCGATAATGTGAAAAAAGGACTTAAAATTATTCCGGTTTCGGAGGTTAAAGATGTCTTGAATATTGCATTAAAAGGGAAACTTAAACCGCTTAAATCTGTTAAAAATAAATAATTATAATGCCTTTGGAGTTCCAAAGGCATTTTTTTTAAGAATCGTCCGAATCTATAAGATAATACAAACTATGAATGCTTTTTTGTGTTTTTTTGAGGCAAAAATCTGTGGAAAACCTTGAAAATTGGGGCGTAAAAGGCAAAAAAATCAAAAAAATGTTGATATATTTAATGTTTTTGTTTGACAGAGTATTTTTTTAGTGTTCAAATTTTCCTGTAAGCAAGGAAAATCCTTGTTAACATTGGTTTATAACTTATATTAGAGGGAGTCCTCACCGTGAATAAAAATGAATTGATTTCTAGCATTGCTAGCGAAACCGGTCTTACAAAAACAGATTCTGCTAAGGCTTTGGATGCATTTGTTTCTTCTATCACAAAAGCTTTGAAAAAAGGTGATGAAGTTCGTTTGGTTGGTTTTGGTACTTTTGCAGTTTCTAAACGTGCTGCTACTACCGGCCGCAATCCTCGTACTGGTGCTGCCATCAAGATTCCGGCTCGCAAACAAGCTAAATTCAAAGCTGGTAAAGCTTTGCAAGACTCTGTTAACTAATATAACTAAGGATCAACCGCAATGGTTGGTCCTTTCTTGTTAGTTTTAATTGAGCCGTGTTGTTTTCACGGCTCATTTTTTTTAAAATGCGGAGATCGTAATCATGTCTGAGATGAGACTTGTAACTGATAATAATAAATTTGATTTGGTGCAAAAAGTTTATCCCAATTTTATAAAAAATCGTTTTGATGTTATGTATGGAAATGATTTTGATGTATTGGAAATCAATAAAGAAAACAAAAAGATGTATATTCCTTTACATAGAGATGGAGAGACAATGATTTGCGGAACGGCTCTTGTACCAATGGAATTGAGAGTTTTTGATGATATGATCGATTTCTTATTTGCTTTTTATCCGCAGGTTAACAAAATGCAATTTTGGCATTGTGTGAATAAATATCCGGGGATGCATACAAAAATCCATTGGAGTGTGGATTTGCCATCAAGCTGGGAAGAATATTTAAGTAAACTTTCCGGTAGAGTGCGTAATGAGATAAAACGTTATAATAAAAGAGTTACCGAACACTTTGATTATGAGTTCAAATATTATAAAGTAAAAGATTTACCAAAGGATATTGTAAGTAGATATTTTGAATTTAAACAAATGGGACGAGAGAGAGGATATGGTTTAACGGAAGAAGAGTATTTGGAAAAATATTTTGTAACCGATGCTGAAGTTCTTTATTTGAATGGAAATATGGCCGCGGTTAATTTTTTGAGTATTGTCGGAGATAGTGCGTATCTTGAAAATATGGCAAGTGATCCGCAGTATAATAATTGTTATTTGGGAATCGTGCTTTTTTATCGTTGGATTGAACGTTTGATTGGGCAGGGAATTAAGGCTTTCTATCTTGGCGGAGGAGATTATCAGTATAAAAGACACTGTGCCTCAGTTAAAAATGTGGTATATAAGGGAGAAATTGGCAGATATTCTTGGGCAAGATTGTGGCAAAAATGCTTGAAATTGCTTGGGAAAAGATGATTTGTAAGAAAAATATAATTTTTTTTAATTTTTTGCTTGATTAATTAAATTTGAGAGTGTATAAAGTCTTTCGTAAACAAGATGGGCGCTTAGCTCAGCTGGAAGAGCATCTCGTTTACACCGAGAGGGTCGGGAGTTCGAACCTCTCAGCGCCCACCAATTTTAGAGACCATCCGATGTTGAAGGGTGGTTTTTTTGTGCATAAAAAATTAGGTAAGTAGGTTCGAACTCCCTTCGGGGAGTTTTTCTGGCTCGTAAGTGTTTTTTTTATAAAAAAGCACTAACTCGCTGCGGTCACTCAGTTTGTAGGGCTTGCTGCACTTTAGAAAACTTTGTTGGCAAGCCTGACAAACTTTCGCCTGTTGTCAAGAAACAACCGGAGCAGCGGTTGTTTCTTTTCCGCCAGCCTCTCAGCGCCCACCAATTTAGAGACCACCCGACGTTAAGGGTGGTTTTTTTTGTAAATATATTGCGTGTATAAATATAATAATTGGTTTTATTTATATATTTTTTATTTTATTAATAGCATAGTGTTATTAAGAACGATGGATAAAAGTTATGAAGAAAAAGTCGTTAATTCCGAGTAGATTTATGGTTGTTGTGTTGAGCATGACAGCTTTGTTAATGTTTTTGTCTGTTGATTTGTGGTTAAAGAGGGATCTTGTATTATCATTTGAAAGTAATGCAGGAAGAGATGTCGAATATCAGGTATTTTATGCTCATAAGAGTAAAAAGAATTTTGTAGAAAACAGATCTGTGAAAAGTATTGTTAAGGCAGGAAAGAATAAAATAAAGATTTCATTACCAATTAATAAAATAGTTAAATTTCGTTTAGATTTTGGCAGCGGCAAGAACAACGTTGAAATTTCTCATTTAGAGCTTAAAGGAAATAGAACTTTTAGGTTTGATGATTTTAGCAAGTTTAATTTTCATGATATAAAAAAACATAAAATTGAAGGAAACAAATTAATTTTGGATTTGGATAATAATGATCCATATATTGTTTATGAAGAACCGTTGAAACTGAAGGCAAAGACAGATATTGATTTTTATATTTTTGTTATTTTGGCGATGATTTACTTTTTGGGTTCATATAAGCTTATAAAATATTTATCACGATTTAAGTTTGAGGAAAATAATTCAAGGATAGACATAGTATTTTTAAGTGTATTTTTTGCTTTGCTTTTTATTCCGATGTCGCATATTTCAGATGCTGAGAAATCAATAAAAGAGAATAGAATGTTGACTAAGAAACCGAGTATTTTGCAACTTTGGGATAAAAAAGTTAATTTCGGCAGACTTTATGAACAATGGTTTAATGACAGATTTTTTGGCAGAGATGAATTAATAAGGATTAACTGTTATTTAAAAAATTATATTACCAAGAGCGGTAATAATAAAGTATTGGTAGGAAAAGATGGTTGGTTGTTTTATAAGGGTAATGACAGTTTGAGAAACTATCAGAACTTGGATTTGTTTAAAGATGATGAATTAGAAAAAGTTGCAAAATATTTATCAAGTATAGATGATTGGGCCAAAAAAAATGGAAAGAAATTCTATTTTATAATTTGTCCGGATAAAAATAAAATTTATGGGGAATATGTCGGTATTAATAAATATATTGATGATCAATATAGCAGAGCTAATCAGTTGATAAAATATTTAAAAGATAATACAAAGGTTAAAGTTGTATATCCTTACGATGAATTGCATGAAGCTAAAAAATTGGGGTTGTTATATTGGAAGAATGATACTCATTGGAACGAATTAGGAGCTTATGTCGGATATAAAAAATTAGCGGATGTTATAGCTAAAGATTTTCCTGTTTCAATTGTAAAGTATGACAAATTGTCGGAAACAAAACATGAGACAGGAGATTTAAGCAAGATGTTTCATAAATTGAAAAAAGATAATGATTCCAGGTATGATGTTCCAATATTTAAAAATAAGGCTAAATGTAATGCTTCCGTTGATAGTCGTGAAGATACAAAATGTATAAATAATAATTTGAACTACAGAGTTTTTGTTTTTAGGGATTCTTTTACTTCATCTTTAGCACCTTATCTTAATAATACTTTTGGTAAGGTCAGTTATTTTTGGCGAAGAGATATTGTTGCCGATGATTTGGAAAAAATTAAAAAAGATGCGGATATTGTTATTTTAGAGGTTGTTGAACGAAATATTTGTAGATTAAATAATTTAGAGTTTCCTGAGGAATAGAGCCATGTTATTTTCATCTATGACATTTGTATTTATGTTTTTGCCGATTGTGAGCGTTGTTTATTTGTTGGCACGGAAAGATTTGCAAAACTATATTTTGCTGGTGGCCAGTATTATATTTTATGCTTGGGGTGAGCCTAGATATTTGGCAATTATGATTTTGACCATATTGGTTAATTATGTCGGGGCTAATTATATCAGCCGCAGCAAAGATATCTTTCATCGCAAATTGTTGTTGACGGCAACAATATTGGTTAATTTGAGTTTTTTGTTTTATTTTAAATATTTCAATTTTGTGATGGAAAACATTAATCAAGCTCTAAAAGTAAATATTGATTTTATTGATGTGGTGATGCCGATTGGTATTTCTTTTTATACTTTTCAGGCTTTAAGTTATGTTATTGATGTCTACAGAGGTGAAGTTAAGGCTCAAAAAGATATTTATAAATTATCTCTTTATATAACAATTTTTCCGCAGTTGGTGGCCGGACCGATTGTTAAATATCATGATGTTGATGAACAAATATCAGATAGAAAGGTGAGTTTTGACAAAGTCGCTTATGGGGTTAAACGCTTTATTGTCGGTTTGGCCAAAAAGATGCTGATTGCTAATACGTTAGGTGCCGTTGCTGACAAAATTTTCAGCCAGCCTGTAGAACAATTTGATTGTTTGACGGCGTGGATTGGGGCAATAGCTTATAGTTTGCAACTTTATTATGATTTTAGCGGTTATTCTGATATGGCCATCGGTTTGGGGGCAATTTTTGGGTTTAAGTTTTTGGAAAACTTTAATTATCCTTATATTTCAAAGTCGATTACCGAGTTTTGGCGGAGATGGCACATATCACTTTCAACCTGGTTTAAGGAATATTTATATATTCCTTTAGGCGGAAACAGGGTATCAAAAAAACGTAATCTTTTTAACTTATTAGTAGTTTTTCTGGCAACAGGTATTTGGCATGGTGCAAGTTGGAACTTTGTGTTTTGGGGATTGTGGCACGGAGCTTTTATTATTTTTGAAAAAATAACCGGCTGGCATAAAAAAGTTGGTGGATTTAAGATTAGCTTTGCTCAGCATATTTATACCATTTTTGCTTTTGTTATCGGTTGGGTTATGTTTAGAGCCGAGAATATGAGCTATGCCTTTGAGTATATGAAAAATATGTTTGGATTGGTTAAAGAGCATAAGATTGTATATGAATTGCCGTATTATATTGATAATTTGGAGACAATTGCGTTTGTGGTGGCAATTATTTGTGCAATGCCGGTGTTTAATAAAATTTTTGAAATTAAATATGAACACAAGGTTTGGCGTTCTGTGGTTAATGTTTGGTTGATTGTGTTGTTTTTGGTATCGGCATCGTCAATTGCCGCATCAACTTATAATCCGTTTATTTATTTTAGATTTTAATTACAAAAATGCCGCTGTTTTGTTATTTCAGCGGCATTTTTTATTATAAGTTATATATTTTTTTATCTTTACCGTAGATATTTTCCCAGTCTTTGGTGAACTGAGCAACGCTCATATCTGTTAGCGGGTGTTCGGCTAATTTCCACATGATGTCAGGTGCTATGGTAACAGATTGGCATCCGGCAACGGCAACTTCGTGTACTTGTTGGACGTTTTTGAAAGAAGCTGCTAAAACCTTGGTTTCAAGGTTATGATGTTTAAATAATTCAGTAATCATTGATACAACATGTACGCCCATGCCGCTTATATTATCAATGCGATTGACATAAGGTGCTGTATAATCGGCACCGCAATTGGCGGCTAAAAGAGCTTGTTGCGGAGTGTAAATGGCTGTTGCCGTTATTTTAAAACCGCGAAGTTTTAAAGCTTTCATAGCTTTATAGCCTTCAAGAGTAACAGGAAACTTAACATATAAATTACCATCTATTTTTTCTCTTAAAGTTTCGGCATCTTTTATAATTTCTGATTCTGTTTCTCCAATTACCTGTGCATGGAGCATTTTATCGCCAATGATTGATTTGATATCTTTTATGATTGAGAAAAAGTCTTTCTTTTCTTTACTTATTATTGAGGGATTGGTGGTTACTCCCGCCAAAGGAAATACTTCCGAACATTTGCGAATTTCTTCAATATTTGCGGTGTCTAATAAATATAACATTTTATAAACCTTTCTAAAAAATTTTTTGATGGAGCGGGGATTATGCCTGTTTGAATAGTTAGTCAATATTGTATTTTTGTTATTAATAACTTGTATATTATTAAAATGGGTATATCTTATGTGTGTTATATCTTTTGACGGAGGTGTTTATGGAAAAAAGAGTGGCCATTGTGGCAATTATTGTTGAAAATAGAAAATCTATTGAAACCTTAAATGCTATTTTGCATGATTATGCCGAATATATTATCGGCAGAATGGGGTTGCCTTATCGTGAGAGAGGAATAAGCATTATAAGCATTGCCATGGATGCTCCGCAAGATGTTATAAATGCCTTGTCCGGAAAAATAGGGAATCTGGAAGGAATTTGCAGCAAAACCGTTTATTCTGATTTTTGTGGCAAAGAATAGAGTAAATTTTGTTTTAACTAATGGGGAAGATGTTTCTGACCCAAAAGAAAGTGAGTGTTATGTATAATCCAAAGTCATTGAAGGCTGAAGAGTTTATCTGCCATGAAGAGGTGATGGACTCTCTTAAGTATGCCGAAGAAAATAAAAATAATCCGCAACTGATTGATAAAATTTTAGAAAAAGCCAAACAGCGTAAGGGGCTTTCTCACCGTGAGGCTTTATTGCTGCTTGATTGTGAATTGGAAGGTAAAAATAAAGAGATTTATGCTTTGGCGGAGCAAATAAAAAAAGATTTTTATGGGAATCGCATTGTTTTATTTGCACCTTTATATTTGTCAAATTACTGTGTGAACGGATGTGTTTATTGTCCGTATCATGCTAAAAACAAGCATATTGCTCGCAAAAAAATGACACAAGACGAAATCAGAAGAGAGGTTATTGCCTTACAAGATATGGGGCATAAGCGTTTGGCTTTGGAAGCCGGTGAAGATCCGGTTAATAATCCGATTGAGTATATTTTGGAATCAATTAAGACAATTTATTCCATAAAGCATAAGAACGGAGCAATTAGGCGTGTTAATGTTAATATTGCGGCAACAACGGTTGAAAATTATCGCAAATTAAAAGAAGCCGGAATTGGAACGTATATTTTGTTTCAAGAAACATATAATAAAGAAAGCTATAAAAAATTGCATCCGACCGGACCTAAGCACAACTATGCCTATCATACAGAGGCTATGGACAGAGCTATGGAAGGCGGAATTGACGATGTGGGGTTGGGTGTTTTGTTCGGCTTAGAGTCATATCGTTATGAGTTTGCCGGAATATTGATGCATGCCGAGCATTTGGAGGCAGTGCATGGCGTGGGGCCTCACACCATCAGCGTACCGAGGATAAGAGCTGCCGATGATATTGATCCTTCAAGTTTTGAAAACGGGATAAACGACGATATCTTTGCTAAGATTGTTGCTTGTTTGCGAATTGCCGTGCCATATACTGGAATGATTGTTTCTACCAGAGAAAGCCAAAAATCGAGAGAAAGAGTTTTGCATTTGGGAATTTCGCAAATTAGCGGCGGTTCGAAAACAAGTGTCGGAGGATATGCAACTCCAGAACCTGAAGAAGAAAATTCTGCCCAATTTGAGCTTAGTGATCAGCGCACTTTGGATGAAATTATATATTGGTTGATGGATATGGGGTATATTCCGAGTTTTTGTACCGCATGTTACAGGGAAGGGCGGACAGGAGACAGGTTTATGGCTCTTTGTAAGGCCAAACAGATTCAAAACTGCTGCCATCCCAATGCTTTGTTGACTTTGAAGGAATATTTGGAGGACTATGCCTCTCCTGAAACAAAAGCTTTGGGTGATGCAATGATTAAAAAAGAGCTCTACAATATTCCTAAGGAAAAAGTGCGCGAGATTGTGGAAAAAAATCTGGAAAAAATAAAGTTAGGGGAAAGAGATTTCAGATTCTAAAGAGTTTTTGTTTTTACCAATGATTAAACTTTGCAGTCTATTATGACGGACTATAGACAATGTTTTAACTTGGGAAAGGAAAAAACTATGGCAAATCGTTTTATTTTGAATGAGACCAGTTATCACGGACATGGTGCCGTTAATGAGATTATAACCGAAGTTAAGTCTCGTGGTTTTAAGAAAGCTTTAATCGTGACCGATGCCGATTTGGTTAAGTTTAAGGTGGTGAAAAAAGTTACCGATTTGCTTGATAAAAACAAATTGGCTTATGAAATTTTTGATAAGGTAAAAGCAAACCCAAGTGTTGAGATTGTTCAAGATGGTGTTAAGGCTTTTAAGAAAACCAAGGCCGACTATATGATTGCAATTGGCGGCGGATCTCCTCAAGATACGGCTAAGGGGATTGGTATTATCATTAATAACCCAGAGTTTGCCGATGTTATTTCTTTGGAAGGTGTTGCTCCGACCAAGAATAAGAGCGTGCCGGTGATAGCTGTGGCAACAACGGCCGGAACTGCAGCGGAAACGACCATTAACTACGTGATTACCGATGAGAAAAAACGTCGTAAGTTTGTTTGTGTTGATCCGCATGATATTCCGGTGGTGGCAATTGTTGATCCGGATATGATGTCTTCAATGCCCAAAGGATTGACGGCGGCGACGGGAATGGACGCCCTTACTCATGCAATTGAGGGATATACAACTCTGGGAGCTTGGGAGTTGGCTGATACGCTTAATTTGAAGGCTATAGAACTGATTTCTAAAAACTTGCGTAAGGCGGTAGAAAATGATCCTGACGGTCGAGAGGGAATGGCTTTGGGACAATATGTTACCGGAATGGCATTCTCAAATGTGGGTTTAGGTGTTGTTCATGGAATGGCTCATCCGTTATCAGCCTTTTATGATACTCCGCACGGGGTGGCAAATGCTGTTTTGTTGCCTTATGTAATGGAATTTAATGCTCCTTATACCGGTACTAAATTTAAGGAAGTTGCTCGTGCCATGGGGGTTAAAAAAGTTGATGACATGAAACAGGCTGAGTATCGTGAAGCAGCGATTAAAGCCGTTAAGAAACTTTCAAAAGATGTTGGAATTCCAAAGACTCTGAAAGAAATAGGCGTTAAAAAGGAAGACTTGGAGGCTTTGGCTGAGGCTGCAATGGCTGATGTTTGTACCGGAGGTAATCCTCGTCCGTGTTCAAAAGAGTTGGTTTTGGAAGTTTATAAAAAAGCTTATAATGGAAAATAAAAATTTGAGTATTTGGTTTAAAAAATCCCTGCCTTAAAAGGCGGGGATTTTTTGCTTTACAAAGAATATACTTTGGGGCATTATCAGAGCAGGATTTGAAAAAGGAGAATTTCATGCAATTTGAAATGATGTATGCCAAAATTCATAGGGCAACGGTAACTGATGCTAACTTGAATTATAAAGGTTCAATAACCATAGATGAAGAATTGATGGAAAAAGCCGGTTTGACGGAGTTTCAAAAGGTTGATGTGGTGGATATTGATAATGGTGAGCGTCTGTCTACATATGTGATTGTGGGAAAAAGAGGAAATAGGGATATTTGTTTGAACGGAGCTGCTGCCAGAAAGGTGCAAATTGGAGATAAGGTTATTATCATTGCTTATGCTTTAATGAATGAGGAAGAGAAAAAATCTTGGAAGCCGATAATTGTTCAGGTTGATGAGAATAATAATCCGGAGGAATAAATGCTTGATTTAGGTTTAAAAAGTTTTGAAAAATTTAAATTGCCGGAAGAAATTGTCGGTGAAAAGATTGTGCTTAAACGCAGAGCTCATGAACATGATGAAGAGTTGTTTGCCTTGATAGACAGATCAAGACAAGTTTTAAGAGAGTTTTTGTTTTGGGTTGATGATACGCATTCAATTGAAGATGTAAAAAATGTTACAGACATATTTTCTAAGAATTGGGATGAATGTAACTCTTTTGAATATGTATTTTTTGATAAAAAAAACAATAAAATGGTTGGAGCCGGCGGTATTCATACTATTTCTTATATGGATAGAATGGCTGAATACGGCTATTATTTGGATGAAAACGCCAGAGGGAACGGATATGCCAGTGAATTTGTTAAGCTATTGGAGAAAGAATTGTTTGCAAGAGGGATTCATCGTTTGGTAATTAGATGCGATGAAAAAAATCCGGCATCTGCCGCTGTGGCAAAACGTAATAATTTTGTATATGAAGGATTGTTGCGGGATGCTAAATATGCTTATGGAGAGTATCGTAACTCAATGGTTTTTGCCAAGATTAACGAGGAAAAGTAATGAAAAATATTTTGGTTATGGGTGGGGCCGGGTATATCGGTTCTCATACGGTTAAACATTTGCAAGAGTTTGGTTATAACTGTATTGTGGCTGATAATCTTGTTTATGGACATAAAGAAGCTGTCTTGACGCCAAATTTTGAAAAAGCAGATCTATTGGATAAGGCATCATTAAAAAACGTATTTGATAAATATAATATTGATGCCGTGGTGCATTTTGCTGCATTTACTTATGTGGGAGAAAGTGTTGAAAAACCGCAAAAATATTATGAAAATAATGTTATTGGTACTCTAAACTTATTAGAAGCAATGTTGACTCACGAGGTTAAAAAAATTGTTTTTTCAAGCACTTGTGCCACATATGGAAATCCATTGTATATGCCTCTGGATGAAAAACATCCGCAGGCTCCGATTAATCCTTATGGGCAAACCAAGTTTATGATTGAGAAGATTTTTGAGGATTATGGACGTGCATATGGTCTAAAATACATTGCTTTGCGTTATTTTAATGCGGCTGGAGCTTCAAAAGACGGAAAAATAGGAGAAAGCCATAATCCTGAAACACACCTGATTCCTCTAGTATTAAAAGCAATTAAAGGTGAGCGTGATTGTATAAAAATATTTGGTAATGATTATGATACGCCGGACGGAACTTGTCAGAGAGACTATATCCATGTTGAAGACTTGGCGTCAGCTCATCGTTTGGCATTGGAAAAACTTGACGATTTTCAGGGGTTTTTAAATTTGGGAACGGGAATCCCAACCTCAGTTTTGGAAATTATAAAGTCAGCAGAAAAAGTGAGCGGAAAAAAATGTCCGCTGGTGTATGAAAAACGCAGAGCAGGGGATCCGGCTGTTTTGTATGCCGCAAATGCCAAAGCTAAAGAAGTTTTGGGATGGAAGCCTGAATATATGAATGTAGAAGATATTATCAGAACGGCATGGAATTGGGAAATTAATCGTAAATTTTAGCAAGGAGAGATTTTATGCGTGTGATTTTGTGTTTGTTGGCAAGTTTGATGTTTGGTATTGGCGGGGCTGAAGCTCATTACCGTCATCATGATAACTATTATCACCAGAGACATTACAAAAGTACTTATACGGTAGAGGATAATACCGGTGATAAAATGAAATATGATCGCTATGGTAACTACATTCCCGAAGAGAAATCTGGCAAAGATAAATCTAAGGGAGAAAAAGTGGTTTGCCATAAAGATGAAGATGGTAAAATTATTTGTGAGGATTAGTTTTTAAACTCTGATGAAAGTTCTTTCATCTTGGTAATAATTTCTTCTTCACCATTGACGTGTTTGTTTTGCATTATGATATTTCCGTTGCAAATTACGGTATCGATGCATGAGCTGTCTGCCGAATATACCATGTTAGATATAAGGTTGTAATTTGGAACCAGAAAATGGTTGTCGAGGTCAACCAATATGCAATCGGCTAATTTGCCTTCAGCAATGACTCCGGCATTAATGCCAAAGGCTTCCGCTCCGTTTTGAGTGGCAATTTTGAATACATCTTCCGCACTGCCGGCGGTTGGGTCCATGCTTTGAATTTTGGCGGAAAGAGCGCAAAGTTTCATTTCTTCCAGCATGCTCAGGTTGTTGTTAGAAGCAGCACCATCTGTTCCTAAGGTGATAAAGCAACCGCTATTTAGAAGTTTTTGGAACTGAAAAACTCCTGAAGCTAGTTTGTAGTTGGAAACTGGGTTGGTGCATAAGCGAACCTTTTTTTGAGCCAAAATTTTGATGTCATTGTCATTTAAGAAAACAGAGTGAGCAAGGATGGTCTTATCACTTAGAGCACCAAAACGGTCTAAATATTCTATTGGAGTGCAACCGTTTTGTTTGATGCAGTCATCAACTTCTTTTTGAGTTTCGCAAGCGTGAATATGTAAGTGTAGGTTATGTTGATGAGCGGTTTCTACTATGAATTTAATCAATTCAGGAGATGAAGAATATACAGCATGAATCGTTAGCACTTTGGTGGCTAATTGAGGGTTGGGGTTAGGGGTGTCTAGAAAATTTTGAGTCTTGAGGATTGCTTGCTTGCGTCGTTCTTCATCAAATAAGTCCATGGCTCCGTAAGAAGCGGCAACTCTTACTCCCATTTCGGCGGCTGCTTGTAAAATTTTGTGAGATTCAAAGTACATATCAGCAAAAAATACAGTGCCGGTTTTTATCATTTCAAGGATGGAAAATTTGGTGGCATGATAAATCATATCTTCAGTAAGGCGAGCTTCGCGTGGCCAAATATCATTATTTAGCCAAGAGAAAAGGTCTTTGTCATCGCTGATGCCACGAAAGATATTCATTGCAGCATGGGTGTGGGTATTATAGAAAGCAGGCAAGATTGCTTTCCCATCACCATTGATGATTATATCTGCTGAGGTGTCTTGGTTAGAGGCTATTTTAGAAAAAACATTGTCTTTAATCAAAATATCAGTTTTTTCTTGGTTATGAATAATATTTTTTATGAGTATGGAAGACATGGTAAACCTCACTTATTGTTTTTTATAAGTTCATCAATGAAAGCAGGCAAGGTAGTGCCGGCTTTTCCAAAAATATGTTGGTCGAAATAATAGTTATTAGATGTTGGCTCTAGATTAAATTCTATTGTGTGAGCCCCATTTATTTTGGCAATTTGTACAAAAGCCGCCGCTGGAAACACAACACCTGAAGTGCCAATAGATAAAAATAAGTCGCAAGTACGTAATAAGCTATCGACTTTGTCCATGTATAGCAAATTTTCGCCAAAGAAAACAATGTTTGGTTTCATCATGCCCATAACTTGGCAATTGGGACAGACTGTTTGAGTATCAACATCGCCGAAAGTTTCAATAATGTGTCCGCAATTTTGGCAGACAGCCTGATTAATTTGACCGTGTATGTGGTAAATGTTGCTGTTTTGAGCTTTTTCATGAAGAGTGTCAACATTTTGGGTGACAACACTAATTTTAGCCGGATATTCTTTTTGCAGTTTGGTGATTGCCAAATGAGCCGGATTGGGTTGTGCTTTAACAAGTTCTTTTTTGAGTTCGTTATAAAAATCATGAACATAAGCTGGATTACGTTGAAAAGCTTCAACTGTGGCGACATCTTCAACCGGATGATTGTTCCATAAACCATTAGAACTGCGAAAAGTAGCTAATCCTGATTCTGCAGATATGCCTGCTCCGGTTAAGATAACGATATTTTTATATTCTGGCATTTTTTCTCCTTTTTTTAAAATATAGCGTTATTTTGCTAATTTTTGGTGAAAATTATTATTTTTTGTTTTATATTGCGGCAGAAGAGGAGAAAATTGATGGCTTTTTTGTTGTTATCATGTTGTGCACCTTGTTCTTGTGCCGTTATTGAAAAGCTGGCTTTGGCAAAAGAAGATTTCAGTGTGGTTTTTTATAATCCAAATATTCGTCCGTTAAGTGAATATCAGAAACGTTGTGTTGAGAATAAAAGAGTTTGTGAAATATATAATGTTCCTTTTATAGAGCTGGAATATGATAACGAACGTTGGTGTGAGTTGACAAAAGGTTTGGAAAATGAGCCTGAACGTGGAAAACGTTGCGATGTTTGTTTTTATATGCGGCTTAAAAGAGTGATGCAGTATGCAAAAGAGCAGGGGTTTGAGGCTGTTGCTTCGGTTTTGGGTGTTTCCAGATACAAGGATTTGGCTCAAGTTAATAGGGCGGCTGAAAAAGCTGCTCAAGAAGTAGGCATGCCGTATCTTGAGATAGAGGGGCGTAAGGGAGGAATGCAAGAGAGGAGAGGTGAGCTTATAAAGAAGCTTGAGCTCTATAATCAGACTTATTGCGGATGTAAACCCAGGTGATTTTTGTTAATATTTTATAGATATTGGGTTGTGTTTTGAAAATATTTTGCATAATATAATGTATCTTTAATTAAAACTAAGAGTGACTTATGATATATGACTGCTTTCCATTTTTTAATGAGCTTGATTTGTTGGAAATCAGACTTAATGTGTTAAATGATGTAGTTGATAAATTTGTATTGGTTGAATCAACACAAACATTTAACGCTAAGCCTAAGCCGTTGTATTTTAATGAAAATAAAGAGCGATTTGCTAAATTTAATGATAAAATTATTCATGTAGTTTGCGATGAAGATTTTACTGATGAAACTAATCCTTGGGTTATTGAACACAAACAACGTAATTATATCGCTAAGGGATGGAATGGTTGTCAGGATGATGATGTAATTATGATTTCTGATGTAGATGAAATTCCAAATCCTGAAAAAATATTAAAATATAAAGATGTTCCCGGTATTAAATGTTTTATGAACAATTTTTACTATTACTATCTTAATTATATTTGCGTTGATGAGCCAATCTGGAAAAAAGGGACCAGAATGCTTAGATATAAGGATTGTAAGCATGGTTTGGATAATGTAAAAGTTAGAATGAACAGTCATCTGCCAGATGAATATAAAGAAAATACAACTCCCAATAAAATACGCTATTATAAAAAAGGACCATGGGTCAGGAATGGTGGATGGCATTTTAGTTATTTAGGAGGGGCCGAAGCCATTCGTAAAAAAATATTGTCGATTTCTCATACCGAATTTCATAAACCAGAGTTTACCGATATTGAGAAAATAAAAGAAAGAGTGGCTGCCGGTGATGATTTGTTTGATCGCGGGATGAGATTCAGGGCAGTTGAAATTGATGAAAGCTATCCTAAATATATTAGAGAAAATAAAGAAAAATACAAAGGCTTAATTATGGAATCTGAAAGTTTAAGATTAACTTTATCGGATAAGATTAAGATTTTTATAAAAAAATTGGTATAGGTATGTTTTGGAAAAAATGGTTTGAACCGAAACCTTTTAATGTTGGGTATTTAGATGTCGGAAATGGACATCAAGTGTTTTTCATGGAATTCGGGAATCCCAAAGGTAAGCCAGTTCTATGTTTTCATGGAGGTCCGGGGGGAAGTGCTAAGCCATATAATGCCAGTTTTGCTGATTTGAAAAAATTCAGAGTAGTATTGTTTGATCAGCGAGGATGCGGAAAATCTTTACCAAGCGGAGAAATTAAAAATAATACGACACAAGATGCTTTGGAAGATGCTAAATTTTTGCTTAATCATTTGAAAATAAATGAAAAAGTTATAGTAAGAGGCGGGTCTTGGGGCTCAACTTTAGCTTTATTGTTTGCTCAAAAGAATCCGCAAAAAGTTGACAAGCTGTTGTTATCGCAGATTTTTTTGGCGGATAAAAATGCTCGAGATTGGGAATTTGATGGAAACAGAAATTTTTATCCTGATTTTGTGGGTGAATTGAAGAGCAGGGCGGGAAAAAAAGGTATAAAATCATTTTATAATGAGGAAATTCAAAGCAAAAGTGTAAAAAAACAGCTTGATGCCATAAATTATTATGGATTTTTTGAAAGAGTTTGTGGAAATTTGTTGCCCCAATGGGGAAAATGTTCGGAAATTGATGAGAAAGAGTTGGCCGGACAGCGAATTTATATGCATTATGCGGCCAATAATTTTATGCTTAAAGATAGCGAAATAATGGATAATATAGCTAAAATTAAGCATATTCCGGCAGTTATTGTTCATAACAGACTTGATTTTGTTTGTCCGTTCAGAGGGGCTTATGATTTGCATTTAGCTTTACCAAAATCGCGGTTGGTGGTTGTTCCGGAGCGTGGACATGTCGGAAAACTGTTAAGCAAAATAATAAAAAAAGAATTTAGGAAAGAGTTGGAAAATGACAGGTAATCCTTTGAAAATAAAGGACTTTTATTTGTTTAGGCATGGGCAGACTTCTTTTAATGTTGAAGGAAGAGCTCAGGGACAATTGGATGATTCGGTTCTAACTGAAGTTGGAAAAGAACAGTCAGAAGCAATAGGTAAAATATTAGCAGGGAAAAAGATTGAAATTTTAATAAGTTCGCCTTTAAGAAGAGCTTTGCAAAGTGCTGATTTGGTCAATAAAAGCTTAAAAGTGCAGGTTTTGGAAGATAAGCGTTTTAGAGAAGCTGAAGTCGGAAAAGTTGAGGGTTTGCTACATTCGGAAATAGAAGATAAATATCCTGAAAAATATCGTTTGTGGAAGAGTTCAGCTTGTGAATTTGATAATATTGCATGTTTTGACGGCGGAGAAACTAAAAAACAAATCAGAGAGCGTGCTATGGCTGCATTAAATGATTATGCTGAAAATTCTAAATATAAAGTTTTGGCTATAGCTACGCATAAAGTTGTCTTGGAACAAATTTTGATTGCTTTGAAAGCCGGATATATTGAGGTTAAAAACGGTGCGATTTTGCATGTCGTATATGACAATGGAAATTGGATTTTTAAAAAATGGATCGAATAAAAGCTGTTTTTGAGGCAGCAAGCGTATAAATAATCAAAAAAATAACTTTTGCTCGTTGTGAGAGCTCAATATTGATTTCCTGTGTAATTGCTGTTTGGCTGGATTTTTTGTTTTATTTATCGTTATAACTATACATAATAAACATTATGCGACAAAAGTTGATAGATGTGCGGAAGCCCCCTTTCTCTGAAATATATGATTTCTCTAAGCTTTGATGTAGGTTGACAAAAAACGTATGGTAAAAGCGTTTATGTGATTGGGTAAAATAAAATATTTTTTCTTTGTTATTAATAATAAAAAATCCTCAATTATTTTAATTGAGGATTTTGAAATAAAATGTGGTTATTGTTGTTATTTGTTTATAATTAATTTTATAAGGTTCATTAGAAATACAATGGCCATAAATGTAACTATTCTGGCAAGGATGGTGATTAACCCTGCCCCATGTCCAATAATAACAAATTGAATGATAAGAGCTGCAGCAATGGCACATCCGGCAATAATCAGCCAGTAATTCTTATTGCCAAGGAAAATAAAGGCACAAACTGCAGCTGATACTGCTAAGACATTGTTACCGGCAAAACTTAAACAAAGTCCGGTAAAATGTTTGATTGAGCCTATATTCATTATATATCCGGCAGCAATAATAACAATTGCAGCGATAAGGATTGTAAAATAAGACTTAGTTTTGGTCATTTTGGTTCCTTTCTTTTATAATATTAGATAAAATTATTTTTATCTTATTGATATTTCTTGATTTTATCTCGCTTATGCATTTATTGGCATAGCTTGAAAACTCATCAAATAAAGAACTTGGGGCTCTTTTGTTATCATCATAATAGCAAGCTGTTAAAACCGTATCAAGCTTGTCTAAAGCTTTTACAAACTTAGATTCTTCGGTTTTTTGTTGTTCAAACTCGTTAAATAATTCAATAATTTTAGGCATATCAAGTTCTTTAGAAATTTTTATAATTCCTTGTTCTTCAAGTTGGTGTTTTTCTTGTGGAGATAGATTATCGCAAGGAGTGTAATCTCCACAATAAATTTCAGCAAGATCATGAATTAGGGCGAGTTCGATACAATGACTGCGGTTTAGATGTTGTGGGGTTAATAAAAAAGCCAGAAAACATGTGCTGAAACTGTGATCAGCATCGCTTTCAGGCATTAAAACATTGCGTTTAATCCAGCCTGAGCGTTTTAGATCCTTAAAAAGTCCTAAAATTTTTATTAGATTATTTATGTTTGTTTGGTGCATGATATAGAGCCGCTTTTATGAGTTGAGATGTGTAATCCTGTTGCGGATGATTAAAAATTTGTTTTCTGGTGCCAATTTCTACAATTCTTCCGTCTTTCATTACGGCAATTTCATCAGACATGGCACGAATTGCTTGCATGTCATGAGAAATGAATATGTATGACAAAGCTCGATTTCGTTGAATTCTTTGTAAGAGGGAAATAATTTGGGCTTGAATAGTAACATCAAGAGCTGATGTCGGTTCGTCCAGTATTAGAATTTGCGGCTCTAAAATTAGGGCTCTGGCAATAGCTATTCTTTGGCGTTGTCCTCCGGAAAATTCGTGGGGATATTTGTTAAGAGCCTCGGTTCGTAATCCAACCTCTTGTAATACTGTGCATATTCTTTGTCTTTTTTCTTCTTTTGAAAGGTTAGGAAAATGAACCAACAATCCCTCTCCTACAATTTGTTCAATATTCATACGTGGATTTAGTGAATTATATGGGTCTTGAAAGACTATTTGAACCGATTTGCGAAAATTTTGGTTGGAAATTTGTGGAAATTTTATTTGGCCATTATATTTTATTAGTTGGCATATTGCTTGTCCCAAAGTAGTTTTACCTGAACCGGATTCTCCAACAATGCCTAGTGTTTCTCCTTTTTTTAGTTTGAAAGATACATTATTAACGGCTGGTAAGAATTCTACAACCTTACCAAAAAAAGTTTTTTTAAGCGGAAATTTGACATTAACATTTTTGGCATCTATGACAACATCATTTGATATATTATTGTTGTTTTTCATTATATTATGAGCATTTATTAATGTTTTAGTATAACTTTCTTTGGGCGAGAAAAATATTTTTTTGCAGCTTCCGCGTTCTATAATTCGACCACTTTTCATGACAAGAATATAATCAGCTATTTGTCTGATAATACTTAAATTATGACTGATAAATATTATTGACATCCCAAGTTGGCGACGTAATTTAAGTAGTAAATCTAAAATTTGGGCTTGAACCGTAACATCAAGAGCCGTTGTGGGTTCATCGGCAATTAAAATATCAGGATGATTGGCTATGGCCATAGCTATCATAACTCTTTGTCTTTGTCCTCCGGATAGTTCGTGGGGATATGATTTTAGGCGTTGGCGAGCGTTTTTGATGCCGGTTAGTTTAAGTAGTCGTAAAACCTCTGCTCTGGCTTGTTTTGTGCTTAGATTTTGATGAACTATGAGTGTTTCTGCTATTTGATGTTCAATGGTGTGCAGAGGATTAAGTGATGACATTGGTTCTTGAAAAACAAAACCTATACGATTGCCGCGAAATTTTCTTAAATCCGGATTGTGTATCAATTCTGTTTGGTTGAATTTTATTGATGATTGAGGTTTATGAAAAGCTTTGGGATATGGCAAAAGTCCAAGTATTGACAATGCTGTTAAAGATTTTCCTGAACCTGATTCTCCTACAATACCTAAAATATCTCCTTTACCTAAGTGAAAAGAAACGTTTTTTACTACATAGAAATCTTTTTCATCTCCATGAAAGCCGATGCTGAGGTTTTTGACTTCAAGGATGTTGTTTTTCATTTGGTTCTCCTGGTGTCAAAAGCATCACGAATCCCCTCACCTATAAAAATAAGCAACGTTAAAAGACCGGAAAGTACTATAAAAATTGATATTCCTATCCATGGTGCTTGAAGATTGTCTTTACCTTGACGAACTAAATCTCCCAAAGAAGGATAATCATGGGAAAGACCTAATCCAAGAAAATCTAAGGCCGTTAGAGCGACAATGGCTTCTGAAAGGAAAAAAGGAATGAAGGTTATGGTTGCAATAATTGCATTAGGAAGTATGTGACGAAACATAATGCGAAAATCACTAACTCCTAATGCTTTAGCAGCTTTTACAAATTCAAAATTACGGGTGCGAAGGAATTCTGCTCGTACAACTCCGGTTAGATTCATCCATGTAAAACATAGCATAATTATTAGAAGTGTCCAAAATGTCGGAACAAATATACTGGCGATAATAATTAAGACAAAAAGTTGTGGTAATGCTTCCCATATTTCTAAAAAACGTTGGAAAAATATATCTATTTTACCTCCAAAATAGCCTTGAATGGCTCCGGCACAAATACCAATGATTGATGATATTGCTGTTAGTAAAAATGCAAAAATAACCGAAAGTCTCAAACCATAAATAATTCTAACCAGAATGTCCCTGCCCTCATCGTCTGTTCCTAAAAGATGCTTGCTGTCAGGTGATGACGGGGTTGGTTTATTAAGGCCATAGTCAACCGTATTAAAAGAATATGGCAATAGAGGAAATATCATGTAGCCATTTTGGTTTATATTTTTTTGTATGTAAGGATCTCGATAGTCTGTCGGGGTTGGAAAGTCACCACCAAAAGTTTGTTCATTATAGGTACTGAATAAAGGGAAATAGTATCTATCTTTATACTTGACTAATAGAGGTTGGTCATTGGCTATAATCTCTGCAAAAAGCGTAAAAATAAAAATGCTTGAAAAAATGATTAAAGACCAAAAAGCGCGTCTGTTTTTACAAAAGGAAAACAAACGTTTTTGAGCAATCGGACTTAATTTTTTTTTATCAAAAAACAAAATTATTTCCTATTCTTTTTCATCTTCGGTTGGACGATATTTAACTTCTCCAAGCAAAAACGGCGGAACCACATCATGAGATTTTTGATTTTCAATGACTTTTACTTCTATTTTTACGTCCGGAGATTTTGGAGCATCCATTTCTTTTGAAGGATTTGGTTTTTCTGCCTTTTCTTCAGATTTTAAGGCTTCCGGTTCTTTTGTTTCCGGTGATTGGTTTTTTGTTTCTTTAGTTTGTGAAATGTCTTGAGGTTGTTTTATATCTTCTTTGGGTTCTTCTTTTGTTGTTTGTTGAGCAACCTCAGATAGTCCTTTAAGTTTCTTTTCTTCGGGTAATTCTTCTATGGTTTGAGCAATCGGAGCTTCTTTAATGATAACTTCGTTTTCCTCTTTGTTTGTCTTTTCCAGTGGAATTGTGGGTTCTATCATTAAATTGTTAACTTGATTATGCCCTGCCCAAGCCTGATACCAACGTTTGAAACGATTAACCGAATTGGTTACTTCTTGTTCGAGGGCTTGTTCTTTGGCGTTACGTTTACTTATTTCTGATTTAAGATTATCAGATATTTTCAATCCGTTAAATTCAGTACAATTTGATTTTTGGAGTATATAATTGCCGATTATATCTGCTGCCGGACAAATTTTGCTATTTGTAGAAGCTTTGTTAATTTCAGGATCAAAAATTGCTAAGCTGATTTGCTTTTGATTTTTGAAATCTTGATAAAAATCACCTGATGAGGCAGGAAACAACTCTGTGGGATTGTCTAAACCAATTATTATAATTTTGGTTTCAGATAGTTTTGATGATTTTTGTAATTCTTGTATGAAGTTTTCCAATTTACCGTATAAACAGCTGATTTGTTCGGCATAAGCTTTTCTTTTAGTTGATAGACTAACATCTGTGTCTTGTAAACTGACCCATTCCGAAACAGGTTTTAGGCTGCAAAGGTTGTTGTAGATGTATAGATCAGACGGCAAGTCAATTACGGCAAAATAAGCGTTGTTTCCTTCATTGTTTTTTATATTACGACTAATTAGATCCAATACTTTAGGTGAGTCATATACGTAAAGTTTTTGAGGTGAGAAATTGAGAGGTGTTATGTCTTTATTAATACCTAAAAAGGATAATCCTTTTAAGATCGGGTTGATTCCGGTTATTATACCGCTGCTTTCAAGCCATTGTGTGGTTAATAACAAAGTTTTTTGAGTTAAGTTGAATTTTTTGTTATCAAGATTAATGGGAGGGGTTGATTTTATGGTGCATTGAGCTGCTTGCATGGCATTGTTTATACGGCAAAGTTCAATTCCTCTGGTTTGGTAGACGTTAATGTTATAACTATTATTGCGTAATTCGTTATATATCTTGTTATTTTTTAAATATATTTTTTCTCCTGCAAGATTTGAAGTATCCCAATATCCGTTTAAAATGACATTTGAAAGTTGGAGCTTTTCTGTTGAAAGCGGTGAATTGGGGTTTAGAATTTTAAGAAGGTTTAAAAAAGGATTTTGAGGGTTTTCTATATAAGCTGCAGAATAATGGGTAAAATTATTCTTTGTGTAAAAGCCAAGTAATGCAGAGGACGCAGTCTTTATTTCATTAGTTGCTCCAGGGACTTGGCTTAATTTATGAAGATTGTTGTATGATGTAAGTTTAGGAAAAGCAATAAAGACAATATTTTTTCCGTTTGGATGAGTAAAGTCATTACCATTAGCTTGAATCGTTTTAAAGTTGTGTGAATTGGGATTGAAGTAGGCATTACTAAGAATATACGCAAATATAAATAATATTGTTCCAAGAAAATAAGCTTGATTGGAACGTTTGCCATAAGTTAGAAAGAAAAGAAAAATAAGCCCAGTTATACCGGCGATAATTAAGTGAGAATAAGAATAAAATATACTGACTGCACTGAAATAATTGCTGAGAATGGAATGATAATCAAATAATGCAAATTGTGACATTGTTGCCAGAATAAACATTCCGCCAATTATGGCTGTAAATAGGTTTTGCAAAAACAATGAAAAAGATAATAAGAAAATAACCAAAAAAGATAAGGCAAAAATTGAAGAATAAATTATAATTGCTTCTTGGTTGAGATGCTGACTACTGTCAAAAAGGTTATAACTGCCGGCTTCAGTGAATAAAGTGAAATTAATACTAATAATTGTAGCACATATAAGGCTTTTGACGATTAAATCAACAAAATATTGACCAAAATTGCGTTTTTTGTTCTTTTGTTCAATTTTCTTTTTTGCTGAAACTTCTTTAGCTGAAACTTGTCTTGGATCGTCAAGAAAAATATCTTCCATTTTTGCACCTTAAAGTTATTTTATTGCAATGTTTATATATAAGCATATCTTATTTTAATTTTAAAGTAAAAATCCTCAGAGTTTGCACAACTCTGAGGATTTTTGCATTTAATATTAATACAAACTTTATTATCTTGAGTAGAACTCGATAACCAAGTTCGGTTCCATAACAGCGGCATAAGGAACGTCGTCATATTTTGGAACAAATGTAAATTTTGCACTTAATTTTTTATTATCAACTTCCAAATATGCAGGTTGTTCACGATTGGTAGATTCAATTGCCGCAATAACCATCGGAAGTTGTTTTGATTTTTCGCGAACTTCAATAACATCACCGGCTTTTACCATGTAAGAAGGGATATTTACTCTCTTGCCGTTAACCGTGATATGACCGTGGTTGACAAATTGACGGGCAGCAAAAATGGTAGGAACAAATTTAGCTTTGTAAACCAAATTGTCCAAACGTGATTCCAAAATACCAATTAAGTTTTCAGCGGCATCACCAGAACGACGAATTGCTTCAACATAATATTTGTGAAACTGCTTCTCAGAAACATTACCATAATAGGTTTTAAGTTTCTGTTTAGCATATAATTGTTGACCGTAGTCTGTGGTTTTTTTACGACGCTGACCGTGTTGTCCGGGTGCGTATTCTCTTTTGTTTACTGAGCCATTGGGAGCACCCCAGATGGTGCCGTATTGGCGTTCTTTCTTTTTCTTGGTAGAAATGATACTTTTCATTTATGTTTTCCTTATATTTTATTTAGATTATTGTCCCGGTAGTTTTGACTTATTTATCTGTCAAACGAGGTGTTTTCCATCTTCATTCCCGGAAGTGAGGGAAATGTATAACATTAAATCTTGAAAATCAAGTCTTTTTTTATAATTTAGTGGATTTTTAAGTAAAGTATGATATATATGAGCAATAATTCAAACCGGAGAAATGTTTGATGTCTTATGATTTTTTGCTGCAAAAAGCTTTGGCTTTGTATGATGCAGGACAATTAGATGATGCTGAAGTTATTTATCGGCAAATATTAGATACTGTTCCCGAACAACCTGATGTGCTTAATTTATTAGGTTTGGTGGCTCAGGCCAAGGGAGCTCATGCTGAGGCGTGTGCTATTTTTGCTAAGGCTTTACGCAACAAAAAAGATGATTTGGCTATTGTTTATAATCTTGCCTACTCTCTTTATTGTGATGGAAAATTACATGAGGCTTTGAATTATTTTGAGAAAGTTTTGACCATAAAACCAGATCTAAAGGAAGCTTATAATCAAATAGGTTTGATTTTTGCCGATTTACAAGATTTAGATAAAGCAAGGCAAAATTGGCTTAAAGCACTTGGTATTGATATATCTTATGTTTCAGCAAGGGTTAATTGGGCTAAAAGTTTTGAAAAAGATAATCCGATTAAGGCTATTGAGGAGCTGGAAAAGGTAGCTGTGTCATTTCCTGAAGATGCATCTGTTTGGTATTATTTAGGAAAAATATATTTTAAGCAAAAAAATTATATAAAAGCTTGGAATGCAGCCATGAAAGCAAAAGAGAAAGCTCCAACATCGGATGAAGTGAGAGTATTGCTGGCGTGGTTATCTTTACAGGAAAATCAATTTGATAACGCAAAAATTTATTTTGCTAAGGCTTTGTTGTTAAATCCAAATAATGTTGATGCTTTGTTGGGACTGGCGAATATTAACAGTCGTGAAGATAATTTTGATGAAGCGGAAAAAAACTATCTCAAAGCTTCTGAAATAGCACCAAATGATTTTGACATGCATAATAATTATGCAGAAATGCGGTATAGACAGAATAGGCTTTCCGAAGCTTTGGAAGAATATAGAAAAGCTGTTATTATTAATCCTAAGTCTGCTGAAGTTAATAATAATATTGCCCTTATTTTGAAAGATCAGGGTGAATATGAAGAGGCTTTAGGACTGTTGTTTAATGCTTTTTTGTTGAAGCCAGATCTAGATGAAGTTTCTATAAATTTAGCGGAAACTCTTATAATGTATTTTCGCAAAGAACCTAAAAAGGCGATTGCTTTGGCTGAAAAATGGTTAAATTATGCTCCGAATAATGATTTTGCCAAACATTTATATGCTTCTTTCAAAGGACAAAAAAATGAAAATAATAAAATTTATGTGCAGAAGTTGTTTGACAATTTTGCTGATAATTACGAATTGGTTATGCAGAATCTGGATTATACAACTCCGTTGGTTATGGGAAGAATTGCAGGATCTATTAAAGGTACCATTGTGGATTTGGGGTGTGGTACGGGGCTTTTGGGAAAAGCTCTTAAAAGTTCTGAAAATAAAATAATCGGAGTTGATTTATCAGATAAAATGTTAGGAAAAGCTAAAGAAAAAGGAGTGTATGATAATCTTATAAAAGCAGATGTTATTGATTATTTGAAACAAAATAGAGATTTTGACTGGGTTGTGGCGGCAGATGTTTTCGGATATATCGGCGATTTGTCGGAAATTATAGCTTTATGTAAGGGGAAAAATATGCTTTTTTCAACCGAAAACGCATTTAATGCCGATGATTTTGAAATTTTTGAAAGTGGACGTTATCGACATAATTACGATTATGTTTTGACTTTGTTAAAAAATAATGGTTTTGACGATATAATCCCTACCCGTTTAGTGTTAAGAAATGAAAATGGAAACGGAGTTGAAGGGACGATTTGGAAGGCTTTAACAAAATAAGAAAACCGCTTGATATTCAAGCGGTTTTCTTGTAACTGTCTAGATAGATTAGAATGTGTATCTAATACCGGCAGTTACTTCAGCCAAGTGGTTCAAGTCGCGAGTTCCTACATAGGAATAACGACCAACAACGCGAGCTGCGATATGATCCGTTAGGTTATATTGAGCACCACCACCTACACGGTAACCAATACGGCTTTTATCTATTTTGTGTCCGCCTTGTTTGATTTCAGTATCATAAACAGCCATACCGGTTGTTGCCAAAAGGCTGAATTTTTGTTCACAACCTAAAGGCAAGTAGCCGTATAAATCCAACCCATAGGCATCAAAGCTGGATTTTAATTCACCGCCTTCTGAAACCGGTAAATGAGCTTTACGTTCTCCGGCCATTTGATAGAAGGCTTCCAAGCTTACATAATCCATCAACTCAATACCGGCATTAATGCTTCCGGAATTATAATTGTCTTTTGCTTCTGAAGCTGCGCCTTTAAAATCAGCATTGTCATATACATAATCAATACCAACGTAAGGTTTCAAATCCTGCATCATTTCTGCACTGGCGTTAGCTGAAATTAAGCAGGCAACACTTGCAAGTAATAATGTTTTTTTCATAATTTATTATCTCCATTTATAAATAGATTATATATAAAAGCAATTTGCTTTATAAAGTCCTGCAAAACTGCCGTTAAAAAGCAGTTTGTGAAAATTACATAATCGTGATATACAGATTTTAAAGGGGAAAGATAAAAATTTTGTTTTTTAAGTTTTTTTTTACGGAGATATGTTTCATTAAAGTCAGGTTTATTTATGGAGTTTACAGATGTTTGTGTGTCCGGATAAAAAATGTTTAAAATGTTCTCGTTTGTTAGCTTTCAGAGCTGAAAACATTAAAAAATTTCCTGATTATTTTAATGCTCCGGTTCCTTCTTTTGGTCCAATTGATGCCAAAGTTTTGATTGTAGGTTTAGCCCCTGGGTTAAATGGAGCTAATAAAACAGGAAGACCTTTTACTAATGATTATGCCGGAGATGTGCTCTACCCTATATTAAAAAAACATGGCTTGGCAAAAGGAAATTACGAAAAAAGAAAAGATGACAGTTTTGAGCTTGTTGATGTTAGGATTACCAATTCGGTTCGTTGTGTGCCACCGCAAAATAAGGTTACCGGAGATGAGGTAAAAAGTTGCGGAACTTATCTTATTAATGAAATTGCAGAAATGAAGAATTTAAAAGTTATACTTACTTTAGGGAGTGTGGCACATAATGCGATATTGGGAGTGCTGGGGTATAAAAAAGCAGATTTTAAATTTGCTCATGGAAAAATTCACAAACTTGAAAAACATAATTTATTGATGATTAATTCTTATCATACATCTCGTTATAATATTAATACAGGCGTTTTAACCTATGAAATGTTTGATGAGATTATTGCTAATATTAAAAAAATATTGACAAAATAATTTTCAATATTACTCTTTTTGACAATCATTTTATTATTAACAAATTAAATTTTGTCATTATGAACAATAAAACTGAGTATGGCTATGGAATAGATGCAATTTTTTTCCATAGAGGAAGCGAGACTAAAGTCTCTTCCCTAAAGGAAACAGCTGTAAAAGCAAAAGAAGCTGGCTGGGGATTTATTGTAAGGTATGAAGGGACGTACTCGAATACTAAAAGTACAATTTTGGGCTGGGATATAGAAATTGTTAGTGTTGAACAAGCAAAGAAGATGTTTCTAAATAACAAAAAAATTTTGCTTGATATTGATGCAATTTCTATATCAGAATGGCCTAAGAAAAGTATCATAGTAGCCGTTTCGTTTAAAAACGGGAGTCCATTTGTTTTTACAATGAATGGATTTAATTTTAAGAAAGTTAAGTTTGAAGATCTTATTAAGGAGCCTTAAAAAAGGCTCCTTTTTTATTGACTGATGCCGGCAAAGCCCATAAATGCCATTGATAACAAACCAGCCGTAATCAAAGCTAAAGGAGTCCCTTTCATGGATGCTGGAACTTTAGTGTCGGCGAGGCGTTCTCTGATGCCGGCAAAGATAACAATGGCTAAAGTAAAGCCCATAGCGTTAGCCAGAGCATAACAGACACCTGCCGTTAAAGTATAATTTTTTTGAATGGTTAAAATCGCAATACCTAAAACAGCACAGTTGGTGGTAATTAAAGGTAAAAATATTCCAAGAGCCTGATAAAGTGTCGGTGATACTTTTTTGACAATAATCTCAACCATTTGTACCAAAGCGGCAATAACCAAAATAAAGGTTACCGTTATCATAAATGTCAGGTCATATGGTTGTAAAAAAGTATAATAAATTAGATATGTGGCAATGGTTGATATGGTCATGACAAACATTACCGCAAACCCCATACCGGCTGCCGTTGAAATTTTTTTGGAAACGCCTAAAAACGGGCAAATTCCTAAAAACTGTGATAAAACAATGTTGTTTACGAAAACGGCAGTGATAAAAATCATTAAGTATGACATGGTTATTGAGCCTTTCGTAATTTGTTAAACAAAACTATAAGTCCGGCAAGAGCCAAAAATGCTCCCGGGGGCATTATGAACAAGAGAATCGGGTTAGCATCTTCGCTGATAAAAGAATAATTAAAGATTGAGCCGTTGCCTAAAATTTCTCTTACAATTCCAAGCGAAGTCAGCCCGATGGTAAAACCTAATCCCATACCTACGGCATCAAGAATTGATTGCCAGACATTATTTTTAGAAGCAAAAGCCTCTGCTCTGCCCAAAATAATGCAGTTGACCACAATAAGAGGAATAAATATTCCCAAAGCGGAATGGAGTATGGGTAAATAAGCTGCCATAAGTAAGTCTACCACGGTTACAAATGAGGCAATAATTACAATATAAGACGGAATTCTTACTTTTTCCGGAATAATGTTTTTGACAGTTGAAATGGCAATATTTGAAAGTATTAACACAAAAAGAGTGGCCAATCCCATGCCAAGACCGTTTAATGCAGAGGTGGTTACACCTAATGTCGGACACATTCCGAGCAACATGACAAAGGTCGGGTTTTCTTTGATAATGCCGCGGGTTAAGTTTTCCAAACTGGTTTTATTCATGGCTGTTACCTTTATTAAAATTATTGTATGCTTTTACAGCTTGTTTTATTGCTTTGATTACTGCACGAGAAGTTATGGTAGCGGCTGTAATACCATCTATTTCTCCACCATCTTGACGAACTCTAAATTTGTGTTTGTTAGGATTGAAGCCATCAAATTGTTTTTTAAATTTAGGTTCATCTGCTTTAGAGCCAAGGCCAGGTGTTTCATTATGTTTGGTTATTTTGAATGTTCTTATTGATCCGTCTATATAAAATCCGACAATAAGTTCTATTCTACCGCCGTAGCCGCTGTTTGAGTAGGTTTTGACGGCAAAGCCACTAACAACTCCGTTTTTACGAGCCGGATAGAGTTTAAGTTTGTGTTTTTTATCCGGTGTGGTGATAGTCATTTGTTCGGCAAAAGGATCATTGTCAAATTCACCTACAACCTCGGCGATGGCATCTAATTCTTTTTGATTTTTGGCTTTTTGAATCGGTTCTTTGGTTATGTTTTCAACAAAAGCAAGCACAAAAGCCGATATAACGGCAATTATTGTTAAAACGCTGACCATTTTTAAAAATGAACTTTTATTTCTTGCCATGTTTTTATCTCCTACTGCCGTAAAGACGCGGGGTTACATATTTATCAATCAGCGGTACAAAGGCATTCATAATTAAAATTGCAAAGGAAACACCTTCGGGATATGCACTCCAAAGTCTGATAATAACGGTTAGAACACCGCAACCAACGGCAAATATGATTTGTCCTTTTTTGTTCATGGGTGATGTGGTGTAATCAGTGGCCATGAAGAATGCTCCCAGTAATAGTCCTCCGGAGAGAATGTGGGTTATAGGATCATAACTTTGTTTTCCAGTTATGAGCCACATGATTGATGTGATAAGGAAAACGGTGGCAACATAATAAAACGGGATGTGCCAAGTAATAACTTTTTTCCAGATTAGGTAAATTACTCCCAAAAGCAGAGCTAAAGCAGATACTTCACCAAGGCAGCCTCCTATGTTACCAAAGAACATTTCCCAATATTCAGGTAAGTCTCCTTGAAGAGATGTTGCCGAAGTCGATCCATCAAGATGTTTTAGTATTCCTAGCGTAGTGGCTCCGGTTTGAGCATCAAGCTCAAAGATGTTGCCTAATTCCGGTTTGGGCCATGTTGTCATTTGAACAGGAAAAGAGATAAATAAAAATACTCGTCCGACCAGGGCCGGATTAAAAATGTTTTTACCTAGTCCGCCATAGCAGGCTTTGGCTATTATTATAGATACAAAACAACCTACCAAAGTCATCCATAGGGGCATTGAACTCGGCAAGTTATAAGCAAGCAATAATCCGGTAACCACGGCAGATAAATCCGTGGTGGTATTGGAGGTTTTAAGCCAATAACGGCAAGCCAAATATTCAAAAAGAACACAACCAGCAACAGATGTTAAGATTACCAAAAGAGCATTAAGGCCAAAGAATAAAATGGCGGTAAATGCAGCCGGCATTAAAGCAATAATAACATCTTGCATGATATGACGGGTGTCATCAGTGGTTTGAAAATGTGGGGCAGTAGATATTTTAAACATGACGGTTCCTACTTCTTTTTGAGTTCAGACTTAGCTATTTTGCAATAATCAAGCAAAGGCAAATGTACCGGACAGGTGTAAGCACAACAGCCGCATTCTATACAGTCCAATACATGGCAAGCTGCAAGTTCTGAGAATTTTTCATTACGAACATTACGACCAATTAAATAAGGCTGTAGGCCCATGGGGCAAGCTTCAACACATTTACCGCAACGAATACAATCCTGAGGTTCGGTTTTGTGGCTCAGTTCTTCAGAAAGCAAAAGAATGCCTGAGGTTATTTTGGTTATGGGAGCGTTAATATTAAAGGCTGCCGTTCCCATCATTGGTCCACCAAAAATAACCTTGGATACTTTTTCGGTTATGCCGCCTGATTTATCAATCAAGAAAGATGCCGGTGTCCCTACTCTTACCCGATAATTAGCCGGATGAAGGCAAGCATCACCACTTAGAGTAACAATGCGTTCAAATAAGGGTTTGTTTTTCATTACAGCTTCATAAACAGCAAAAACAGTGCCTACATTTTGAACAATACAACCAACATCTATGGGGAGTTTTCTTGAGGGAACCTCGCGGCCGGTAATGGCGGTGATGAGCTGTTTTTCTCCTCCTTGAGGGTATTTGGTAGCACAAACCTGAACATTTACTCCGACATAGGTCTTGGTTATTTTGGATAAAGTTTCAATGGCATGGGGTTTGTTTTCATCAATGGCAATGATGGCGTTTTGAATACCGAGAATCTTGTTGATTATTTTAGCCCCGATAACAATTTGCTCAGCTTTTTCAACCATAAGACGGTCGTCGGCCGTTAAAAATGGTTCGCATTCAATGCCGTTTAGAATAAGTGTATCAACTTTTTTATTTTCGGGAATGCTGGTTTTTACAGGGGTCGGATACCCTGCTCCGCCCATGCCGACAATTCCGGCTTCGCGTATTTTAGCAATTATTTCTTCTTTGGAGAGTTCAATTTCACGATTAATATCGGTGGATCTGTCTATGGAAGGTTCAAAATCATCACCTTCCACTTTAATGGTTATCATATCTTCAAGATAACCGAACTCTCCTTCGATTGATTCAACTTTTATTACTTCTCCAGATACGGAGGAATGGACATCAGCAGATACAATACCGTCAGCATCAGCCAATAAAGTTCCTACTTTTACCTTGTCTCCTTTGGAAACCAAAATTTTGGCCGGAGAACCGATATGTTGTTTGACCGGAATATAAACTATTTCTGGTAATCCGGCGTCAATAATCGGAGAATCGGTAGTGATTTTGTATTTATCAGGATGAATTCCACCCAGAGGAAAAGTTTTTAGTTTAGTCATGTTTTTTATCTCCGCAGTGAGTGAAAATTATGGCTCCGGTCGGGCATGATTGTGCCAACTCTTGTCCGTAATCATCAGCTGAAACGGTATTGGGGATATAAGAAAGATTATTTTCGACTTTGATATCAGGGTTTATTTTGTTGCATTTGAGACAGGCAATGCAAGCAGCTTTGCAGTTTTTGCGGGCAATAGCACCTTTTTGTGTATTACGGCAGGCAACATATACCATATTTCCTTTTGGGCTTTTGTTTCTGATTTCAAATAATTGCCGTGGACAAGTACGGACACAGGCTCCGCATGAAGTGCATTTGTCTTCATCAATAACCGGAATTCCTGTTTTTTTATCAATACTTAAGGCACCAAACTGACAAACTTTAACGCAATCGCCTAAGCGTAAGCAACCGGTCGGACAACCGGTTTGTCCGCAGGAAACTTTGTTGGCAACACGACAACTGAAAATCCCGTCATATTGAATTTTGGCGGGAGCGTTTTGGCAAGTACCGTTGCAACGCAAAACCGAAACCGTTGCTTCTTTGACTGTTGGTTTGAATCCTAGTATTTTAGCAACTTTTTTCATAACCTCGTTTCCGCCTACGGGACAATGCAGTTTGGAAAAGGTTTTGGCGTCGGCATGGGCACATGTAATAGCAAAATCATGGCAACCGGCTTTGCCGCATCCGCCACAATTGGCTTGGGGTAAAACTTCTTCAATTTGAGATACTTTTTCTTCTTCAGGGATGGCAAATTTGCGAGAAACCAAATAAAGAACAACAGCCGAGATAAATGCCGTAACCCCCAAAACCAAGATACTTAACAAAATTGTGTATTCCATGCTTTTTGCCTTGAGTTATTTTTTTGAGATTTGAAATTGTATTTGTTTTTTTATTTTTTTCTGGGTTAAGAATAGCCCTAAATAATAAGGAATCAAGATAATTATTGCAGATATTCCAGCAATAATTTCCGAAGAATCAAGCAATAAAAGTATTATAAGTGTTGCCAACATAAGAATTAGCGGCAAAATATAGGCATAAAATATTGCCAACCAACCAAGTGATGCAGCCATATTAATTATGACTTCTTGACCAACCGAAAATTCATGAGCGTTGTTGGTAAAAATTTCTATATTCTTTTCCCGGTATTCTCGTAAGCCGCAACCGGCTTGAGCAGCACAACTGCTACAGGCATTGTAACGATTAATTTTTACCTTTACCGTATTATCTTTAACAGAGGTTACAATTCCGGTATGTTCTATTGACATATATTATTCTCCGATTAATTGTTTGGCTGCCGGAGAAATATATATTTCTTCGTTTTGAAGTTGGAGGATAACCGCTAAATTTTGTTTTTTTACAAAGATTTTTGCCTCTTTTTCTCCCATGGCTAAGATAGCGGTAGCGTAAGCGTCAGCTAAAATACATTGAGGATGAAAGACACTGACCGAGGCAATGCTGTTTTCTGTCGGATAGCCGGTTTTGGGAGATATGGTGTGAGTATATTTTTTGCCGTCACGATAGTAGTAATTGCGGTAATTGCCTGATGTGGCAACCGAATAATCGGTCATTTCCAGTTGCATTACAGATTCATCTTTATTTTTAGGAGATGTTATACCTATAGTCCAACCACCGTGTTTGCTTTGACCGGCAACGCGAACCTCCCCGCCTATTTCAATAAGATAATCTTTAATCCCGTTTTCTTCCAACAACTTGGCCACTTGATCAACTCCATAACCTTTGGCTATGGCAGAAAGGTTTATATAGGTTCGGGAATCTTTTTTGTTTAAGGTATTGAAATCGTTATCAAAAGATAATTTTCCAAAGTTGCTGTAGTTTAAGCTTTCTCGTATTTGTTCTGAAGATGGTTCTTTATTGGTATCTTTAGTGCCAAAACCCCAAAGTTCTACCAGTTCTCCTACTGTGGGGTCAAACCAGCCGTTACTTTGTTGCCAAACGACGTGTGCCGTTTGCATAAGATAACTCATAGCCGGAGAGAGTTTAATTTTTTTATTGGCTTCAGATTGATTTATTTTGCTTATTTCAGAAGCAGTATCAAACACTGACATTTGTTTGTTTACCGTAGCAAGTCGGTCTTTTATTTTTTGTCCCAAATTATTAATTTGGGACTTTGAATTTATTTTTATAACGTAATAGGTACCAAAAATTTGACCTTTAAATATCTGATAAGGAGAGTTTAAATGTCTTACATAAAAGGCAAAAATAAAAATTAAAGCAATTATTAATATATATTTTACAATACGCATTTTATTCTGTTGTATAATTAAGAAGTTGTTTTTTACATTAAAAAAAATATGTTATACGATATTTAATCAGAAAAACAGTAATTTTTTATGAGGAATTATAATATGCAAAAAAGGTTTGATGCAATATTAAACAAGATAAAGTCACAATATATTAACTCTAAATTATGCAATAACGGAATGTGCTTGTATAAAAAATGGCAAAAGTATATTAATCAAACCGGAGAAAAATTTGCCAAAGCCGGAATTTCTGCCAATGTCATATCTATAAGCGGTTTTGTTATCGGTTTGTTGGCTATTAATTTCTTGGCAATGGGAATGTATTTTTGGGCTTTGATTTGTATTTTGTTTAACAGATTGTTTGATGCTTTAGACGGAGCTGTTGCCAGAGCTACAAAAATAAATGATTTTGGTGTATTTTTAGATGCTTGTTTAGATTATGCCTTTTATGCCGGAGTCATTTTTGGTTTTGCGTTGGCTAATCCTTATCAAAATGCGGTTGCAGCCAGCTTTTTATTGTTTGCTTTTACGGCATCAGCCTGTGCGATGTTGGCTTATTCAGTAGTGGCTTATAAGAACAGACCGTCACAAAAATTAGATTTTGAGCAATCTCCTTTTTATTTGGGCGGTTTAGCTCAAGGGTTTGAGACTTTGGTTGCTTTGGTTGTTTTATGTATTGTTCCAGGTTGGTTTTTGCAAATAGCCGTGATTTTGGGATGCTGGTGTTTATTTAAATTTTTGTTTATTATCTCAACTGCTTATTATAACTTTGTTATTGCCGCAAAGAAAAAATAATGATGTTAAAAATAAAAGCATTAATCTTTTTTTTGATTATATCGGCGATATCTCCGGTATATGCTGCCGGTACCAGTTTTGAGAACGATAAACTAAATTTGCAGTTATATCCTAATTTTGAACAAATAAATCCTAACCGAAATTTACAAATATTTTTACGTTTTAAAATGAAAAATGGGTGGCATATATATTCACAAAACCCAGGCGAGATCGGTATGCCAACCAAGGTTTATTGGATGTTGCCGGAAGGATACCAGCAACTTGAGGAGAGTTGGAGTAATGATGAAGTCTTTGAAAATGACGGAATCGTTCAGCGAGGTTATGGTGATGTTGCATATTATAAGACGACCATAAATCCTCAAAAAACTTTCGGAAATAATGCCGTTATCAAGGCTGAAGTTCGGTGGTTGGCATGTAAGGAGGAATGTGTACCGGAAAAAGCTGAACTTAAAATTAATTTTCCGATAACAGAAAGAGATATGATGCCTACCATGCAATGGCAAGAAATATCGGCAGAGGCCAAAAAATGGTTTTTGCCTCGTCCGCCTGAAGTTAATATCGGTTTGTGGCTGGTTTTGTTGATGGCTTTTGTCGGTGGAATTATTTTGAATTTTATGCCTTGTATTTTTCCGATTTTGGCAATCAAAGCAATTTCTTTATCACAGACATCTTACAGCAAATATAAGAACAGGATGGAATCTTTGTTTTATACTTTGGGAGTGGTAATATCATTTTTATTTATGGCCTCAGTCTTGTTAATATTGCGTAAACATGGAGAATATTTGGGTTGGGGTTTCCAATTGCAGTCGCCGGTATTTGTTACGGTTATGATTATTATATTTGCGGTGATTGCCTTAATGTTTTTAGATGTATTATCACTAAATAATCCTTTTGCCGATAAATTGGGAAGGATGTCTTTCAAAAATCATTTAATCAGTTCTTTTATGACCGGATTTTTGGCGGTGTTGATTGCCAGCCCATGTACGGCTCCGTTTATGGGAGTTGCCGTAGGTTACACCTTAAGTGCTCCGGTCTATTTGTATTATCCGGTTTTCTTGGTTTTGGGTTTGGGGTATGCCCTGCCCTTTGCGTTAGCCGGATTGTTTCCTAAAAAAATTGCCAAAATATTACCAAGACCGGGGAAATGGATGGTGATATTAAAAAGGATATTTGCCATACCGGTAATTTTGACTTGCGTGTGGTTGATGTGGGTTTTGTATAATCAACTCATTCCTCAGAAAAATAACGACTTGTTGTGGAAAAATTATGATGCTTTGGCTATTTCCGAGCTTGTTGAAAAAAAAGAACCGGTTTTTGTAGATTTTACAGCCAAATGGTGTATAACTTGTTTGGTTAATAAAAAAGCCGCTTTGCAGTCTGAAGAATTTAGAAAATTGGTTGAAAACCATAAAATACATTTATTCAGAGCTGACTGGACTAACAATAGTGAGGAAATTGCAAAAGCCTTAGAAAGTTATGGGCGAAACAGTATTCCTCTTTATGTCTATTATAATGGCAAATCAAAAGATTATGTATTATTACCACAAATTTTGACACCAGGAGTTTTGGAGGAGTATTTGAGATAAAAACGCTTGTGATTACTTTTTGATCTTATTCTCAACTTTACCTAAACCAACAAAAAAAGGTCTCGCTTCGGAGACCTTGTTTTATTGGTAGGCACGTGGGGGTTACTCTGTGCTTTGCTTGAGTTGCACAGGCGCTCATTCGCCACGGCTCACCGCGATACTTCCGTATCGCTTTCGCTGGTAGTCAAACCCCAGTCTCTGTGGTTCGAACCTGACTTACCTAAACCAACAAAAAAAGGTCTCGCTTCGGAGACCTTGTTTTATTGGTAGGCGCGTGGGGGTTCGAACCCCAGACCCACTGATTAAGAGTCAGTTGCTCTACCAACTGAGCTACGCACCCATTATCAGATACAGCGGGAATATAAACCGCCTTTAAAAATTTTGCAACATATTTTTATTGTTTTATATAAAAAATATTTTTCTTGCCAAACTTACATAAAGCACTAAAATTGTTTCATCAATAACTTATGGAGGATTATATGAAAAAGAAAATATTTATAAGTATTATAGTCATTATCCTGCTTGCAGTAGCCGGTGTATGGCTTTCTTTAGAATCTATAGTTAAAACCGCTGTGAATAAATTTGGATCAGAAGTTACCGGGACAGAGGTAAAACTCGGCGGTTTTAGTTTTTCTCCGTTTAAGGGAACGGCTTCAGTTTCTGGTTTGACTGTTGCTAATCCGGCTAATTATAAATCTCCTTATTTGTTTGATCTAGGAAGTATTGCCGTTAAGGTGGATGTTAAGAGTTTGACAACCGATACAATTGTCATTGAGGAGATAAATATTCAAAAGCCGATTATTACTTATGAAATGAAATCTTTGACACAAAATAATATTAAACAAATTCAAGAAAATATAAGCAAAAATACAGCTTCGACAAATAAAGCAGAGGCAAAGTCTGATAGTTCAGATGAAAAATCTGCTTCAGAATCTGCATCTAAAAAGGTGATAATTAAAAAAGTGATAATTGCCGGAGGAGAAATTAAAGCAGAAACCAATTTATCTGAAAAGTCATCTGCTTTGGATGTAAAACTACCGGAAATTACATTAAAGGATATCGGAGGAGATAAAAAAGGTGAAAGTATTGCATCTTCAATCTCTAAGATATTTGCCAAAATCTTAAATACGGCATCTCAAACCGTAGTTAAAAGTGGGTTAAACGATGTTAAAAACATTGCTAAAGAAAACCTTGATAACGTCGTTGGGGATGTTAAAGATAAAGTTAAGAGTTTTGGGATTTTTGGAAAATAGTTAAAATAATTAAAGAAAGCCTGCTTTTTAGCAGGCTTTCTTATTTGTTTGATTTTATTATAACAGAAAATGCGGTATATTTTTTTTCAACAGAACGAATTTTTACTTCAGCACCGATAAGTTTGGTTATTTTTTTTACAATGCTAAGCCCCAGCCCTGCTCCAAAGTTGCGGTTATCTTTAATGCTTTTGCTTTGGTAAAATTCATCAAAAATAAGCTTGCTTTCTTCTTTATTTATACCGACACCGTTATCAATAATATTAATGATTGTAATTTCCTTTTGGGGGTAACAGCTTATTAATATTTTATCTTTGCTATATTTTAATGCGTTGCTGAGTAAATTACGCAATAATCTTTCTAAGAGCATGGAATCTGTTTCAACAACGCTGCGATGTAGATTGCAACGAACTTTAATACCTTTAGTTTCTGCTATGGCTTTGTATTCCTGGCAAAGGCGACATATCAACTTGGACGCATCAAAAATACTTGTTTCTACTATCATGCTATTGGAATCAAGACGAGAAATATCTAACAAATTATCCAAAAGTGATTTAAGTCCGATGGCGGAATCCTCTATTTTATCAATAATATTTTTTTGGGATGGAGTGTTATTTTCCTCTTTTAGTAATTCTATAAACATCTGTAATGCCTGCATGGGGTGGCGTAAATCATGACTGGCTTGGGCCAAAAAATATGATTTGGCTTTATTTGAGGCTTCAGCTTGTTGTTTGGCTTCTTCTAAAGAGTTTTGGATTTCTATTAAACTGCTGATGTCTTGAAATGTACCGGCAATACGCTGTTTTTTCTCATCGGAAATTCGTCCAGCCTTGAAAAGACAGTAAGCTATGTATCCGTTTTTACGTCTTATTCTTAACATGCCTTCAACCGGAGTACCATTTTTGATAAGGCGATCTAGTTTGCTTTTATACATCGGTAAATCTTCACTCAAAATTTGTTCGCGAATTAAATTCTTTTTTTGATGAATTTCTTGAGATGTAATGCCAAAAATTTTATACATTTCTGAAGACCAAAAAAATTGTTTACTATCTAAATCCAGTTCCCAATAGCCTATTTTGGCCGTGCGTTCGGCAAACTCAAGTCGTTGTCTTAATTCATGTAAGTGGTGTGAGAGGTGTTTTCTTTCGCTGATGTCTTCTAAACAAAGAACTACATTTCCTTGGTACGGATGTATAAATAAATTATAAAACCTATTGTGTATTTCTATGTTAAAATTGTGAGCATAGTTTTGATGAAAAGTATTGTATATATGCTCTTTAATTACAGATAAGGTTTGGAAGTCAAAAATTTCTGATATATTGGATAGCGGAGTTTGTTCATCATGAAAAATATAGGCGGCTTTTTTATTAAAAAAAGTTATGTTACCTTGATAATCGACTTCTAAGATAGCATTTGTCGATATATCAAGCATAAATCTTTCAAGGTTATTGATTGTATTCATTTTGTTGCGGCTTTAGCTCATAAGTTGACATAATATCTCCTTCTGACGGAGGAATTTTGAAATACCAGCCGTCATAAAGGAAAGCATTGTCTTTAATATAAGCATTAACTGCCGTAGTTGGTAGAGGGGTGGTTGAAAAACTTATTTTTATCCAATAATCTTGTTGATTATAAAAAAGCTTAATTTTTATCTTTAATCCGTCAAAAGATGTTAGTTCTATATCTTTTTGATTTTTATATTCAGCAGGATTAAAGCTAAAAGATGGTTTTGCATCAATTGCCGGAAGCCAAGCAAAGGTATCCAAAAAATTCTTATTGGATATAATAGAATCGGAAACAGGAAAGTCAGAAAACTGGTTGATTCTGGAAGTTATTTGTTCATTGATTTGAATTTTTTCTATCATATCAGGTGATAATTCTAATAATGGTTGCATTATCCATGATGAAATATCTTTGGGGTATTTCCATTTTCCGTCAATAAGCCATATTTCTTTTGATTTTGGAAGCAAGGCAAATGTTAAATCAGATTTCGTTTGATTGCCGATGCAAATTTGATTTAGCTTTTGTTGTTTTTTATAAGTTTCTATGTTTAAACATTGTCCCTGCCCTAAGCCGGTTTGGGTTAAAACTTCAGAGGAATAAGGGCGGTTAATGATAAAAGTTGATGTATTTATGTTTTTGAGTAATGAGGTTAATAATTCCGTGTTAGCATAATATCCTCCGGTTTCTGCCACACGCCAATAACCATCCATATATATGAGGGTTATGGTTTGTTCGTTTGATGATAATATTATTTTATCAATTTTATCTCCTTGGGCAAAAGTTTGGGCAAATGCGAGGCGACCTATGGATTGTTCCGGATAGTTAAGATTAGTCGTAATAATGGCGATTGCCGCAAAAATTAAAGATAAAAACAGCAAAGTCAAACCTTGATGGATTATTTTATTGTTCATTGCAGGCTTTCTCCAAAAATTTTTGATTTCTTATTCTTAATATGCGGATTATTATGTATAAAATAAGAATTGTTATGCCGGGGAACACTATAATATTGGCAATAATAAATAACATCTGAATTTTTTGAGTATATTGTTTTATTTGGTCTTCTTTTTGACGTAGGTTTTTATCAAAGGCAAGAAGTTCTTTTTGTAGGGTTTCAATTTGAGAAGCTTTTTTTAAGGATAATACTGTTTTACCATTATTTATGTCTTCTCTGATTTGTTGAATTTGTTCTTCAATTGCTTGTTTTTCTGTCTTTATTTTTTTGATTTGAGGAGCATATTTTTCCTGAGCATAAAGCTTAAATTTATTATTTAGAGTATTACACGTAATAAATGTTTGCTGTGGGATAATTGAAAGTAAAGTGTTATTTGCGGCGGCAAAGTCTACCAATCGTTCAATAAGATCAAAATTGTTGTTGATATAGCCTGAATGGTTATCTGTTCGTAACCATAAGGCATCATGGAGCAGATCACTGTCTGATAGCAAAATTACTTTTCCCGGAGCTATGGAAATACTGACAAAGGGATTTTTTTTAGTATCAAAAGTATTAAAAGGAGGCTGTTTGTAAGAAGAATAAAAAGTTCCTTCTAAAATTCCGGCAATGCTACCTTGGATTGAAGATAATAATTCGATGAAGCTTAAATTATCGTTATATACATTGAAACTTCCGGCAGAAGTTAAATGTAGTTTTTTAATATTTTGGGTAAGCTGGTTTTCTTTTATTATAATTTCAGGATTTCTTAAGGTGTAGTCATATTCAATTCCTAAATTTTGTAAGAAGTTTTCCAGTCCGCTCGGGCGATTATCAATTTTGCCGTTTTGGGCATAAAAAGCCTCTGAAAAAGGATCATAAAATATTATAAGATTACCTCCTCGCAATAAATATTGTTCAAGAGCATAGGTTGTATTATTTTCAATTTGGCGAGGATTTATTACTATTACTGCTTTATAGCTCAAAGGAATTTGAGCAATTCCGTTTGATATCTGGTTTATATCATAATATTGGCGTAAATTTTTAATAAACGTCCAATCACTGCCGTAATCAAAACCGGAGTTTCCTTTGATAACGGGTAAGGCAGGAGACAAAATTCCGATTTTGGGCTTTTTATAATCATTAAGGGAACTTAAATTGCGACTTATATCATGTTCAAGGTAAGCTATTTTATCAGGATTTAAGTAGGAAATTGTTTTTGATTGACCGTTTTCATCAATTAAAACCAAGCCTAAATATTGAGGAGTTTCCTTATTACCTAGAGGGATAATTCCAAATTTTTCAGCTTCGGTTGAGGTCGGAGAAAAGGCCGGTGTTTCAATCAAACTAACACTGAAAAGATTATGAGAGTTTTGTTTATATCTTTCCAGAACGTGCATAATTTGAGCGGTATATTCATTGTTTAGTTCAGGAGATACGTATAGTCTGGCAAAGAGTTTTGATTGATTATTTTTAAGCCAATTTTTGGTTGCTTGATTTAAGGTGTATCTTTTGTCGGGGGTAAAATCAAAACTAAAGTCCTGTGTAAAAAGAGTTATACCTGTGTTAACAGCAAAAAAAGATATAATCAGGCAAATAGCAAATAAGAGAAGAGAATGTTTTTTCATCTTTAACGTCTCCCTGCTGCCAATGCATTTATATTAAACCATAAAGAGAAAATTATGATGGTTATAAAGTAGCTTATATTATCAAAGCCTAAACGTCCAAAGAGCAAACTGTTGAAATGGTAGTCAAAATTAAGTGATTGCCCTACTTTGGTAAATATTTCTCCCGATATATTTAATAGTTCAAAAATCCAAGTAAAATTTATAATTTTTATAAAGATACAAGCTATTAAGGCTAAAATAAATGCGGCGACGGTTCCCGAAGCCAAAAAAGAAACACTTAAAGATAATGCACAAAAAGCTCCGGCTGCCAAAGTATAGGCTAGAATATTTATGGTTATCATTGATAAGGATATGTTAGTTAACAATCCGGTAGTAATCCATAAACCTATACAAGGCAAAAGCATTAATAAACAAAATATCCAAAAAGCAAAGAATTTGCCTAAAACCATGGCTTGAAAACTAATGGGTTGTGAGAGTAATAATTCCAAAGTTCCGCCTTTTTTTTCAGCAGACCAGATATTTATGCCAATTGCAGGAATTATAAGTAAAAAAATTTCCGGTTGAGCTTGAAAGAATATCAAAATATTTTGATTACAGTTATTAAAATAATTGCTGCCATAAAGAGTGGATATCATTGATAGTATTATGTAAGTAATCATAACTATCCATCCTAATGGATTATAAGCTATAGAACTTAATTCTTTTTTTAATATTACAATCATTGGCATTGACATATAAAATTCCTGTTTATTCAGAAGTGATGGCACGAAAAGCTGTTTCAATATCATTTACCGGAGTTAATTTTTTTAGTTTTGAAGGGTTGGTGTCGCTTATAAGTTTGCCTTTGTTGATTAATAAAACGCGATCTGCCATTGCGTCAACTTCTTCCATTACATGGGTTGATATAATAACGGTTGATTGTTTAGCATACGTTTTTATAAGATTACGAAAAGAAAATTTTTGATTGGGATCAAGTCCTTCCGTCGGCTCATCTAAAAGCAAGATTTCTGGTGATGATATTAATGCACCAGCTAAGGCAACACGACGACGGAATCCTTTTGAAAGATTTGACGTCTTTTGTGATAAGACATTTTGCAGGCTTAATTCTTGAATGAGGTACTTGGCATTTTGGCTAAAATATTTTTGGCTTATCTTTCTTAATCGTGATATGAAATTGAGGTACTCTAAAACACTCATTTCAGGATAAAGAGATGAATTTTCAGGAACATAAGCCATCTTATTTAGAGCTGCTATTCTTTGTGTCAACAAATCGTTGTGATTAACTGATATTTCTCCGCTATCTGGGATAAGATATCCACTTATGAGGCGTAATAGAGTTGTTTTGCCAGCACCATTGGGGCCGAGGAGAGCAACAATTTCTCCTTTATGCAGGCAGAAGTTGATGTTATCAACAGCTTTATGAGCACCAAAAGATTTTGATAAATTTTTTACTGACAGCATTATACCCTACTTAAAATTTTTGTATCTTGTTTTATATTAACAAAATTATTTTAAATTTTAACAATTATTTTCATTTTGCAAAATCTTTGATGACAAAATGTTTATTTTATTCTATCTATATAATAACAATGAAAAGGATTTTTGCAATGATGCTACAACAAGAAACTTATTCTAAAGAAGAAAGTCGTTATTTAAAAATTGGTTTTGGCGTTGCTGCCGTTATTTTACTTATTATTGCCATATGGGCAATTGATGGTAAAAAAGTGTCTCATGCAGAAAATGGCAGCTATTATCCTCTGATAGCCAGGTTTAATCGTACTGATGGATTGTTGGTCGGTGACGTGGTGCGTTTGGCAGGCATGGATGTCGGTAAAGTGGTTGATGCCAAGCTTGATGATAATTTTAAGGCAATACTTACATTAGAAATCAAAGATAATATTTTAGTCCCTGATGACAGTAGTGCATCTATTGTCAGTTCCGGGTTGATGGGGCCTAAATATATTGAAATTGAGCCGGGCGGTTCTATGGATATGCTCCCAGTCGGAGGAGAATTTTCTTATACACAAGATGCCATGGTGGTTGAGGAATTGCTTGATCGTATTGTCAGCATTGGTAAAGCAAATCGTCAGGATAAAAAATAATTTTTAAGGTAGGAGAATTTTGATGAATAAAAAACCGGTTGAAACAATTATGGGAATCGTTGTACTTGCCGTTGCCGCATTTTTTGCTTATTTTGCTTATAATGTGTCTGATTTGCAAGTAGTTAAAGGTTATACCGTTACCGCTAAGTTTTTGAAGGTGGGCGGATTGACCGTCGGTTCTGATGTTCGTATTAATGGTATTAAGGTTGGAACGGTTATTGCTCAAAATTTGGATCCTAATGACTATACAGCTGAAATAAAAATGAGTTTGGCTTCAAATATAGGGTTGCCGGTTGATAGCCAAGCCGCTATCGTCGGTGATGGTTTGGTTGGTGATAAGTTTATTAAAATTGAACCCGGTAATTCCAAGACAATGCTTAAAGATGGTGATATAATTAAAAACACCAAAGATTTTAAAACTTTGGAAGATATGGTGGGTGAAATAATATTTATGGTAACTGATGATGGGTCAAAGAATAACTAGTTTAATGCTTGCAACTGCTTTAAGTTGCTGTTGTTTGACTGCAAATGCTGCCGAAATAAAAACAAATATGGCCAGAATGCAGGCTATGGATAAGATTACCGGTAAGGTAAGTGAAATCGATGTTCCTGTAGGTGGAGAAGTTTTGTTTGGTAGTTTTTCAATCGTTGTACGTACTTGTTTGACAAGATCACCTGAGGAGACTCCTGAAAATTTTGCTTTTGTTGATGTGGTAGATAATTATAAAAGTGATGAGCCTATTAATATTTTTAAAGGATGGATGATGTCTTCCACCCCTGCTCTAAACGCGGTTGAACATCCGATTTATGATGTGTGGTTGTTAAAGTGTTATGATGGAAATCTTAAAGGTAAAAAATTACTTTCTGAAGATGAGCTTAATATTAGAGATGAACTACCTTTAACTCAAGTTAGTGAGGATGTTGTTGATGAAAATGAAGAAAAGCAAACTTCAGATGTGAAACCAGATGAGATGTTACAAAGTGACGAAAAAGTTATGGATAAAAAAGATGCTGAAGTAATATCTGTTGTGGTAAATGAAGATAATGAAAAAGAAGATGTCATAGATAATAAGAATAATCAATTGAAAGATTTGGCAGAACAAGTAATAAATACAGAAGAACCGACAATCAATAAAGATGATGTTATACAAGAAAATGAAGGTCCTCAGATGCTTTTAAATATTGAGGAAGCAGAAGAAAACGGTTTCGGATTTGAGGATGAAACAAACGAGGAAGCAACTTCAGATAATCAGCTGACTAATTCTGATGTGGTTGAGTAAAATTACGAACGCCAAAAACTTTTAGTAAAAATAACTAAAATTGTCATTACTTCTAAGCGTCCTAATAACATGGCAAAAGTTAAAACGTATTTGGCAAAATCACTTAAGCTTGCATAATTGCCGCTTGGACCTATTTGAGGTGTTATCCCCGGACCGGTATTGGTTATACATGAGATTACGGCACTGAATGAGGTTAAAAAATCAATTCCAGTGATGGAAATAATTAGAGTTAAAGCCATTACGCTTAAAATATATACAACAAAAAATACAAATACTGAATTGGCTATTGCTGGTGATATTATGCTGTTACCTATTTTAAGCGGGGTTAAACGATTTGGCTCTGTTATTGAGATGAAGCTTTTCTTTAAGTAGGCAATGATGACTTGCCAACGAAATATTTTTATTGAACCTGAAGTGGAACCTGTGCACCCTCCCGTTAAGACAAATACAATAAATGCCGTTCCGGCGAAAACTCCCCAATTTAGGTAGTCGGTTGATGTAAAACCGGTTGAGGTCACTATCGATGTAACGTTAAATGCTGAGTTACGTAGAGCAGTAAAAAATCCGTATGTTTCGTTATATGTAAGCCAACATGTCATAAAAATTATATATGAAAACAGAACTTTTAGAAATGCACTTACTTGTGATGAACGCAGAGAATGAAGACTTCTGGTTGTCCAAACACTATGATAAAATGTCAGAGGTATTGCTCCTAAGATCATAAAAAATACAATAATCCAATCTATTAAGGCACTGTTAAAATATCCTATGGATGTATTCTTTGTTGACATTCCTCCAGTAGATACTGTAGAAAGTGCATGACATACCGAATCAAACCAATTCATTCCGGCAAATTTTAAGGAAAAGACACAACATATCAGTAAAAACGCATACACCATTATAATGCGTTTAGCAATATAGCTTATTTTAGGTAAAAATTTTTCATTTACATCTGAATTTTCTTTTTGGAAAATTTGCATACCTCCAATTCCAAGAAACGGAAGCATTGCTATAGCAAAAATTACTATACCTATACCACCGAGCCCGTTTAGTAGAGATCTCCATAATAATATTGACGGTGGTAAAGATTCAACATCCGAATAAACACTGGCTCCGGTAGTGCTTATACCTGCGGCAGCTTCAAATAGTGCATCTGCAACTGAAGAACCTTGAAATACAAAAGGAATTGCTGCTAGAAATGTTACTGCAAACCAGCTGATAGTTGTTAAAAGGTATGCTTGATGTTGGGATATATCTTTTATTTTGTTGTTATTTGCCAAAAATAAAGAAAGGCCAATAAAAACAGAAATTATTGATGATGATATGAAGTAAGACCAATTAGTTCCGCTCTGATATATATCAACAGCTGCCGGAATTAGCATGGCAAGACCCAATACACTGATAAAGTAACCGCTTATCATGAAAATGGGTTGCCACATTATCACCTCCGCTTTTATCTTTTTTCCAATGCAACATTCTTAGAATAACCATTATCTACCAATAGCCAATTAAGGTCAATGTTTCCAACTTTACAGAGGCCTGTAGGAATGGATTGATAGGTATAAGCAACAATGCTACAAGTTACGATTTGGTTATTTATGGTTTGTTTTAAGAAATTCTTAGCTTCAACCCCTCTTGGAGAAACAGGGTCAACGTATATTCCATATAAAAACAAGGTCTTGCCGTTAATGACAAATTCGTTGGCATTGGAGACTGTTGCTTTTCCGGAAATAGTTTCAGGCTTTTCAAGATAGTTGAGAGCCAGTTTTTTCTTATTTGAATTCTTATTGGATGTTGTTTGGGTTTGATTTGAAGGCTGAGCTTCTTTTGCATTTGCAATTTGCTCTTTCTTTTCAACCATAATATCGATGGCAACTGGTTGAGATTTTGCTTTTTCAAAAATTTTACGTTTGCTTTCTTTTATTGGTACATTTACAACTTTTTTATCTTCTTTGGTTTGAATTTCCGGTAATTTTATTTCAGGAATTTTTTCGATTACATCTTTGGTCTTGTCGCTTACAACTGTTGAGACGGTAGATGATGACTGCTTTATTTTATTCCAATACCAGGTATGCACCTCTGTTGGCTTTATACCATTAAACGTCGGTAATAAAAAAGCTATAGCCAAAACCAATAAAAACCAGACAGGTTTTCTCAATGGTAATAAAATAAACATTACCGTGCGATGCATAAACTTGGCCCACCCTGTAGATGGGCCAATATAATCATCACTTTCTTTTCTTCTTTTAGCAAACATTATTTTGAACTTCCGTATTTTTGTTTTAATTCCTCTACTCTTTCGGGAGCGATGCGTTCAAAAAGCATTTCTCCGACAGAAAAAGGAGTTCCTCCTTTTATAGCAGAGAGTTCTTTGTTGATATCAAAACCTTTAAGTAAAGGTATGTCTTTTAAGGTTAGTCCTAATTTTGAAAGCATGGCTTCGCTGGTCTGAGGAATTATGGGAGCACTTAAAATTGCAAATATGCGTATTAAGTTAATACAAGCTCGTAAAATGGCAGAAGCTCTTGCTTCATCGGTCTTAATTACAGTCCATGGCTCGGCTGCCGTAATGTAGTTATTCCCTTCAACCCAAATACCGCGAAGTTCATTCATGGCTTTGCGGAATTCCATTTCATTCATATATTTAAAATAATCATTAACTTTGGTTTGCAAATTGGCTGCCAATTCTTTTTCCATATCTCCATATTCACCATCGGAGGGAACTTTTTCGCCCAGTTTAGATGCCGTCATTTTTAAAACACGAGATACAAAATTTCCTAGAACACCATTTAAGTCTTTGTTGACCGTTGATGCAAACAAGTCAAAACTAAATGATGAATCAGAACTTTCCGGAGCGTTAGCCATTAACCAATAACGCCAATAATCAGCCGGAAACTCTTTAACTGCATCTTCGGCAAAAATGCCTCGTTTCTCAGATTTTGAGAACTTTCCTCCTTCATAGGTTAAATAACTCATGCCTTTTAAGTAATCAACCTGTGTCCAATTCTCACCTGTTCCTAATAAGGTGGCGGGAAATGTAATGGAATGGTATGGTACGTTATCTTTTCCCATAAACTCAACATGGCGGACATCTTTAGCATTTAACCACCAATCTTTCCAATTCCTTTGAGAAGGATTTTCATCTGACCATTGCTTGGTTATGCCAATATAACCAATGGGAGCATCAAACCAAACATAAAATACTTTATCTTCATAGCCTGGTTTGTTGACCGGAAAGCCCCATTTAAGATCACGAGTTATACAACGTGGTTGTAAACCTTCTTTTAGCCATTTTTGAGCTATAGTATAAGCAACATCAGGCCAGAATGGTTCTTTGGTCTTTATCCATTCGGCAAGCCTTTTTCCAAGCTTTGGGAGATTTAAAAACAAGTGTTTGGTCTCTCTTACTTCAAGGTTGGAAGAGCCTGAGACAGAACTGCGAGGATTAATTAAATCTGTAGGTTCCAAAACTTTGGTGCAATTTTCACACTGATCGCCTCTAGCTTTTTCATAACCGCAATAAGGACATGTTCCGGTTATATATCTGTCGGCCAAAAACATTTTATCGTCTATTGAATATATTTGTTTAACGGTTCTTTCTTCAATAAAACCATTTTTATCAAGTTGCTCAAAAATATGATAGGTTATCTCTTTGTTTTGGGGGCTTGAGGTACGACCAAAATAATCAAATGAGAGATTAAAATCTTTATAGGTTTTGGCATGACGAGCATGATACATGTCACAATAGGCTTGGACATCCATACCTTCTTTGAGGGCCCCTACTTCTGAAGTGGTTCCGTGTTCATCTGTACCAACAATGTATAAAACCTCATTACCAAACATTCGCATATAACGGGCATATATATCTGATGGTAAAAGGCAACCTACCATATGGCCTAAATGCGGAATTCCGTTAATGTACGGCAATGCTGAAGTAACTAAGATTTTAGACATTGTTATTTATTCTCCATTATTTTTTATTATTAGAAGGCCTAAGTTTACAACAATTTCACAATTTCTCAAGTGAAAAAACAGAGAAAATAAACTTATTGTATTATTCTACTTACGTCTTAAAAATTCAGGCAATTCTTTTAGCTTTGAGGCCCCTGCAGCCCTTACATGTCCTCCACCGCCGAAAGTTGCAGCGATTTTTGATACATCAACATCTTCTTTTGAGGTGTAGAAAGATAAGTTCCATGTATTTCTTTTATTCATGAAAAAATTACACATGAAATCATATTCTTTTACTGCAGGTACAGAATCAAAGAATTCAGAGTATCCTTGCGGCATGTTGGCACAAATACAACGATATCCCATATATTTGCTTTCGAAAGCCATGCTGCGAGAAAGGCGGGCATTGCGTACTTTTATCCAAGATAAAATACCCTGCCCTTTGGAAACCATTTCATCTATATCAAGGGTGTTTGAAAGTAATTTATCCCAAATTGGCTCATCCGGACGGTTTACTCCCAGAGATTGAAATGCATATTCAAAAGGACGTACTCTTTTATCTCTTAAATCAAAAATATCATTAAGACCTAATAGTTTTACACCTTCCGGTATTTCTTCGTTGGGGTGAAAATATTCCCAAGTTAAGCAAACAGCGGCTGTGCCGATACGCCGCAAGCCTTTTATTTCTTTGCTTGGGTCATCTTTTATAATTGTATTATATTCATTAATAACAGAGGCATGATGGTCTATCCAAGTTAAATCGGCTTTTTCATTTAACTCAAACATAAATTCGAGTGGCAAAGCTATATCGCAAATAATGATCTTTTCGTGCTGCTTTATTTCTTCAAACGGTATATCCATATCATGATTTAAGCCTAAAAGCTCGATTTGCGGAAAAACTCTTTTTACAATAGCTGCAGATCCTTTTCCATCATGGTCAGCAATGTGATATACGCATAACATATTCTTTAATCCTTTGTTTCAAAAATCATATTATCATAAGCTGCTTCAACGTTATCAGGGGTTTTCGCGTTAATGGCATCATAGTCGCATTCCGCGGCCATGTGATTAATTATAGCGTGTTCGGGGTTAATTTTTTCTATATATTTTAAAACTTCGTCCAATCCGGCATGAAATGGTTGGCCAAAAGGTGTGGTTAAAGGGATTATGAGAAGTTTTGGACGTCTTTTAATAAGACTTAAGCTTTCTTCAGAAATAAATTTGAAGTCAGAAATATGGACTATTTCTCCTCCATTTAATATGTATCCGGTAGAAATAGCATTGTGACCTGAGAGTTCAAAGGGTATGATACTTACATTTTTTACAATAAAAGTTTTGCCCCATTCTATTTGATTAGGAATTAAACTCGGACGACGGATTACGTTGTTAATATGATCAGGTTGAGTTAGCATATAAGAAAATCTTTCTCTAATTCCCGTTATGGTATCTGCTTGGGCATAAATGTTTATGTTTTTAAGCATGATGCGGTTTATTTCACGTAAATCATCAATTCCGTGCAAATGGTCAGCATGTTTGTGCGTATATAGTACACCATCAAGGTGTTTGATGTTGTTATTTAAAAGTTGCAAACGCAAATCAGGTGATGTGTCTATTAAGATATGCGTTCCGTCAAAGTCATAATAAACAGAGGTGCGGCTACGTACGTTTTTGGGATTTTCAGGATTACAGTCTCCCCATCCGTAGCTTAAAGATGGAACACCCGGAGCAGCACCAGCTCCCAGAATTATAATCTTACTCATTTTTTATAATGCCTCCGACCTTTATCACTTGCTTTGCGAAAAAGATTGCAAAAGTTGTCAGAGGTTATTTGAGCTATTTTTTCAAAAGGTATTTCTCTTAGTTGAGCCAATTTTTCTGCAGTATAAAGGACAAAAGCAGGTTCATTACGATGTCCTCGATGCGGAACAGGTGCCAAAAACGGAGAATCAGTTTCAACTAAAATCTTATCTAAAGGAATATCAGCAAATATATCCCTTAATTCAGTGCTCTTGTTAAAGGTTATCATACCTGAAGCAGAGAGGTAAAATCCTATTGATAAAGCAAAATCAGCTAATTTGCGAGAAGAGCTAAAACAATGAATAACTCCCAAAAAAGGTCTTTCTTTATATGCTTCATCTAAAATATTTATCATATCCTCATCTGATTCACGGTTATGGATTATTATTGGCAAGCCGCTTTCTTGAGAAGCTTTAATATGTTCTTTAAATAATTTTATTTGTAAATCTCTTGGGGCATAATCATAGTAATAATCGAGCCCAGTTTCTCCAATACCAATTACTTTTGAGTGTGAGGTATGGGCTAATAAATCAGCAGCTTTTAGTTCCGGATATTCTAAAGCATTATGGGGATGGACTCCTACCGCAGCATATATGAAAGGATATTTTTCTGACAAAGCTAGTTGGTTTGGTAGTTCATCAATATTGTTACCGGCGTTTAAAATCATGTTAACACCGTTTTCCTTAGCCCGTTCAATTATTTCTGCTATATCATCTTCAAAATCATTGAAATCTAAATGACAATGGCTATCAACCAGCATTTTTATCCTCATCCTTTACAAATATGATTTATTATGTTTATTAAAGCTTGTTTTTTATCTAAATTCAAGCCTTCGGTTTCTGAAAATGTTTTTATAGCATATTCCCAAGTATCTGCGGTTTCGGTTATTTTAATACCACTTTTTATTTTTTCACTAAGAAATTTAAGAATTAGTTCTTTATGGAGTTCATAGCTGTCTTCATCATTAACTGCATTGGCACAAAAATCAAGTATATCCGATATTTTGGTTGATTTCCCGGCTGCATTTAAGGCACAAAGGCTATCATAAATATTGCCGGCATCATTATCAACATAGCTTAAAGCTTTACCAATACTGCCGGATGCTATTGAAACTATTTTCTTTACATTGCTTTCGCTTAATTGTGGTCGGTAACGACGAAGTAAGCTTGCAACCTCGGCGTCTTTAAGAGGTTTTAATTCTAATTTTGCACAGCGGGAACGAATAGTCGGCAGTAGTCGTCCTGGATTGTGGCTAATTAAAAGCATTAAAGCTTTGTGAGGCGGTTCTTCCAATATTTTTAATATTGCATTGGCAGCTGCATTGTTCATATCATCAACGCTATCAATTAAAACAACTCTCCAACCGTCAGATGAAGACCGTTTTGCCAAAAACTCGTTAACGGTACGAACATCATCAACTCTTATGAAGGCAGATCGTTTTAATTCACCAAGCTCTTCCTTACTTAATTGTTCACCCTCCTTTATGGCTTTTAATACTTTTTTACGATCTGTATCGGTATAGTCTCTTTCAATAACCTTAAAATCAGGATGAGCATTATTGGAAATCAGGCGAAAAGTTGTTGATGATGGGGAAATTTCAAGTTTGTCGTAACTATCTTTTTTATTTTCATCAGCCTCTAAGATAAATCTGGCTAATCGATAGCCTAAACTCGCTTTACCAATGCCTTCTATGCCACTGATTAACCAAGAATTATGAAGCGAATTGTTTTTCCAACATTGTAAAAAAAACTTTTCGGCCTCTTCGTGACCGATAAGATAAGGGTTGTCTCTGGGTGCAAATAAGGCATCGTTTTCAGGCATTTATTTGATATCCAACCTTTCTTTGAGCTCTTTGATAATATCTTGGTGAAGATCTTCAATGTTTTTATCAGCATTTAAGACTACACAGCGTTTGGGTTCATCGGCTGCAATTTCTAAAAATCCTCGACGCATATTTTCATGAAATTCCAATTGTCGGCTTTCAAATCTGGTTTCTTTAACAGTCATTCCTTCAGCTTTGGCAAAAGAACGGGCTAAACCTATTTTGGGATCAATATCCAAGATGAAAGTTAAATCGGGACGAAAATCACCAACGGCAATTTTATAAAGATTTTCAAGCGTTTCTTTGGATAGTTTTTTATTATATCCGTAATATTGATAAGCAACCGTAGAATCTGCAAATCTATCGCTTAATACCCATTTACCCTGTTCTAATGCCGGCCAAACTTTTTGGGTTAAATGAATGCGACGATCTGCAAAATATAATAAAGCTTCTGCAGTGGCGTCAAATTTATCTTTATCTCCGCAAACCAATAGTTTTCGTAGCTCCTGTCCGACTTCGGTGCCACCAGGTTCTTTGGTGGTGATGACTTCAATGCCTTGGGAGGATAAGTATTCGGCCAGTAATTTCAATTGTGTTGATTTTCCCGTGCCCTCGCCGCCTTCGAAAGTTATAAATTTGCCAAACATTAATTATTCAGCTCCAAACAGCAGATATTTAAAGTTTTTGCAAATGCGACCCCATAATCCTACTTTGGCAACGTCATTAGCTGCAACAAGAGGAATTTCAACCGTGTCACTACCCGGTACCTCAGCTTTTAAGTATCCAAGTTGTTGTCCCTTTTTAATCGGAGCTTTTACCGGTTTGTCATAAACTGCCGTTAGTTCGACTTTATCAGATTTATTCTTTTTCATAGTGCGGACAACGTCTTTTTCAACAACCATGTCAACACTGTCAGCTTGGCCGAACCAAACCGGCATGGTAGCTATTTTTGTTCCTTGTTTGACAATGGTGTAATTATCAAACTCACGGAAACCCCAATTCATTAATCTTTCGGTTTCTTCAGAACGTTCTTTATTTGAATTTAGGCCGGTGAAAACACCAATCAAACGGCGCTTTCCTTTTTTAGCCGAAGCAGTCAAACAAAATCCGGCTTCTTCGGTATGACCAGTTTTCAGGCCATCGGCAGAAGGCATGCTGTATAATAAAGGATTGCGATTTCCTTGACGAATGTTGTGATAAACAAATTCTTTTTGAGAGAATAAGTGATAATATTCAGGAAATTCTGAGATTAAAATGCGAGCAAGATGAGCTAAATCTTCTGCCGACATACGGTGATCAGGGTGCGGTAAACCGGTAGAATTTACAAAATATGAATTCTTAAGCCCTAGTTCTTTGGCTTTTTCATTCATTAGGTCTGCAAAATCTTCCTCACTGCTTGAAATGTTTTCTGCAGCAACAATACAAGCATCATTACCTGATTGAATAATTATACCCTTGATTAAGTCCTCAACTCGTACTTTGTCATTAATAGCTAAAAACATTGTGGATCCACCACTGGCAGCTCCGCCCTTACGCCAAGCGTTTTCACTGACAGTAAAAGTATCGTCTAATGACAGGCTACCATCTTTTAATTTACTGAAAATGATATAAACCGTCATGAGTTTGCTCATAGATGCAGGCGGAATTTTTTTATCGGCATCTTTGGTATATAAGTATTGTCCAGTATCATAGTCCATCAAAATCATGTTGCGGGCTTTGGTTTCAATAGCTCCGGCTTGTAAAGAGGCAAACAAAAAGCCGCTCAAAACAGTTCCGAAAAGTAATTTTTGTGATTTAGAAGTCATTTTTCACCTCAAATATATTAATCTTGTACAACTTTGGCATTATATATTCCAAAGTTTTTAACTTTAGCCAAAGTAACTTCAGCTTCTTGTTTATAAGAATAAGGACCAATGCGAACACGATAAAACTTTTGTCCGTCAACAGTTACAAAATAAACATTGGTTTGACCAAATTTTTTCAGCTGTTCACTAAGATTTTTAGCCGATGACTGTTGTGAGTATGCTCCGGCTTGAACAAAATAACTGCCTTTAGGAAAAGTTTTAGAACTGCCTTGATAGCCCGTTATTTGTAAAGGATCTCTTTTTGTCGTAGTTGTTTTTGCCGTTGCATTGGTTGATGGAGTGTATTTATCTCCAAGCAGAGCCGCCTTTAGTTCTTTACTTTCTTTTTCTAATACTTCAACGCGGACTTTAGCTGTTCCTTGAGTTTGAAATCCTAAAAGTTGGGCACTGCGTTTAGATACATCAATAATACGGTTTTTGGCATAAGGTCCTCTGTCATTAACCCTTAAAACCAAAGATCTTCCGTTTTCAAGATTAGTAACTCTTACAATTGACGGCAACGGCAAAGTTCTGTGTGCCGCCGTTAAAGTATTCATATCATAATTTTCACCATTAGCCGTTTTGCGAGCGTGAAAATCTTCTCCATACCAAGAGGCTTCTCCTATCTCAGAGTAGCTGTAGTCCTCTTTAGGGTAATACCACTTGCCCATAATTTTGTATGGATTGCCGACTTTATAAGTACCTCCCTGCCCTTTAATGGCTGCGGCTTGTGAATATTTGCCGTTACCTAAGTCTATTTTACCATAAGTGCAAGATGCTAAAGCAAAAGCAATAATTAAAAGTATTATTTGTTTACAGTTCTTCATTAATTATTCCATATCCTTTTTTATTTTTATTCAATCTATAATTATTTTGAGCTTTCGTAAAGGGTTTAATTCCCCTTGTGTAATTTTCTTTCCGGCACGGGAACGGCAAAGCCTATTTCCGGATTATAGTTTTTTATTTTTTGTAATAACCTGTAGTCAGGATAACCGTCTTGTGGCAGACCGGCTTTCTTTTGTATTTTTTTAATAGCTTCTCTGGTTTGGCTGCCTAATTGTCCGTCTTCTGATAATTTTGATAAGCCTAATTTATTAATAAAAAACTGAATCTGAAAAATATCATCTGTTCTTAGTCGTACGGCTGGATTTTCTTTTTGCGGAGTATATGGTTTATCAGAGATGATGTAGTCAGCCAAAATACCAATTGCTAAAGCATAGTTTTCTGAACGATTCCAATGCATAATGCAGTTGTAATTATTAAATGTCATGTATGCCTTTCCTTTTTTGCCTTCAGGGGTGATTATTGAGGCTTTTAAGTTTTGGGGGAGTTTTATTTTTTGATTTTTTAAGGTGCGGACACCTATTTTATCCCATTGAGCAATGGTCTTACTTTTTTTTCTGCCGGTTTGTGAAAAGTCAAAGTTCCATGGCAGAGATACCTCCATGCCCCAAGGTTCATTTCTTTGCCAACCGATTGATGACAAGTAATTGGCAGCTGAAGCCGCGGCATCTTCAAAAGAATGCCAAATATCTATATTGCCGTTATTATCAAAATCAACGGCATAGGCATTGAAAGTTGAAGGCATAAACTGAAAATGGCCCATGGCTCCGGCCCATGATCCCTGCATGCGAGTATAATCAATATTCCAAGTATCAACTATTTTAAGGGCATTATATAACTCATTACGGAAAAACTTTGGACGACGACGATCATAACTTAAAACGGTTAAAGCTTCAATTGTGTTATATCCTCCAAAATTACTTCCAAAGTTGGTTTCCACTCCCCAGAAAGCTATGATATAGTTACCTGGCACACCATATTTATCTTCAATTTGTTTTAATAAAGGCTTTAGTTTATCATAATTTTCTCTGGCTTTGCTTACTCTTTGTTTGGAAACCACACGGTTAATATATTGAGTTGAGGTTAGAGCAAATTCTATTTGTTTGCGGTCTTTTTTAACCACTTCAGAATCGGGATGATAAAAATCTTGAGTATATACTTTATCTAATGTGTTTTGAGAGATTCCTTTTTCAGCCATTTCTTTTTTCAGGTCATCAAGCCATTTTATATATTCAGGTGGAGCAAATGATGTAACATTGGCACAGGCAGATGTAGAAAAAATAAGTAAAAACAATGATAAAACAATGTGTCGGCGGTATTTCATGGCGGTTATATCTTTTTGAAAAAGCTTAAATTAATTTGATATATATAATATATATGTAAATAAATGATAAAAAATTGCTTGACGGCAACAAAACTTTAAGTTAAAAGCTTGGGGTAGATTGTGAGCCATTGGAGAGGTGGCAGAGCGGTTTAATGCAGCGGTCTTGAAAACCGTCGTGGGTGCGAGCCCACCGTGAGTTCGAATCTCACCCTCTCCGCCAATGTAAAAACCCGTCGTTTGTGGCGGGTTTTCTTTTTATATAAAAAATACCGTTTTAATTATTTACCGAGCAACACAATAATCACCATTGTAATTATAGTTTACTACAACTCCATTACGTATAGTGAAAGAGGTTTTGCAATAATAGGTATTGTTTTGTTGATCATCAGGTCCTGGAATCCAGAAGTTTGATGACGAAAAGGCAGGATAATATATTTGATCGCTATAAGCATCTTTATGACCATTTGAGGAGATGCGCAAAAAAGTTATGACTTTTTCGTTCGGGCTTACTTGAAAAACATTATGGGGATTGCCCCAGGCTTGTAAAAGTCTGGTTTCAGGTTGTCCTATCCAAGGTTGTAGTTTTTGAGCATAGTTTTGGCTGTTGGCGGCACATGAGGCTAAGCAAAACAGACAAATAAAACAAAATATAATTTTTTTCATTTCTCATCTCCTTGTGAGAGATGTAGTCCTAAAAAGAAAAATTTAAAGCCTGTGTTTTAATTTTGCGGCATTAATATCATCAATTTTTATTTTAGCTATTATGAATTCATCTTCATTTTTTAACGATAAAACTTCGGCATTGGCATATAGCCAGGCAAGTGTTTTACCGTCTTTGGCTTCGATTTTTATCTCAAAAACCTTATCAGCAGAAGACAGCTTATTGTCTAAAATATTTAAAAATGAGGTTATTCCCTCACCGCTTAGGGCTGAGATACCTAATTTATGTTGTTTGTTGATTTCTTGTTTTTGCTCAGCTGAGAGTAAATCTATTTTATTTAAAACTTCAACATAGCAAGGATTTTCTTCAATATGTTCAAGCCCTAAACTTGATAGGACTTTGATAACATCTGCTTTTTGTTCTTTATTTTCTGGGTTGGATATATCTCTGACATGGACGATTATATCAGCAGATAACACCTCCTCCAAAGTTGCTCTGAAAGCCATTATTAGTTCGTGCGGCAGATCTGAAATAAAACCTACTGTATCAGATAATATAACTTCTTTTCCTGAAGGGAGAGTTATTTTACGCATTGTAGGGTCAAGAGTAGCAAACAACATATCTGCAGCTAAGACATTGTCTGAAGATAACTTATTAAATAGCGATGATTTTCCGGCATTGGTATAACCAACCAGGGCAATAACAGGATAAGGAATTCTTTTTCGTGCAGAGCGTTGAATATTTCTGGTTTTGCGTACTTTTTCCAAATCTTTTTTTATGCGGATAATCTTGCCATCAATTATACGACGATCAAGTTCTATCTGTTTTTCTCCCGGTCCACCCAAGAAACCGGCACCACCACGTTGTCTTTCAAGGTGGGTCCAACTACGGACTAAACGACTGCGTTGATAAGTCAGATGAGCCAGTTCTACTTGTAATTTACCTTCTTTGGTTTGGGCTCTTTCGCCAAAAATTTCTAATATAAGAGCTGTTCGATCAATTACTTTGACCGATAATTTCTTTTCAAGGTTGCGTTGTTGAATGGGCGTTAAAGATGTGTCAAAAATGACTAATTCTATGTTATTTATTTGAATAGCCTCAATTAGGCGTTGTAGAGATCCTTCACCTATAAATATAGCCGGTTTAACTTCTCTTATTTTTATAATTTCTGAGTAAGCAATATCTAAATTTATGGCGTGAGCCAAACCACAAGCTTCCGCCAGCCTGCTTTCTGGAGGAACACTCATTCTTTGACTTGCTACGTCAGGAAAGATGACGGCAGCAGGAATTTTTTTACAAGGTGAAATTTCAATAAATGGCAAGTTATGCTTCGCTGTCTTGAGGTTCTATATCAATAGCTTCACCAGGCATAATGGTTGAAACCGCATGCTTGTAAATCAATTGTGTATGACCATCACGACGCAAAAGTAACGTATTGTCATCATACCAGGTAATTAATCCTTGAAGTTTTACTCCGTTAACCAGAAAAACAGTTACGGATACTTTGTTGTTGCGAATGTTGTTTAGAAAATCATCCTGAACTTTTTGTGGCATTTTTTATTCCTTACTTATTTTTAGCGTTATATTGAAATTTAACAATATTTTTTTTATTAGTAAAGGCTTTTAAGAAAAAATTTTCTCAACTTGTTTAATAACTATAGAATCAACATATAGCAAAATACTATCTCCTGAATGAAGTTTGGTGGAAAGATCAGGATATATAATTTCATCTCCTCTTTTTAGAGCAAAAATCTTGCTTTGTTTGGGTAGATTTAACTCTCCAATTTTTTTCCCGGCAGCAACACTCATGTCGTTTAATTTGACTACCCAAATCTCTCCTTGGCCGCGACTAATGGAGTAAGCTTCCTGCATATTTACTTTGCGTATCTCTTTTAGCAGGCCGGATATGGTTACCGAACCACGATCAACTAAAATGCTGTTGCTCATATTGGAAACCAATTCATTATATGAGGGTGTGTTTATTACAGAAATGGCAGAACTTACTCCGCTTTTGGCAGCAATCAGTGAGATTAGAAGATTGTCTTTGTCATTATCGGTTAACGCAATACTGGCATCGGCGTGGTTTATGTCAGCTTCATTTAAAATTAAATCACTCATCATTTCGCCTTGGATAACTACAACATGATTTAGATCAAGTGCTATGCGTTTGGCTAAATCTATATCTTCTTCTATGATTTTGCAGCTGGAAATATTGTCATCATTTTCAATTTCTTGGCCAAGATATTGAGCAATAGCATTGCCGCCAAAAATTAAAAGACGTTCGTTTACCTGTTTTTCCAATCCAAAAGAACGTATTGTTTTTTCAATATTTTCTTGTGGAGTATAAATCGTAATTTCATCACCTGTTGCAAGACAATCATAAGCTTCGGGAATAAAACATTCTCCGTTACGAATTACATTTATAAAAGATACATTTAACTCTGTATCTTGACGAGACATTTGTAAGAGCGGAATATTTATCAGCGGACAATTATCTTCAATTTTTAGGGTTAAAATTGATCCTGTATTATTTAAAATAGGTAACACTCCAGAACTACCGGGGTATTTTAAAATTCTTAAAATGTTTTGGGCTATTTCCATATCGGGAGAGATTGTTTGATCAATCGGAATATTTTTATCATTGTATAGTATTGCCCATAAGGGATCTAAAAATACTTTATTGTTTATGCGGGCAATTTTACGGGGGATATTAAATAATGTATGTGCAATTTGACAAATGACCATATTTACTTCATCAATATCGGTTACGGCCAATATCAAATCACAATCAGATGCTCCTGCCCTCTCCAAAACAGTCGGGTATGATGCTTCACCTAAAATAGGCATAACGTCAAATTCATTGGAAAGTTCGTCAAGGTGTTTTTGATCTTTGTCTATAACGTAAATATCATTGTTACCTTTTACCAAGTAACTAACGATGCTTTTACCTACACTGCCGGCACCACAAACAATTATCTTCATCTTTATTGTTCCTCCTGCTGGTAACAGTTGTCAAAATAGCTGTTTATTTCAGCAATTGCACTATCAAAATCAGTAATATGGACGTATTTTTCTCTGAATTTGCGAGCATCACGCATATTTTTGCAATACCAACAAACATATTTACGAGAAATGCCAAGAGCTAATTTGTCTCCATAATAAGCTCTTAACTCTTTAATATGGGTTAACAAAGCTTGTTTAACAAGCGGTAAAGGTGTTTTTTGCGGCTCAATTCCTTTTTCCAAATAATCATGAATTTGGGAAATGAGCCAGGGACACCCCAGAGCGGCACGACCTATCATAACTCCATCAACTTTGGTATAGTCTAGCATTTTTTTGGCCTTATATGGAGAATCAACGTCGCCGTTTCCTATAACGGGTATTTTTACTCTTGATTTAACGGCAGCTATTATATCCCAGTCTGCTTTGCCGGAATAAAATTCCGAACGAGTGCGGCCATGAACGGTTATGTATGAGGCTCCGCTATCTTCGCACATTTGAGCAAATTCAACTGCATTTATATGTTGATTATCCCATCCTTTACGAAATTTTACACTTACTTTTAACGGTGTGGCATTAACCACGGTTTGGATAATTTTAGAGGCTTGTTTTATATCCGTCATAAGGTATGAACCGGAACCACTGTTAATAATCTTTCTGACCGGACACCCCATATTAATATCTAAAGAATGAGCTCCAAGCTCATATGCCAATTTGGCGGCATAATCAAATATATTTTCATCATTGCCGACCAACTGAACAATAACCGGATAATCCTCGTCTCTTACATCGGCTATTTTATAGGTTTTGGGATTTTTTCGTGAAAGTGCGTTAATGGCTACCATTTCAGAGACTATATTTCCTTCACCAAAAGATGAAACTAATCTACGCATCGGCTTATCGGTTATCCCTGCCATGGGTGCTAAAAAAACACGACTGTTAAAATCTAGTATTGACATTTAGACCTTAAAATCGAAGTTTTGGTTGTTTTTGAACATAAAATCTATAATAACTGTTGGTTCTTTTAAAATCTGACTACTGCTTTTATAGCTGGATGCAGCATATAAACTGTCAGTATTTAGGTTAATTTTGTTGCTTAGTAACTGATATGAAACCTCTGTATCCAGCAAATTATAAGCATAATTTTGCAGACTATTATATTCATTATCATAAGATTTTTTATCTTCATTATGATTTGAAAGTTTATTTTGATTTGAATTGTGCTTTATCTTTTCAACCGAAACAGATATTTGTCGGTGTAAATTGGATAAATAATCATTTAAATAAAGCTTATTCATTTAGTGTCCTCAGTTAAGCTTATCTAAAGTTTTGGCTAAAATATAATAAAGTTTACCAATATCCGCTCCGGAGATGACTGATAGCAAAACTCCAGAGTGTTCATGAGTTTGAGCTTGTGAAATCAAAACTTCAAATTCGGATAAATATGAACTTATTAAATTGCGGAATTCGGCATTCTTTTCATATTCTTTACGAACAGCAGCTATTTGTTGTTTGCTTAAGTTTTTAGCCAAATGACGAACAAATACTCCGCTGTCTCCGTTATAATATTTTTTCCACAAATCTTCCTCTTCTTTGGGATTAAACACACGGTTGATATCAACAGAAATATTTTGTAGCTTTTCTATTATGGTGGCTGCATTTTTTAGAAAATCGTCAATTTTCATACCGTGGTAACCAGAGGATAGCTTCTTGAAAGCGTCATCGGCTTTTTTAGCTTGCTCATTCAGTAATTTGGCTTGATTGCCAACGACTTCCGTGAACTGAACCGATTGTTTAACAATGCTATCGCCTTTATTGGCAAAATCTTGTCCGGTAGAAACTAAATCTTTCATAACCAAATTAACTTTGTTAATGGTTTCGTCAGCCGTTGCTACCAATACATTAGATTGCTTAACAAAAACTTCTCCGGAAGATAGTATTTCATTGGAAATCCTTTCGGCATTGGCGGCAGCCTCACTGATTGAAGCACGAAGTTTATCGCCTGAATTTTCAAAATGAGCGGCACTGATTTTGGTTGCTTCTTCCATTTGCAAACCGAGGTTTTTCAAATCCTGTCCTAAAGCTTTAACTTTATCGTACGCCAAATTAGCTCTCTCAGAAAGCTGATTTGAAGTATCATTAAGGACAGTATTAAAGCAATCTACAAGTTTGCGAGTATCTTCAGATATTTTTACCATTTTGTCGCTTTGGGCGGAAATAAGACTGTTGATCTCGTAAACTCCGCTACTTGTTTCAGCTGTTACTGTATTAAAACCGGCAATGTATTTTTCATAATCTTTGAAAACGCCGCCTAAATTATCAACCGAATGGTGAATGGCAGCATCTAAATCTTCACTATATTGGCTCAAAGAGAGGTTTACTTGTTCTAAGCTTTTCATAGATGATTTAGAAACTTTGGCAATGTCTTCTCCGGCTTTTATCATGCGGTCACCCAAGACATCAAATTCATAAGCAAATTTGGTAGATGCCTCAAATATATCTCCGGTGCTGTTTTTGAAGCTTTCATTTATTTCTTTCATTTTTTGAGCAACATCATTGGTCGCATCTGATAAATATTTGTATTGCTGAGCTAAAGATGCCTCCCCTAATCTGGCTTGGGTTGCCAAGGTATTAACAACCTCGGTTAAGTTTTCTTTTTGTTCAGATAGGACTTTACCAATATCATCTGATTGGGTCTTGGTTTTGATAATTGACACATCTATATTTTTAATGTGTTCATCCAGCAATTTAACAACGTTTGATGTTTCTTTTGAAAGTTCCGTTTGAACAGAAGAAAGTTTGGAACAGTTATCCAAAATTCCCTTAGATGCTGCAGTGCTGTCGTCTTTAACTTGTTTAACAGTATTGGTAAAACGAGTAATGTTTTCTTGGATGCGATTGGCTATACCGTTAAAGTTATTGGTGATTTCCGTAACCATTTTATTAACGGCAGCATTTTTGGCACTAATAAGCTCTTCAATTTCAGCCAATCGATCAATAGAACGGTGACTGTTATTGACAACCGATTCCGTATGACGACTGGTGTCTTCTTCAAGCATAACCATACGAGAGAAAACTTTGTCCGCACTTTGTTCGATTACGGCGATTTGTTTTTTCAAAGCCTCACTCATAGTTTCGGTATTATCGGCAATTTTATCACAAAGATTATAAAATTCGCTTTCTTGACGTTTAAATAAAACATGAAGTGCGGATGCTTTATCATCTAAACTTTGGGCAACGTCTGCCACATATCCGGCAGCAGCTTTTGAAATGGCATTAAGAGATTGACTTTGATTTTCAAATGAAGATACAGATTGATTTAAACTGTCTTGTGAAGATGAAGTTACATCGTTAACGGCTTTTATCTGACGCTCTAAAATACTGTCAACCATATTGGCTCTGTCAGCAATACTTTGTGATAAAACATCCATATTTTGTGATTGAGTCGTTAAAGTATTTTCAAATTGAGTTACTTTAGCTAAAGTCCGGTTAGCACTATCATCAAACAAATTTGATTGTTCAAGCAGATTATCATTTATTGTCTTACTCTTATTAATTACTTCATTGCATGAAGTCATCATTATACCTAAATTGCTTTTTAGTTTTTCAACGGCAACTGCGGCATCATTCTCTAAGGTTGAGGCAACAGCCGATAATTCTTCAATCTGACGTTTTAATTCTGCTTTTATTTCTTCAACTTTATTAACAGAGTTAGTTATGTTCTTTTGTTGTTGGGCTAAAGATGCCTCACTTATTTGGCTTTGAGCAACAACGATCGAGGAAGCTTCTGTTAAAGAAGTAGCATATTTATTCATGTTTTCAGCAACATTATTTATATCTAAAATTGAAGAATCTGCTTGTATTTTGATATGCTCGGCTGAATTTTTGATATTTTCATTCAATGCCGAAACTTGTAAGGAAACATTTGCAATAGTATCGTTGATGTGTTTATGGCGAGCTAATAATTCACTGCCGGCAGCGGCTGCTTTGTCTATTACATCACTACCAATACGTTCCAAATCCCCGGTTTTTTCCTGTAAAGTATCAATATAAGAAACAATATCATCATTGGCAGCGGCTGATTTTTCGGCAATAGCATTGGCACTAAGAGCCATTGAATTTTCAACTCTTTGCATGGCGTCTGAGGCTTGTTGCGAAACATTATTGAGGTTAGAAACTTGGGTAGCAATACTTTCTTCAAGATTGCTGCTTCTTACCATCAGACGATCAATTTCCTGAGCAATATTTTCGCCGTGTTTGGCAAATTTTTGAATAACGCCGTCAGCTCTTTGATCTAACGAACTCATGAACTCTAAAATTTCATGATTATGTTTTGATAATGAAGTATCAACTTTTTTGATTTGAGCATCAACTGAAGAATCTAACCCGTCAAGTCCTTTAGCAATGTTATTATTTATAATATTTAAATTATCTGTCGCATGTTTGCTCAATTCATCTATTTTGCTACGCATGATATTATTACTTGAAGCTAAAGTTTGTTCCAGTTTGGCACTATGGGCATCAACAGCATTTCCAAGATCGTTTATCTCAGAAGCAAGAGATTTTTTTATCATATTGCAGTTTTCAATGGCTGATTGAGAAACTTTTTGCAACATGTTGGTTTGTCCTTCCAAAGCTTCAGCTACTTTTGATAAGTTGTTGCCGGCCTCTTCATTAAATTTCAGCAACATTTCATTAGCTCTTACAATATCATTGTTGCTGGCAGAAGTTATGGCATTTAATAGTTCAGCTGATGTTTTTATTTCTTTTAATCCAGGTAAAAGTTTGTCAAACAAGTTATTCATACTGCTTTCAATTTCGCCTGCTTCAGATATAAACTGACGATTTAAACCAGAAAAGGTTTCTGCCGATGCCTCAGCTTTACCAGAAATGCTTTCAAAGTTTTTGAGTAAAAATTTCACGCCTTCACTTAATTCGACAATAGTTTTGGAGGAATAAGTGTCCAGTGTACCAATGAGTTTGGAAAAATCTTCAATATTACTTTTTATTCCATCTTTGATTAAGGCTGTTTGTTCGGTTGCCATTTTGGTTGCTTGTTGTAGTTCAACCACCTGAGAACGTATGGCATCAGCCATGGCTTTAGCTGTTTGAGGTGCACCGTCTTCTGGGTATACTAATTGATTAAGATAAGCTCTTAAAAATTTGGCTTCTTGTTTAAATGAAGTGCCTCGATCAATATAAGCCATAACAACCCAAATAATGGCTAAGGGAAGAGTTATACCTGCCAAAAAGCCGCCAAATTCGTCAGGCATCATCAAAAACAGGTTAGACCAACCAAAAAACTGGGTAATATAAATTAGTACGACGGCAAACCAAACAATACTTACGCCTATCATCAAACGATGTAAGTTGTTATTAAGCCACGATTGTGTGTCTTCAATGTTAGTGTAATTAGGTTCTTCGTTCATAAATTGCGGAAGATTGTTGGCAGGTATGGATTTACGGCTTTCGCCAGTTTGTTCTGACATTTAATTTATTCCCCAGAAAATAGTATATTCCCCAGCCTGCTTCCCCACAGGCTGGAGCTATCTTACAGCATAATTTTCAAAAATGGAAATATTAAAAAAAACTCAGCTTAACTTATCCACAACTACTGAAATACTATTCTTCAGCTTTTTTCTGCAAGATATAACGAAGTTTGTTAAGAGCTTGTATTTGCATTTGTTCTTGTGGCAAATTGGCAGGGACCACAACACTGGCTTCAATTTTGGTTTCCGGTTCAATTGCAGTAACTTTTACATAACTACCGTTGCGAACATATTCAAACAAAACTTCGGCCATGCCTAGTCTTTCAAAAATTTATTGTTCTTAGGAAAACCAAATGGAGCAAGCTTGCCTACCTGAGCTCTATGCCCTAGCCAGGTCATTAAATCCGTTTCTGTCTTGGTGCCACCTGCACGAGTGTAGGTAAATCCTTCAGATTCTTTGAAAATTTGGATATCGGAAAGACCTCCGTCTTTATATTTTTGCAAAGTTACACCCCTGCCCCTGGCCATAGTCGGAATTTCTTCAATTTTAAATACCAAAAGTTTGCGATTGTCACCTATAACGGCAACCATATCTCCGGTAATTTTTTTACAAAATACAGTCTTTTCGCCATCAGCAACATTCATTATCTTACGGCCGTTGCGAGTTTGAGCCAAAATATGATTTTCATCAACCACAAATCCCCTACCCGTATTAGAGGCAATCAAATAAGAGGTTTTGGGCTCAAAAACAAACATATCACTTATGTTATCATTATTACCTAAGTCCACCATCAGACGCAACGGTTGTCCAAAACCCCTGCCGCTTGGTATTTCACTACCTGAAATATTAAAAAACTTGCCTGAGGTATCAAACAAAACAATTTTATCGGTGGTTTGGGCATGAATAGCCATTAATAAAGAATCGTCATCTTTAAATTTAAATTCTTCATTAAGAGGAGTGTGCCCTTTCATACAACGTATCCAGCCTTTTTGAGAAAGGATAACGGTTATGGGTTCTTTTTCAACCATGGCTTCAATAGATATTTCAATATCATCGGCGACTTCAGAAAATTCGGTACGACGACGCCCTAAAGCTGTTTTTTTGCCGAATTTTTCACGAATGGCTTTAATCTCTTCAGCAACTTTTTGCCAACGTAAGTTTTCATCTGCAAGCAGAGCTTCCAAATCGCCTTTTTCTGCGGATAAATCGTCAAACTCACGGCGGATTTCCATTTCTTCGAGTTTTCGCAAGCTGCGTAACTTCATATTAAGAATAGATTCAGCTTGATTTTCACTCAATTCAAAACGTTGCATTAAAACTGATTTAGAATCTTCTTCTTCACGAATAATACGTATAACCTCGTCCAAATTAAGATACGCAATCAGGTATCCACTCAAAATTTCCAAGCGATTATTTATTTTTTGCAGCCGATAGTTGGAACGACGTTGTAAAACTATATGTCTGTGTCTTAAAAACTCTTGCAAAACCTCTTTAAGGCTCATAACTCTAGGAACGCCATCAGAATCTAATACATTCATATTCATGTTGAATTTAGATTCAAGCTCTGTTTGCTTAAATAAAAGCTCCATCAACATACTGGCATCGACATTACGATTTTTAGGTTCAAGTACAATGCGTACATCGTGAGCAGATTCATCTCTGACATCATTTAAAAGCGGAACTTTCTTTTCTTGTAAAAGGATGGCTATTTTTTCAATTAACTTTGATTTTACTACCTGATATGGTATTTCTGTGACTACAATTTGATATTGTCCCATACCCAAATCTTCTTTTTCCCACTTGGCACGAATGCGGAAATTTCCTTTTCCTTGAGTATAGGCGTCTAAAATAGTGCTGAATTTATCAACAATAACGCCGCCGGTCGGAAAATCGGGACCGCGAACTTTGCGTACTAAAGGTTCAATATCGATATCTGGCTTTTCAATCAATAAAAGTAAGGCATCACAAACTTCCGATAAATTGTGCGGAGGAATGTTGGTGGCCATACCTACGGCAATTCCTGAAGAGCCATTACATAATAAATTAGGCACCGCCCCGGGCATTACAACAGGTTCTGTCTCTTCTCCATCATAAGTATCTCTAAAATCAACAGCATCATCGTTTAGGCCATCCATCAAAGCAATGGCAAATTCGGTTAAACGTGCCTCGGTATAACGCATGGCGGCCGGACCGTCACCATCAATATTACCAAAGTTACCCTGCCCATCAACCAAAGGATAGCGAACAGAAAAGTCTTGAGCAAGTCTGGCCATGGCTTGATAAACAGCACTATCACCATGCGGGTGATATTTACCGATAACATCGCCAACTACACGGGCACATTTTTTGAAACCTGATTTGGGATCAAGATGTAATTGTCGCATAGCAAATAATAATCTGCGGTGAACAGGTTTTAATCCGTCACGAACATCAGGTAGAGAACGTGCCACGATTGTAGACATTGCATAAGAAAGATAGCGAGAGCTTAGTTCTTCAGCAAGAGCTACATTTTTTATTTTTTCTTCAATTTCGGCCATGTTGTTAAGGTGTCCAATAGTATATTATTTTACGATTTCTGCCAAATTAACACGACATTTCGGAAATTTCAAGCCGTGTGCGACAAAAAAGTTTTTATAGAGGAAAAATTCAGTCATCTGTAATAAATTAACTAACTCGGCATTACTGGGATGATATTCTTGATTGATGATGAAATGAGGATATTTATAAAGTCTGTCTTTATAAGCTTCACCTGCTTGAGCACAAACAGCTTTACCGCTTTTTGGTGATACATAGGTCAAATTTTCGGTGGTTCCAGTAGCAGAGCATTCACTCAAATCCAACCCTATGCCAAGAAAATCTAAAAGATGAAATTCGAAGTAAGAATAATGCGTTAGCCAATTATCTTCATTTATTAGATTAAAAAAGCTTTCAACATAATAATAAAATCTTTCCAAATCTTCAAGTTCAGGCATACAAGTATTTGATAAAGCACAAAAAGAGCTTAAAACCCTTAATTTAGTACTATCGGTTAAAAAGTTTACTGCACAAGGACTGATTAACTCACTTTTTATGCTTAGCATATTATCATCTACTCTGGCATAAGCATCTATTGATATCAAATTACCCAGTTGATAGGTGGAGAGATTTTTTTTACTAAGGCAATTTTTGGCATAACCGGTAACTTTGCCGTGATGACGCGTTAACACGGTGAGAATTAAAGACTTTTCACCGTGTTTGCGTAAATTTATTATGTATCCTTCATCATTAAAATTCATTTGATTATACTAATAATCATGAATCATGCTTTTGGTTATTTTGTCATAGGCTTGTAATTGTCTTAAAACGGTTTCCATATCTTTTAGGGCTATGGTGTTGGGGCCGTCACTTAAAGCTTTATCCGGATTTTCATGCGTTTCCATAAAGACACCGGCAACACCTACGGCAACGGCAGCCCTTGCCAAAACAGGAGCAAACTCTCTTTGTCCGCCGGAGCAACCGCCCAAGCCACCAGGTTGTTGGACGGAATGTGTGGCATCCATAATTACCGGACAGCCTGTATCTTTTGCCATTTGCGGGAAACTTCTCATATCTGTTACAAGTGTATTGTAGCCAAAAGAGGTTCCTCTTTCGGTAATACAAACTTGGGTATTGCCGCTATCATCTGATTTTTTTACCAAGTTTTTCATATCCCAAGGAGCTAAAAACTGCCCCTTCTTTATATTAATAACTTTACCTGTTTTGGCGGCGGCGACCACTAAATCAGTCTGGCGACATAAAAATGCCGGAATTTGTAACATATCAACATGTTTGGCAACTTCGGCACATTGGCATTGTTCATGAACATCAGTTACAATCGGAATATTGTTATAGAGTTTTTTGATTTCATCAAAAGTTTTCATTCCTTCTTCCAGTCCTACTCCTCTGGCTCCGTTGATTGAGGTACGATTGGCTTTATCAAAAGAGGCTTTGAAAATGTAATTCATATTTAATTTTTTAGTAATTTCAATCATGGCTCCGCAAATATCGATAGCATGTTGTCTGCTCTCAATTTGACAAGGGCCACAGATCAGTGATAGCGGAAGTTTATTGCCAATTTCAAAATTACCGATTTTGATTATTCTTTGTTCCATTTTTGAAAACCTTTCAATAGTTTGCTTTTATAATGTTTTTGTTGTAGCAAATTTGCTAATGTTTGGCAATTAAATAAAAAAAATCCCCAGCATATTTGCCGAGGATATAATTAAAAGCCTAAACGCAACCAAGTAAATAGCACATTACCGTCGTTTTCAAGCCCTGGGACATAGGCTGCTTGTAGGGCTATGCGTTTATATTCGATTCCGGCTATAGGTAATGGTACGGGAATTGGAATATAAGAGTATTCATGACGTTGGGTTATACCAAGTGTGTAGCCAATTCCGGCCCTTAAGTCTGAATTATTGCCGATTTCCCAATTTTTTTGAAAAGCATAGCCGAAAAAGGTTTCAACATAATCATTAGAATCCTTAAAGGCCATGGCATAAAGACCATGCCAATTACCTTCTCTATCATAATAAGTCTTTCCAAAACCTGCTCCCCAGGGGTTTTCGTTATATTTATCGATATGTTCATCATCATAAGTTAAGCGATTGTGCCAAGCATATAGCGGAACATAAAAATCATATTGGTAAGAATTCCAAGTGTTGATGATATTGGTTTCAAGCTCATCAACGTAACTTTTCCAGCTAAATTCAGCTTTAGCTTTAAAACTTAAACAAAGTATTGATATTAAAATTATAAAAAAACGCATTTTTATCTATTTATTCATTTGTTTATTTTATTAAAATATTTCCGTTATTTTATAATCATTATAAAATAAAAAACAAGGTGTGTTTATAAAAAAAGCCCCTTTAGGTAAAGGGGCTTTGGAAGATTTAAAGTAAGCGGCTTTTATCTATGGCTGCCTTTACAAATGATACAAATAAAGGAGCCGGTGCAAAAGGTCTGGATTTTAATTCCGGATGGAATTGTACACCGATAAACCACGGATGATCAGGAATCTCAACAATCTCCGGCAATTTGCCATCCGGTGATTTGCCTGAAATAACCATACCGGCCATTCTTAACTGAGGTTCATATTTCATATTTACTTCATAGCGATGACGATGGCGTTCGGAAATCTTGTCCGTACCATAAATCTTAGCTACCAGTGAATTAGGATTTAATACACAATCATAAGCTCCCAAACGCATGGTACCGCCTAAATCACCGTCTTTATGACGAATTTGTTTGGCTCCTTCTTTGTCCCACTCGGTCATTAAACCGACTACCGGTTCACAATCTGGCATAAACTCGGTAGTGCCTGCATTTTTGATATTCAAAACATTACGCATGGTTTCAATTACTGCCATTTGCATGCCAAAACAAATACCCAAAAACGGAATTTTGTGTTCTCTGGCATAGCGGACTGCGTTGATTTTTCCTTCGGTTCCGCGTTGTCCGAAGCCTCCTGGAACTAAAATGGCACTGACATCGTTTAAATGATCAGCCGGATTTTCTTTTTCCAATAACTCAGAATCAATCCACTTTACTTTTACTTTATATTTGTTGGCTATTCCGCCGTGGGTTAAAGCTTCGTTAAGGGATTTATAAGCCTCTAAAAGTTGAGTATATTTGCCGACTACGGCTATTCTGACTTCTCCTTCCGGATGACGAAGAGTTTCAACAATATTTTCCCATTTGCTTAAATCAGGTTCTTTATCACAAGGAATGCCAAAGTGCCTGCAAACCTGTTTGTCCATACCCTCATGAGAATAAGCTACCGGAACTTGATAAATGCTGCTGACGTCTAAGGCTGTAATAACATTTTCTTCCCTGATATTGCAGAAAAGAGCTATCTTACGCTTTTCATTTTGCGGAATCGGCATTTGAGAACGACATAACAACATATCAGGTTGGATCCCGTATTCCTGTAATTTTTTAACCGAGTGTTGAGTCGGTTTGGTTTTGAGCTCTCCGGCAGTCGGAATATATGGCAGTAAGGTTACATGTATAAACATGGCACGATCCCGCCCTAAATCATAAGCCACCTGACGAATCGCTTCCAAATAAGGCTGACCTTCAATATCGCCAACCGTTCCGCCAATTTCGCACAAAACAAAATCTTCATCTGTAATGTCTGATAAGATAAAGTCTTTAATTTCATTGGTAACGTGAGGAATAACCTGAATGGTAGCTCCCAAATAATCTCCGTGGCGTTCTTTATCTATTACTCTTTGATATATCTTGCCGGTTGTGATGCTATCCGTTTTATGGCAGGCAACTCCTGAAAAACGCTCATAATGCCCTAAATCCAAATCCGTTTCGGCTCCGTCATCGGTAACAAAAACTTCCCCATGTTGATATGGACTCATGGTGCCTGGGTCAACATTCAAATAGGGATCTAGCTTGCGTAATCTGACCTTGAAGCCCCTCGCCTGTAAAATAGAAGATAATGAGGCCGAGGCCAAACCCTTACCCAAAGAAGATACTACACCACCGGTGATGAAAATATATTTTGTTTTTTCAGACATTTGACTACCTTTTGTTAGTTCGTTAATAACTTGGTTTTAAAGTGACAAAGGCACCTTTTGTTTTCAAGGTGCCTTTGTATGTTCTAAATTGTTTATTCATTTATTTTTCCGCAACTGGGGCTTCAGGTGCAACCGGTGCTGTCGGTACTTGTTCGGTTTGAACCGGAGTACTTTCCAAAATTGAACCGCTTTGACGCTGAATACCTTTATAATAAAGCGATAATGAAATGCATGTTACAAACAACATTACAGCCAAAACTGCCGTGGTGCGGGTTAAAAAGTTGCCGGTGCCGCGAGCTGTTAAGAAATTAGATGCTCCCGAGCCGCCACCCAAACCATCTAATGCTCCACCGGTTGAACGTTGCAACAAAATCACTGCAACCAAAAAAATACAAACGAGCAAATGTATTACCAATAAAACTGTTCCCATAACTTATTTTTCCTTATTCATTCTTAATTATTAACAACCTGAGTTCTTGGCAATAGCAAGAAAATCTTCAACCTTGAGGCTGGCACCGCCGATTAAAGCACCGTCAACATCAGGAAGTGACAACAACTCTTTTGCATTACCGGGTTTTACCGAACCGCCATACAAAATACGCATTTTGTTGGCATTGCCTTTACCCAACTTCTTAGCCAAAACCTTACGCACTGCGGCATGAACCTCTTCAACATCTGCAGTGGTGGGTACTTTACCGGTACCGATTGCCCAAACAGGTTCATAAGCTATGACCGTATCGGTTGAGGTAGAATCACTTGGTACGGATCCCATAATCTGAGAAGTGCAAACTTCAATTGCTTTGCCGTCATCACGTTGTTTTAGGGTTTCACCAATACAAATAACGGTTTTTAAGCCTGCGGCATGAGCGGCTGCAGCTTTTTTGCAAATCAATTCATCCGACTCGCCATGATCGGCACGACGTTCGGAATGCCCCAAAATGACATAAGAACAACCAACATCTTTGAGCATTTGCGGGCTGATATCGCCGGTGTGAGCTCCCTTAGCGTTAAAATGACAATCTTGTGCACCAAGTGCAACCTTAGATCCTCTTAAAGCCTTTTTTACCGAAGTCAAAAGTGTGAACGGGGGACATACCAAAAATTCACAAGCTGGCTTGCCTAAAGCCTTTACTTCCTGAGCTATGCCTCTGGCCAAAGCTATACCGTCAGCCAGTTGTCCGTTCATTTTCCAGTTTCCTGCAATAAGTTTTCTTCTTGCCATTGTTTTATCCTTTTTTTTGTAAATAATTGATTTTTTTCTACCACACTCAAAAAAACTTTTCAACATCAATATTTATGAGTTGTATAAATTATTAATATTGTTATAATCTCGCCAGATGTTTGTTTTATTTATGGGAATACAATTGCTATGATTACAAAAATAAGAAGTCTGCAAGACTCGTGGTTTGTTAAAGGAATTCTCATCCTTACCGCTTTGAGCTTTATGTCGTTGTTCGGAATCTCCGGCTATATCAACCGTTCGGGAGCAAATGCCGAGGTTATTAAAGTCGGTGATGTGGTGGTTTATCAAGATGATATTAACCAACAATATGAGCAACAACTGCAAATGACCAAAAATATTTTTGGCGAGGATTTTGATATCAGCGATGAAATGCGTAATGCTATGGTGCAAAATATTGTGCAAAAAGAGCTTATTAACGCCATCGTTAAAGAAACCGCAAAGGACTTTAATATAAGCATAAGCGATGATTTGATAAGAAAAATTATATATTCTCAGGCTGAATTTATGGATGCCAACGGGAACTTCAGTCTTGAAAAAATGCGTCGCATGCTCAGTTTGTCAGGATGGAGTGAGCAACGTTATATAAACACTTTGCGGCAAGACATCATAAAACAACATCTGTTACAAAATCCGGTGGAAAACATTAATATTCCCCAATTTATGAACAAATTCCTTAATCAGCTTGAAAACCAGAAAAAAGTTTTCAGATATGTATCCATTAATCCGGATAAAATGATTGTGGATCGTAAAATTTCAGAAGAGGAATTGCAACAATATTACGATGACTTTGCTCCGCAGTTTGAAGAACCGGAAAAAAGAGACATTTCATTCATTAAATTATCTTTAGACCAACTATCTTCAGGATTTACTCCGTCGGAAGAAGAAGTGGAAATGTATTATCAGGATAATATTTCTCAGTATGTTATTCCGGAAAAACGTCATGTTCTGCAAATGATATTTAATTCTCAACAAGACGCTGACAAAGCTATGGCCGCATTAAATGCCGGAGGCGATTTCTATAACGTGGCAAAAGATATTGCCAAGCAAAGCCGTGAAGACACTGATTTTGGCTTGGTTTCAAAAGATATGTTAATTGCAGATATCAGCGATGCCGTATTTGGTCTTAAAAAAGGTGAAATTGCCGGTCCTATTAAATCTGAGCTTGGTTGGCATATTATGAAGGTTACTTCCATTGTGCCACAGAAAGAAACAAAACTGGCTGCAGCCAAAGCACAAATTATTGAAACAATTCGTAAAGAAAACGCCTATGATCAGGCTGCTGAGGTCGTTGCTGAAATTGAAGACAAGCTTGGTGGTGGAGCAACTTTGGAAGATATTGCCTCGCAATACAAAGTCGGGATTAATAAAATATCAGCTTTAGGTGAAGACGGACAAGCAAAAAAGATGGATCCTAAATTTAAAAAAGTTGCTGCCTCAGCTGACTTTATTGATACGGCTTTTTCTTATAACAGCGGCGAAATCAGCCAGGTTTTGGAAGAAGATGACGGCTTTTACATCATCAGAGTTGACGACATCCAAGATGCTCACTTGAAAGATTTGGCCGAGGTTAAACCGCAAATCCAAAAAATGTGGACGGATAATGAGAAGAACGCCATTGCCCAAGAGGTGGTTAATGATGTTATGCATGATTTGGAAAACGGTGACAATATAGATAATGTGGCACGTAGATTTAACCTTGTCGTAAAAACCACGCAACCTTTGAAAAAAAGCGAAAACTTTGCAACTCTTTCGCCTAAGCAAATGGTAGAGCTTTTCCAAAATCAAATCGGTGAGCCTAAACAATTAAGCTTGGATGAAGAAGTTATTGTTGCCGTGCCGACAAAAACAATCAAAGCCTCCAAAAATGTATCTGCTAAAGAGCTTGATGCTATTCGGTCCAATGCCAAAACAGATATGGCTCAGGAAACAGCCAACGAATTAGCCGATGCTTTTGCCTCAAACTATGATGTTGAAGTAGAATATAAGCAGCTCGGTTTGGCTGACTGAGTATTGTTTCCTAAAAAACCCTCTTACATTGAGTAAGAGGGATTTTTTATTGTCTGATTATTAATTATTAAATTCATATAATCCGGTGGCGTTAATATCTGAGACCATATCTATGCCCGGTGTCAGTGGAAAGTAATTAAAATAAACACAAAGCAAGACCAAAGCCGCAACAGGAACGACAACTTTTTCAAACGGGAAATGAGCATGACCACCGTTGCGGGCTTTCATCCAATCATAAAATTTAGAAGCATAAATAAACACCAAAGCTCCTAAAATTGTGCTGAACAAGAACGGATCAAGATAAAAAATTCCGATAACTTGCGGGCGATACGGCATCTCTGAAATATACATAAAACCGACCATACCGACAGACAATACCATCAAAACCAAGTTACGAGCCGGAAAATTCCAGTTCTTTTTTTGGAACCATAAGATCAACCAATATCCTAATAATGCCAATAAGGCACCTGCCCAAACCCCTACTATACTGTCATCAACGCCATATCTTCTTGCAACTTCTAATGAGGCTCCGATAGCAATTGTACAAACAGGACATGCCGGATTGGCAAAAGCCTTGCTAATAAATATTAAGCTTAAAAATAAACTCAAAAATACGACCATATGTTTTTCCTTTCTTTAAATTCCTTTTTATTAAACGATAACAGAAATAAAAATGCAATATTTTTATTTCTCTGGTACCTTTTCTATCGTTTTAAGGTATCTGCGTGTCATTTTTACTGCATTTTCAAAATTAGAAGCTGTGGATATGGTTTTGCTATCTATTCCTTCTTTTAAAAACGCATCATGCAAAACACGCCTCGGTTGTTTTTTTACATTAGATAAAATAATTTTCGTGTTGTATTTCTTGAGTTTTTTTATGAATTCAACAATAATATTAGCTCCGGTTGCATCCACAACAGGAACATATCCCATTCTTAAAATTAAGACTTTAGGAGCTTCTTCTATTTTACGGAAAAATTTTGATATTTGTGAGGCCCCGCCAAAAAATAAAGGCCCCGAAAGTCTTAATGACATTACACCTTTTTCATGTAAAACCTGGTTCAAATCTTGGCCTCCGCCGATGTCTTTAAGTACTGTTTCATCGGTTTCTATTTCTATTTCACGGCTCATGCGATGCATAAATATAATACTTGCCATAATAAAACCAACACTGATAGCTGTGTTAAGATCAACCAAAATAGTAAGCAACAATGTTACTATGAGAGTGTAACGATCGCCTTTAGGACCTTGTAAAAGCTTGTATATTTTTTCTAAATTCATCATGTTCCAACCAATTATTACTAAGACAACAGATAAGCAGGCTAAAGGAATGTATTTAGCTGCTGGAGAGAGTAATAACATAAACAGCAATAAAAATACCGACTGCATTATACCTGCAATGGGAGAATATGCTCCTGATTTGAAGTTTGTTGCCGTTCTGGCTATGGCTCCGGTTGCAGGAACCCCCATAAATAACATACTCATTATATTTGCAGCCCCCTCTCCTATTAATTCTGCATTTGAATTATGATTATCACCGCTCATTCCGTCAACCACAGTTGCACTTAGTAATGATTCAACTCCGGCCAAAAAGGCTATTGTTAAACCACTGGGAATTACTTTGAGCAATAAATGAAAATCAAATTCAGGAAGCTTTGGAGCCGGCAAAAAGCGAGGAATTCCACCAAACTTATTACCTATAGTATCTATTCCTACTCCGAAAAATGTAAAGGCTACAACCAATAAAGTAGCTCCGACGACACTGACTAGATATGCTGGAATTTTAGGCATTTTTGCCTTAACATAAAATATACAAGCGAGCGTAAAGGCACTAACAAACACCGATGCTGAACTAAAACTTCCAATATTTAAGATATAACTATTCCATTTCGGTAAAAATTCCGTAGGTACATTAGATATTTGAAGTCCTAATAAATCCTTTATCTGAGTTGATATTAATAATATTCCGATACCTGCCGTAAAGCCAACAACAACTGGGTACGGAATATATTTTATATATGTTCCTAACTTTAGGAAGCCAGATATAATCAGAACTGTTCCTGCCACTAACATGCACATTGCCAATCCATTATATCCGTATTGATGCATGACGTTGAAAATTACAACCACAAAGGCTCCGGTTGGACCCCCTATTTGGTAGCGACTTCCGCCTAATAATGCGATAAAAAATCCGGCAACGATTGCTGTATAAAGACCTTGTGCAGGAGAAACTCCAGATGCAATAGCTAATGCCATCGCTAAGGGAATTGATACAACCGCAACCGTCATACCCGATATACAGTCACGACGAAATTCTGCTTTAGTATAGGCTTTTCTTTTTAATACTTCATATATTTTGGGGGCAAAATTTTCAAGATATGAATTTTTCAAATTACTAAATATATTTAACATTTGTAATGCCTTTGTTATTTTTATTTCTTACTATTTAATCTTACTTTTTTAACCGCAAAATGAATACAACTTATGCTTTTGATGTCAAGAGCTTATGCACAGCTTTTTGCTTGCTTTTAGTTTAAAATGTTTTATACCTTTTGATATGATGAAAATAATTGAAAAAGCCAAAAAAGAACATAGCCTAAGCCGTGATGAGTTGATTTATCTGCTTAAAGACAATACTTGCGATGAGTATTTATTTAATGCAGCCGATGAAGTCAGGCAAAAGTTTGTAGGTGACGAGATTCATTTGCGTGCGTTGATAGAGTTTTCAAATATTTGTAAAAACAATTGCTGCTATTGCGGTTTGCGACGCGATAATAAAAATATTGAACGTTATCGTATTGATGAGGATACAATATTCAAACTGGCCGAACATGCCGTGAAAAATTTGGGGTTGAAAACCGTTGTGCTGCAATCCGGTGAAGATATGTTTTTCACAACCGACAAGCTGTGCAGAATTATCCGTAAAATTAAAACTTTGGATACTGCCCTTACCTTATCAATCGGAGAAAAAACGCTTGAAGAGTATAAAGCATATCATCAGGCCGGAGCCGACAGATTTCTTTTGCGAATTGAAACGACTAACCGCGAGCTTTATGAAAAATATGATCCGGGTATGAGTTGGGAAAATCGTGCTGAATGTTTGAAAAACATCGGAATTTCCGGACTTGAAATCGGTTCAGGTTGTTTGGTTGGTTTGCCTGGGCAAACAATTGAAAGCTATGCCGATGATATTTTGTTTTTTAAGCAAATTAAGGCAGATATGATCGGAATCGGTCCGTTTATTCCGCATAAAGACACTCCGCTTAAAGATGCAAAAGGCGGAACATTGCAAACGGCTCTTAAGGTTATGGCTTTGACGCGTTTATTGCTGCCCGATATTAATATTCCGGCAACAACCGCTATGGAAACGCTTGAACCAAACGGACAGACCAAAGCCTTGCAATCGGGGGCAAACGTTATTATGCCGAATGTTACCCTGACGCAATATCGTAAGCATTATGAATTGTATCCGGGAAAATCATCAACAAATTATTCTCCCGATGATAGTTTACGCGAAGTAAGAGAAAAAATTGCATCTTTGGGAAGAACCATCGGTAAAGGATATGGTTCACATCAAAAATAATCTCTTTTTTCTTGAAGATTATATTTATCGGGTGTAGATACTTCCGAGGTATAAAAATTAAACATATTGATGAAGAAAATGAGTTACACACATAGAATCTATATTTGTTTAAAAGATATTTTAAGATTAACGCTTCCCATTACGACGGCTTTTGTGGCTATGGGAATGATGGGTATTGTCGATACCATTATCGTCGGACATTATCAAACCGACCAATTGGCTTATATTGGTTTAGCAAACTCAATTTTTATGGTTTTGTTTACAATTCCGATTGCTCTTTTGCAGGGTGTTTTGATTAAGTCTTCACAAAAGTTCGGAGCCAGAAAATTTGCTTCTTGCGGTAAAATATATAATGAAGGACGCAAGTATTTGATTATATTGGCAATTATCTTCACCCTGCCCGGCTTGTTCGGAGAAACGATTTTGCACTTATTGGGGCAAGAACCGAACATGGCTAAACACGCCGGAGAAGTTTTAAGGATATTTGTTTTTTCTATTCCTTTTATCTTAGTATATGTGAATTCCAACTTCTTTTTGCAATCAATCAAACGTCCGTATGTGGGAATGTATGGCATTTTGGCGGCAAATGTTTTAAATATCATAATTAACCCGGTTTTGGTTTATGGCTTACTTGGATTTCCGGAAATGGGAGCTTGCGGTTCAGCAACTTCTACTTTGATTGTTCGTATTTTCTTGGCGGTTTATATTCAATATTATATTTACAGAATGAAGAAGAATCCCAAACTAAATCATCGTTTTGGTTTGGATAGAAGTTATGACACCTGGTGGAATGACAGTAAAACTACTCGTAAAATCGGTTTTGGTAATGCTATTAATACCGTAGCAACCAATGGTTCTTTCTCTATCGTCAGCACTTTTGCCGGTTGGATGGGTCCGCATACCATGGCTATGTATGTGATTATGCTCAATGTTATCGGAATGTTGTTTATGGTTTGTTTTTCAATTGCACAATCAACATCTATTGTAGTGGCCAATAATTACGGCAAAAAAAGCCGCGAGGGTATTATCGCTTCAACCATTGCCGGATATTTGATTTCTTTTGTTGTAATATTTGTGTTGGCTTTTATAGTTTATTTATTCCCAACGCAAGTATTCAGCATATTTACCAGTGATCAATCGTTAATATCGGCAATTAATGCCATTTTGGGTTATGTTTTGTTTTATATCTTTTTTGATACCGTCCCTTTGGGAATTTACGGAGCATTAAACGGACGCAGTGATGTTAAGGTGCCGACAATAAACCAAGTTATTTCTTTTTTGGGAATAAGTATTTCAAGTTGCTATATATTAGCTTTTACCTATGGACTTGGTATAAAAGGATTGCTACTTGGTATGTCGTGCGGAGGTTTCGCGTCATTGGTTCTGAACACCGGTCGTTTTTTGTATTTAAGATATCGCGACAACAAATACGGACTAAAATAAAAAGATCCCCGCTCTTTTATGAACGGGGATTTTTTCATTATAATTTGATAAGTTCTTCAACCTTAGTTTTGAATTTATCCAAAACATCGGATTTGGGAGTATATTTTTCTTCAAAAGGTTCAACTGTTTGCCAACCCAAATCATTAAATACCTGTTGAATTTGATTAACAACACCCGGACGCCAGCCATATGAACCAAAAGCTAAAGCTGTTTTATTTTTTGGTGCCAAGCCTTTCATATAAGTTACAAAACCGGCCACACGAGGAAATAGTTGGTTATTTAATGTCGGGTTGCCGATTAATACATATTTGGCATCAAGAAAATCAGGCATAATATCAGAAACATTTTTAACTGACAGACAATGTTTTGTTACCGGAATTCCTGCTGCCTGAAAGACACCCATGGCTACATCAGCCAATGCTGCCGTTGCACCCCACATAGTATCATAAACAATAACAGCTTTTCCTTCATTTGCACCTGATGACCATTTGGCATAGTTAGATATGATGGCATTAACCTCTTCTTTACCAGACCAAATAAGCCCATGCGACGGAGCTATCATCTCAATATCTAGCCCTAAATCACCGGCTGTTTTCAAAGCTTTTTCGGCTTGAGCTCCAAACGGAAACAATATATTGGCATAATAGCTTTTGGCATGCTCCATAACTACATCAAACTTAGCATCTTTTACAAAAAGAGCATCGTTACAGTAATGTTGACCAAAACCGTCATTTGAAAGAAGAAGCTTGTCTTCTTTAACATAAGTCATCATAGAATCTGGCCAATGCAACATCGGAGTTGTCATAAAAGATAACGTCCTTTTGCCAATGGAGATGCTATCACCGCTTTTAACCAACTCAAATTGCCATCCTTCAGTGTCAAAATGAGCTTCTAAGGCTTGCTTACCTGCAGTATTGGTAATAATTTTGGCTTGCGGAGCAAGTTTCATAATCTCGGGGATATTTCCTGAGTGATCCATTTCAACATGATTTACCACAACATAACTTATTTTAGAAAACTCAACAATGCTTTGTATTCTGCTTAAATTTTCTTTGCTCATATAATGTTTTACGCCATCAACAAGGGTAATTTTTTCATCCATAATTAAGTATGAATTATATGTTGAACCTTGCGGAGTGGCATAACCATGAAATTCTTGTAAATTCCAGTCTTTTGCCCCTACCCAATAAATATTTTCTTTTATTGCTTGAGCTTTCATTGTTTATCTCCTTGAAATATTTCATTTACTATCAATATAAATAATATCTGATATTGTTATTGACAATTATTTTTTTTGATTATAAACAATAATAGTAATCATTATCACTTTTAATAACATGAAATACTCAAGGCAACGCGATCTTATTTTAAAAACTTTACAAGAAAATGCCATCCACCCTACGGCGGAAGCTGTTTATAGTATTTTAAAAAAAATTGAACCGACAATAAGTTTGGCAACTGTATATCGTAATCTAAATTTATTGGCTGATAACGGGATAATAACAAGAATAAATGGGTTGGACGGTTTTATGCGTTTTGATCACAATACACACAACCATTATCATTTTATTTGCTCAAAATGTAATAAGGTGTATGATGTTGATTATGAAATTGCTCCGGATTTGGCTATTAAACTAACAAACAAAACCGGATTTATTGTGGAATCCTGTCAGATTTCTTTTAAGGGGATTTGTAAGGATTGTAAAAAATTAACCCAAAACTAAAAACTTTATTTTGAAGGAGTTGGAAAATGGAACTTAAAGGTTCAAAAACAGAAAAAAATCTTATGGAAGCTTTTGCCGGCGAATCTCAAGCTCGCAATAAATATACTTATTATGCTTCTAAAGCTAAAAAAGAAGGCTATAATATTATTGCCGATAAATTTGAACAAACGGCAAATAATGAAAAAGAGCATGCCAAAATTTGGTTCAAACTTTTACATGGCGGTAATATTCCTTCAACCGTTGAAAACTTGAAAGATGCTGCAGCCGGTGAAAACTATGAGTGGACTGATATGTATGCTCGTATGGCTAAAGAAGCTAAGGAAGAAGGCTTTGATAAAATTGCTTTCTTGTTTGAATCTGTTGCAAAAATTGAAAAAGGACATGAAGAAAGATATCAGGCTTTGCTCAAATCTTTGGTAGAAGGTACAATTTTTAATCGTCCGACCAAAGTTATTTGGGAATGTGCTAATTGCGGACATCGTGTTGAATCTCCGATGGCTCCTGAAAAATGCCCTGTTTGTGATCATCCGCAAGCTTATTTCTTTGAATTGCAGGAACAATTCTAAAATTTGATGATAAAAAAACCTCAGACTTAAAAGTCTGAGGTTTTTTTTATTTGTTTTTTAAGCCAGTTTAAGATTGCCAGCTACTGTTTTACCTCTCTCGGAGAGTAATTCATATTCTATCTTTACACCTTCGTTCAGTGTGCGAAGACCAGCCTTTTGAACGGCTGATATATGAACAAAAACATCTGATCCGCCTTCATCCGGGGTAATGAAGCCATACCCTTTTCTTTTGTTAAACCATTTAACTGTTCCTGTTGCCATAGTAAACATCCTTTAAAAAAACAGGTTAATAAATGAGCTTTGTAATCCTTATGTAAGGCTATACTCTGCCCTAACATAACTATCGTATCAAACGGCAGAAAACTTGTTTGTTTTTGTTGTTAAAAGTATTTCGCTTTTAGACCACGAAGGTTAGTTATGTATTTTAGTGTAATCCAACTATTTTACTTTGCAAGATGTTTTAGATATTTTTTATATATTAAAAACTTGCAAAGCTGCACGCAATGATTATTTCTTTTATGGATGTAGTTTTTTTGAAAGGATTAAAAATGAAAAAATCTTCTTTGGCCATTATTACTTTTGGAATTTTGTTTACATTGGCTATTTTTAATATTTCAACGGCTGAAGCTCAACGTAAAAACACAACCTCTCATGATGTTGAACCTGTTAATTTGACAGCAGAAAATGTTACGGAAAATATTGAAGATAGTCAGGTAACGCATTATAGAAAAGATAAAAAACATCATAAGATGGGTAAAGAAAATAACAAACATTATAAATATCAGGATAAATATGAAGAGGCTTTAAAAAGAATAGATAAATCTTCTTTTTCACCAGAACAAAAAGAACTGTTAATAGAACAAGCAAGAGAGAACTTGATGCTTGCCGAGAAACAAATGCAGGAGAGAAAAGCCTTAGCTCAGCAACAAATGCAAAAACGTTCTTCTCTTGATATGAAACCAATGCTTAAAGATAAGGGTAATCGCAAAGCGGTGAAAAGCGTTAATGCTATTCTTAAATGTGGGAAAAAATAGTATTTATTTTTTATTTGAGCCAGCATTTATATGATGCTGGCTTTTTTAATAAAAAAATCTTTGCAAATTCATTTTATTCTGTTAAATTAGCGTTCGCATCCGCGGCAATGGGGCTCGCGGATATTTCATTACGTTATGAAAAGGAATAAAACTATGTCTCTTAAAAAATCAAGAAAAGAAAATTATCCCGAATGGTATCAATGTGTGGTCTCGGAAGCTGATATGGCTGAAAATTCATCGTCTCCAGGATGTATGGTGATTAAACCTTGGGGATATGGTATTTGGGAACGCATTCGTGATGTATTTGATGAAAAAATCAAATCAACCGATCATGAAAACTGCTATTTTCCGATGTTTATTCCTTTGTCATTTTTTCAAAAAGAAGCTGAGCATGTTGACGGATTTGCCAAGGAAATGGCTGTGGTTACTCATTCTCGTTTATCTATGAAAGACGGAAAACTTGTACCTGATTCAAAATTGGAGGAGCCTTTAATCGTTCGCCCAACATCTGAAGCTATTATTGCCGACTCTTTTTCAAAATGGGTCAAGTCTTATCGCGATCTTCCGGTTTTGATCAACCAATGGGCAAATGTGGTTCGTTGGGAAATGCGTCCTCGCCTGTTTTTGCGTACTCGTGAATTTTTGTGGCAAGAAGGACACACTGCTCACTCCACACCTGAGGAAGCAGAGACTGAAACAAAAACCATGCTTGAGGCTTATTGTGAGCTTTGTGAAGAAACCTTGGCTATGCCTGTAATTTTGGGGAAAAAGCCTGAACATGAGAAATTTCCCGGTGCCGTTGATACCTATTGCGTGGAAGCAATGATGCAAGACGGCAAAGCTTTACAAGCCGGCACATCTCATTTTTTGGGACAAAACTTTGCCAAGTCAGCCAACATCTCTTTTGTTAACAAAAATAACCAACAAGAATATGCTTACACAACGTCTTGGGGCGTGTCTACTCGTCTTATCGGCGGGGTTATTATGACTCATGCCGATGATGAAGGTATGGTCGTTCCTCCCAGAATTGCACCGTATCAGGTTGTTATTATTCCGGTTATTAAAAAGCCGGAAGATGAAAACACGGTTATGAATTATATTAATAACTTAGCGGCTGAAATTAGGAAACTTATACCTTTTGGTGAAAAGATAAGAATTAAAATTGATAAACGTGATCGTAAAAGTGTAGATAAATACTGGGAATGGACACGCAAGGGAGCTCCGATTATTTGCGAAATCGGTCCCAGAGATGCGGCAGAAAATAAGGTTATGTTGAAAGAACGTTTGAAAATAAACACTTCCAATGCCAAAGAAATTATTGGTAAGGAGGAATTTATTGCAACATTATCTCAAAGAATAGAAAATATTCAAAAAGAAATGTTTGACAGAGCAAAAAAACGTTTGGATGCTAACATTCGCACCGATATTAAAACCGTTGAAGATTTTAATCGTTATTTTGAACAATCCAATGAGTGGATTGAAGACGGTAAACAAGGTAAAGTAGCTTTTGTTCGCGGTAAATGGAGCGGAGACCCTAACAGTGAAGAACTTCTTAAGGCTATGAAAATTACCATTCGTTGTATTCCTTTTGATCAAAGCAATACTCAAGGTACTTGCTTATTAACCGGAAAACCGGCAACAATGGATGTTATCTACGCCAGAAGCTATTAAGCTTTATGTTAAAAAATGAAACGCTACCTAAAAAAGGTAGCGTTTTTTATTATATTGTAGCTGATGCTCCTCCTAAATTCCGAGCCATTAACGCCGGATTAATTTTAGGGTGTCTGTTATCATATTTATTTTTGTAAATTTTTAATTCTTTATCAAAATCATGCATATTACCGCCTTTTTTGATATAGGCATTAAGAGCAACATCAACATAATGGCTGTCTGTTTCATAAGGAAGATGATTTTTGATTACCTGTTCGGCTTTAGAGGCATTAAATTTAATGATAACTTCTTGAAAAAATACATGATCGGTATTAATTCCATCACCGGTACCGCGAGCATCAAACAAAGCATTAAATATTTGTTCTTTGCTGATTTTGGGGTCAGAAATTTTTTTCAAAAATTCCGTACCTACATCTTTTTTATCAGTCATCATAATAGCCTCCTTTTTACAAGGTATTTCATATATTATTTATACCATAAATTAAGCTTTAAAACAACTGTTTTTGTAACAAAAATGTAACAATCTTAATTAATCATACAATATTGTTTTTAATTAATGCTCTTAAAATTTCGTCACTATCCAAAAGTTTTACAGCACGCTGAAAATTTCCCGCTTCAGAAAGAATGGTATAATAATCTTTTTTTATGGTCGGAGCCATACGCAAGGCTGAAATAAATTCTTCCTTATTAAAAGGATTATGGCTGACAAATTCAAAGAATCCGGTTTTTAGCAACACTTCCCTTAGGCTATCTGTTTCAGGATTTTCTTGCAGTAATGCACATAAATATGACGCCGTTCCAACCTGCAGGCCATGCATTTTGGGATACTTGGAAATATTATCCAAAGCGTGGGATATAAGGTGTTCAGAACCACTTGCCGGTCTTGAAGTACCGGCTATTTCCATAGAAATACCGGACATCAAAAGCGAGGTTACAAGACTGCGTTGAAATTCAGGAGAAGATGTATCAAAACTATGCTTAATAAATAACAGATCAAGAGAATTATATGCCATCAATGATGCAAAATCATTATATCTCTCATAACCTTTAAGAAATGCTTTTTTCCAATCCCATAAAGCCGTTATTTTGGAAACCATATCCCCAAGTCCGGAATAGATACAAGCCTGAGGACTTTCTTTGATAATATCAATATCTGCAACTACTCCAAAAGGAATGCTTGATTTAACACTTTTGCGATATCCGTCTACCAATAATGAACAATTAGGACTGCAAAAGCCATCATTTGACGCAGAGGTGGGAACGGAAATAAACGGAATTTTCAAAAGATGAGTAGCATATTTAGCAAAATCCAGAGCCTTACCTCCTCCTATTCCGATTATGGCATTTAGAGAATTTGGTAAATTAAAAGCTACTTTAGTAATCTCTTCTATATTTATGAAACGAACATCTTGTTTATGAATTATGTTAATTCCATAAGCTTGAATGCTGTTATTAAATCTTTCACCAAAAATATCCTCTAATCCTTCACTCCAAAAAACGGCAATGTTTGTCATGTCTTTATCTATCAGATATTTGCCAATTTTATCAAATTTTCCAGGGCCGATTTTTAGGAGATAAGGTATATTAATTTGTCGATTAGAGGGATAATATGTCATTATGACCTCCTTTAAGATAGTTGAGAACATCTTTAAAACTATTAAATGGTTGAGTGTTTATTTTAGCCTCAATACATTTTTTCAGCAAGATTTTTTTAGCAAAAACAACATCAGCTATCTGTGCCGGAGCAAAATCAGGCGGACCGTCACCACAAAGGACGACTTTATACCCTTGTTTTTGTAAATAACTTACCACTCCTGCTTTGGATATTCCAACATCTTGATCATAAAAAGGACTATTCTTTGGTGGAATCATTTTTAATCCTGTTTGGGAATTGTATTCGCCATGATTGGTAATCAAATGGATATCATATTTATCAATTATGTTACCTAAGCTTATTTTTATATAATAATCGCAGCCGGCAGAACACATATATATTGGTATTTTTTGTTTAAAACAATATTCGGAAACGCTTGAAAAACTTTTATCTATATGTATTTTTTTTATAAAACTTTTTAATTCTTTTTCCGGTATTTTTATTTGAGCAAAAACCTGATTCAAAGCTTCTAAATGGCTGAGTTTGCCTTCAAGATACAAATCCCATGGAACCAGAGCTTCCGGTGCTAAATATTTTTTAGCTACAAGATCAAAAAAATCATCATCACTTACTGTACCATCAAAGTCCGTTACCAAAGCTAACTTATTTTGCATCTGCATACCTTTTCAACAATTTGTTTTAGAGTATTATAATAATCCTTTATTTTTGATAAATTTTTTGCTAACTTGTTCTTTATTATATAACAACTAAAAAGGAAATTATGATTCTTTTACTTTTTTATGCCGTTATGGCTATTGCTGTTTCATTTCTATGTTCGGTTATGGAAGCAGCTCTTTTATCAATTATTCCAAGTTATATTGCTCAATTAGAAGATAAGAACCCAAAACTGTTCAGACAAGTATCCGAGCTAAAAGAAAATATTGATCAACCATTGGCTGCCATACTTTCATTGAACACTATTGCTCATACGGTCGGTGCAACCGGTGTGGGTGCTCAAGTGGCAGAAATATACGGACAAGCTTATATCGGTTGGGCATCAGGTATTATGACTTTTTTGATTTTGGTATTGTCTGAAATATTGCCCAAATCTATCGGAGCAAAGTATTGGAAACAACTTATACCGTCAATGGTGATTACATTACACACTATGTTGTTTATATTAAAACCGTTGATTTGGATGTCTGCACTAATTACCAGATGGTTTGACAGTAAAAAAAGTGATGCTTCTCATATTAAAGAAGAAATAAAAGCTCTGGCCAGAATGGGAAAAGCATCAAAAGTATTAGATGAAAATAAATATAGAATGATTGTTAATACCATTAACTTGCATGAAGTTAAGGTTAAAGATATTATGACGCCGAGAACGGTTGTTCATGTGGTGCGTCCGGGAACAACCATCAAAGAATTTGATAAATTTTTAACATCAACACCTTTTTCACGTTTTCCAATCGTTGATAAAAATGAACAAAACTTTTTAGGATATATTCATAAATCAGCCTCTTATAAAGCAAATGACAATGATATTGTTGACAATTATGCCAGACAAATTCGGAGTTTTTCCCCCGATGCTCATCTGGAAAATGTTATAAATTCAATGCTGGAAGATCACAATCATATGGCTTTGGTTATTGATCAATTCGGTAATTGGGACGGAATTGTTACTTTGGAAGATATTATTGAAACTATCTTAGGGAAAGAAATTCTTGATGAAACTGATGTGGTAGCAGATATGCGTCAATATGCCAAAATGAAGTGGCAGAAAAAACGAGAACTAAAAGGAATTAAAATCCCTGCGGAAGAATAGTCTATTTATTTTTTAAGTTGTTCTTTTTTTTGACGGGCGATTTGGAGAATCGCTTCAAAATCATCGTCTTTTGAAACTTTGTTGCGTCGTTCAAAGCCGCATTTTTGACAGCGATGAATTAAAACATATTCACCGTCTTTTAATATCAAATCAATCGGCTCCATTAATCCGCCACATTCTTCGGCCCTGTCTCCAGGATTAATATCAACATGTTTGGAATAAAGGCAACGTGGGCAATGATTGGTGTAACCATTACCTTTGACATGAAATCCACAGTGTTCGCACACAAAATCTTCCTGACGACGTTGAAACTGTTTCATTTTTTTCCTTGTTATTTACAAGAAAACCTCCCGTTTTATTAAGGAGGTTTTCTTAAATTGGCGATCCCGAGAAGATTCGAACTTCTGACCCACAGCTTAGAAGGCTGTTGCTCTATCCAGCTGAGCTACGG